>DCOH01000024.1:0-73175 GCA_002322865.1 Sphingobacterium sp. UBA1575 | reverse complement strand
AAAGCTCCTCGCAATGACGCAGACCCTCCTCGCAATGACTGGAATGATGCAATAAACAATCAACATAAAAAACATCACAAAAAAAGCGGACAATACCTGTCCGCTTTACCATATCTATTATCTAATATCTATAAGACTACTTCTTTGCTGCCGCGTAACGCTCCGCTACTGCATCCCAATTAACTACATTGAAGATTGCATCAAGATAAGCTGGGCGTTTGTTTTGATATTTTAAGTAATAAGCATGTTCCCATACATCAATACCAAAGATTGGCGTACCTTGAACTTCAGCTACATCCATCAAAGGATTATCTTGATTAGGCGTAGAAGTAACCGCTAATTTACCATCTTTACCAACGATCAACCAAGACCATCCAGAACCGAAACGGGTTGCACCAGCTTCTTGAAGTTTTTTCTTCAATTCATCAAATGAACCGAATGTTTCATTGATTGCATCAGCTAATTCACCAGTTGGTTCGCCACCTGCGTTAGGACCTAAGACTGTCCAGAACAATTGGTGGTTAAAGTGACCACCACCGTTGTGGCGAACAGCAGCTGGGTACTTCGAAATATTCGTGATGATATCCTCTAATGAAGCATTTTCGGCATCTGTTCCTGCGATTGCTTTGTTTAAGTTATCTACGTATGCTTGGTGGTGACGGTCATGGTGGATTTCCATGGTTTCTGCGTCAATATGTGGTTCTAATGCGTTGTTAGCGTAGGGTAACGCTTCTAATTGAAATGCCATAATATTATTATTTTTGATGTTATTAATTTATGTACGAATATAACAATTAATGCCCGGTATAGTTTGCTTTCCGGCCTTAATAATTGGTCAATTTATCGTTTTTGACGAAAAAATGATGTCATCAATTCGGCACATTCTTTTTCTAGCACACCGGAAACAACTGTGGTCTTCGGATGGATGATTTTATCCTGGATGACGGAGTATCCTCTTTTGATATCCTTGGCACCATAGACAATCTTGCTGATCTGCGTCCAGTAACTGGCGCCGGCACACATCACACAAGGCTCAATGGTGACATATAAGGTACAATCGCGCAGGTATTTTCCACCCAGGAAATTCGCTGCAGCTGTAAAGGCCTGCATTTCGGCATGCGCCGTTACATCATTCAGTTTTTCGGTCAGGTTGTAGCCTTTACCAATGATCTTTCCATTGGCCACAACAATGGCACCGATGGGGATCTCATCCTCTTCCGCCGCCCGCTTGGCCAGTTTTAGCGCTTCCATCATGTACTGTTCATCCACATTGGGAACAGCAGCTAAAGGATCATCTTCAAAATTATAGATCTTCATTATATTAATTTGGAGCCATTGGGAACCGGACGTTCGACGGTCGTTAGGATGATATCACCGTTTTCATCGGCAAAGCCGGTCACCAGGCATTCTGACATGAAGTTGGCAATCTGTTTCTTCGGAAAATTGACTACTGCCAGCACCTGCTTTCCGATCAGTTCTTCTTTGGTATAATGGGCT
Source organism: Sphingobacterium sp. UBA1575 (assembly GCA_002322865.1). Classification (GTDB taxonomy): domain Bacteria; phylum Bacteroidota; class Bacteroidia; order Sphingobacteriales; family Sphingobacteriaceae; genus Sphingobacterium. Next base: position 71,678 of record DCOH01000024.1, on the reverse strand, counting down.
TTGATCTGGGCAGAGGATTTCCTAATTCCGATTTCAGGACCAAAATCTACTTCCAATTGGTAGGCTGGCCTTTTGGCTTTCGGAAAATCAAGCGCGTTCCTGATCGTCCCTACCCGTAAATCCACCTGTTCAAATTCCTCCCAGGAAATCAGCTTATCCGACATCTTACAAACGGTTGGAATCCAAGTCCACCATTTCTTTTGATAAGGTGAAAATGACGTAATCGATATTTCTATTAAGACGAACAGCCAGACGTTTTAAAAGTTCATCCTCTTGGCCATCCTGAAACTGCAGATCCTCTTCAGTTAAATGATTATACTTTCTTTTTAATTTTAGTTTTAGAACTGGCCAATCTTTCGCCTGAATCTTGAAATTATACATAAGTTTAACGCTATTTTGATAAAATCTTCCTACTTTAGTAATTGGAAATAGTAAATATATTAAATTTTTAATATGAAAAAAATCATACTAGGAGTTGCTGCATTGCTATTCTGTGTGCAGGCCAGTCAAGCTCAATTATTACCGAGCTTAAAGTTAGGTGTTAAAGGAGCCTTGAATTTCTCAAGCCTAAAATCAGATGGAAAATGGTTAAACTCAGACACTAAGACCGGGTATCAGTTGGGTGTTTGGGGACGTGTTGGAGCGGCCGGATTCCATGTTCAACCCGAGCTGTATTATACCCAGAAAAAAGCAGGTTTTAAGGACCAAGAAAATAATGAAGAAGGGGAAGCAACCTTAAAAAGCATGGACCTTCCAATTTTATTAGGTACCAAGATCGGATTGGGGCCATTGGGCGTACGTATCCAAGCAGGGCCTGTATTTTCGTTTGCGCAGGATGGTAAAGTGGACTTCAACACCGCTACAGACTTCGAGAACTACAAAAAATCGTCTACTGGAATTATCGGTGGTATTGGTGCAGATATCAAAAGCATCACGATAGACCTTCGCTACGAACATGGATTGAACAACATCAGTCAAGAAAGTAATAGAAGTCAAAAGATCAGCATGTGGTCTATTGGTCTAGGATATTCCTTTTTATAGAAATGGCTTAGGCAGGTGTAGGCATAGCCCTTCATCACCTAAAAAAACAGTAATGGCCAGATTTGTTATCAAATCTGGCCATTGTTGTTTATAAAACATTAGAACCATTCTAAATTAGTGGAAATTTGAACATAATTCCATGTTATGTGTCACCAATTGAATAGATTTGCGAAACTAAATTAAATTCATAGTAATAATGAGTAAATCAAAGCCAGTATTAACATCTTCATTAGGGAAGAAACTAATCATGAGCTTGACAGGATTGTTCTTATGTACGTTCTTAATAGTTCACTTGATTGGTAACTTACAACTATTTAAAGATGACGGGGGATATGCGTTCAACAATTATGCATATTTCATGACCCACTTTACCCCAATTAAAGTAGTATCCTACTTACTTTACGCTTCCATTATCATCCACGCGGTTTATGCCCTGATCTTAACGCTTAAGAACAAGTCGGCACGTCCTATCGGTTATAACCAATATGATGGTAAAGCAAATAGCGCATGGAATTCTCGCAACATGGGAATCTTGGGTACTGTTCTATTAGTTTTCATTGTTACGCACATGCAAAACTTCTGGTACCAATACAAATTCGGTACAACTCCGTATGTAGAGTACCACACCGAATTGGAAACAGGAAATAGGGAGACCATCTTTGCTGACAATGTACCTGCAGATTATACAGGTTATGTAACTTTTGTGAACGATGGGATTGAAACGGTGAAGTCTAAAGACCTTTACAAGCAAGTAGAAGTGACATTCCAGAACCCATTATTGGTTGGATTATATGTTTTGGGAATGGCAGCTTTATCTTTCCACTTGATCCATGGTTTCCAATCGGCATTCCAAACGATTGGTTTCAACCATAGACGTTACAATGGAATCATTAGGGGCTTAGGTGTTTGGATCTTCGGTATCATCATCCCGATCCTATTCGCAGCCATGCCATTGTATTTTTATTTTGTTAAATAGGTTATTTACAGATTAAGCATTTGCTAGATCTTCTAAATAAATAAGAGAATATGTTAGATTCAAAAGTACCTGCAGGCCCATTGGCCGAAAAATGGTCAAAACATAAATTTGATATGAAGCTGGTTAACCCGGCCAACAAACGTAAATTCACCATTATCGTTGTTGGTACCGGATTGGCTGGAGCTTCAGCTGCGGCTTCTTTAGCCGAACTAGGTTACAATGTAAAGACTTTCTGTTACCAAGATTCACCAAGACGTGCACACTCGATTGCAGCGCAAGGGGGTATCAATGCAGCAAAAGATTACCAAAACGACGGTGACTCGGTTTTCCGTCTTTTCTACGATACAATCAAAGGTGGTGACTACCGTGCTCGTGAGGCAAACGTTTATCGTTTGGCACAAGTATCTGTAAACATCATCGACCAATGTGTGGCTCAAGGTGTTCCTTTTGCCCGCGAATACGGAGGTTTGTTGGATAACCGTTCCTTCGGTGGTGCGCAAGTATCCCGTACCTTCTACGCACGTGGTCAAACTGGACAACAATTGTTGTTGGGTGCTTATTCTGCTTTGAACCGTCAGATCCAAAAAGGAAAAGTAGAATCCTTCACCCGCCATGAGATGTTGGACATCGTGAAAATCAATGGCGAAGCTAAAGGGATCATTACCCGTGACATGGTAACCGGAAAGATCGAATCCCATGCTGGACACGCGGTATTATTATGTACTGGTGGTTATGGAAACGTATTTTTCCTTTCAACCAATGCGATGGGCTGTAATGTTACGGCAGCTTGGAGAGCACACAAACGTGGCGCATTCTTCGCTAACCCATGTTATACACAAATCCACCCAACTTGTATCCCAGTAACGGGAGACCACCAATCAAAATTAACCTTGATGTCGGAGTCTTTACGTAACGACGGACGTGTATGGGTTCCAAAAACTATTGAACTTTCGGAAAAACTTCGCAAAGGCGAAATCAAACCTAAAGATATCAAAGAAGACGACCGCGATTACTTCTTGGAAAGAAAATACCCTTCCTTCGGTAACTTGGTACCACGTGACGTGGCATCCCGTAATGCGAAAGAAATGGTCGATGAAGGCCGCGGTGTTGGTAAATCGGGTGTAGCGGTATTCTTGGATTTTGCGGATGCGATCAACCGTTTAGGTAAAGATACAGTAGAAGCGAAATATGGTAACTTGTTCGACATGTATTACCAAATTACTGACGAAAACCCGTATGAGCAACCAATGCGTATCTACCCTGCGGTACACTATACCATGGGTGGTGTTTGGGTTGACTATAATCTAATGACTACGGTTCCTGGCTTATACTGTTTGGGAGAAGCTAACTTCTCGGATCACGGCGCGAACCGCTTAGGTGCTTCGGCATTGATGCAAGGTCTTTCTGATGGTTACTTTGTAATCCCTTACACTGTTGGAGATTACTTGGCAAAAATCGGAAACTTCAATCCAGTAGATCAGAATAATCCTGCTTTTGAGCAAACACGTAAAGAGGTGGAGGATTATGTCAATAAACTATTATCCTTGAAGGGTAGCAAAACTGTAGATGATATCCATAAGAAATTAGGCCACATCATGTGGGAATACTGTGGAATGGCTCGTACAGCAGAGGGATTGATCAAAGCAAAAGGATTGATCCAGGAGCTACGCAAAGAGTTCTGGTCTGATGTATGTGTTCTTGGTAAGAACGAAGAGTTGAACATGTCCCTTGAAAAAGCGGGTCGTGTAGCTGACTTCTTGGAACTTGGAGAACTGATGGTTTTAGACGCCTTGGAACGTAATGAGTCTTGTGGTGGTCACTTCCGTTTAGAATCACAAACAGAAGACGGAGAAGCAAAACGTGACGATGAAAACTACGCATACGTAGCAGCTTGGGAATACAAAGGGGAAAACCAACCGGAAGTATTGCACAAGGAAGAGTTAATATTCGAAAACGTTAAGTTAACACAAAGAAGTTATAAATAAGCGATAGGCTCGACCTATTGTTACTCAATATTACAATTATGAGTGGACATTTAAATTTAACGCTAAAGATTTGGCGTCAAAAAAATACAAACGATAAAGGTCAATTCGTAACCGTTCAGGCGAAAGACATTGCAGATGATATGTCTTTCCTAGAAATGTTGGACGTGGTAAACGAAGATTTAACCCGTAAAGGTGAAGACCCTATATATTTCGACCACGACTGTCGCGAAGGTATCTGTGGAATGTGTTCCCTAGTGATCAACGGACGTCCGCATGGTCCTAAATACGGCATTACCACCTGTCAATTGCACATGCGTTCCTTCCATGATGGACAAACCATCGTGATCGAACCTTGGCGTGCAGCAGCCTTCCCAGTATTGAAAGATCTAGCCGTAGATAGAACATCATTTGACCGCATCCAGCAGGCTGGTGGCTATATAAACATCAATACCGGTGGTGCGCAAGATGCAAACAACATCCTTATCCCTAAACGAGTTGCAGACGAAGCTTTCGAATCGGCTACCTGTATCGGATGTGGTGCTTGTGTGGCGGCATGTAAAAATGCTTCTGCGATGTTGTTCGTATCGGCAAAAATCTCTCAATTCGCCTTATTGCCACAAGGACAGACCGAACGTTATGAGCGTGCTCAGGCGATGGTTGATCAAATGGATGCTGAAGGTTTCGGTAACTGTACAAACACAGGGNNAAAAGGTATTAAATTAACGAATATCGCAAGAATGAACCGGGAGTACTTCACAGCGAAATTCTTCCGTCAAGAAGATGTACACGCTTAGGTAAAAAGGTATATCTTTATAAAGTCCTCGCAATAAATATTGCGAGGACTTTTTTTTAATTATATTTACGGTCATAATATAGCTGAATGGGTAATAAAATACGGATTCTACTTTTAATTTTGACGGTTTCCTTCTTGGTCACCGCTATTACCATCAACAATATTGTCACCAAAGACGATATGTTGGAGTTGGATACCCGAACGGTGGCCAACAACATTCATGAGTATGAGCATATGGTGGATGATATTTTCGCTAATGAAAATATCATGAAAGCCTTTTCCAACGTCGAGTTATACCCAAGTCAGGTATTGGATATCACCCAAAAACAAGGGGAGAAAAATAGGCTCTATTTTTACATCTATAAGGACAACAAGCCGGTATTTTGGAGTAATAATACGTATGTACCGGTCACGGACGAAGGGCTTCAAAGCGATGTAACGTTCCATAAGGCCGATAATCGGGCTTATGTGATTAAGCGGAGAAAGCTGAATGAACGGATGACCGTGCTCGCCTTAATTCCCGTCAACACCCATTTCCCGTTCAATAATGACTATTTGATCAATATATTCTCGCCCAAATTGATCAGCACTAACAATCTAGAGGTGGCAGATTACAACGACAAGGAAACGGTCAAGAATATCTACAGTAAAAATGGATCCTATTTATTTTCAGTAAAACTCAAAGAGGGAAAACAGGATAACATCTATATGACCATCCAATTCATCTGTTGGGTGTTTGCGTCGATCTGTTTTATTATTCTTGTCAACAATATATGTTTAATGCTGGCCAAGAATGGAAGACCTTGGTTCTCCATCCTCTTTTTTGCCATCACCTTGGCACTGACACGATGGGTTGATCTGAACACCAACTGGTTGAGTGCACAGTCATCCATGGGGCTTTTTGACCCCAAATATTACGCCTATAGTCCGATTTTGCCGAATCTATGGGCCTTTTTCATGACGACTATCAGCGTAGTTTGGCTGGTGTTTTATATCCGATCCATCCAACCCTACCTGAAGATTCCATTACGGAAATTAAACTCCAATCTGACTAATATCTTGGCGTTAGTAGGTATTTTGAGCATCTACCTGATCAGTAACCTATTATTTTTTCACCTTTCCACATTGATTACCAATAGTTCAGCCGTTACGCTGGACCTGACCAACCTTTTGTCGTTCAGTGAATACAGTTGGTTGAACATCCTGATCATGTGTATCAACATGGTTATTCTCTTGTATTTCATTGATTCCATTGTAGGCATCATCAAATCCATACTACCGAATACAACTTCCTTCCTGAACATACAATTGATCGCCCTGGTATCAGCAATCATCATCAATGCCTTGATCATCGGAGAGAATACCTTCTTCAATATTTTTTTATCGGGCGTGATTATGCTTCGGGCATACAGCAAGGTCCGGGTAAGCTTGACCTTGTCTACCTTTATCCTTACTTTGGTTTTCTTAGCATTCATGACCACATCGGTCTATATGCGCAGTTTGCATGATAAGATGGAGCGGGAGATGAGAATTACCCTCAACCAACTGGAAGCGGAAGATGACCTGAACGCCACGGCATTGTTTGTGGATATGGAGAAAAAGATTGTACAGGATGATCAATTGCGAAAATCCTTTACCTATATGCTCCAACAGAATGATAGGGAGACATTCAATACNNACCTAAAAGCAAATTACTTTAGTGGATACTTGTCCAAATTTGAAATCAACACGTACTTCTATTTAAACAATGTGCCTTTAGAAGCATATCCGAATGATAAAATTGAGGAGTATCGGGAGAAGGTTATCAATAAGTCAACCAAAGTGCCCCAAACAGAACATTTTTATCGATTGAGGAGTGAACTGGGCACACACGAATATTTCCTCCAGTTTGATATTCCACTTGAAGGAAAAGAGGAAGAGGTTCTGCAAGTGTTCCTGAACTTCAAGAATAGAGCTTTTGGTACTGCCCTACCCTATCCTGAGATCTTGGTGGATAGTAAGATCGAATTTATTCGAAATTATCATTTCAACTCATCATCCTTTGCGTTGTACCGAGATGGCAATCTGCTTACCCAGAACGGTTCATTCACTTACCCGAACAAGGATGTCAATTTTGGCGGAAAGATCCAGCAATATGAGAATATCGAGGATTTCAATGGTTATTTCCATGTCGTCTATAAACCTGATCAGCATTCTACCTTAGTGGTCAGCTCACCATTGATGACTTTCTGGCAATCGGTGGCCATTTTTTCCTTCCTTTTCCTATCGTTGTATATCTTTTTCCTTTTGTTCAATACAGTACGATATATTGCTTCTACCATTGCACAAAAGTCGTTCAACTTTTTAAGTGTTAAGTACCACTTCAAATTAATCATTAATAGGATCCAATACAGTACTAGGATTCAAACGATGATTGTAGGTGTGGTAATTTTTGCCGTTGTTATCTCCGGATTTATTTCCTTTATCAGTATCAATAGGCAATTTGAAAAATCCAAGATCCAACAGCGTCAAAGTTATATCTTGGATGTGGTTAAAAAGATCGAAAACCGTTTAGAGGCAACATCGGAAGATTCAGATTCACAGATCAGTGAAATCATCAGACAACTTTCCGAGACTACGGTAACCGATTTCAACCTTTATGATAAGAATGGGAAGTTAAAGTTCACTACCCAACCCCGAATCTACGATACGAAACTGGTTTCAAGCTTCATAAATCCTTTGGCATTCAATGCGCTCAATGTGGCCAAGAAAACGGATGCTTATATTGGAGAACGCATTGTACGCTTTAATTACAATTCAAGCTATGCAACAATAAGAAACAACGACTTTGATACCTTGGTATTTTTAAGCATTCCTTATTTTACCTCACAAGAGGAAGAAAACAGAAGCCAGAACCTCTTATTGAATACCTTACTGAATATTTACACCATTATCGTTTTGGGAATGGGTTTTGTAACGGTTTTGGTCGCCAATTCCATTACCAAACCATTGAGTTTGATCGGTCGAAAATTGTCGGAGACCATATTCAGTAATAAACCCAATGAACCGCTTTATTGGGAACGTGACGATGAAATTGGGGCACTGGTGAAGGAGTATAATTTCATGATCGTTAAATTGGAGGAGAATGCAAAACAGCTGAAGAATACGGAACGGGAATATGCCTGGCGAGAGATGGCCAGGCAGATTGCGCATGAAATCAAGAATCCGTTGACTCCGATGAAATTGGGAATTCAGATGCTTTCGAGGAGTTACAGTGAAAATGATCCTCGGTTTGAAGAGAGGTTCCATAAATTTTCCAATTCCTTTATTGAGCAGATCAATAGTTTATCCCGCATTGCGACAGAGTTTTCGAATTTCGCGAAACTACCGGATACGGAACTGGCGAAGATCAATATTATTGAGAAGATCAATAAGTCGGCGAATGTGTTCCATAATAGCCATAATACCTATATCAAAGTCATCAATAATACCGAAGATGAGCAGATCTGGGTGTATGGGGATAGGGACCAATTGTTACGCACGTTTAATAACTTGATTAAAAACTCTATTGAGGCATCCATTACCCGGAAGAAGCATCTGATCAGTATTATCCTGGAATATCCGGACCAAGAACATGTGCGGATCACTGTTAAGGATAATGGTATGGGTATACCGGCCGAGGTATTACCAAAGATTTTTCAACCTAATTTCACCACAAAAAGTTCGGGTACGGGTTTGGGATTGGCTTTTGTGAAGAAGACAGTAGAGTCGATGAAAGGGGATATTACCTTTAAGACTTTTGAGGGTATTGGAACTACCTTTACGATAATCCTGCCTTTGTTCAAGGAATCGGATATGGAGTAGGAACGTCATTGCGAAGAGGCAATCTTCAACGTCATTGGGAGGAGGCACGACGAAGCAATCTTCCCACATGCCATGCTGAGCGTAGTCGAAGCTTCTGTTCGTAAGTAACCGTACAGATCCTTCGACGATGCTCAGGATGACATAAGGGCGCCACATAGCCGAAAGATTGCTTCGTTCCTCGCAATGACGTAGAGTTCCTCGCAATGACGTAGAGTTCTTTGCAATGACGCGGTTATACTCCTCGAAATGACGCGATGTAGAGCAATTCTTAAAAACTATGGCGTAGTATTAGCGACCGGCAAGACTTTGCCATTATAATATTTATTACCGTTCTGCGCAAACTCTGCGACATATCTTCCCATCTCAAAAGCCAATGTACCTGCTTCAACACCCGGAAACGCGGCCTCGAACATCTCCGTCTGCGACGATCCTAAAGCCAAGCAATTGACCTGGATATTCCTATCCTTAAATTCCTCAGCCAAACACTCCGTCAAGATCGACAAAGCGCCTTTACTGGAAGAATAGGCAGAAAGACCGGGAAATTTGGAAGATCCCTGAAAACCACCCATACTGGAAATATTCACGATATGCCCACCATTCGTCATCAGAGGCACAATATGCCTGATCATATTCACATGTCCGATCAGGTTGGACTGCAGCATCTGTGCAAAATCCTCCGCTAAAGATTCCAAAAATGGCTTATTGATCAATGCTCCGGCATTGTTGATCAAGATATCCACCGTACCGAATTTTGATTGGATAAATGGCACTAAAGAATCCGGATAATTATCATATACAATATCAAATTGGGCAGGATATAATTTCCCGCCATCATGATTCAGCGAACTCGCAATTTCATGTAATTTTCGAAGTTTATCTGCTGATCTTGCCAACGCAATAACCTGATGATCCTTATTTGCGGTCAAATCCAGCACAGCTTCAAAACCTATTCCGCTGCTTGCTCCCGTGATAACAATATTTGCCATTATTCTTCTTCTTTTTCGATTTCTGCCTCCACTTCTTTAGCCGATGGTAAACGATCGGCCCCTAAGCGTTGAGGTCTAAAAATATAATAGATCCCGCTTGATGCAACGATCAAGGAGATGATATAAAATGTCATGGATATGATTAAGGAGATATGCCCATCAAGCTTTAAGTAGGTCGACAGGTACAACATCGCCGAATCCCTCACGCCTACAGCTCCACCTATGGATGGAATAATAGCCGTAAGGGAAGTCACCATAAATATGAATATATAAGGTGAAAATTTATCGTCAAATCCAATGGAATATAAGATACAGATCACTGCTGCTGCCTGAAAACCTTGCACAAATAAGGCTTTAAGATGCGTGATCACAAAGTTCGCCAGAAATTCCTTGAAAAATAACCGCAGTATATATAGGTAACTAAAGGTTCCAATGAGCAAAACCGCAATAGTAACTGTATTAGGAATCGCAAAACGCGGCATAAAGATAATTAGTGCCCCAGAGACAATCCCTAATGCCCAAAGACCACTTAACCGATCAAAAAACACGGCCCCCAAAACCTTCTTCCTCGATATATTAAAATTCTTCTTGATAAAGAAGATCTTATAGCCATCGCCTCCTATCCCACCAGGTAGAAAGAAATTATACAAAAGGCCTAGAAGATATAATCTAAAATTATAGCGCTCCGGAAGAATCAAGCCTATCGCCTTAAAGAAGGAATTTAATCGGGATGATGCAATGACAATAGAAATAAAATAAAAAAGTAGTGCCAAGACCAGGTATAATGGATTACTGGAAAGCAGCGCATCCTTTACCTCCTGGATTTGTTTAGGATCCAATTTGCTGATCAACCAGTAAATAGCACCCACAGTAATGAGTACTTTAAGCAAATTTTTACCAATGGCCCAAATCTTTGATTTATCCATATTAAAATATTTTTTTAGAGCATCGGATAGATGCGGGAATAGAGCATGATCAGATAAAACAGCAGAAAAGCTCCGCTCAAACTAAAAAGCCAATTGATATCTGTTTTCCTATATTTTTCCCTTAACATGATGAACATCAGCAATAAGAAGATGACAAATAATGTTATAGGTGCAAATATAGCCCATTTATGGGGAAAAAAGAGGGAGACCTTATCGAGTAAATTAGCATCTTTGCTGAAGCTAAAAGCAATTCCAAGGAGGAGTATAATTAAGATAAATCTTAGAATAGCCTTGGCAACAATTTTGCTTATGGTATGATTTTTGGATGTTTTGTTCATCAAAATTTCAAACGTTATTTTGCTACGAATATACATTTAATATACTATTTTAAACTTTGTAATATGCACAAACGTATTTTTTCATTTTTAACCCTGTTAACCTGTGTGTTAATCTTGGGTAGTTGTGGAGCCCAGAAGAAGGGTGGTACAGGCGCCGGTACTGAAGTATCAGGACAAGGACCTACAGCATCGCAATGGCGTTCAGGAGTAAAAGGAAAATGGGTTTTAAATTCCGTTACTCGGGAGAACATTCCAAGTTCTTATACCATTAAGAACATTTTTGATGAGGCACCGGTAGATTGTTTCATTGGCTCGATCTGGGATTTGCCAGGAGGAAACCAACGCGGAACCATTACGTTCAATGCGGAAGGTAATCTTTGTGCCAATGGTGCGGTTCGTACCATCTTTTGGTCTATCTTTAACCCAGGCAAAACAGGTGGACAACCCTCTTTCCAGTTCAAGAAATTGTATGCTGGAGATAAGGCTGCCAACGTAACAAGTGGATACCGTTTGGATCTATCCTACGCCGATGAAAACGGTTTGGAAATGCGTATGCCGATTCCATTGGACAATGGACAAGGTACCTTATTATTTAAATTTAGTCGCGTGGCGAACTAAGTTTTCTTAAATATTTGAAAAAGCCGCGGAGAAATCTGCGGCTTTATTTTTTATATATCAATCGTTTGCTGTTTATTTGCAATATATTTGTCGGATATTAACAGTAGAATGAGTCAAGAGAATCAAAAAGTAGCGCTGATTACCGGTATTACTGGTCAAGATGGTGCTTATTTAGCTGAGTTTTTACTAAAAAAGGGTTATATCGTTCATGGATTGAAAAGAAGAAGTTCTTCTTTCAATACCGATCGGATAGACCATCTATACCAAGACCCGCACCAATTGGGTCGTAATTTCGTGCTTCATTATGGCGATCTGACCGATTCTACCAACCTGATCCGCATCATTCAAGAAACCAGACCACACGAGATCTATAATCTTGCTGCCCAATCGCATGTTTNNCATGTTAAGGTTAGTTTCGATACGCCAGAATATACCGCAAATGCGGATGGTTTAGGAACGCTTCGGATTTTAGAGGCGGTTCGTTTGTTGGGAATGGTGGAACATTGCCGCATCTACCAAGCATCTACTTCTGAGCTATACGGCTTGGTACAACAGGTGCCACAGAGTGAGACGACACCATTCTATCCGCGCAGTCCTTATGCGGTAGCTAAACTTTATGGCTACTGGATTACGGTCAACTATCGGGAGGCCTATAACATGTATGCTTGCAATGGTATTTTATTCAACCATGAGAGTCCAGTTCGTGGGGAAACCTTCGTGACCCGTAAAATCACAAGAGCAGCTGCGAAGATTGTTTTAGGCTTGCAGGATAAATTATTCCTTGGTAACCTTTCAGCGCAACGCGATTGGGGACATGCCAAAGATTATGTGGAAGCGATGTGGCTTATCCTTCAGCAGGAAACAGCGGAAGACTTTGTCATTGCCACCGGAATAACCACCACAGTAAGGGAATTTGTGCGAATGGCCTTTGCTGAGCTGGGCGTAGAAGTGGAATTCTCTGGTAAAGCAGAAGCTGAAAAAGGGGTTATCATCGACCGCAACGACGAGAAATTAAAAGCATTGGGACTAGACCCAGAAAAAATAAAATTAGGACAGACCGTTGTCAAGGTAGATGCTCGTTATTACCGCCCGACGGAAGTGGATTTACTGATTGGCGACCCAACTAAAGCCAATCAAAAACTGGGCTGGAAACCAAAATATAGCCTAGATATGTTGGTAAATGAGATGGTTCTTTCTGACCTTAAACTCATGCAGAAGGAAGAATACCTGAAAGCAGGTGGCTTTGATACCTTAAATTATTTTGAGTAATAGCATTTGGAACAGTATTTGCTATCAAACTTAATTATTTATTAGGAATCATTTTTGCGATTATGTGAATCCTTTACAGGACAAACATAATTTTCAGCGTTATATAATATGAAAACTGAGGAACATAAAGTAAACAGCCAGAATTCGGTTGATGATCCCGTTGGAAAGAGAGATAATTCAAAGGTTTACTTCTTTATTATTGCTATTGCAGCTTTACTTGCTACAAACATATATTTTTATGTAAAGTTTAAATCCTCAGGAGAAAAGCTTTACACCGTAACCCTTCAAAAAGAGAATCTTCAAACGGAGATAGACCGCATAGAAGCAGAATTGGACAATCTAAAGTCCCAGGATTATGAATCAAATGAGGCATTGATCAATGCCGAAAAAACGGCACGAATCAAGATTGAGGAATTACGTACGGCTTTGGAAAAAGGCGAAGTTACGGATGCGCAAGTGGAGCGTGCGAAACAGGATGTTGCCCGATTGAAAGATCAGGTATCGAAAATGAAGGATGAAGTTACCGGGCTCAAGATAAAAAATGAATTATTAGCAGAATCTAACCTGCAGTTGAAGGAGGAATCTGAAATCAATAAAACAAGAGCAAATACCCTAAGCACCGAAAAGAGACAGCTATCCGACAAGATCTCCAAAGCTTCGAACCTAAAGGTATCCAACATTCATATTGCAGGAGTTGAAATGAAGAAAAGTGGGGATGTGGAATTGGAAACCAAAGCCAAGCGTATCGATAAGATGCAGATCAACTTTACTATTGCCGATAATCCTTTAGCCGAAACAGGCAAAAAAGATATCTACGTACGAATCATCAATCCAAAAGGAAATTTGATCGCCGATTCAGAAGATCTTTTTTATGTTCACGGAGAAAAGCTTCAATACACCTTCAAACAGTCAATCAATTTTTCGAATAACGGCCAGGAATATCAAATGGTTTGGTCTGACGAGGATCATAAATTTGAAAAAGGTGCATACACCATTTTGCTGTATGCAGACAACTCCATCATGGGGCGCTCTTCCATTGTATTCAAATAATTAAATAGGATATATAAAAAAAGGGGAACATGTTAACATGTTCCCCTTTTTTATATTCTGATTATTTATAAAGCCTTTATCCAATTGGCGATATCTTGCATCAGCCCTGGATCTATGCTGATAGGTATCTCTGGATATTCTCCGATTCCACCGGTTTTGGCGGGTTGCATCAAATGGTTCAGGTTGGGATATAACTTTATTTCATTCTTCGGTTGCTTTGCCAGATTATCGGTTAAGCTTTCCAAGTTTTCGGTGGAGGTGACTTGAATATCCTTTCCCCCATAGGCAGCGAAAACAGGAACCTTAATTTTACGGATAAAAGGGGCAGGATCTATTTTTAGGAAATACCTGTACCATGGCGTAATGAGCACGGCAATCTGATCGGCAAAATCAGCTTCTTGACTTCCAGGAATGGTTTTCATATTTGCCATGATGGCCTGAAAAGCTTTTTCAGTGGACAGATTACCCTTAGCAATTTCATAATTCCGTTTGATCATCGCCAATTGATCTGGGTCGATCGTTGTACCACTATTTTTGGCCAAGGCTTCATTCTGAAGGATCATCAAGGAATCGATCCGTATAGCGGGTCCAGCTAAGGAAACAATATAATCCAAGCCGGCAATTCGTTGTCCTGCCAATAAAAAGGCAATGAGTCCGCCTTCACTGTGACCGATAATGCCCACTTTTTTAGGATCAACATTCGATTGTGTCCTTAAGTATTTGATGGCCGCCAAGGCATCTTTCCCTAAATCTGCGGAGGTAGCGCTTTTGAAATCCCCTTCCGATTTGCCAACACCTCGTTCATCGTATCGTAACACCACTACCCCTTGTTTGGTTAAATAATCTGCCAAGACCTTGAAGGGCTCATGTCCATACATGGCCGAATTCCTATCTAGAGGCCCTGAACCATTGACCAAAACCACCGCAGGATACCTTCCTTCCCCTTTGGGTTTGGTGATGGTACCAGCCAATTTGATCTTCTCAGCAGTATTGGGAAATTGTATATCCAAGGTGTCGTAACTATATGGTGGGTTCACTTTTTGCGATCTGACCTTTGGAAAATCCGTAACAACGGTTGCAGGATCTTTTTTAAGCATCCGCATGGGCGCTTTCATTCCACCTTGCTGAAAGATACCATCAATAGCTTGCTTATCCGAACTCAGCTTACCGGCATATTTTAGGCCGATCATTTTCACTTCTATATAAATAGAATCTGCACTCGCTTTGATGCTCGATAAAGGTACCTTCTGTTTCGACTGTTTCGGACTTTGCATGGTACCCTTCCATTCGCCATCATATTTCAGTTCAAAAACCAAGGGGAGTTCCATGCCCTGAATTTCCAAACTTCCTTCCCAAGTGCCTTCAAACGATTGTCCAAAGCTTAAGCTGCATCCAAACAGCGTAAATAGTATAAATAAATATTTCTTCATTTTTAATTGATATAAGGTCTTGTGATCCATAATAACGCATCCAATAGCAGAGTCATCACAATAATGATGATTCCATGATATCCCTTTTTGCTATTCATGGCAATTTTCATACCCTGAACCAGCAAAAAGAAAAACAGTAACAGAAATAGCAATGCAAATATGGACGCAATGGAAATCCAAAATAATTGATTTAACATCCCCCTATCGGTTTTTATAGCACCATTTATTACAGAAGGAATAATGTTGTCCGTTATTTCTTTTAACATAGGATTTAACAAAATCACAGCGATGAAAACCAGATTGACCTGCGTAACTAACACCACGATTAATACATCAATAAACCGAGATTTGGAATAAATTAATCTTGCCAGGAAAAACATCAGCAGACTGAGGGAGGTCGTGTTGATCAGGTTGTTGATAAACACTTTCCAAAATTCTCTAGGTTTCGAATGATGCATCTGTATTATTCCATCGGAAATAAATTCCCATTGATATCCCAGAAAGCACAATAAAAGAAAGGAACAGCATCCGAAAATCAGCAAAAAATTGCTTGTGTTGTTTTCAAATGGGTAAATTATTTTTGACAGTATATTACTTTTCATGTTCTAGATTTTGAAGTTTTTTAATTTTTTCAATAAGTTCATCCAATTTGTTCCGAACGGTAGGATAGCTCTTCCCCATTTTATTAGCCATTTCTTTAAGGCTTCCGGAGTCGAGCAAGAATTGCATGATAAAATCCTGTTCATCAGGCTCTAATTTGAGGAACATGGGCAATCCAAATTTTCCTGCTACTTCCGTATGGCAGGAATCGCAATGAAGCTTAACGACGGTCATTTCATGATTACATGCAGGACAATGCAGTGGAAATTTCATTTTTAAGTGTTTAATTTTAATAAAATTAAATATAACTTTAATATTATTCAAATTTAATTGAATAATATTTTGTTTTTAAAACATTAAACGGTGCATAATATTCAATTATGTATATTTGCTCAATTTTTAATTTGATTATGAGAAAAGTATTAGGATATATCCTAACCCCTATATTTTATTTGTCATTTGCACTTTCATTATTGATATTCCATCCTATTCAATGGTTATGTTTAAAGTTGGGTGGTTATAGTGCACATAAAAAAAGTGTTGATATCCTGAATGGTCTGTTGGTAGCCTGTAATTATACCTTATTCAATAGAACAGAATTTATCGACAATAAAAACCTGCCTACAGGTAGACCTATCATCTTCATTGCAAACCACCAAAGTACCTATGATATTCCACCTTTGATTTTCTTTTTGAGAAGGTTTCATGGCAAATTCATCAGCAAATTGGAACTGATGACAGCCAATATCCCCAGCATCTCTTTTAACCTAAAACATGGAGGAGCCGCGAACATCGACCGTAAGGATCCCAAACAATCTATTGCAGAGATTTTAAAGCTTGCTAACAACATGAAACAACATAACTGGTCGGCATTTATATTTCCGGAGGGAACCAGGACGAAAACGGGTAAAATGAAAGCCTTTTCGGTAGGCGGAATAGCGACATTGTTAAAGAAAAATCCAGATGCTTTGGTGGTACCAATTGCGATCAACGGATCCTATAAAATGGTGCAGTGGGGTTCATTTCCTTTACGTCCATTTACCCATATGACTTGGGAAGTGCTTGATCCAATCCCTACGGAAGGATTAAGTTTGGAAGAAGTGGTGAAAAAAGCCGAAGAGGCAATCCGGGCAAAAGTAAAAGAAGAAAATTAGGTATTTCCTAGTCGTTCAAGTCTATTTGACCGTTCTACCTTTCCAATCGTATTTTCCGATATTCCCCATGATTCCGATGTAAACCAGGTATAAAGGGTGTATAACGGTAAGCAAAGGTAGGTTAACCAATAATTCTTTCCGCCTCATAAAAGCTAAAACGGGGTAAAGAAAAGCCAGTTCGCACAAAAATTTAAAGATGAGGGAAACAAGCACCAATGTTTGGGCATCCTTGTCCAAGACCAACACGGAGAGCAGACTACCCAAGAAAACAAGATTAAAGATCCAAATACATACCCCTAAAACCACTACTTTTTTATCCTTATATTTTGTACTCTTGGATGCCCAACGGCGCCTCTGGTTCAAGAAGGCTTTGAGATTCTCCTTCGCATCTGTATAGACTACGGCATCCCTTGATTTACAGAAACCAATCCAGGCAGAATGGTTCTCAGCAACCTTATGCAGCAATAGTTCATCATCGCCTGAAGCCAGGTCATCAATACCCTTAAACCCTCCCATTTCAAAGAATAAGGATTTTCTATACGCTAGGTTAGCTCCATTACAAGTAGTTGGATTCTCATTTCCAATTCCCGAAGCCCCTAAGCCTATCAGGTACAGAAATTCCAATGTTTGTAGTTTTTCGAAATAGGATTTTTCTTCATGGTAAGATACAGGCGAGGAAACCATCTGTTTTTGGTTCAATACCATGTAGGATATGATGGTCCTGACCCATTTAGGACCCATTTGACAGTCGGCATCTGTGGTAATGATGATATCACCTTCGGAAGCAATGATCGCCTTATTGATGGCAAATTTCTTGTAGGAATTCAATTTGCTGCCCTCATTAAGAGTGATCAATTTGACACCTCGTGTGGCATAGGATTGTATGATCAGTCCTGTTTTATCGGTAGAGTGATCATCAATAACAATAACTTCCAGTAGTTCTTTTGGATAATCTTGTGCCATGATGCCATCCAAGGTCTTTGCTATATTCTGCTCTTCATTTCGGGCGGCAATAATGATGGAGACCTTTTCGTTCGGAAAATGCTCTTCGCTTTTAAAATATGGAATCCGCATCCAACCATTTCGCATGTAAAGGACAAGGACCACATAAACAATGGTCATGATGAACAAATAGAAACTAAGACTTAGAATCACCGATATAATTCACGTTTAATACAAAAAAGGAACCAATAATAGCCGGGAAGATCAAATTGACAAACCAGACAAAGGATACAATAGCCATGACTGCGATTTCTTGGGTCGTAATATAGGCATATAAATTACTTGCCACAAAACTGCGGACACTAAAGTCGAAAATATCCAAGGTAGGCAGGGCCGATTGAATGAAGAACATAATAAAAATCATCAATACCATAGAGACCAAAGGTATTTCAGGCAGGATGATCAACATCAGGATAATGTATTGGGAAGTAAAGATGGCAAACCTGCAGGTGGAAAGCCATAACACATAGGCCAATTCTTTCGTGGAATAATCCTCCAATACAGCGAAAAAGGGTTTGATCTTTTGGAGGAATTTGATTTTTCCAACCAGGTAATCGATCCAGGAGACATTGAAATAAAGGACGACGAACGCCAGGGCATAGATGATTGCCAATATCCAGATTCCAAAGTCGACCGGAGTTGGGGTGTCAATGAATTTAGTGACGAACCAAGCAATACTGAGGGCACCAAACACCGAGGTTAGCACCAATTGACCGAACAAGCCTACCCCCATAGAGACGGCTGCTTTTGCTCGATGTTCGGGCTTTAGGACCATGATCCTACCGCCATACTCCCCTATTCTATTGGGGGTAAAAATAGCCCAGGTCAATCCGCAAAAAACAGATTTGGTTGCTTTCCATAAGGATAATTCTTCAATTTTACGGGCGAGGAACTTCCATTTAACGACCTCTAAAAACCAGTTCAGGAACATCAATAAGAAAACAACGACAATGATGAACCACATGGTGGTATGATCAATATCCTGGATCAGTTTCTTGAAGGCAAGCAGGTTGTTCTGGTTGCTGACTTTAGAAAAGACGAACCACATGGCCAAAGCCACGATGCCTACTTTAATGAGAATATTGAGATATTTTTTTTGAATCTTTGTCAACTCCGTTATGAAAGCACAATTTTAACAATTTTTTAATTAATAACGGTTTTTAATGTGCAATGATTGACAAAATCGTAATATTGTAGCATGCAAAAGGAAAAAGCGAAGGAAAGGATTATTTTAGGTATCGACCCTGGAACAGTAGTTCTGGGTTATGGTATTGTAAAAGAAGTGAACAAAAAGATCTCCCTGATCACCCTTGGCGTGATCAAGATGGGGCATCTGGATGATCATGCCCTAAAGCTTCAGCGGATTTTCAAAAAGACTTCTGCATTGATTGAACAGTACCAACCCGACTGCGTTGCCTTGGAGGCTCCTTTTTATGGAAAGAATATCCAAGTGATGCTGAAGCTTGGTCGGGCGCAGGGTGTGGCGATGGCTGCGGCGCTGCAATCGGATATCCCCATCTTTGAATATTCCCCAAGAAAGATTAAACAGTCGGTTACAGGCAGTGGAAATGCCAGTAAAGAACAGGTGGCTGCCATGCTGCAGAATTTATTGGGGTTCAAAGAAACGCCGGAGTTCTTGGATGCCACGGACGGCCTTGCCGTAGCTGTATGTCATTCCTTCCAACAAAACGATACCCAAACCGGTAAATCCTATTCAGGTTGGGAGGCCTTTGTCAAAGACAATCAGAAAAGGGTAAAGTAAAATCTACTGTTTTTTATTCAGAAACACTGAGACAGTTTGCTATAATTGCACTTGGCGGATCACGTTTTTCACATTCATTTCGATGATGTCGGTCATGGATTCGCAGTGGAAATAATTCTCATTATCATAGTATTTGGCATATTGAACCTTTAACCGTTCGATATTTTCTGGCGTGGATAGCTGTTGGGTTTTAGATGCATCCCGCAAATCTTTGATCCGATGCCTTTCGCTACGGACCCGATGTACGATGGATGATCGCTCTTCCTGTTGATATTGCAGGACCGTTTTATCATTGAGATGTTCCATAGACAGTTTTACATAGGGAAAGTTCTCTTTGAAGAATTGCGGCATATATACTTTGATATTGCCTTCGTAAAACTGCTGATCAAAGTCAATGGCCCGAATCCGGAATTGGAAATCATCAAAATCAGGGGTAATCTGCATCACAAAGTTATAAGCCCGCATATCGCCTAACATGGAAATCACACATCGCTCATTAAATTTCACAAACTCCTTGGCAATCCTGGTCTGGTTATAATCTGGCGAAAACATCCGACCCTTACTAAAGGTATCGCCTGGTATTCCGACGATATGCTCCTCCACTAAGGTATCCCGATCATAAAGGTAATTGACTTGATTGGGGGAAAGGATCTCCTCCAATTCCAATCCATATATTCTGGAAGCATCGGCTTGCTTGATATAGAAGTAATCATACACATCGTTCAACCGATTGACGATCTTGATCCGGAATGGATGCGTATTGCCAAAGGCGCAGAATTCGATCTTTTCGATTACTTTATGCTGAACGATACGGGTATTTCCCGAAGCTTTCAATTGGGCATAAACAATTTTCAGTTGATCGTACAGTTGATCCTGTACATGTGGCGGGTAAAGCGGGATTTCCCAAAGGGTATCAACTCCATTTTTATCGATAGAAGGAATAGTTTCATGAAAATTCAATAGATCCCGATAGGCCAGAGGTAATTTCCCGTCCCTTTGGTAAGCCTTTAGGTATTTTAATAAGCCTGGACCCACTGGAAAAATAGGCTTCTTCCTCGAAATCTTTACATCATCCTCTTTCATAACCATTAATTTATCCGCTTTTCGAATGTACAAAATATTAAGTAATTATAACTCCAATAGTCAAATGCAAATATGTTAATTAAATTACCAAAATATTATTAATCGATTATTAAAATACCAATAAATGTTGTTATTTTTGAAAAAATATAAAATACCAAGGTTTTAGGGGTTAGAATTTAAATGGAAGAAGCTTCTCGGGCGAGAAGCTTCAACGCTAACCAATTATAAACCTATGTTATTTTGAGGGAAGGAACATGATATTTTCAATGATTTACCATGTTTGTTGAATCAAATTTAATATTTTGTCGAAAATAATTGAAAATTATTTGATTTTTTTCGATATTTTTAAAAATAAACTATTTTAATAACAAATAAATACCATTTTTATGGAGAAAAACTATTCAAATTACGATTTAGACAACCTGGATGTTCAAATTTTATCCATTTTAATGGAAGATGCTTCTATTCCATACACCGAAATTGCAAAAAAACTGATAGTTTCCGGAGGAACCATCCATGTTAGAATGAAAAAAATGGAAGAATTAGGTATAATTAGTGGTTCAAACCTAATTATTAACCCTCAAAAGGTCGGATTTGACATCACTGCCTTCTTAGGTATCTATTTAGAGAAGGGTTCGCAGTATGCAGATGCTGTAGAACAGCTAAAACAGGTTAAAGAAGTTGTGGAATTGCACTATTGTACGGGTCAGTACAGTGCATTCGCTAAAATAGTTTGCCGCGACACTTCTCATTTAAGAAAAGTTTTGAACGAGGATATCCAAGGCTTAAAGGGAATCCAACGTACAGAAACGATCATCTCGCTTGAAGAAAGCATCAAAAGACAGATCACTTTATAATCGAAGCGTTTCCTAAGCGAGTCGCTTCATGTGAAAAAGAAAAGCGGGATATGAATTATATCCCGCTTTTTATATTTTCTAATAAGGCGATATAAAATCGGATCCCCTCATCAATTTCTTTCAGATAAATAAATTCATCGGCCGAATGGGATCTTGCAGAATCTCCTGGTCCAACTTTTACGGATGGAATCGGCAATAGTGCCTGATCGCTCATAGTCGGGCTGCCATAGGTCTTTTTCCCTAATGCTAGTCCAGCTTTTACTACAGGATGGTCCATAGGGATGGAAGATGGATTCAATCGCGTAGAACGCGCCTGGACTACACTCTTGATGTTCTCTTTAATGATCTGAAGTACTTCTTCATTATTATAAACATCGGTTGTGCGCACATCCACCACATACTTACAACTTGCCGGAACGACATTATGTTGTGAGCCAGCTTCGATCATGGTGACACTCATTTTAACTGGCCCTAAGGAGGCAGACTTCTTCGGGAATTCAAAGGTTTGGAACCATTGGATATCATCCAATGCTTTATATATTGCATTTACACCTTCATTTCTTGCGGCATGGCCCGCTTCCCCTAATGCTTCACAGTCGAGCACCATCAATCCTTTTTCAGCTATAGCCAAATCCAATAGGGTTGGTTCGCCTACAATGGCAAAATCACATGGTTTAAGGTGTTTATAGGCCTCTTCTACCCCGCCCTTACCAGACACCTCCTCTTCGGCCGAAGCCAAGAGACAGAGATTGAAAGGGAGGTCTTGGAGTTCATTGAAATAGCGGAATGCAGCAATCAAAGAAACTAAACATCCTCCAGCATCATTGCTTCCTAATCCAAAAAGTTTACCATCTTCTATCTGCGGGAGAAAGGGATCCTTGGTATAGGCAGGATTTGGTTTTACGGTATCATGGTGCGAATTGAGTAAAACAGTCGGCTTGGATTCCTCAAAATACTTATTGTACGCAATCACATTATTCCCTACGCGTTCGGAGGGGATCTCCGCATTGATTAAAAATTGGGTTATGATTTCTGCGGTTTCGGATTCCTCCCTGCTATAGGAGGTTGTCCGGATCAATTGTTGTAAGAGATCCGTACTTTCCGCGATCAGTAAATCTACATCAGTCATTATATAATCCTCCTGCTTTTTTGGCTGATAGTTTTATGCCTTTGATAAAGGCTGAGCTGAAGCCGTTATGTTCCATTTCATTCAGCCCGGCAATGGTACAACCTTTTGGTGAAGTAACTTTATCGATTTCACTTTCTGGATGGCTTCCCATTTGAAGTAAGAGATCGGCAGCTCCCTTGGCTGTCTGAATAGCCATTTTAAGGGCATCATGCGCATGGAAACCTATCTCTACACCTCCTTGGCTGGCCGCTCGGATACCTCTCAGAAAAAAGGCAATCCCACAGGCACACAAGGCAGTGGCGGAGGTCATCAGATCTTCGTTGATTACCACGACCGAACCTACCGATTCGAACATTTTAGAAACTTCATCGATCTTTTCCTGATCCGCTTGATCTGTGGATATACAGGTCATGGATTGTCCGATGGCGATAGCGGTATTGGGCATTGCCCTTATGACGACCTTATCTTGTCCTAATACCTCTTTGATATCCGCACAGGAAACACCTGATGCTACGGAAATAATGGTCTGATCGGCTCTCAGTGTAGGCGCGATCTCATCCATTACATTTCGGATCTGTTGAGGAAGAATAGCTAATACAATATAGTCAGCATCAGAAATAGCTTCGGGGTTCTGGTCACTTACATTAAACCCATCTTTCTTTTCCTCTTCCAAAGAGGAAAGGTTGCGGCGTGTAATCGTAATGGATTGGGCATCGCAATAAGCGGCCTTTACCAAGCCTCTAGCTAAGGATAATCCTATGTTTCCTCCGCCAATAATCGTAATTCTATTCACGTGTTTAGGTTCGTTTATAGGGGAAAAATAGTTCCCCGCTGTTAAGCAATCAAACAGGTTCCGAATTTACGCTGTTGAAAAAGATGCAGGTTATTGGCATGGCCAATATAAACGTTGGTAACTCCTTTGGATATGGCATCAAAAGCATTGAATAGCTTTGGTATCATGCCATCATGGATTACTTTTCCTTCCTTTAACGTTTCAAACTCCGATGATTTAATGGTCTCAATCACGGAATTATCATCATTTACATCTTTTAGAACACCATTTTTATCGAAACAATAAATCAGTGATACTTCATATAGCTTAGACAGTGCAACCGCCAGTGAAGAAGCAATGGTATCCGCATTGGTATTCAGGAGCTGCCCATGTCCATTATGGGTAATGGCAGAGAATACCGGGATAAATTCTGCTTCCAATAACTTTTTAATGGCTAGGCCATTGATGGAGTCGGCAAGGATATCGCCCACAAAACCATAATCAATTTCTCTTACGGGCCTTTTTACAGCTTTGATCACGTTTGCATCTGCCCCGCATAAGCCGATGGCATCACAGTTATATTTCTGAAGTTCAGCAACGATATTCTTGTTGGTCAACCCGGCATAGACCATGGTCACCACATCCAACATCGCTGCATCCGTTATTCTTCTTCCCTCTACCATTTTGGCCTCGATCCCCATATCACTTGCAATACGGGTCGCTATTTTACCACCGCCATGAACCAGGATCTTGCGACCTGGAAGCGCAGAAAATTTCTCCAAAAAGGCAGATAATTGATTGGCATCATCGATCACATTCCCACCAATCTTAATAATATTTAATACCGACATGAATTCTTAGCTTTTCAAGTCCTCCAACATTCTTTTCAATACCACTTGAGCAGCCCACACCCTATTGCTTGCTTCTTTGATCACCAACGAATTTGGTCCATCCAATATCTCGGAGGATAATTCCAAATCTCGACGGACCGGCAAACAGTGCATAACCTTCGCATCATTGGTCAATTTTAATTTCTCATTATCCATCATCCAGTTTTCATTCACCGGATAGACAGCACCGTATTCTTTATAGGAAGACCAGTTTTTCACATACACAAAATCTGCATCCTTTAAGGCTTCTTGAAGGTCAGTAGTAATATGTGCTCCTTGGGTAAAATCCTCATTCAGCTCATATCCGGCAGGTTGTGCAACGGTAAAATCTAATAGCCCTTCTTCCTGTGCTTTGCTCATCCATTCGGCAAAGGAATTAGGAACAGCCTGAGGAAGCGCCTTCACATGTGGAGCCCAAGCCAGAACAACTTTAGGTTTATCCTTTTTCTTGTGTTCCGTAATCGTAATAAGATCCGTTAAGCTCTGTAGTGGGTGTCTGGTAGCACTCTCTAAGGAAACTATGGGAACCCCACAATAGTTGATGAACTTATTGAATAGATCTTCGGAATAATCTGCCTCTTTATCTTTCAAGGTTGGGAAAGATCGTAGGCCGAGGATATCGCAATATTCGCCCATAACAGCCGCAGCCTCGCGAATATGTTCAACGGTCGTACCATTCATCACTACACCATCGCGTGTTTCCAACGCCCATCCGTCTTTGTCCATATTCATCACCATGACATTCATCCCTAGATTCATGGCAGCTTTCTGCGTGCTCNNAAGCCTAACATTTTATGTTTTCCTAATGCTTCTTGGGCATTCGGATTCGCCTTTATATCTAATGCTTCTGCAACAATATCCTTTAGGTTATCGACATCCGCAACGGAAAAAAACTTCTTCATTTTGTTGATTTATGCTTTTAATCTTTCGTCAAATGCAGTTAAAAAACGATCTGCCATTTCTTTATTCATATTCAATGCCGGAAGCAATCTTATAACATTTGGTTTAGCCTCTCCCGTAAAGATTTTATTTTTCAATAAAAGATCCTTCTTCACTTGGGCCAATTCCTCTGGCAATTCAATACCGATCATCAATCCTCTTCCGCGTACTTCCAAAACCTTATCGAATTTCTTCAATTCTTCGATCAGGTAATTTCCGACAGCTTCTGCGTTTGCAAGCAGATTATCTTGTTTGATGACTTCTAAAACTGCAACCGCTGCAGCACAGGCCAAGTGGTTACCACCGAAGGTAGTGCCCAAAAGACCAAATGAAGCCTTAAATTTAGGGGAGATAATGATACCTCCTATTGGGAAACCGTTGCCCATTCCTTTCGCCATCGAATAGATATCGGCTTCCACTCCTGCATAATCATGGGAGAAGAATAGTCCCGTTCTTCCATAACCACACTGTACCGAATCGGCAATAAATACAGTTCCATACTGATCACAAAGGGAACGGATTAATTTTAAGAAAGGTATGGAAGCCTCTCGAATTCCACCCACCCCTTGGATACCTTCAATAATCACTGCCGCGATTTCATTGCCATAAGAGGCAAAAGCTGCTGCTAATGCTTCCTCATCATTGAATGGTAAGAAAACAACATTGTCCGTTTGATTGACTGGGGCAACAATAGCTGGGTTATCGGTAGCAGCTACTGCCAAGGAAGTCCTTCCGTGGAAGGATTTGCTGAATGCAATGACTTTCCTTCTCCCTGTATGAAAAGAAGCCAGTTTCAAAGCGTTTTCATTGGCTTCAGCACCTGAATTACACAAGAATAGACTGAAGTCATTCTTTCCGGAAACTTCCCCTAATAGGGTTGACAATCGTCGTTGGATTGGAATCAACACCGAATTCGAATAGAAAGCGATATTATTTAATTGATTGGTGATTGATTCTACATAGTGTGGATGCGTATGTCCGATAGATATTACGGCATGTCCACCATACAAATCAAGGTATTCCGTACCTTGTTCGTCCCAAACGATTGATCCTTTAGCTCTTACGATATTAATGGGAGTTACAGGATAAACATTAAAAAGTTCCATGGATTGTGTAATAAAATAATAAAGTTTAGATTGTCAAATGTACAAATAAATTAAAAACGATTTGGGTTAAAATAGCATAAAAAAAGAGGTATCAAAACTGATACCTCTCTTTCTTCTATAAACCGAAAATATTATTCGTCAACTTTTTTACCACCGTCTAATTCGGCTTTAAGTTTTTCTAATTCTTCGAATTTACCATCTGCAGCTAATTGTGCTTGTTCAGCCCAAGTAGTAGGATCTGCAGTGTTAAAGTTAGATCCTGCTTCAGTTAAAATTTCTTTTACTTTTTCAGCATCAGTTTTAGCTAATTCAGCGTAAGTGCTGATTCCAGCTGCAGTTAATACTTCAGCAATTTTAGGACCGATACCTTCAACGATTGTTAAATCGTCTGTTGCTGGAGTTGCTGCTGCTTTGGTTTCAGTAGCTTCAGTAGCTTTTTTCTTAGTAGCTCCACGACGGCGAGTAGCTTTTTTCTCCGTCTTAGCAGTTTTACCATAAACTTCGTTATAGTCTACTAATTCGATGAATGCCATCTCCGCGTTATCACCTAAACGGTTTTCCAATTTGATGATACGTGTGTAACCACCTGGACGAGATGCTACTTTCTCTGAAATCTCGCGGAACAAGATAGTAACAGCATCTTTGTTTTTTAAGTAAGCGAATACCGTACGACGTGAGTGAGTCGTGTCGTTTTTAGATTTTGTAATCAAAGGCTCCACATAAGTACGCAATGCTTTTGCTTTCGCTAAAGTAGTTGTAATACGTTTGTGTTTGATCAATGACGTCGCCATGTTAGCTAACATCGCCTTACGGTGACTGTCAGTGCGGCCTAAGTGATTTACTTTTTTTCCGTGTCTCATTTTGTTAATTGTTTTTGTGCGTACCGTTCTTATTTCCTGAGTTGAACCAACCCACCTCTAAGAGGAATTACGCAACAGGTCGCTTATTATTATTGTTAATTATTATTCTTCGTCTAACTTGTACTTAGCCAAGTTCATACCGAATGATAAACCTTTCGATTTTACCAATTCTTGGATTTCACTCAAAGATTTCTTACCGAAGTTACGGAACTTCAACATATCAGCTACGTCGTATGTTACCAACTCAGCCAATGTGCGAATATCTGCAGCTTTCAAACAGTTCAATGCACGTACAGAAAGATCTAGATCTACCAATTCAGTTTTCAAGATCTTACGCATGTGAAGGATCTCTTCATCAACTACCTTAGTTTCTTCTTTAGTTTGAGACTCTAACAACATGTTTTCGTCAGAGAACAACATAAAGTGTTGGATAAGGATCTTAGCCGCTTCTTTCAAAGCTTCTTCTGGATGAATGGAACCATCTGTAGAAATGTCCAACAACAATTTCTCGTAGTCAGTTTTTTGTTCTACACGGTAATTCTCAATGGTGTATTTAACATTCTTGATCGGAGTATAGATAGAATCAATTGCGATTACGCCTACTGGACCATCTGTTACCTTGTTCTCCTCTGCATTCACATATCCACGTCCTTTAGCTACTGAAAGTTCAACCTCAACAGTAACGGAGCTATCCATGTTACAGATAACTAAATCAGGATTAAGAACTGTAAAATTGTTGGAGAATTTCGTAATATCACCAGCAGTAAATTGATCTTGACCATTGATAACTACAAAGATCTTTTCGTTATCGCCTTGTTCACCTGATTTCTTGAAACGAACTTGTTTCAAGTTTAAGATGATCTCCGTAACGTCTTCTACAACACCTTTGATGGTAGAGAATTCGTGCGACACGCCTGAGAATCTTATCGACGTAATTGCATATCCTTCTAGTGAGGACAATAAAATACGGCGCAAAGCATTACCAATAGTTACTCCAAATCCTGGCTCTAATGGACGAAATTCGAAGGTACCATCAAAATCAGTAGATTTCTGCATGATAACTTTATCCGGTCTTTGAAATGCTAAAATTGCCATTTATGTTCTTTTAAGTTTATTTACTATACATGAGAAAATAACAACATGCATCTCCCAATGAAATGCATGTTGTTATCAATTATTATTTAGAGTACAACTCTACAATTAAGTTTTCTTTAATGTTCTCAGGAATGTCTGCTCTTTCAGGGTAGCTTAAGAAAGTACCTTTAAGCTCATTTGCATTCCACTCTAACCAACCAAATTTGTTGATTTTTCTTCCAGCTACTGAATTAACGATAGCCTCAAGAGATTGAGAACGCTCGCGAACGGCAACAACGTCACCTGGGCGAACACTATATGATGGAATGTTAACAACTTCGCCGTTAACTGTAATGTGTTTGTGCGATACTAATTGACGCGCAGCTGAACGTGTAGGAGCAATGCCTAAACGGTAAACGATATTATCTAAACGTGCTTCTAATAATTTCAAGAAGTTCTCACCGGTAATACCTTGTTTAGCTGCCGCTTTTACGAACAAGTTAGAGAACTGACGCTCTAAAACTCCGTAAGTATATTTTGCTTTTTGCTTTTCTAACAACTGAATTGCGTATTCAGATTGTTTACCTCTTCTTTTTGATGGTCCATGTTGACCTGGAGGATAATTCTTTTTCTCTAAGGCCTTATCTGGGCCGAAAATTGGCTCTCTAAATTTACGAGCTATTTTGGACTTAGGTCCTGTATATCTTGCCATTTCTTGTGCTGTTTGAAGTATCTATCAGCCTATAGCTGACGAATCTTATCTTAAACAAATATTGTTATTAAACTCTTCTGCGTTTTGGAGGACGACAACCGTTGTGAGGAAGTGGAGTAATATCCTTGATGGTTGTAACGTCGATACCAACTGTTTGCAGTGAACGGATTGCTGACTCACGGCCTGCACCCGGTCCTTTTACGAAAACTTCAACTTTACGTAATCCTAAGTCGTAAGCAACTTTCCCGCAATCACTTGCAGCTTGACCAGCAGCGTATGGAGTGTTCTTTTTAGAACCTTTGAATCCCATTTTACCAGCTGATGACCATGAAATTGTTTGACCTTGATTATTAGTCAAAGTTACGATGATGTTGTTAAAAGTAGCGTTGATATGAGCTTGTCCTACAGGCTCGATAACTACGATACGTTTTTTAGTAACTTTTTTACTTTTAGCCATTTCTTACTTATTATTTAGTAGCTTTTTTCTTGTTTGCAACTGTCTTACGTTTACCTTTTCTCGTACGAGAGTTATTCTTAGTACGTTGTCCACGAACTGGAAGGTGCTTACGGTGACGTAGTCCACGGTAACATCCAATATCCATCAAACGTTTAATGTTCAATTGTACTTCTGAACGTAAAGCACCTTCTACTTTGATCTCATCATTGATGATAGTACGAATAGCTGCTAATTGATCATCATTCCAGTCTTGAACTTTCACGTCTTCACTGATGCCTGCTTTCTCTAGGATATAAGCAGCAGTGTTGCGACCAATACCAAAAATATAGGTAAGGCCAATAACACCTCTTTTGTTTTTAGGTAAATCTATACCTGCGATCCTTGCCATATAATATTTTAAGCGATTATGTTAAAATTAACCCTGACGTTGTTTGAACTTAGGGTTCTTTTTATTGATTACGAAAACTTTTCCTTTACGACGGATAATCTTACAATCCGCGCTACGTTTTTTAATTGATGCTCTAACTTTCATCTTGAGTATTATTTTTAAAAGCTATTCCAAGAAAAAATTCTTATTTATAGCGGTATGTAATTCTTCCTTTTGTTAAATCATAAGGAGACATTTCAAGCTTTACTTTATCTCCAGGTAAAATCTTAATATAATGCATACGCATTTTACCAGAGATATGGGCAATAATCTCATGCCCATTCTCTAATTCTACGCGAAACATTGCATTAGAAAGTGCTTCTTTTATGATGCCGTCTTGTTCTATTGAGGCTTGTTTAGCCATATATACCGTTTTATTTTATGTATTAACCCGCAAACAGGAGTGCAAAGATAAATAAAAATAATTGAAAACCAATTACTTTTTCTCTAAAACTTTCTCTATTGCTTCAAAATTCAACAACACATCTGGAGCGCCTTTTCGGATGGCTACCATCTGTTCAAAGTGAGCAGAAAGCTTTCCATCCACTGTACTTACCGTCCAGCCATCATCCCAAAATTTAACACCGGCCTTTCCCGCATTGATCATCGGTTCGATACAGATCACCAAACCTTCTTCCAATTTTGGTCCAGAACCACGCTTGCCATAATTCGGAACTTCCGGCTTTTCATGCAAGTGAAAACCTACTCCATGCCCTACCAGTTCACGGACGATTCCGTAATTATAGGGCTGAACATATTCTTGAACTGCAGATGAGATATCACCTACTCTTTTTCCAGCAACTGCTTGCTCAATACCGGCATATAAAGAAGCCTTAGTAACTTCAAGCAATTGTTTCGCCTCATCAGATACTTCTCCGACTGCAAAAGTATAAGCAGAATCACTAATGAAACCATTCAGGTTAACACCGCCATCTACGGAAACAATATCCCCTTCTTTAAGTGCATAGTCACTTGGAAAACCATGAACGATCTGGTCGTTTACCGAGATACACAGTGAATATGGGAACCCGTGGTAATTTAGGAATGCTGGCGTACCTTTATGATCACTGATAAAATCAAACGCGAACTTATCAAGTGAAAGCGTGGTAACCCCAGGCTCAATGATTCCAGCAATTTCAGCAAGCAATTGCGAGAGTACATTTGCTGACTCCCGCACCTGCTCAATCTCTTCTGCTGTTTTATAATATACTTTAGACATTCAGAATTATAATGCTGATTGATCGTAACCTTCCACAGTACTAGCCGTACTTCTTCCTTTAACCCTACCTGTTTTCATCAATCCGTCGTAGTGACGCATCAATAAGTGCGACTCAATTTGTTGAATGGTATCCAGAACAACACCCACCAAAATTAAAAGGGAGGTACCGCCATAGAAATGCGCAAATTGATTGTTCACACCGAACAAGGTAGCAATCGCAGGTAAGATGGCAATAATCGCAACGAAGATTGCACCTGGGAATGTAATATGAGAGATGACGTTATCAATAAATAAGTTTGTTTCATAACCTGGTTTAACGCCAGGGATGAAACCTCCGTTCTTTTTCATGTCTTCCGACATTTGCTGCGGATTAACCATAATCGCGGTATAGAAGAAGGTAAATGCAGTGATCAATAAAGCAAATACCACATTATACGTAACGGATGTATAGTTACTCAACGAAGTCAAAAAGTCGGATTGCACATTCGGAAAGAACTGGGTTAAAGACATAGGTAGAAACATGATTGCCTGAGCGAAGATAATCGGCATTACACCTGCCGCATTTACCTTCAGAGGAATATACTGACGTACTCCACCGATCTGTTTGTTACCCACGATTTTCTTTGCATACTGCACAGGGATCTTGCGAACACCTTGTACAATTAAGATCGTAAAGATCACTACAAAGAATAAGGCAACGAATTCGATCAACAATGGAATCGGACCACCACCACCTTGGGTCATACGAGATGCCCATTCAGAAGTGATACCTGCCGGTAATTGAGCAATAATACCTGCCATGATGATCAAGGAGATACCATTTCCAATACCTTTATCCGTAATTTTCTCACCAAGCCACATCACAAACAATGTACCTGCTGTCAAAACGATAGCGGAAAGAATGGAGAACATAGGATCTGCAATTGTTTTAGCTTCAGGACCGATTTGAGTCTTCACATAAGCAACTGCTTGAACCAACGTAATTGCCACGGTTAGGTAGCGTGTGATCTGGGTCATTTTCTTACGACCAGACTCTCCTTCTTTCTGCATCTTTTGAAATGCAGGAACAGCAATCCCCAATAGCTGCACAACGATAGAAGCAGAGATGTATGGCATTACCCCTAACGCAAAAATAGCCGCACGGGAGAATGAACCTCCGGCGAACATATTGATCAGGTTAAGAATGTCATTACCACCTTCCCTATTTTGTACCAGAGCATCTGGATCTACACCTGGTAATACCACGTGACATCCGATGCGGTATATTAGAAGAAATAGTAACGTATTCAAAATACGATTACGTAATTCGTCTATCTTCCATATATTGGTTAAGGTTGTGATTAGTTTCTTCATGTAGTATTACAATTTAACGATAGAACCGCCTGCTGCTTCGATAGCTTTTTGAGCTGAAGCTGAAAATGCATGTGCTTTAACTTCTACTTTGGCAGTGAATTCACCACGTCCTAAGATCTTGATCAAATCATTTTTTGATACCAATCCGTGAACACGTAATGCTTCAAAATCAACCGAAGTTAAATTGTGTTTCTCCACTAAACCTTGTAATACATCTAAGTTAATACCTACATACTCTACACGGTTGTGGTTTTTGAAACCAAATTTAGGCACACGACGTTGCAAAGGCATCTGACCACCTTCGAAACCGATCTTCGTAGAGTTACCTGAACGAGATCCTGCTCCTTTGTGACCACGAGTGGAAGTACCACCACGTCCAGATCCTTGACCACGACCAATACGTTTTCTTGTTTTCGTTGAACCAGCTGCTGGTCTTAAATTACTTAAATTCATTTTCTTGTTGAATGATGTTACCCCTTCGCTCTCACTAAACAGGTAGTAACAATTAATAAATAGTATTAACAAAATGGAAAGGATAGTGAGTATCCCTTCCATTTGGAAATTCTTAGATTGCCTCTACTGCAACTAGGTGGTTCACTTTACGAACCATACCAATGATCGCTGCTGTAGCTTCAACTTCTACTGAGTGGTTGATACGTTTCAATCCTAATGCCTCAATAGTTTTCTTTTGGCGCTCGCTTCTGTCGATAACGCTCTTTATCTGGGTAATTTTGATTTTTGCCATGATATTAACCGTTAAATACTTTGTTTAAATCGACACCGCGTTGTTGTGCAACAGTATACGCATCACGCATGTTTGCCAATGCATCGATTGTTGCTTTAACCACGTTGTGTGGGTTTGATGATCCTAATGATTTCGCCAATACGTCTTTGATACCTGCAGACTCTAACACGGCGCGCATAGCACCACCCGCTAGAACTCCTGTACCACTTACCGCTGGTTTGATCAAAACTGAACCACCAGAGTATTTACCGTATTGTTCGTGAGGTACTGTACCTTTGATGATAGGAACTTTTACCAAGTTCTTTTTCGCATCGTCGATACCTTTAGTGATCGCTTCAGTAACCTCTTTAGCTTTTCCTAATCCGTATCCTACGATACCATTCTCATCTCCAACTACCACGATAGCTGAAAAACTAAATGTACGACCACCTTTAGTTACTTTCGCTACACGTTGGATGCTTACTAAGCGATCTTTTAATTCAATCTCGCTTGATTTTACTCTTTTAATATTGCTTAATGCCATTTTCCTTAATTGATTAAAAGTCTAAACCGCCTTCGCGAGCACCCTCAGCCAATGACTTAACACGGCCGTGGTATAAGTACCCATTACGGTCAAAAACTACTTTGCTAATTCCTGCTGCGATCGCTTTCTCTGCAACTAATTTTCCAACAGCTTTAGATTGCTCTACTTTGTTGCCTGAGGCCGCAAAGTCTTTTGAGTTTGAAGATGCAGATGCTAAAGTTTTACCATTTACATCATCAATAATCTGTGCGTAGATACCTTTATTGCTTCTGAAAACTGTTAAACGTGGACGTTCTGTTGATCCAGCCAGGTGTTTTCTGATTCCTTTTTTGATTCGCTCTCTACGAGCTGATTTAATTCCTGCCATGGTTATTATTTTTTAGCTGATTTACCTGCTTTTCTTCTTAATACTTCGCCCGCAAACTTGATACCTTTACCTTTGTATGGCTCTGGCTTACGGAAGCTACGGATCTTAGCCGCGATCTGTCCGATCAATTGTTTGTCGGTAGACTCCAACGTAATCGTTGGGTTCTTTCCTTTTTCAGCAGTTGTTGTTACAGTAATTTCCTTTGGCAATACGAATACAATCTGGTGAGAGAATCCTAAAGTTAATTCTAATGTATTACCAGTGTTTGATGCACGGTAACCAACACCCACTAACTCTTGTGTAGTTTTGTACCCTTCTGTTACACCGACTACCATGTTGTTCAACAGGGCGCGGTATAATCCGTGTAATGCTTTGTGTTTCTTTTGTTCTGTAGGACGAGTTACGACGATGTTACCATCTTCTTGTTGTACCGTAATGTCTCTGTCTACTTGTTGTGATAACTCACCTTTAGGGCCTTTAACAGTTACCAGGTTCTTGTCTGAAACTGTAATCGATACTCCCGAAGGGATAGCGATTGGCGCTTTTCCAATTCTTGACATTTTTGTGTTTTTTTCCTAGATTAATAAATGTAACAT
This sequence comes from Sphingobacterium sp. UBA1575, assembly GCA_002322865.1. Lineage (GTDB taxonomy): Bacteria > Bacteroidota > Bacteroidia > Sphingobacteriales > Sphingobacteriaceae > Sphingobacterium. The sequence goes on along the minus strand of DCOH01000024.1, from coordinate 36,796 downwards.
AAAACCTCTCCACCAACGTTTTGAACGGCAGCTTCTTTGTCTGACATTACTCCTTTAGAAGTAGACAAAATCGCAATTCCTAAACCATTCAATACACGAGGTAAGTTGTCAACACTTGCATACTTTCTTAAACCAGGTTTACTCACACGTGTCAATGTGCGAATAGCCGGTACTTTGCTAATTGGGTGATATTTCAACGCAATCTTGATCGAACCTTGAGGTCCTTCTTCAATAAATTTGTAATTAGCAATGTAACCTTTGTCGAAAAGAACTTTTGTGATTTCTTTTTTAAGGTTCGATGCAGGAATTTCAACAACCCTGTGGTTGGCCTTGATGGCATTCCTTACTCGGGTAAGGTAATCCGCTATTGGATCTGTATTCATTATATGTATTAAATTATGATAACGGTTTCTATCTTCTAACCTAAGAAATAGACCTGCTATCTGTTAAAAATATTGCAATGCAAAAAAAACCCGATAAATCGCATTGAGCGATTTATCCGGGCAAAAGTATAAATTTTTTATGAATTACCAAGAAGCTTTTTTCACCCCTGGGATTTTTCCGTCTAATGCCATCTCACGGAATGTTACACGAGAGATACCGAATTGACGCATATATCCTTTAGGACGGCCTGTTAATTTACAACGGTTGTGCAAACGAACAGGAGAAGCATTCTTAGGCAATTTGTCTAATGCAGCGTAATCACCTGCAGCTTTTAATGCCGCACGTTTCTCTGCAAATTTTGCTACTAATTTTTGACGCTTTACTTCACGCGCCTTGATTCCTTCTTTAGCCATTGTTGTTCGTGTTTTGATTTTTGAATGGTAATCCGAATTGTTTCAATAACTCTAAAGCTTCGATATCATTCTTAGCAGATGTTACGAAAGTAATATCCATACCCGCAATCTTGTTGATCTTGTCAATGTTGATCTCAGGGAAGATGATTTGCTCAGTGATACCTAAGTTGTAGTTACCACGTCCATCGAAACCTTTATCGTTGATACCACGGAAGTCACGGATACGAGGCAATGAAACTGCGATCAAACGATCTAAGAATTCATACATGTTGTTGTCACGCAAAGTAACACGTGCTCCGATTGGCATACCTTTACGTAATTTGAAGTTGGAAATATCCTTCTTCGATTTCGTAGGAACTGCTTGTTGACCAGTAATGGTCGTTAACTCAGTAATCGAGTTATCGATCAATTTCTTGTCAGCTGTTGCAGCACCGATACCTTGGGAAACAACGATTTTCTCCAATTTAGGAACTTGCATAACGCTCTTGTATTGGAACTTCTCTTTAAGTGCTGTACGGATTTCCTCCGCATATTTCACTTTTAATCTTGGAACGTATGTCATTATTTGATTTCCTCCCCTGATTTTTTAGCGTAACGAACTATTTTACCATCTGCATTCACTTTACGTCCTACGCGGGTTGGATTACCTGTCTTAGGATCGATTAAAGCTAAGTTTGAGATGTTGATGGCAGCTTCTTTCTCGATGATACCACCATTAGGATTTGCTGCACTAGGTTTAGTGTGTTTTTTAACGATGTTAGCGCCTTCAACTACTGCTCTGTTAGCATCCACTAAAACTTGCAATACTTTTCCTTGAACACCTTTAGAGTTACCAGCGATAACTTTCACTAAATCTCCTTTTTTAATTTTGATTTTGTGCGTAGTTTTTTGTGTTTTCTGTGCCATAATTATAAAACCTCCGGTGCTAGTGATACAATCTTCATGAACTGCTTCTCACGTAACTCTCTAGCTACTGGGCCAAAGATACGTGTACCGCGTGGTTCATCGTTGTTATTTAACAATACTGCAGCATTGTCGTCGAAACGAATGTAAGAACCATCTTTACGACGGATTTCTTTTTTCGTACGTACTACTACAGCTTTTGAAACTGATCCTTTTTTCACGTTTCCTGAAGGGATAGCGCTCTTAACGGTAACAACAATTTTATCACCGATAGATGCATAACGCTTGCGCGTACCGCCCAATACACGAATTACTAAAACCTCTTTAGCACCGCTATTGTCAGCTACATTTAGTCTTGATTCCTGTTGTACCATGTTATTTAGCCCTTTCTAAAATTTCTACTAATCTCCAGTTCTTAGTCTTACTCAGCGGACGAGTTTCCATAATTAATACCGTATCGCCGATACCGCAGGTATTTTGTTCGTCATGAGCTTTAAATTTAGTAGTTTTCTTAACGAATTTACCGTAAATTGGGTGCTTCACTTTACGCTCAACAGCCACTACGATAGACTTGTCCATCTTGTTGCTAACTACTAAGCCGATTCTTGTTTTTCTTAAATTTCTTTCCATTTCGACTTAAATTTTATGCCTCAGCGGCTGTTTCAGATTTTGCTGCATTATTACGCTTAGAGATCTCGGTAGAGATACGTGCAATAACTTTGCGAGCTGCTTTGATCACGTTAGGGTTTTCAATAGCAGAAACAGCATGTGCAAATTTCAATTTGTTCAAGGCAGCTTTCTCTTCAGCAAGACGAGCTGTTAAATCCTCAGTTGATAATTCTACGATTTCTGAATTTTTCATTTTTCAATTTGTTGTGCCGGGTTATCCGCTTGTTTTACTAGGCCTTACAGGTAACGGCTGTAAGGCTTAACATGGGACATTACCGACGATTATTATGCTTCTACGTAGTCTCTACGTATAACAAACTTCGTTTGAACCGGTAATTTTTGAGCAGCTAAGCGTAATGCTTCTTTCGCGATTTCCAATGGAACTCCCTCTGCTTCAAATAACATACGGCCTGGGCGCACTACCGCTACCCAATATTCTGGAGCACCCTTACCTTTACCCATACGTACCTCTGCAGGTTTTTTCGTAACTGGTTTGTCAGGGAAAATGCGGATCCATACTTGACCTTCACGTTTCATGTAACGTGTAACGGCAATACGAGCTGCCTCAATCTGACGGCTAGTGATCCATGCTGGCTCCATTGATTTGATACCGAAAGAACCGAAAGCTAATTCTGCTCCACGAGAAGCATTACCTTTCATACGGCCTTTCTGCATCTTTCTGAACTTCGTTCTTTTTGGCTGTAACATGTTCGTATTCTATTTAACTCTGTCTAGACAGATAGTTTTAAATCTTTAATTAATTAATCTCTTTTTGCACCACGGTTGTTATCGCGACGACCTCCACGGTTGTTATCACGACGGCCACCTCCACGGTTGTCACGACGGTCATTACCACCTTCGTTTCCACCACGGGTTTTTACGCCTGATGCTTGACCGATGTTAGGAGAAAGATCTCTCTTTCCGTATACTTCACCTTTACAGATCCATACTTTAACACCAATCTTACCGTAAGTTGTCAATGCTTCTGCTAATGCATAATCGATATCAGCACGCAATGTGTGCAAAGGAGTTCTTCCTTCTTTGTACTGCTCGGTACGTGCCATCTCAGCACCACCTAAACGACCAGAACACATTACTTTGATACCCTCAGCACCCATACGCATTGTAGATGCGATAGCTGTCTTCATTGCACGACGGAATGAAATACGAGCCTCTAATTGTTTTGCAATACCTTCTGCAACCAATTTCGCGTCTAATTCCGGACGTTTGATCTCGAAAATGTTGATCTGAACATCTTTCTTAGTTAATTTCTTTAACTCTTCTTTGATCTTATCAACTTCTTGACCACCTTTTCCGATAACGATTCCTGGACGTGCAGTGTGGATAGTTACCGTGATACGTTTCAACGTACGCTCGATAACAACCTTCGCTACTCCGCCTTTGGCGATACGTACTGAAAGATATTTTCTGATTTTTTCGTCTTCAACTAACTTATCAGAATAGTTGTTGCCTCCGAACCAATTAGAATCCCATCCTTTGATGATCCCTAATCTGCTACCTATTGGATTTGCTTTTTGTCCCATTCTTTTATTTATTAGTTGTTAACGTTATTTAAACTATCTACTACCAAAGTGACATGGTTTGAACGCTTACGAATTCTGTAACCACGACCTTGTGGAGCTGGACGTAATCTCTTCAATTGACGACCACCACCTACAGATACTTCTTTTACATATAAGCCACTGTCTGCAACTGAAGAACCTTCGTTTGCTGCTTCCCAGTTTTTGATCGCCGACAATAATAATTTCTCAACTCTTACTGCAGCTTCTTTGCTTGTATGTTTAAGAATGTAAAGAGCGTTCTCTACTTTCTGACCACGGATTAGATCTACCACTAAACGCATTTTACGAGGCGATGTAGGGCAGTTTAATAATTTGGCAGTAGAAGCTCCTCCTACTTGAGCTTTTTCCTGCTCTTTGCGCTGTTTAATTAAAACAGATTTTTTGAGTTTTTTTGTTGCTTCCATTACCTATTATTTTTTCTTTTCTGCGTGGCCTCTGAAAGTACGCGTAGGCGCAAATTCACCAAGCTTGTGACCAACCATATTCTCTGTTACATAAACCGGAATGAATTTATTCCCGTTGTGCACTGCGAAGGTATGGCCAACAAAATCAGGTGAAATCATTGATCTACGAGACCAAGTCTTAATTACTGACTTCTTGTTTGTTTCATTCATAGAAAGAACTTTTCTTTCTAAGTTGTGATCGATATAAGGACCTTTTTTAATTGAACGAGCCATTATTTTTTCCTTCTCTCAATGATGTAACGATTCGATGTTTTCTTCTTGTAACGAGTTTTGTAGCCTTTCGCTAAAACTCCTGTGCGTGAACGAGGGTGACCTCCTGAAGAGCGACCTTCACCACCACCCATAGGGTGATCTACCGGGTTCATAGCCACACCACGAACTCTTGGACGACGGCCTAACCAACGCTTACGACCCGCTTTACCTAATACTTGGTTCGATTTCTCCGCATTCGATACGGAACCAATCGTAGCAACACAAGTCAATAAGATCATACGTGTCTCGCCTGAAGGCAATTTGATGATTGCATACTTGCCATCACGTGCAGACAATTGTGCATATGTACCTGCTGAACGTGCAATGGAACCACCTTGTCCAGGGTTCAATTCAATGTTGTGAATGATAGAACCCAATGGGATGTTTGCCAATGGCATAGTATTACCTACTTCTGGGGCAACGTTCTCGCCTGCAACTACTGTCTGACCTACGGTCAATCCAGCTGGTGCAATGATGTAACGCTTCTCACCATCAGCGTAGTGCAATAATGCAATACGTGCTGTACGGTTCGGATCGTACTCAATTGTAGCTACCTTTGCAGGGACGTCTTTTTTATCGCGTTTGAAATCAATTAATCGGTATGCTTTCTTATGTCCCCCACCGATGTAACGCATAGTCATTTTACCGGAGTTATTACGACCACCTGAACGCTTATTGATGCCAACTACTAATGATTTCTCAGGAACGTTTGTTGTAACGTCCGAGTAATCAGCACCTACTCTAAAACGAGTACCAGGGGTAACCGGTTTGAATCTTTTAACTGCCATTTCTTATTATAGTGTACTGTAAAAGTCAATAGTTTCACCATCTTTCACCGTGATGATGGCTTTTTTATACTTAGGGCTTCTTCCTGAAACAAATCCTGCTTTTGTATAACGGCTTTTTGCTTTACCAGCAACTACCGCTGTGTTTACTGCTACTACAGTAACACCGAACATAGCTTCAACAGCTGTTTTGATTTGAATCTTATTTGCTCTATGATCTACTTTGAAAGCGTAACGGTTTCCTTTTTCCGTCAACAATGAAGCTTTCTCCGTTAAAATAGGTTTTTTAATAATTTCCATATTACTTAGCGAATGCTTCCTCCAAAGTTTTAACAGAATCTGCTGTCAACAATAATTTTGTAGCGTGCAATACATCATATGTATTCAAATCTGAGGCTACAACAACTTTTGCTTTCTTCAAGTTTCTGCTTGATAAATAAACATTTTTGTTGTACGCTGGCAATACCAATAAGGTTTTTTCGTCAGCGATGTTTAATGCATTTACTAAAGCCAAGTAGTTTTTAGTTTTGATCGTATCGAAGTTCACTTCGTCCAATACTAATACATTGTTCTCTTGTGCTTTGTAAGATAATGCAGATTTACGTGCTAATTGTTTCAATTTCTTGTTCAATTTGAAACTGTAGTCACGTGGAACTGGACCGAATACACGACCACCTCCGTTAAACAATGGAGATTTGATAGAGCCCGCACGAGCACCACCAGTACCTTTTTGTTTGTGTAATTTACGAGTTGAACCCGCGATCTCATTACGTTGTTTTGCTTTGGCTGTTCCTTGGCGTTGGTTCGCTAAGTATTGTTTCACATCCAAATAGATCGCATGGTCGTTTGGCTCTAAGCCGAAAACTGATTCAGGAAGTTGCACCTTGGCACCTGTTTCTTTACCTGATAAATTTAATACGTTAACTTCCATCTCTACTATTTGTCTACGATTACATATGAACCTTTAGCTCCTGGAATGGAACCACTAACAACGATTAGGTTTTGCTCAGCATAAACTTTCAATACTTGTAAGTTTTGAACTTTTACTCTGTCTCCACCTGTACGACCTGCCATACGAGTACCTTTGAATACTCTGGAAGGCCAAGAAGAAGCTCCCAATGAACCTGGTGCACGTAGTCTGTTGTGCTGACCGTGAGTCGCACCTCCTACACCACCAAATCCGTGACGCTTCATAACGCCTTGAAATCCTTTACCTTTGGAAGTACCAACTACATCTACGTACTCGCCTTCTTCGAATAAAGTAACATCAACAACGTCGCCTAGTTGTTTCTCATCCTCGAAAGTTTTGAATTCAACTAGTTTACGCTTAGGACTTACGTCTGCTTTCGCAAAGTGTCCTTTTAAAGGTGCGGTTGTGTTCTTTTCCTTGGCATCATCAAATCCAAGTTGAACAGCTGAATAACCGTCCTTCTCTACCGTACGTATCTGCGTTACCACGCACGGCCCAGCCTCGATTACTGTACATGGGATGTTCTTCCCATCAGCGTTGAACAGGCTGGTCATTCCTACTTTTTTACCAATAATTCCTGACATGTTATAAATAAATTAATTAAAAGTCCATCGAAGCAGTAGGGCTTCGCTCAAGACACAATTCTCCCATTAAGGGATTGCAAAAGTACAAACATTTTTATAACTATCAAATAGTTAGTAAATTATTTTTTTAAGATTGATGTTTCCATCTACAATTCACGCCTTCCTCCCTTCCATATTTGATCCCTATTCACAACCCAAAAATCACTCCCCTCACCCCCCAATATTCTTCCCTGTCATATTATTTTAGTTGCCTTCGATATTAAACCATACTGAAAGCATACTAAAAGTATGTAAAATGTATGCATCACATACTTTCCACCTACTTTAACCCCACTTTAACCCTACTTAAAGCACGATTACAACCCTATTTCAAACATATTTTGAAGTTATACCCTAGAAACCATCCCCTGAATAAGGAAAATATCCGTTTGCATTCCTTACCTAATCCCCAAGTTTTAAAACCCATCCTACCACCAACACAACCAACCCCAACACAAACCAACCCCAGCACAAACCAACCCCAACAAAAAAGCGAGGGGTCCACCCCTCGCTCCATAAAATATCTATAATCTAACGTCTATAATATATCGTCTATTATCTAAAATCTACTTCACGAATGTCCCATCCAAATTAATAGCTTTCGCGAAAGCAGTCGAATATAGATCGGCCATTACAGCAAAATGATCTCTGGTTATTTTACTATCCAGGTCAAACTCGCCTTCAAACTTCCGCCTGCTTTTCCAATCTTTCTCCACCTGTCTTTCTACCTCATCCCCTTTAAAGGAAACAAACTTGATCAAGCTGAATAAATCCCGCCAGGTCATATCCTGATCCTTATAATTATCCAAGAACCATAGCTGGCTCCGAGTATAGATATCATTCAATACATCCTTTACATCCCCAAACTTCACAAAATCATCTCCTTTGAACATATACTTATCCCCTTCCACCTTTCCAAGGAAAAATCCCGATAAATAACTCTTCTGTATAGATCCATAATGTACATCCGTCGTCTTTACATCCTGGTAAGGGTTCAATCTTGCCGAAAAACCCAACAACTCCGCCTGCAATTTCCGAATATCAATGGATTTTGTATCGGACTTAAAGAAAGCTACATATCCAGCTGTAGCCCCCAAAGCCTGCCCATAAGCTGCTCTAAAAACAATATTTTCTGGATCAACATCCAATTCCCGTAAGAAACCAATATCAAAAAGATTCTCTTTTTCAAAAGTCAATAGATCTTTCAACAACAAGACATACACTTCATCCTTCAACTCTCCAACCCCTAAAGTGGTCCTGCTTGCTGCCAAACTCACTTCTTTCGCCTTTTGCAAACTTGCCGACATCCCTTCTTTCTTTGTTCCTCCAGCTTTTTTGAATAGCAATCCATCTTTGCTGGCATCAACCACAGAAAGCACCGGTAAACTTTGCTTATTGGCAAGTTGGATCTGCCACTCCCTCCTCTTCTTCTCGACATTCAAGATCTGCTGATCCCTAACAATGGTCAGATTGGGCAGTTCCTTCAGCATTTTCTCGATCGCATTCCTTGCCAATTGAGGATTGAAATCGGCTTTCACGGCCATCGCCAAGGAATCACTCTTGGTTTTGCTCATGCCCATCTCCATCAGCAGATTCATCCAGATGCCCGCATCCAAGTTCTCATTCTTAACCATCTTCAAGGTTTGGGAAGTGATCTCCGGGGCAATCTGCTGCTGATCCAATACCCATATCGTGGGAACACTCGATCTCGCCGCTTGCACAGCAGCAGTCAGGGCCGTAATATCCGAACCATAGACCAACATCTTCGGCTTCTCCCTTTTTTGGGCCATTAATGCAACAGGAAATATAATCAGGGTAAGTAGTAATAATCTCAAATTCATAATTGTTTAAATATACATCGAAAATACATAAAATAGCGTTAAGTATTCGTTAATGGGATAACCAATATATCGTTGAAATACCTAACTTTGCTACATGTTAGAAGAAGAAAAATCCTTGAATTTTATTGAAGAGATTATTGAAGAAGATCTTCGTAATGGGAAGAATGACGGGCGTGTTTTGACCCGTTTCCCGCCGGAACCAAACGGCTATCTTCATATTGGACATGCTAAGTCGATCTGTCTGAACTTTGCTTTGGCACAGAAGTACAATGGTAAAACAAATCTTCGTTTTGATGACACCAATCCGGTTACGGAAGATGTGGAATACGTAGAGAGCATCAAAAAAGATATTCAATGGCTTGGTTTCCAATGGGCTGAGGAATTATATACTTCTGATTATTTTGACACCTTGTACCAATATGCCGTTGATTTGATAAAGAATGGACTGGCCTATGTGGATGATAGTACCGCAGAGGAAATTGCGGCTGCAAAAGGAACTCCTACCGAACCAGGAACCCCTACGCCTTATCGTAGCAGAAGTGTAGAAGAAAACCTGACGCTTTTTGAAGAAATGCGTGAAGGAAAATATAAAGATGGCGAGAAGGTATTGCGCGCGAAGATAGATTTGGCTAGCCCGAATATGCACATGCGTGACCCGATCATTTACCGCATCAAGCATGCCCACCACCACCGTACCGGTGATAAATGGTGTGTATACCCGATGTATGATTTTGCGCATGGCCAATCGGATTCCATCGAAAAGATCACTCATTCCGTATGTACCTTGGAATTTATCCCTCACCGTCCATTATACGATTGGCTGATCGATAAATTGGAAATTTTCCCTTCCAAACAATATGAATTTGCGCGTTTGAACCTGACGTATACCGTGATGAGCAAGCGTAAATTGTTGCAATTGGTGAACGAGAAATTCGTGGAGAGTTGGGATGATCCACGCATGCCTACGATCTCTGGTCTTCGCAGACGTGGTTATACCCCGGAAAGTATCCGTAATTTCTGTGAACGCATCGGTATCCAAAAGCGGGAGAACATTATCGATGTGAGTTTATTGGAATTCTGTATCCGTGAGGATCTGAATAAAACAGCTTGGAGAAGGATGGCTGTCCTTGATCCGATCAAATTGATCATCAGTAATTATCCGGAAGGTCAAGTTGAGGAATTGCATGGCGAGAACAACCCGGAAATGGAAGGTGGTGAAGGCAGCAGAAAGATCCCTTTCTCCAAAGAACTTTGGATCGAAAGAGAGGACTTTATGGAGGATGCGCCTAAGAAATTCTTCCGTTTAGGTCCTGGATTATCTGTTCGTTTAAAACATGGCTATATTGTAACCTGTACCGGATTTAACAAAGATGAAAACGGAAATATCACCGAAGTGATCTGTGAATATCATCCGAATTCAAAATCTGGGGAAGACACTTCAGGAATGAAAGTAAAGGGAACTATCCATTGGGTATCGGTCGCTCATGCGAAAGAAGCCGAGGTCAGACTTTACGATCGCTTGTTCCAGGACATCAATCCTGCAGCTGCTGAAGATTTCAAGGCATCCATTAATCCAGACAGCTTGCAGATTATTGAAAAAGCCTATATCGAACCTGATTTAGTCCATGCAGAACCTGGTAAAGGATACCAGTTCATCAGATTGGGCTATTTTACCTTGGACAATAAGATAAGTACCCCGGAAAAACCTGTATTCAATAGAACCGTTGGGTTAAAAGACTCATGGGCTAAGGAAGTGAAGAAAGGTTAATAAATTGCTGTACTTACTCATAAAAAAATCCTCTTCATTTATTAGAAGAGGATTTTTTTATGGGTGATAAAGGCTGGCTACAGCAGGTTACATCCAAACAGAATTATATTTGCTCCCCATGCGTCTTACCTCAGCCAACAGGGCCTCATCCTTAGCAGCCCCTAGTATACCTTCGTAATTCTTCAAGGCAGCAAGCCCCAATTGAATCATATAGCCATCAGCTCCACCTATAGACCTCCTGCTGATCAATAATTGTTCATTCAACAATTCATCGATTGTTTGCAGGTTTCTCCTTGCAAGGCTATTTGCTTTCTCCAATTCTTTGGTCTTGTACAATGTATCGACCACCGTACCGTTAAAATACGATAATCGCATCGAACGGTTAACTTTTGGCTGTAGATCATAAGCTTTTAGGGCAAGGTTCTTGGCATGTTCAAAATTCTCCTGCTGCATGAGCTGGGCAATTCCTTGTTGATAAACATTAGAAAAGGCCCAATTTTCATAAAACCTGTTCGAATCTGTATCAAAATGATCCAAGGTGGAGATATCACTCCATTTGAATTTCTCCATTACATTACTGTAGATTTTCTCTGTATTCACCAAGGAGGTGTCATCTGCCGGCTGACCAACTTCCACCGGCATCAATTTATATAGTAATCCTTCATTGGCCAGGTATTTATCCATTCCCATAAAAATGGAATTGGAGCTCATCGTTGTGAAATAAATTGGACGTTCCCAATTATTTTCATTTAAAATAGACATGATGGCCAATTCTGCCCGTGAAACATAATTCTGTTTAAACTCCCATTCCATGTAGGCTGGAATATGTTCTTCCCAAGCTTTTGGAACAACCGAGTTGGCCAGAACAGCGTCTTTATTGATCTTCAATCTCAATTTATGACTAGGTAGGATATTTTCAAATGAGCCATCCTGCAATTGTACCTTATTTGACTGCTCATCAGAAAGCATGATGGCCAGCATCTGATCCAGATCCACATGGCCTTCAATCCCCATATCCAACACCCTAATGAAATCACGGACTCCCTTCTTGACCTTATCAAAACTGAAGCCTATGGGAAGTGCCTTGGATTGATTGATATCCTGCATCGCCTGTTTTACATACCAATCCGATTGCAGATAGCCATGGTTCACCACCCTAACATCCGTGCGCACGCCTTCCACTTCCTGTAAATACCATAACGGGAAGGTGTCGTTATCAGAATAGGTAAACAATATGGCATTAGGTTCGCAGGATTGCAAAGCATTATAAGCCATCTCTTTGGTCATCATCCGGTCTGAACGGTCATGGTCATCCCAGTTTTGGGAGACCAATAAGATTGGTCCCAAGAACATGCATAGCCCGGCTGTAGCAACAGTCAATTGCCTAGCAGGCAACTTCACGCGTTGCTGTAAAAATTCAAGGATGGCCAAGAATCCCAGACCGATCCAAATCGAGAACACATAAAAAGACCCTGAGTAGGCATAATCCCGCTCACGGGGCTGCAATGGCGATTGATTCAAATAAAGTACGATCGCTAAACCAGTGAAAAAGAAAAGAAGTCCAACGATAGCCGTGTCCCTTTTACTTTTTTTCAATTGCCACAATAGGCCCAGTACTCCCAATAGTAAAGGAAGAAAGAAATAGGTATTTCTGCTGGGATCCTTTTTAAAGAATTCACTTAAATGGGCTTGACCTGGGATTCGAAGATCGTCGAGAAAGGAAATTCCTGAAATCCAATTCCCGGCATTGAATTCTCCCTGACTAGGCTGATCATTTTGTCTTCCCACAAAATTCCACATGAAATATCTGGAATACATATGTACGACCTGATACTGGAAGAAAAACTTCATGTTGTCGGCAAAGGATGGACTTTCTCCTTCCTTTAAACCAAGATATGACCGGTAAAAAGCTTCATGGTCCTTATGGTAAATTCTTGGAAAAATTACCTCCTTATCATATTCATAGGAATTTCTACCTCCTATTTTAGTATAGTTTTTAGCATCCTTTCTATAGTTGCTTCCTTCATCTTTAACACCAACGATTTGAGAATCAAAATTAGGTCCTTTGAATAAGGGTTCAGATTGGTATTGTTCCCTACTCAAATAGCCCAAAAAGGAAAAAACATTATTGGGAGCATTATTATTCAGACTGATATTGGTATGCGAACGCACCATCAACAAGCCGTAAGAACCAAAACCCAGATAGATGAAACCTAAACACAATAAAGCCAAGTTCAATATAGGCTTTGATTTTTTTATCGAATAATAAATTCCAAAGGCCAATCCCCCGAACAATAAAGCCACAAAGAAGAAGATCCCACTACCGAACGGCATTCCCAATCCGTTCACAAAAAACAGATCAAACTGAGCAGCAATCTTGACAGAATATTGGATTACACCCCAAAGGATAAAAGCCAACACCACTATTCCCCAACCCAAGGATTTGAAGATACCCGACCAGTTGACCATGGCAGTCTTCCGGAAATAAATCAGCAGCGCAATGGCAGGTATTGTCAATAAATTCAGCAAATGTACCCCTATACTTAAGCCCATCACATAGGCCAGAACCAATAGCCATTTATTGGCATCCGGTTCATCTGCCCTTCTTTCCCATTTTAGAGCCAACCAGAATACGACGGCTGTACAAAGGGAGGACATGGCATAAACTTCAGATTCGACGGCAGAATACCAAAAGCTATCAATAAAACTATAAGCCAGCGCACCAATCAATCCAGCAGCAAAGATCTTCAACTGTTGATCTTGGCTTTCTACCTCCTGTCCGCGAAACAATACCTTACGGGCTAAGGCAGTAATCGTCCAAAAGAGAAATACAATGGTCAATCCGCTACATACCGCAGCCCCAATATTCATCCAATAAGCAAGCTTAGCCGTATCGCCAAAAGCCAAATTAGAAAACAGGTTCTGAATCATTAAAAACAAAGGTGCACCTGGTTGATGAACAATTTCTAGTTTATAAGCGGAGGCAATAAATTCGCCTGTATCCCACCAACTGGAAGCATGCTCCGTGCTGAGGATATAAACCGTGGTCGCTATAATGCCGCAGAACCATCCTAAAAGGTTATTGATCTTCTTGTAATTCATAATTAGTGGGGTTAGTATTATTAATCTAATTTAGTAAGAATCTGAAAATCACAATTCCTGTTAACATTATTTAACAGCTTAATAATAAGTACCTCATAAAAAAAAAAGATTGGTACATGTCTGGATAGTTTAAATGTTAAAATATGTTAAACTATAAATGTAAATTATCCGTAAAAACAGATAAATAATTGGAGGGTAAATTAGACATATGGCCTATCTAAAAAGCTTTTAAAAACAACAATCTACTGAATTACAGATAATTAAAGTTAACAATATTAACAAAAACAACTGAAAATAAGTTAACAAAGCGCATTAAACCTTTAAACACCTTAACCAGTCATAAAATTGAATAACATTTGCGGAAATAATAAACAATATTCTTAACTTTAAATTCTAATAATCACATAGAGTGACCATTAATAAACGTAAAATGAAAAAACTATTAACAATCGCATTCGCAGCTGCTTTGACAGTTGGTGTTGCAGCGGCGCAAGAAAACAAGGAAGAAAATGCATACCCTGCTGCGAAACAAATTACTGAGAATACAGTAAAAAGATTGACTGAAATGCTAACGTTGACTAAAGCACAACAAGATTCTATCGGAAAGTACGTATTAATTTCAACAAAACAAGAAACTGATATTCTTGAAGCTCAAGGCGTTGCATTAAAAACCAAAAGAGAACAACAAGAGGCAAATCTAAGTGCTAGAACAGCTAAGATCAAATCTTTCTTAACGAAAGAACAGATTGAAAAATGGGCTGCGATATCTAAAGCAAAAGAAGAAGAAGAGGAAAACTAAGATTTGAATCTTAAAAATAAAGGCCGATTGCATGCAATCGGCCTTTATTTTTAAACCAGTTTTTCTACGATTTTCTTTGTAGGTCCTGGATTACTCATGGTATAGAAATGCAATACGGGAGCACCAAATTCGATCAATTCCTTACATTGCTGCACCAACCACTCTTCTCCTACCTGCCTTACTTCAGCATTAGTTTTACAAGCATCCACCGCATCACTTAAATCCTCCGGGATATCCAAATGGAAGATCCTCGGCAGGGTGATCAATTGATTCTTCGTGGTCAATGGTTTCAACCCTGGAATAATCGGTACATGGATATCATGCTCCCTACATTTCGTTACGAACTCTTTATATTTCTCGACATTAAAGAACATTTGGGTCACAATAAACTCAGCACCCATTTCCACCTTTTTCTTAAGCCACTTAAAATCGGTATTGAAGTTTGGTGCTTCAAAATGCTTTTCCGGATAACCCGCCACGCCTATACAGAAATTTGTTTTTTCTGAACTCCCAATATCCTCATGCAGGTATTGCCCGCGATTCATATCGGCCACCTGCTCCAACAGGTCGATGGCATAGGCATGTCCTTCTGGTGTAGGAATAAAATCAGAGTCGCCCTTACGTGCATCTCCCCGTAACACCAATACATTATCGATCCCCAAAAAGTTAAGATCGATCAAGGCATTTTCTGTCTCTTCCTTCGTGAAACCACCACAGATCAGATGCGGAACCGCATCTACTTTATATTTACTCATGATTGCAGCACAGATGGCCACTGTGCCGGGACGTTTTCTATACGACACCCGTTCCAATAAACCGTTGGAATGTTGCTTATAGAGATAATCTTCCCTGTGGTAAGTAACATCAATAAACGGAGGTTTGAATTCCATCAATTCGTCCATGGTCTTGAAAATACTCTGTATCCCCTGTCCTTTTGCTGGCGGAAGCAATTCAAAGGAATACAAGGTCTTTCCATTCGCATTTTTAATGTGATCTACAATCTTCATATACTAAAATTAATGCTTAGAGAAAACACAGCGAGTACTGGTTCATCAGCTTATCTTTCCCGGTTAAAGGTAGAATGTAGCACCTTGACAAGTGTCAGGTTGCTAAGGCTTCAGCGGGTCTAGTCCCTCTGCCTTTCTCTATAAGCACCGCTAATATCGGTTTAAAATCTGAAAAGTAAAAATTATTTTATTGTTCTCTGTACAGATCGATCAGTCCTTCGGGGAGTTTCACTACGATCACTTCTTCTTCCGGATCCATGCCAACGATCAGATCGTCGTTCAATGGAAACATCACCTCCTGTCCATCCATATCCACCGTGGCAATAAACTGCTGCGGCATTTCCTGCACATCCAAAATCTCACCCAATTCCCCATCCTTCTCATCAATCACCACATAGCCGATCAAATCGGAATATCGAAAATCATCCGGATCTCTTTCCGGCATTTTATCGTTCGGTAGATAGATCTTCCTACGCACCAAAGGTTGGGCTTTATCGATATGGTCTACATCCTCAAACCAAGCATAGGCTGTACTGTTATTGTGCAACTTGACCTGATCCACGAAATAAGGAACCAACTTTTTATCAATTTCTACAAAGATGACATCCAGATCCAGGTCGGCATAATCCTCAAACTCAAAAAACAATTGGACCTCCCCTTTCAGACCGCGGGTCTTACTGATATATCCGATGTAAAAACATTGATCGATGTTCATTTTTTTTCAATTAAGCCACAAAAATACAAAAAAAGCCGATCTAAAGTAGATCGGCTTTCATTTGAATAATGCTTTAAGGAATTATCCTTCAGTTTCTTCAGTGTTTTCAGTAGCTTCTTCTGCAACCTCTTCTGTTGTTTCTTCAGCAACAGGCGTGTTTTTAGCAGCGATAGCAGCAGCTCTGTCATCTTTTTTCTTCGCTTCAGCAGCTAAAGCAGCTTTTTTAGCTTCTTCTTTAGTTTTTGCTAAACCTGATTTTTTTCCTTCGATTTGAGCACCTTTACCTTCTAACCAGTTGTTGAAAAGTTCTTCTGCTTTAGTTTCGTCGAAAGCACCTTTTTTCACACCACCTTGTAAGTGTTTTTTGTACAAAACACCTTTGTAAGAAAGGATAGCGCGAGCGGTGTCAGTAGGTTGTGCACCTTTATTCATCCAATCCAATGCTTTTTCGAAATCTAATACGATAGTTGCTGGGTTAGTGTTCGGGTTATAAGAACCGATACGCTCGATGAATTTACCATCACGTGGAGCACGTGCATCTGCTACTACTACGTGGTAAAAAGGTTTTCCTTTTTTACCATGTCTTTGCAATCTGATTTTAGTTGCCATGTTTTTTTTATTTTATGTATTCAACATATCCCCCGTGCTTCATGCAAGAAGGGACGCAAAGATAAAAACTTATTTCCAATAATAAAAGCAAACCGTTATATTCATCACATTAATCCACAACACCCTATGCAAGAAAAAGCACCCCTAAAAATAGTTAAGGCATCGGCAGGCTCCGGAAAGACATTCAGCCTCACCGTACATTACCTATCTTTATTGTTGGCCAAGGAAAGCAATTACCGCGAAATACTTGCTGTAACCTTCACCAACAAAGCAACGGCGGAAATGAAGGAAAGAATCCTCTCCGTGTTGCAGGGCTTAGCAACCGGAAATCCCGCTCAGAAAATCGAGGATTACCGACAAATATTATTGGAAGAACATCCCCAATGGGATGCACATGCGCTTCAGGAAAAAGCACAACGTATATACCGAAGGATATTGCACGATTACTCCCACTTTTCTGTGAGTACCATCGACGGGTTCTCCCAAAAGGTCATCCGTAGCTTCACGTACGAATTGAATCTGGATGCCGGATATGCCATCGAAATGAACACCAATAAGGTAAAACGGGATCTGACCATCATGCTGAATCAGCTCTTGGATGAAAAACCCGAACTATTGGAATGGATCATCGCCTATGCGGAGCAAAAAATAGGAAACAATGAAAATTGGAACTATCGTAACCAATTGATGAGCCTGGCCGGTCTTATATTCAGTGAAAATTTCCAGGAATTTGATGGATACATCATTTCTGCGGATTCCAATAGGATTTTCAACCTCCTGAACAAAGAGGTCTCCGAAAAGACCAGCAACTTCCTGGATGCCTTAAGCGCAGCCATTGAGCAGTTCAACCAAACTTACCGTAGCTTGGGCATAGACGAGTCCGAACTTGTGCAGAAGTCACGGAACAAGCTGGTCTCAGCCAGCAAGGTAAATCCGAATATCCATAAATTCTCCATTTCAGATCTTGAGGAAAAGGTCTTCCAGAAATATGAAACCTTGGTTCAAGAACCAGAAAAAATATTTGTGGACCAAGATAAAAACTACCGTACAGATCTGGTACAGGTCATGCAGCCTGCCTTGGATATCCTCATGGAATTACGGGGTATTTTCCCATCCTATATCGCCTATCATTCGGTTCAGGGGAACCTATATTTCCTTCGTTTATTAAAAGAGATGAGCGATCTCCTCAGTCAATGGCGAAAGGAAAATGGGGCGCAATTGATTTCTGATGCGCAGATTCTCCTGAACAAAATCGGAATTGATGATCAACAGGATCCTACCTTCATCTGGGAAAAGATCGGTAACCGGTTCAATTATTTCCTTTTCGATGAATTCCAGGATACTTCCCGGATCCAATGGAAAAACTACAGCCCCTTATTACTAAATGCCTTGGCCAATGCTACAGGCACCTTGAATGAGCACCTGATCGTAGGCGATGTCAAACAGAGCATCTACCGTTGGCGGAATGGCGATTGGCGGATCCTGTTGCAACAAGTGGAAAAACAGGTGGTCGACAATTTCCATCTTCAGCCGCAACAGCTTGATCAGTTTATCCATAACGGCACCCTACAGACCAATTTCCGCAGTCTGCCGAACATCATCAAACTGAATAACTACCTGTTCGATAAAATACCCACCTTATTGCAAGAGGTATTGAACAATAAGGTATTGGAGAGTCTTTCCGGAGATTCCTGGGCTTGGTGGCAAGAGACAGGAAACGATCAGATGTTGATCAAGGCTTATCAAGATACGGAACAGCAGATACCCGAACATCTTTTGGGGGATGATAAACCACAGGGCTCCATAGAAATCAATTATTTCCCAGTTGAAAATGGGCGATTTAGAAAAAACCAGGTCATGGATGCTTCCGTAGCATCCCTATGCCACAAGATTGGCGAGTGGATCAGCAGTGGTAGATACCAAGCAAAACAGATTGGTATCCTGGTGCGCAGCAATGCCCAAGCACGGTTGCTGATCCAGGAACTGATGCGTTATAAAAATGAAAAACAGTTGGCATTTGAAGTGATATCTGGGGATGCATTGACGCTGATATCCAACCATGCCGTAAATCTTTTGGTAGAAACCTTTCGCGCACTGGTTTTCCAATCGGAAAAACATGTTATCCATCTGGCCAATATGGCCTACCTATACCAATTGGCTATGGGCAAATCTGCCATCGATCCCAAAGCCTGGTTAACATTCAAGGCTAATCAGATCGAATCCTTGCATGGAATACTTCCACAGCCATTGATTGAAAATTGGCTGGCATTACAGAAAATGCCTTTGGTTCATTTGACCGAAAAGCTGATCGAAATCTATCAGGTTGGACAAGAAAACAGCATACACCTTCCCTATTTATTGGCTTTCAAAGATATGGTCACCCAGTTTTCGAGCATGGGTGAACGGGGTATCCTCCAGTTTTTGGAATATTGGGACGAAGACGGCGAGAGGGCCGTGCTACCAGCAAATGGCAAAGTCGATGCCATCGAAGTCACCACCATCCATAAATCCAAAGGATTGGCTTATGATGTGGTCATGATCCCGTTCTGTTCCTGGAATCTGGATGGGATGACCAATGGCGATTTTTGGATCGATGTATTCGACAGCCCTTTCCAGGAGCTCGGAAAAATCCCGGTAAAATACAATGCCGCCTTAGGAAAATCCATTTTCTACAAGCAATATTTCGAAGAGATGCTCTTCAACTACATGGATGCCCTGAACACCTTCTATGTGGCAACCACCAGAGCAAAGGAACATTTATATATCACAGCACCCCAATTTAAAGAGGCCGATGCCAAATCAGCCAATGTATTGAACGGGTTTGAAGTCAAAAATGAATATATCAGTGATTTGTTGCTTCAAACATTAATGGATCCACAATCCATTTTTCCTTTGGAAGATAATCAGATCAATATCCAGGGGATCATTCTGAAGAAAGATGATGGCGAAGATCAGGAGGACAATAAAATGGCATTGACGAACTACCCGATATCGAAAGAATTGGATCGGGCACTGGATCGATCCAGCAAACGGAGCATTAATAACATCCTGATGATGGAGGAAGCCGCCCGGTATGGGGTCCTTGCCCATGAAATCATCTCTGCCGTAGAAAAGGAGCAGGATATTGCGGACTTGGTCAGTCAATTTATCGAAGAAGGAATTATCGAGGAGCATGCTCGTCCCGATCTGATGAAGGAGATCCAGGAAGTATGGCATCATCCCCAGATCAACCAATGGCTAACCCAGGATTATAAGGTATGGAATGAAGCCAGTATTATTACCTCCGATGGAAAAACCCTTCGCCCAGACAAGGTATTCAGCAAGGATGGGGAAACCATTGTATTGGATTTTAAGTTCACCAAAGGCGATTATATCGAACATAAATACCAAGTGGGGACCTATATGGATGCCCTCAAAAATGTGGGCTACCAAGCGGTGAAAGGCTATTTATATTATGCCAAATCAAAAGAATTAGTAGAAGTAAATTAAAAAGAATGGAAAAGCCATTTTTACGTTTAGTAGCAGAAGACATACAGGCAAGGTTCGGTAAGGAAATTTCCGATATTGCCATTGTATTCAACAATAAAAGACCGATTACCTACCTAAAGAAACATCTGGTCGATGTTTACGGACAGGCGATCTGGTCACCTCAATTTTTCACCATCCAGGAATACTTTTCCCAATCGAGCACAAAAACATTGGCTTCATCATTAAGTCAGTTTTTTTACCTGTTCGAATTGCATAATGAGCTGCTCAAAAAGGAAGGCCTGGAACCGGAAAGCCTGGAGGAATTCTATCCCATTGCGGAGATCATTCTGAGCGATTTTTCCCAATTGGATTATGACCTCGTACCGATCGACCAGATCTACATGACCCTTTTCGACAATACGGAAATAGACTTGGCTTTCCAGCAATTCACGCCAGAGCAACAGGAATTCATCAAATTATTCTGGCAATCCTTTTCTATCAAGGGCCATACAGCCGTACAACAACGTTTCCTTAAACTTTGGAAAAGACTTCCCGTACTATATCGCTTGTTCAAGGAAAAAATGGTTCAGGAAAACCAGACCAATCATCCTACGATCTATCGCGCCTTGGCAGAAGGGAACGCGGAAAACCCTGATTTCAACAAGAAATTTCAAAAGGTCCTTTTCGTCGGTTTCAATGCGTTGAACCGCGCGGAGGCCCAACTGTTCAAACAATGGCAGGAAGAAGGGCAAGCCTTGTTCTATTTTGATGCGGATGCGCATTATATCGATGACAACCTGCAAGAAGCTGGTCTATTTATCCGAAGGAACATACAGCGTACGGGGCTTATGAACGCATTGGGAGATATTCCCAACATCATTGGAAATAGAACTTCTGAAGTGCAGTTATATCAATGTTTGGGGAAGAACAGTGAAACGAAGTTATTGCATGATGTTTTGTTAGCGGATTTTCCAGCAGGTCTTCCTGCGGATAAATCTGCTGCCATACTATTGGCCGATGAGAGCCTGCTTGTGCCTTTGTTACAGAGCTTGCCAGACCTGGAGGTCAACATTACGACGGGTTATCCCCTTATCCAATCGCCACTCTATGGGCTGATCGATCTGTGGTGTGAAACCCAATTGGCCATCTCCCATCAGAAAAAGGAAAAAATCCCATACCAATGGTTGGAAACATTCCTTTCCCATCCAATGACCAAGGTGGAAACTTTTGCCAAGCAAAAGATCCAAAAGGAGATCGTCGATAAACAACAGTTTGAGGTACCGACAACTGAAATCGATATTTCAACTTCGGCCATTCCTTATTTTTTTGAACCTATCCAAAATCAGCAAGGGGTCATTCCTGGGATCAACCGAATGATCGGTTCCCTATTGGAATCCATGGCGCTCCAAGGGCGGATCAAGCTTATAGAATCCGATCTGTTGATCGAAACCCGCAAGGTCTTGAACCAATTGCAGGCCGGATTTGAAAAACTAGGCAACCTGAGCATTTCCTTCCAGATCGGATTGGTAAAAAAAGCGATCGCCCCAATCAATTCTGCCATTGAAGGAGATCCCCTCAAAGGGATACAGATCATGGGACTTTTGGAAAGCCGTTGTTTAAATTTCGATAACATCTATGTGTTGGGGGCAAATGAAGGCATCTTACCAAAAACCTCCAGCGCGGCCACCTTTCTCCCAAACAACCTACGTAAAGCCTACGGCCTACCCGTTCTGGAAAATCAGGATGCCTTATCGGCCTATCTATTTTACAGACATTTTCAATACTCAAAGGGGCTACACCTTTTCTATAATGGAATTGTCGATGAAAGCAGTACCGGCGAAGAAAGTCGATTCATCAAACAGATGGAATTTGAAACCCGGTTTCAGTTCATCAAAAAGACGCAACAGCAACCTCTGCTTTTCCCAATCCAGCCTGACGAATTGATCATAGAAAAAAAGGACGAAATATGGGATAAGCTGTACCAGACCTATATCATCAACAAAAAGCAACTATCCGCGTCTGCATTTACCACCTACCTGCAATCCCCCTTGCAGTTCTTTCTGAAGTATGTGGCCGAGATCAAGGAACCTCCTTCCATTTCACAGGAATTTGAAATGAACAACCTTGGGTCCATCATTCATAAATGTATGGAGCTACTGTATCTACCCCTTAAAGGGAATCCCGATTTCACATCAACCGAAACGCTTAAAGATAAATTGGAATTAGTAGACCATCTGGTCCTTCAGGAAATTGCTTCGGAATATAAATTGGAGGTGAAGAGCATCGATGACCTGAACAGTCTTCAGCGGATCATGCACAAAATTTCATCTGCTTATATCCGGATGTACCTGGAATATGATATGGCAAATTATGATGCCATCCGGATCATTGAATTGGAGAATGAAGAAGATTATAAATTGGATTTTGAAATCTTGGTAGATGGTCAACCGGAAAAATTGAGGCTCTATGGCATCATCGACCGGGTGGATGAAGTGGTGGATAAGGATGGACAGCTGAAGACAAGAATTGTAGACTATAAAACCGGTGGGGATAAGATCCTATTTACCAAACCTGAAAAAGTTTTTGCCAAAGACACGGAAAATAAGGCTTTGTTGCAGACATTATTCTATGCCTTCGTATACGAGCAGGTTACTGGTATCAAAGGATTGGAACCTCATTTATATGTAGCGAGAAAAATGCGTGAAGATGGCACGTTATTCCGGAACAACAGCGGCAGCATGGTTTTTGCAGATTACTTTTTGGAGGAGATGAAAGGCGATTTTGTAGCATTTTTAAGGAAAACCTTGGAAGAACTGTTCAATAGGGAGATCCCTTTTAAGCATGATCCTGATGCCCAGGTCTATCCATCCGACCCCTACACCCTATTCTACAAATACAGTGTAAAGGAAAGCATCGAAGAAGAATAGAAGAAGAATAAAAAGATATTTTAGAACAACATATATTAAGATGCGATAACATGAGATATTTACTATTAATTACCAGTATTTTGCTATTCAGTTTGAGCGTGCATGCTCAGCAACAACCCAAAGGAAATAAACTCCTTGAAAATGTCAAGTTTACAGGCGCAAAAGCCCTTAAGAAGAATTACAAAGCCATTTACCAATTGGACAGCAACAACCCGGATATTGTTAAAAAAGCTTTTCGGAACATTAACAACCTATTAAATGATCCCAGGTTAAAAGGCAAAGTGGAAGTGGAATTGATCACTTTTTCGGGAGGTACCGAAGTGATGTTGAAAAACTCGGCTTACCAGGAAGACCTGAAAAAGTTGATCGAAAAAGGAGTGATTGTTGCCCAATGTACCAATTCCCTACAGGAAAGGGGCTTGGAAAAAAATCAATTGTATGATTTTATTGGCTATGTACCGAGTGGGAATGGCGAATTGGTGATCCGAGGATCAGAGGGATGGGTCATCGTGAAACCTTAACCAACAACATAATATAGATAAAGGATTTTCCCTTATAATAAAAACTGGGTCCATTAATCAATGGACCCAGTTTTTATTAGTTCTTTGCTTCTTAGCGATTCATACCGCCTTTATTTCTTATAGCGTTTCATCGCTTTATTGGCTCTTTTCTTAGCCGTATTGATCTTATAATCGAACCATTTATCCTTGAAGATCTTACGCATGGTATCATCGAAATGTCTGGTGACGAAAAGGTTTCTAGCACCCTTCAATTTCTCCGAAATACTATTGGCCAATGCCCTAACTGAAATGGAATAACCTTCCGTTTCGTATTGGATATAATGCCACCATCCAGCAGGCATGTATAAGGTTTCTCCCGGGTGGATCACCGCTTCATATCCGTCCAAGAATTCCAAACCTGGATAATCATTGGTCGAACTGTTCTTCAGGTTGGCAATGCTATGGAAATTATACGGCAGTTTGTACATCAGGTCAGACTGGTCGTTCGGGAACAACCAAATGCGTTTGCTTCCCTGGAATTGGGAAATAAACACATGCGACATATCGATATCAAAGTGGTTCCGCGTAGCAGATCCTTCACCGCCAAAAAACATATAGGGTAGCCATTGAAGTACTTTACCGCCCGTAACATCATTAAAGATCACATCTTTTTTCAACTCAGGTCTGATCTTCATCAGATTGAACAGGAACAAGCGTAATTCTGTAGGTTCTTTTTTTATGAGATCTAAGTAATCACCAAAACTCATACGCCCAACAGGTGGACTCGCAGCATGGTTCTGAGACTCTTCTTCACGACCATATACGTCGATTTGTTCATTGCCCGCTATTTCCTTGAAATATTCATAACTCCATTTCGACCAACAAGGACTCTCTTTGCTGATGAAATCCTTGATGATAACTGGTTGACTCTTATTCAAGTAGTCTTTTATGAAGTCCTTCGGAGCAACGCCAGAGATGCTATTTACAGGTTTTAATTTCACTAGATTACCTTTTTTGTATATATGCAAACTTAAAAAAAATATTTCTACAATAAATGTACCTGTGGGTATGCGGGTACCTATTAATTCGAAATATCAGCAAATTAATTAGAATTTTATTCTTAAAAAATGACTTCTGTCAAATTTCTGACAAGAAAGGTGGGAAAAAAGGTTTTGCGATTTAAGCGTCATTGCGAGGCACGAAGCAATCTTTGGACTTTTCGAAAGATTGCTTCGTTCCTCGCAATGACGATAGGCCTCGCAATGACGGTGGCTCTCGCAATGACGAAGAGCCTCGCAATGACGAGAAAAATTACTTATTAACCTGCTTAATATACTGCTCAATAGCCATGGTCATACTTGGAGCTACCGGCGTTGGGGCCGGGATATCCAAGATTAGATCATGTTCCAATAAAGCCTGTTGGGTACTGGATCCAAAAGCGGCGATCCTCGTATTATTCTGTACAAAATCAGGGAAGTTCTCATACAAAGATTGCACACTTGTCGGACTGAAAAACACAATGATATCATAAAAAACATCCTTCAGATCCTTGATATCCGAAATCACCGTACGGAACAATACCGCTGGGGTAAAATCATAACCATTCTCTTTCAACCACGCTTGAGTCTCCTCATTCGCCACATCCGAACATGGGAAAAGGAACTTCTCTTTGTTGTGTTTCTTAAGCACATCTTCCAGATCCTTGGCCGTTTGTTTTCCGAAGAAAATCTTACGCTTACGGTATTGGATATATTTCTGAAGATAAAGTGCGATAGTTTCAGAGATACAGAAATATTTCATCTCTGCAGAAACCTCATAACGCATTTCCTCACATACGCGGAAGAAATGATCCACCGCATTCTTGCTGGTGAAGATCACTGCGGTGTGGTCTGCAAAATTAATGCGTTCTTTTCTGACATCCTTCGCGGAAACGCCTTCGACATGAATAAAACCTCTGAAATCCAATTTCAGGTTATATTTCTCGGCTAGCGTGAAGTAGGGAGATTTGTCATTTTCTGGTTTTGGTAAAGTAACAAGTATGCTCTTTACTTTTTTGGCTCTTTCTACATCAATCTGCATAAATACTGTCTTAATTACTTAGCGCCCTCACTAATATTAAAATAGGTGCGAGTTCGAGACTGCAAAGATAAAGAATTAAATAAAATATTGAAAACTGGAAATTCCCAAACAAGTGAAAAGCCGTTCTCAAAAAGCGGTAAGAGAATAGCAGAATCACCAAAATTACATAGATAATTGCAATGGTAGAAAAGTAAGAAACAGGTACAAATACGACTGTTAAGAGGAATGGCATGAGAAAAAACATGCTGTTAAAGTATACCAGATACAAAACCGCAATGTATTCTCTAACGATCTTATCTAACAAAAAGATAAAAGAAACGAAACGAATTAATAATATCTTCGCAATGAAAAGGATGGCTACAAAAGCCGAATTTTTGAGGAAATTCTCAAAGCTTAAATAATTTTTGTCAGTAAAGCTCGACACCAGGATACAGACAAACAGACCAAGGGATAAACTGAACACGACGTATAAAAAGATATAGGGCCAAGAGGTGGCGAGGTTATCCTCCTTACTCACCTGTTGCAACAGTCTTTCTTTGTAATAAGCATCCACGATGATCTTCAGCTCCACCGGAAATACGATCCGCAGAACGGCCAAGATCAGGAAAAGAAAACCGACCACGAAAATCACCCATATAGGTCGATCGTGTTTCTTCGCCCCCATATGCACGGAGGTTTCCGATTGGTCCAGCCCCCCGGTATCCATACCAAAAAGAAGATCATGCCTCCCCTGTTTGTAGACGTCCGCTACATATTCCTTTGCGAAATTGACATCCTGCTTTGGATGCACGATGATTTCACTATATTTAAGCTCATTATCCAAGCTATTATAAAAAGCAGATCGTGCTAAAGAATCGCGAATGGCAACACTATCAACGGCTTGGATACTATCCTGCAACGGCACTTGAACAAAAGCCTGCGCATGTGGTTGGAAAATCCAACTGAGGATAAACACAAATAGACTAAATGCGAGCGATTGTTTCATGAATTGGTAAAGTTAGAACAAAATTATGGGTTTAGAAATTGAAAATATGGCTGAGGATAAAATTATTAGATGTGGCTGGTGCGGCGAAGACAGCCTTTACCAAAAGTACCATGATGAGGAATGGGGAAAAGTGGTCAAGGATGATGCTACTTTATTCGAATTCCTAATCCTGGAATCGGCACAGGCAGGTTTGAGCTGGATCACCATATTGCGTAAAAGGGAAGGCTATAGAAAAGCATTTGCCAATTTCGATTACCAAAAGATCGCTGAATTTACGGAGGAGGATGTGGAAAGGATATTACAGGATCCTGGAGTGATCCGTAATCGCGGAAAGATCAGCAGCAGCATCAATAACGCGAAGGTATTCATGGCGATCCAAAAGGAGTTCGGGAGTTTCTATAATTACCTGTATAGTTTCATGCCCAACCAGGAACCCATCATCAATCAGTTAGAAACACTAAAAGGCGCACCTACGACGACTGCCATCTCTGATGCCATATCCAAAGACCTGAAAAAAAGGGGCATGAAATTTTTCGGTTCCACCACCTGTTATGCTTACATGCAAGCAGTAGGCATGGTCAACGACCATTTGCTTAGCTGTTCATTCCGATCGTAGCTGGAGGGTCTATATTACGGTAGATATTCTGCAGGTTGCGACATTGTCCATTGTAATCTAGACCATACCCTACAACAAATTCCTTTTCGATCTCAAATCCAACATACATGATGTTGTCGAAACTGTACAAAAGGCATTCGGGTTTTAACAAAAGGGTGGCAACCGCTATACTGGCCACGCCCAGTTTCTCCAAGGCTTCAATGGTATGCACCAGGGAGTTTCCTGTATCGACGATATCTTCCACAATCACCACATGCCTACCTTCTAAGGACATCCCAACGCCGATCAGTTCGTGTACCGAACCTTGGCTCGTTCCTTCATAGGAGGCCAGCTTAACAAAGGACATTTCGCAGGGAATATGGATCTGCTTCATCAGGTCCGCCATGAACATAAAACAGCCGTTCAGCACACCGATGAAAACAGGATGTTTATCCTCATAACGAAGGTTCATGTCAATACCTATCAAGCGGATCCTTTTCTGGATCTGTTCATAATCGATCATCAGCTCAAAATGCAAATCGTCTATACTGATATTTTTCATGCTTAATTCTCTTCTTGTTGTTCTGGCTGTTTCCCAAACAGTTTTTCCAATAATTTCTTCCTTAATTCCTCTTCCCTATCCATCTCATCGGCCATATCATGGATACTCTCACTGCTCGCGCTGGAATCCGGCACCCCAGCAGGACGAGGAGGCCTTAGGTTGGGCTGCAATTGCACTTGGTAGAAACCATAGTTTGCAGGTACATTTTCATCATGCAACTGGTCCATCTTCGTCATGATGTAGCCATAGGTATTGAAATGCTTCAGCAACCAAGGTTTCAGGTGCCCGGTATAATCAAAGGACGAAAGTCCTGTTTTTGGTCTCGGGATAATGCTCGATAGGTAAAGACTTTCTCCTATGGTCAATTCTGCGGGAGTCTTGCCAAAATAGTATTTGGATGCCTCGGCAATCCCATACACATTTTTACCCCATTCGATCACATTCAGGTAGATTTCGAACAAGCGGTCCTTACTCACTTGTTTGGATTGCTCCATCAACCAAACCATCAATATCTCTTCAAACTTACGCATCATGGTTTTATTACGGTTGAGGTAAAGGTTTTTGATCAACTGCATGGAGATGGTACTTGCGCCTCTCTTGAATTTTTTCTCTTTGATGTTGGTCACCAAGGATAGCTGGAAAGCTTCCAGTTCAAAGCCGTTATGTTTATAGAAAAATGGATCTTCGGTATTCAGTACTGTTTTCTTTAGGATAGGTGCAATTTGATTAAGCGGCGTATAAGAAGGATTGCTGGCATCCAACATAATATCACGCATTTTCACGCTATCTTCATACGCTTCATATACAAAAGGGCCATTCAGGGCGGCGATATCTGCCTTGCCCCATTTAACGATTTTCAGCTGGGAGTCATCAATCTTGGAACTGAAGATCAAATTATCCGGATCATCCAGGTCCACTTCAAAATCCATATCGTATTGAATATTCCCCTCTAATTGAATCCCATCCAGGTTTTCAAACAATCCCACTGGTAAGGCATCAAAGAAATGCTGCGCTTTAAAACTGCCGGTATGTACGGCCAATCCCAATATTTTCTTGGGCTTGCGCGTAAATTTGGCATGCGGTTCAAATTCAAAGTCTTTCACTTTCACCTTGGTGCCCGGCATCAGCTCTGCCGTATTTTCCGAAATCAGGATGCCACCATCCGCTGCACCAGCTGGTAACAGAACAGGCTCCAAGGATAATCGGCGATGGAATACCTNNTCGACCCCCTTGTTCTCGGTGGATACCGTAACACTTAAGGTCTGTTTGCTCGGATTAACATTCCCTGCAAAATTCCATTTTGCTTCTTGGTCGTTCAAGAATACGTCGATGTTGTAATCGCCATTATCGATTTCTCCTTTCGGTATGTGAACTTCTTGGGTAGAGCTGCTATCGGTATAGGAAAGACTGACGTTTTCCAAGCTCATGTTGGCAGGCACCTTGTCGAACACCTGTTTAAAAAGGTGGTCTACTCGTTCTGCCAAGGTCCGGACATCCTCTTTTTTATCCGTGCTGTCTTTATCTACCTTTTTACGGAACAGGAAATCATAATTGGAAGTACTATCTTTCTTGACCAGGCTAATATCAGCGTTTACCAATTCCATATTGGCAATGCGGATATCCCCGAATAACAGCGGAAATACCTTAACAGAAACTTCAAATTTATCGATAGCTGCCAATTGTTCAGCAGAATCTGGAACTACTTTGATGCGGTTGAAATCCACCGACGTCAGTCCGGAGAATTGATAATCGCCGACCTCAAAATTCAATTGGTAATCGTCCTTCAGTTTCTGTTTCACTTTCCCTACGGCCTTATCCAACATGGCCCCACGAACAGAAAGCCCCCAGATCAAACCAACCAATAAAACAATCAGTACAACACTAACACTAATGATAAACCACTTCTTCTTCACGAAACTGAAATCTGGAAAGGATCTGTTATTATTTGCCGTCATATCGTCTATATCGTACCTTGAATTTTGATAAAAATAGGTAAAAAACATTAAAAACATCCTGATGACATGATATTGAGTAGGTTTAGTTAGTTTTGTGTTTCTTAATATTAACTCATGATTACGAAACAACAGATCCTAGATGCCTTAAGTCATGTGGAAGAACCGGATTTAAAGAAAGACCTGGTTACCCTCAACATGATTGAGAACATTGAAATCCTCCCTAATAAGATAAAATTTGATGTGGTTTTGACCACACCTGCATGCCCGATGAAGGGACATATTGAACATGCCTGCAAGAATGCGATTGCTCTTTTTGTTTCCAAGGAAGTCGAAGTGGAGATCAATATGACTGCCCGTGTTCGAGCGGTGGAAACAGCGCAGTTGAAAAACATCAAGAACATTGTGTTGGTGTCCTCTGGTAAAGGTGGTGTTGGTAAATCTACCGTGGCCGCCAATTTGGCGATTGCCTTAGCCAATTCGGGCGCAAAGACTGGCCTGTTGGATGCGGATATCTACGGCCCCTCCGTTCCTATGATGTTTGGCGTAGAGCATGCTCGCCCGGAATCAACACAAACCCCCGATGGTAAAAATAAGATCGTTCCTATCGAACGTTTCGGACTGAAATTATTGTCCATAGGATTCTTTACGGATCCGAACCAACCTATCCCTTGGCGTGGACCGATGGCGACCTCTGCCATCAAGCAATTATTCAATGATACGGATTGGGGCGATTTGGATTACCTGGTTGTAGACATGCCTCCTGGCACTGGAGATATTCACATCACCGTAGCCCAGAACTATCCGATATCGGGCGCCGTGATTGTAACAACCCCACAGCAGGTCGCTTTGGCAGATGCGATCAAGGGCATGGCGATGTACCAGATGGAAGGTGTTCAGGTGCCTATTATTGGTGTGGTAGAGAATATGGCGTATTTCACGCCTGCAGAATTGCCGGAAAATAAATACTACATCTTTGGTAAGGATGGAGGCAAGCGTTTGGCGGCAGATAATCAGGTGCCTTTCTTGGGAGAGATCCCGTTGGTGAAATCGGTATCGGATGCTGGAGACAACGGGTTTCCGGTAGCCTTGGATGGCGATGATCCTGTGGCAGCAGCTTTTGGGGTGCTGGCAGGAAGGGTAGCGCAAGAATTGAGTATCTTAGCGAATAGGTAATTTTCAATAAATTTTTTAATTTTTGCATTGACCATGAAAAATGTGGTGTTTTTCTATGGTAAAAGGCTGTTTTCGATATAAAAACAGGGTTAAAGCATGCTTAAAGCATGTTTTAATATGCTCAACATACATTTTACATACTTTCACCATGCTTTCAGTATGGTTTCAGTAAGAACCTAGCATCTTAAAAAACAGTAAAGCCGAATCAAATGATTCGGCTTTACCTTTTTTAATTAAAAGATGGAATTATCTTGTACCACCTGCCCACCATACATTTTCTGAATAAACGTACTGTCCATCGCCATAAGCTGCCTGAACATTCGGGTTGGTTGTAGTTTCGGAGTTACCATAAGGTAATCTTAAAGGAAACTTGTTCTTGTTTTTCAATTCAATCAAATTTTCACCTAAAGCTTTCCAACGACGGATATCATTGTACATCTCTGGAGCTTCACCAGATGCACCAAAGAAAGCCAAATATTTTTGGTTGGCGATTTCTTTTAATGGATTAGCCAGGAAAAGTGGTTTAACTTCATTAACAAAATAGTTATTGATATCAGCATCTGTAATTGGGTCTGTTTCTTCAGAAAGACCACCATACACCGCTACTGCAGGCGCATTGAAAGCGGCACGAACAGATTTCTCCGAATTTTCGATACCTGCTTTTACAGCTTGCTTTAATACCAGTTCGATTTCTGTTGCCGATTTACCAAGACGTTGCATGGCCTCTGCTTTTAAGAACATCACTTCATGGAAACTCAAAAACTGTGTAGAAGCAGTTTGTGCAAATACAAAAGCAGAAGTTAGGTAAGTGTATTGTAATTGCTCGTTTTCACCATTTACAGCCAATTGGTTGTAAATAGAATCGCTAATACCAATACTATCTACCTGAACCCAAGCCGGATCAATAAAATTACGGTCTAAACGAGGGTCATTACGCTCAATCATTTTATCGGCTATACTTCTACTTGCTGCTAGACCATCTCTAGACCATTGAAAGTCAAAGAAAGGGTTTAAGTTTTGTGCATTGTAAACATTAAATGCCGCTTCTTCTGAAGAAGATTTGAATGATTTATCAGCAAATTCGATCACCTTCTGCAAATCTGCATNNGAAACTTTCAACAACCTCATGGTGTAACGAGCTTTTAAACCATATGCAAACTGGGACCATCTTTCAAGATTTCCTTTGAAAAGTAAATCATGGCTTCTGAAGGAGTTTTTATCTCCTCTAGGAATGTTTACTAAAGCCGCATCCAATAAAGCAAGAATGTCTTTGTAGATATCTTCTTGTTTATCGATTTTCGGTGTAAAGGTTTTGTTCAAATCCAACGCTTCTGTGTAAGGAACATCACCATACATATCGGTCAATAAAGCTAAATTATAAGCCTTCATGACTTGAGCAACACCTAAAGTAGCGAAGTTTTCCGCTTCTGAACCATCAGGGGAACATTTTGTGATGATCAATTCCGCATTTTTCAGGGTTGTATAAATACTATTCCATGAGTTATTGAATGTGGAAGACAAACTAGGTTCGTTTACACGACGTTCAGCATTCCACAACTGGTTGTGTGTACCAATTTCGTGTTCAACATAAGAAGTTAAATACGTATTGATGTCTCCACCTGAGTTGGAGGAAGCAGTAGAAGTGATCACGTCAGCTAAAATAAATTTAGCGTATACGTCTTGAGGATTGTTGCCATTATTGTTGATTTCATCCATTCGATCTTCCGAACAGGATGTAAATGCAACCGGAGCTGCTAAACAGCCTAATGCTACAAGTTTTATAATATTTAATCTTAATTTCATTTTCTTAGAATTTTACGTTTACACCTAAACCAAAACTAGATGTTCCCGGTAATGAGAAACGTTCGAAAGCTCCACTCATATTGGTGTTACCTTGGGATACTTCAGGGTCATAACCTTTAAGTTCAGACCAAAGGATGATGTTACGGGCGAAAGCATTTACATCTACCTTAAATTTGCCAGTTGAAAACACGGGGTATCCAACCGCTACTTCTCTTAATTTCACGAATGAAGTTCCGAAGATCGAAGATTCCGAGATTCCGTTTTTCACATCAAAATAATTTTGAGCATTTGCTGGGTCGATAAAGATATCGTTCTTTTCATATACACCCGGTGCAACCTCTTTTACCGCATCTTCTTCGAATAGGAATGGATCACCTGAACGGAAATCTGCAGATTTCTGCGTCACACCGTAAAAATCAAGGATACCACCTGTACCATGGTACATTTGACCACCTTGTTTCCAATCGATCACGGCAGATAATCTGAATTTTTTATATTCCAATGAGGTATTGAATCCAAGGATGAAATCTGGAGAAACTGTACCGATTACTTTTTCTTCACCAGCTTGCGGAAGACCATCTGCATCCACTACAATCTGACCTGCATCATTTCTCAGGTAGGAAACCCCATAAAGAACTGGGAATTTAGAACCGATACCCGCACGAACCTGAGGTTCAACGAAACCACCTAAGAAAATACTTTGAACACCTTCAGCTAATTCATCCACGTAGTTGTCGATCTTCGTGAAGTTAAATCCAAAATCCCATTTGAAATCATCGCCACGGAACGGAGCAATATTCAATGTAGCTTCGTGTGCATTTGTATGGATTTTACCACCGTTGGTCATGTAACTTGCAGAACCTGTAGATCCCGCCAATGGAACAGCAAAGATCTGATCTTTCACATCTTGACGGGAGAAGGTATAACTTAAGTTAACCAATCCGTTGTAGAATGTTAAATCTGTACCTAATTCAATTGCTTTGGTGTTTTGAGGAACCAAGTTAGGGTCATAAACCATTGTGCTTGGAACATAAGACACTACTGTATTTCCGCCATCTATAATTGGATAAATGATAGGTGTTCCTGAAGAGAAACCACCACCGTATACAGGAACTTCAAAGAAAGGTGCGTAATAATCACCAGCTTGACCTACTTCCGCATAAGACGCTCTTAATTTACCGAACGTCAACACATTGTTTTGAAGACTTTCCAATTCTGTAAAGATGAAACCTGCTGAAACTGAAGGATAGAAGAATGATCTATTGTTTCTTGGCATAGTAGAAACTACATCGTTTCTACCCGAAGCATTTAAGAACAACATGTTCTTATATCCTAGGGAGATGTTAGCAAATGTACCGAAAGTACGGGTCTGTCTTAATGATTGAGCAGCTGAGAACGTAGATGCGTTGTTGATATGGTTCCAACCTGAGAAGTTGAAATTCAATCCCTGTGCATAATCCTGTCTGCGCGTACGGTCAACAATCTCATTACCTAACATAGCGTCAAAAGTCAAATCATCATTGATTTGCCAATTGTACATCGCTGTTCCTAAAGAGTTCAATTCCGTTACAGAATAGTGGTAGTTTTCAACAGAACCTCTTCCGTTCGCGTGTCCATAACCCCAAAGATCAGAGAAGTTTGTTGTATAGGAATCTACCCCTAACTGATATTTCAATGTTAATTTTTGATTTTCAGCAAGTTGTGTGCTGTACTGTGCAAATCCATTACCAAAGAAACGTTGGTTGTCTTCTGAAAATACGTTGTTATCGATTGCCCAATACACTCCATCAAATCCACTTGTACCACGGTAAGTATTCTGGGTATAAGGATCGTTAAGAATGTGGGAAGGAATTCCTTTCAAATCGTAAGAAGCTGGAGCACCGAATAATGTCGCCATGATACCGTTGTTAGCACCAGTTTGTTTTGTAATCTTGGAATTGATGTAATTACCAGTGAAACCAGTGGTCCATTTATCGGAGATCTTGATTTCTGATGCTAATTTAGCGGTATAACGGTCCATACCAGTAGAAGGAACTATACCATCCGCATTGGTAGCACCGATAGAGAAGGAGTAAGATCCTTTTTCAAATCCTTGCATAATGTTTAAGGAGTTGTTCCAGGTTTTACCTGTATTGAAGAACTCTTTAGCGTTATCATAAGCTTGAGGAACTACCCAAGGATCTAAACCAGCTGCAGCACGTTGAGGAACATAGTACATTCCTGCTGTATTTTGGCCAGCTGCTTTTGCTGCATCACTGTATCTATTGGAAACATCACCCCCATAAGCTGGATCTTTAGAAAGGTCTTCGATTTTTTGACCCCAAGATGTAGAAGCCGTAGGACTGAATTTACCAGCACTACCTTGAGCATAGGTAGATTGGAAATCAGGTAAAACTGAAATCTTATCAAAAGATACGTTAGAATTATAGGTAATCTGTGCTTTACTTCCAGCACCTTTTCCTTTTTTGGTGGTGATGATAATCGCTCCATTGGAAGCACGCATACCATAAAGTGCAGAAGCTGCTTGTCCTTTTAATACGTTGATAGACTCGATATCATTAGGATCTATATCCAATCCTCTTGATGCATAGTCAGAACCTGTAACGGAGTTACCGGTCGATACATCAGCAGTAGATGTAATAGGCATACCATCCACAACATATAATGGGCTATTGTCTCCTGTGAAAGAACGTGCACCACGAATTGTGATTTTAGCAGATGCACCAGGCATACCCGATGAAGGCGTAACTTCAACTCCGGATACTTTACCTTGTAAAGCAGTTGCTAGATTTGGGTTAGCTGCTTGTGTTAATTTTTCGGATTTAACCTCTTGTGTTGCATAACTCAATGCTCTTTTTTCTCTGTTTACACCCATTGCCGTAATGACAACCTCATCTAAGGAAGTTTCATCGTTTGCTAGGGAAACATTGATGGTAGATTGCGTTCCTACAGGAATACGTTGTGAAACGAATCCTACATAAGAAAAACTAAGCGTTGCATTGTTGCCTACGGTAATGCTGTAATTTCCGGAAGCATCAGTTTGGGTAGCCGTACTCGTGCCTACCAACATTACTGAAACCCCTCCTAGTGGTGTACCATCTGTCGCAGATGTTACTTTACCACTCACTTGACGATTTTGTGCAAACGCTACCCCAACAAGGCATGTTAACACAAAAATTAAGCTGAGTAATTTGTGTTTCATAAAGTTTTTTAATAATTAAAATTTTTAAAACAGAGACTGTTAAATTTTGTTAAACAATTGCCAAATATATACTTTGTTTAAATATTCAACAAATTAATGCGATGTTAATTCAAATTTTAATAAAATTCAGGATGGAAAAGTTGCTAAATCAACCTATTTTATTTTGCAGAACAAGAATATTAACAATTAGTCTATATTAAATAAACGTAAGACTGATTTTAATAAAATAAAAATCTGAAAACAAGATAATATGAGCTTTTATTCCCTTGATTTTCAAATTCTTAATGATTAATTGAATATGAATAAAATATTAAATTAAAAATTCTCAAAAAAACCTAACATAAATTGACCAGTTAATACGGCAAAAGTGCATTAAGGTAGAATGTAATTAGATTTCAGATAAATTTATCCATCAGAATGTCTAAAATTCAAAAATAAACAGAACAAAATTCTGATAGCGGTTTTTCACCTTGTTTAGAGGAATTGTGGCTTCCATGGGCAAAAA
Source organism: Sphingobacterium sp. UBA1575 (assembly GCA_002322865.1). Lineage (GTDB taxonomy): Bacteria > Bacteroidota > Bacteroidia > Sphingobacteriales > Sphingobacteriaceae > Sphingobacterium. Next base: position 155 of record DCOH01000024.1, on the reverse strand, counting down.
TTTCTTCAATTGTAACAATTATAACGTTTATAAAAATTTCCAACTCAAAATGGGAAAACGGCAGCAAAAAACAAAAGAGCAATAGATCAAGATATACTTAACTCACAAGAAATGAGTAAGGGATGGTAAATAGACAAAAGAAGGTGTCTAAAAAG
>DCOH01000062.1 GCA_002322865.1 Sphingobacterium sp. UBA1575 | reverse complement strand
TGAAACCGATGGTGGTGAAGATATCCGGATGAAATACCGTTATCTGGACATCCGCCGTAACCCGGTGAAGAATTCCTTGTTATTCCGTCATAAAGTGGCGCAAGAAGTAAGAAATTACCTTTCTTCCTTGGATTTCTGTGAAGTGGAAACTCCTTATTTAATAAAATCAACACCTGAGGGTGCTAGGGACTTTATTGTTCCTTCCCGCATGAACCCAGGACAATTCTACGCTTTACCACAGTCGCCGCAAACATTCAAGCAATTATTGATGGTTGGCGGATTGGACAAATATTTCCAGATCGTAAAATGTTTCCGTGACGAAGACCTTCGTGCCGACAGACAACCGGAGTTTACCCAGATCGACTGTGAAATGTCTTTTGTGGAGCAAGAGGATATTCTGAATGTATTTGAAGGCATGACCCGTCATCTTTTGAAGACCATCCATGGGATCGAATTGGAGCAATTTCCACGCATGACTTTTGATGAGGCCATGCGTACTTATGGAAATGACAAGCCAGATATTCGTTTCGGCATGAAATTCGGCGAATTGAATGCAGTAGCACAACATAAGGATTTCGCCATTTTCAATAATGCGGAATTGGTGGTAGGTATCGCTGTTCCAGAAGCGGCATCTTACACCCGTAAACAGATCGATGAACTGACCGATTGGGTAAAACGTCCGCAGGTTGGTGCTTCGGGAATGGTTTATGTGAAATGTGAAGCGGATGGTACATTCAAATCTTCCGTTGATAAATTCTACGACCAATCGGATCTGGCAAAATGGGCTGAAGCGACCGGTGCAAAAGCTGGGGATCTGATCCTGGTATTATCTGGTCCTGCAAATAAGGTAAGAGCGCAGTTGAGTGCCTTGCGTATGGAATTGGGTAACCGTTTAGGATTGCGCAAACCGGATGAATTTGCACCATTATGGGTAATTGATTTCCCATTATTGGAATGGGATGAGGAAACAGAGCGCTATCACGCCATGCACCACCCATTTACTTCACCGAAGGTAGAAGATATGCCTTTATTGGATACCGATCCGGGAAAAGTACGTGCAAATGCTTATGACTTGGTATTGAATGGTAATGAAATCGGGGGCGGTTCGATCCGTATCCATGATAAAGACATGCAAGCCTTGATGTTTAAGCATTTAGGATTTACGCCTGAGCAGGCACAAGACCAATTCGGATTCTTGATGAATGCTTTCCAATACGGAGCTCCTCCACACGGTGGGTTGGCCTTTGGATTGGACCGTTTGGTGGCTATACTTGGTGGTCAAGAAACGATCCGTGATTTCATCGCTTTCCCGAAAAACAATTCCGGAAGGGATGTGATGATCGATGCGCCAGCTACCATTGCGAAAGAGCAATTGGACGAGTTGGGTTTGGGAATAAAATAGTAAAAGAATATATTTCTTTCTTATTCAAAAAGCTTAAATGGAAAATCCATTTAAGCTTTTTGATTTTTTAGCTGCATGAAAATTAGCAGATTTTTTTTATATTTAAAATTGGCATCATACCTTTCATCTTTTATTTTTGCACGAAAGCTTAATCATCCCCTATGGCACAAACTATTGCTGATAAATTCCTTAAAGATAGCTTGGAGAAATCCTTTGATCTGAAACATCGTCAGATTATCAATACAGGAATTGATAAATATAATACCGCCTTTGAAAAAGGGAAAAGCAAATTTTTTGATCTGGAGAATTCAAAATTAAAGGCAAACCTGATCAAATGGAAAGCTATTGAAAATCTGGACAAATACCTATTGGATTTCGAGTCGAATTTCACGGCAAATGGTGGAAAGGTAATATGGGCAAACGATGTGAAGGAAGCGCAAGAGGAGATCTGGCGCATCATGGAATACCATAATGCCCAATCGGTCATCAAATCAAAATCGATGGCAACCGAAGAAATCCATCTGAATGATTTTTTGGAGAAAAAAGGGATCGAGACGGTTGAAAGTGATTTAGGTGAATATATCATCCAACAATTAGGACATAAACCCTATCACTTCGTGACCCCGGCGATGCACCTTAGTTTGGAAGATATCGCGAAGGTCTACCACGAGAAATTTGATATGTCCTTGGAATCTTCTGCAGAAGAATTGACCATGAAAACCCGTGAGATCATGCGGGAGAAATATACAACCGCTGATATTGGTATCTCCGGTGCCAACTTTTTAGTAGCTGATACCGGCAGTATTGCGATCACAGAGAATGAAGGAAATGCCAGGTTGACCACTACCTTTCCCAAGGTTCATATCGCGGTGGTTGGTATTGAAAAGGTATTGCCAAGCATCAATGACCTGGATTTATTTTGGCCATTATTGGCATCGCATGGAACTGGTCAGAACCTGACCGTTTATAATACTTTGTTATCAGGCCCTAAAAAAGGAACCGAAAGAGATGGCCCTGAGGAGATGTATGTGATCCTTTTGGACAATGGCCGGACCAATGTATTGGAGCAGAAGGATCAGCGCCAAGGCTTATATTGTATACGTTGTGGTGCTTGTTTGAATGTTTGTCCGATCTATCAGAACATTGGTGGCCATACCTATGAAACCACCTACCAGGGACCTATTGGTTCATTGATCTCTCCACACCTGAACGGCATGAAGGAATTCAAGCATTTGAGTTATGCCTCTTCGCTGTGTGGAAAGTGTACAGAGGTTTGTCCGGTAGGGATTGATATCCAAAAAATGTTGTTGTTGAACCGCAGGGATTCCGTTCAGGAAGGCTTAGCTGCTCCAATGGAGGTTAGAGGCTGGAAGATGTTCACCTGGGCGATACAAAAAAGAAAATGGATTGATTTCTTTGGTGGAAAGATGAAGAATTTCTTTGTGCGCAATTTTTTCAAGAAAGCTTGGGGGGATCAACGGGAACTGCCAAAGATTGCGGATAAATCCTTTGCGCAGCAATGGAAGGAAAAACAGAAGCACGAGAAGTAAAAAAGGAAGCTTTTGTATTAATTACCAAAATTTGGTATTTTAGTTCTATTAATTTATTTAATAATGGGACGCAATACATCAATTTCTTTAGGCAATTACTTTTTGGATTTTGTAGACGCGAAAATCGCTGAAGGGAGATATAATAATGCTAGTGAAGTAATTCGAGCTGGCTTAAGACTTTTAGAAGCCGAGGAAAACAGGGTCCAAAATTTAAAGAATGCCATTCAAGAAGGCTTAGATAGTGGTGTTTCAAAAGATTTCAACCCAGAAAAACATCTTAGGTCGATTAAATCCAAGATAAAAAACCGTGGCTAATTACTTCTTGAGCCATAAGGCTATGGAAGATCTTTCGGAAATTTACGAATATACCTATCAGACCTGGTCTAAAAACCAGGCCGATAAATATTATGAAAGCTTTATCGGTATTTGTGAATACCTAGCCAAGAACCCCAAAATTGGCAAGAAATATTTCGAAGTTCATGATGGTTTATTAGGTTTCCTTGCCAAAAAAACGTATTATTTTTTATAGCATTATTAATTCTTCAACCATTCATGTGATTAGAATCCTTGGTGCCGATATGGATTTAATTAATAGAACTAAAGAATAGGGTTAACTTCGTCGGGTAAAGACGTAAGTTTTTGAGGAGGTCCGTCATTGCGAGGAGGCACGACGAAGCAATCTTTGGACTTTGTCATCCTGAGCATCGTCGAAGGATCTGTACGTTTACAAACGATCAGATGCTTCGACTGCGCTCAGCATGACATATGTGAAGATTGCTTCGTACCTCGCAATGACGAAGGGTCTCTCATCTATAATCTCTCATCTATAATCTACAACCTAGCCCCCAGTATCCATCAAAGACTTACTATTCTCTGCCATCCTGATAAACTCTGCCCTATAACCCTCATCATCTTTTCCTTTGGCAGCTTTTGCTCTAGCGATCAAACCGGCAAAACTAGCCTGTTGTTTAAATTCTGAATTACGGATCAACATCCCAAACTCCGCCACTGCTGTTGCAAATCTAAAATCTTCACTCGCTGCATCAATTCCAACAGCCTTATCCGACACCACCACTTGCTGCAATTTGCTCACCTCACTTTTCGGATCCTTATACCTGAACTTCACCGTAGCCAATTCGCCATTCAAAGCACCTGCCTTAGATTTTCCATTTTCCTGATTNNTACCGGAACAATCTCATAGATCGCAGTGACCGCATGGCCAACTCCTATATCTCCGCCCAACTTTTGGTCATTATTAAAATCCTCAGCGGCCAACAACCTATTCTCATAACCCACCAATCGGTAAGCCTGCACATAAGCCGGATTAAACTCCACTTGGATCTTCACATCCTTCGCCACCGTGAACATCGTACCACCAAATTCAGTGACCATGGCTTTCCTGGCTTCCGCAATATTATCAATGTAAGCATAGTTACCATGACCTTTATTTGCCAAGATCTCCATCTTGCTATCCTTCAAATTTCCCATACCATAGCCCAGAACGGTTAAATGCACACCACTCTCCCGCTCCCTGCTGATCAGGCTTTCCATATCTTCATCCGAAGAAGCTCCCACATTGAAATCCCCATCAGTTGCCAACACGATACGGTTATTTCCATTCTTCAGGAAATTTTCCCGCGCTATATTATAGGCCATCTTAATTCCGGCACCACCAGCAGTGGAACCACCAGCTTCCAATTCATCGATCGCATTCTTGATGGTCATCTTCTGATCACCTGCGGTACTTTTCAATTTCAACCCAGCTGAACCCGCATAGGTCACAATGGCTACCTTATCCTCCGGTCTTAATTGATCCACCAATAATTTTAGGGACGATTTCACCAATGGCAGGCGATTAGGCCCAAACATAGAACCGGACACATCGATCAGGAACACAAAATTGGATGCTGGAAGTTTTTCTGTAGGCATATTTTTAGCTTTAAGCGCTATACGCATCAGTTTATGCTCCTTATTCCATGGCGAAGTCGCCAACTCGGTAAATATCTTTACCGGGTCTCCATTGGTTGGAGCAGGCAGATTATATTGAAAATAGTTGATCATCTCTTCTACCCGTACCGCATCTTTCGGCGGCAGAGTTCCCGAATTGATCATCCTACGTACATTACTATAGGATGCAGCATCCACATCTACTGCAAAAGTGGATAATGCTTCCTTAAGGGGTGAAATAAACTTATTCTCATCAATGTTTTGATAGGATTCTAATTGCACAGGACTTGGAATGCCCCGAACCATCATCCCAGGATGGTGGGACGCCATAACGGACCCTACACGTTTTTGCGCTTTCACCTGCCCATATCCCACGACCGTTACTTCGTCTAACTGCATAGAACTCGCTTCCATAAAAACCTCTAAATTCAATTTCTTAGCAATTTTTACGGTCTTTGTTTCAAATCCTAAGTAGGAAAATTCCAATACATCCCCTTTGTCTGCCTGGATCTTAAAATATCCGTTCTTGTCTGAGGTAGTGGCTAGATTTTTCCCTTGTACCATAATCTGCACCCCAACAATGGGTTGTTTATTCGAATTATCTTTCACATAGCCTGTAATTTCGGCTGCAAAGGCTTGGCTCATACCTCCTAGGGCAAACAGCAAAGCGAAAACATATAGTAATCTTTTCATAGCGCGTTGATTTTTGACAAGGGATGCAGAAAAAAACAAATTTCCATAAACGAGAAAAAAAAATTAATTTTCAGCTTTTATAAAGCCGTAGCATTTTGTCGAAACAGACCAACCATACCGATGAGGAATTGCTCCAAGCCTATCTGCAAGCTGGAGATCTTACCTATTTAGGTGAGCTGTTTCAACGGCACAGCGAAATGCTATACTATGTATGCCTCCGATACTTCAAAGAACCGGAAAGAAGCCGGGACGCCGTTATGCAGATTTTCGAAGAACTGATCGAAAAGGTAAAGAAACAGGATATCCAAGATTTTCCACGTTGGTTATATGTTGTTGGCAAGAACCATTGCCTGATGGCCCTGCGTTCTGCAAAAAATAAAATGGAAATTGTTACAGACAGTTTTGTGGAATTTGGGGTAAACCTGCATCAGGAGGAAAACTATCAGGACAAAGAAGAGCAACTTTCCCAATTGGAACGTTGTATCGAGGTGCTGATAGATAAACAAAAACAGAGTATACAACTCTTCTTTATAGAACAGAAGTGTTATAAAGAGGTTTCAGAAATAACGGGCTATAGCCTGAATGATGTTAAGAGTTATATTCAGAACGGAAAGCGCAATCTGAAGAACTGCATGGAAAGGAGTGGAAATGAATAATCATTTTGATATTGCTTATTTAAGGAAATATGTCAACGGGGAACTGAGTCCTTCGGAGATGTATGCCCTAGAAAAGGCATCCCATCAAGATGAATTCTTGATGGACATCATCCTTGGTTTGGAGCAGGAGAAGGCATTGGGCGAATCTGAATTGTTGGATAAAAAGGATCTTGATTCTGCTATTTACGAACGTACGCATCCGAAGAAGATCCAAAAAATGGGGTATATCCGTTGGATGTCTATTGCAGCAGCTTTGGTATTGGCATTCGGGATTGGTCTTACCTGGTATCTAAATCGTGAGGTTGAGCAGAAAACAATAGAGGAAAGCATTGCTTCAGCCGATCAGGCGGTTCCGATGGATAGTCCTACGAATGTAGCTCCAATGGATAGTTTGGCGGATGAATTATTCGAGCCTGAACAGGAAATAGCCATGCTGGAAAAGAAAGCACCTCAACGTAGGGCATCTAAAGATGCTGTGGTAGAAATTCAGCGGCCGAAATTGAGATTTCCAGATGCACCGGTGGCGACAGAGGCAGATCGGATGGGTTTTGGAAGATGGCGGGATACGACTTATGATTTCCGGAATGAGGACATGATCGTGGATAATAGGATTGCAGGAAAAGTTGCGGGGGTACAAAGTGAGAATCAAATTGTTATCCGGGGAATCAATAGTGTGGCGAAGAAGGAAACTATTACTGGAGCTGTTGCTCGAGTAGGTTCTGTTCAGGATAAAAAGACCATCGTAACGGGATTGGTGTTGGATCAGGTTTCAGGGAGGCCATTGGATCATGTGACGGTTAGGGATGTTCAAACGAATGAAATTGCCATTACCGATTCTTCCGGACAGTATATTATGCCTTTGTCGGCAAATAGCCAAGAATTGGAATTGATTTCTTTAGGATATGAGAGCAAGCGTATAATTGCAAGTAATAATAAGGTGGTACAGCTGACACCATCGAATCATAGTTTGGACGAGGTTGTTGTTGGGGTAAGTGGTAGAGCGAGAAAAACAAAGTCAGAGCCTCTGGCGGGATGGTCGGCTTTTAGGAAATACCTGGAAGACCAGACAGGTCAATCTTTATTGGGTAAAGGAACTGTGACCCTGGTGTTTGATGTTTCGAATGCAGGAAGGCCGGTGGAAATACAGGTTAAGAAATCTAGTAATGTGGTGTTGAACCAGAAAGCTGTTCAGATTATTTCGAACGGCCCGGATTGGAGCGTGGGAACTGATGGGAAAAAGGTTGAGGTAAAGGTGGAGTTTAGGTAGACGCGTCATTGCGAGCGCTACGTCTTTGCGAAACACACGTCATTGCGAGAGCTACGTCATTGAACTTTACCCGTCATTGCGAGGAACGAAGCAATCTTTAGCCATGTCATGGTGAGCGTAGTCGAACCATCTGTTCGTGTACTATCGTACAGATCCTTCGACTTCGCTCAGGATGACATAGGGCGCCGCATATCGAAAGATTGCTTCNNCCTCGCAATGACGGGTAAAGTACATTGAAGTAGTTCTCGCAATGAGCGAAAAACTAAACATTCATCCTTGCCAATGGCGCAATATCCTGTCCTACAAAATCCTTTTTCAAAAACTTCTGATACCCCGCTATCGCAATCATCGCTGCATTATCCGTACAATACTCAAACTTCGGAATAAAAACCTTCCAACCATACTTCTCACCCATTTCCAACAACCCTTTCCTTAACCCCGAATTTGCAGAAACACCACCCGCAATGGCAATCTCCTTAACTCCCGTTTCCTTCGCCGCTTTCTTCAATTTATTCAACAAAATAGAAACAATCCTACGCTGTACCGATGCACATAGATCATCCATCCGCTCCTCCAAAAATCGAGGATCCTTCTTCAATTCCCCCTGCACCAAATAAAGTATCGCCGTTTTCAATCCCGAGAAACTAAAGTTCAAGTCCGGAATCTGAGGCTCCGGGAGTTTAAAAGCTTCCGGGTTACCATTTTGCGCATGTTTATCGATCAATGGACCACCGGGATAAGGCAGGTCTANNCAAAAGCCTCTCCAGCAGCATCATCAAGAGTCTCCCCCAACAACTCCATTTCAAAATAATCCTTCACCAGCACGATCTGCGTATGACCACCAGAAACCGTTAAACATAAGAACGGAAAATTAGGCTTAGGATCATCAATAAAATGCGCCAGAATATGTGCCTGCATATGGTTCACCTCGATCAAAGGAATATTCATCGCCAAGGCAAAGGACTTCGAAAAGGAGGTTCCCACCAATAATGAGCCTAAAAGTCCAGGTCCACGTGTAAATGCTACTGCATCTATCTCATTTTTATGTATTTTTGCCTCAGCAATAGCTTGATCCACCGTAGGGATGATATTCTGCTGATGTGCTCGGGAGGCTAACTCCGGAACCACACCACCATATTTCGCATGTACCGCTTGACCAGCTATAATATTTGCCTTAATTTCGCCGTCTATACAAATAGAGGCCGAAGTTTCATCACATGAAGATTCTATTCCGAGTATGATGGCCATTTTGAGAGAGTAATTTAAATAAAGTACAAAAGTATCAAAAAAATACTGAAAATAACGTTGATTTGCCTGCTCAGCATCCTTGCATTGCTGTCGATCGTGTTATTCTCGCTACAGTTCTCTTCTGTGCAGACCTATGTAAGCCATAAGGTCGCCAATTACCTTTCCAAAGAGTTAAAAGCTGATGTTAAGGTGGAACGTGTTTACTTACGTCCATTTTCAGAACTCACCCTTAGTGGATTTCAGATTTCCGATCAATCGGGCAAGCCATTGCTTTCTGCCAAAGAACTGCATGCCAACCTCATGCTGCGTAAGATTTTGGAAAACAAGATCACCATTGAGGAAATCAGTATCGAGGAAGCAAAAGCCAACCTGCATTTCTACAAAGACAGTTCTAATTTTAAGTTTTTGGTTGATTATTTCGCACCTAAGAAAAAGAAAGAAGGAAAACAGAGCAAGCCTTTGCAATTGCGATTGGATAATATTGTGTTCAAGAACAACCAGGTCAAACTGGTCAATCATCGTTTCAAACACCATAACCGTGGGGTTGATTTTTCCGATCTGGACATCATCCACCTTTCTGGCGCGATCAATGAGATCAAATTTGATACCCTAGGCTTTGAGGCTAATTTAAGGGCATTAACCTTGAAAGAAAAATCAGGCTTTCACCTGAGGGAGCTCACTGCACAGACAAAGATCAGCTCCACCTCCATGGAATTTGATGATCTGAAACTCATCAGCAACAATTCCTCCTTAAGCCGCTATTTAAAATTCAACTATTCGAAATTTGCTGATTTTGGCGATTTCATTAATAAAGTGCAGATTGAAAGCACCTTGGAGGATGTTTTTGTGGATTCTAGGGATATAGAGTATTTTGCGCCCGATCTGAAGTTCGTGAAGTTTAAAACCCATGTCATCCAGGCTAAGGTGGATGGAACTGTAGCGGAATTATACGCCAGCGATGCCCATCTGAAAACTGGAAAGGAAACGGAACTGAAAGGTGATTTCAGTATCAAAGGCTTACCTGATATCAACAGGACCATTTTTGATTTTGACCTGGAAAAACTGAACAGTTCAGCCCAGGATGTGGAACTCCTGGTGCCCCAATTGGCCAACCGTTCCACTTTCAAGCTACCTGAACAATTACATGCCTTAGGCCATCTACAGTTTGCCGGAACCTTTAAAGGGCTTTACAACCTTTTTGATGTGGAAGGAACTTTCCAAAGTGCCTTGGGCGATATCATTGCCAAGACAAACATCAACCTCAAACAAGGCATACAATATCAAGGGCACCTCCAAAGTCCAGATTTTCGATTAGGCAAACTTTTGGGATCCAATAGTTTGAGACAGACCGGCATGGATTTCGATTTTCAAGGTAAGGGTCTGGAATTGGATCAATTGGAATTGAATCTGGCTGGAGATCTAAAAAACTTCCAGTTTGAGAATTATCAATACGATAGCCTATTCGTCAATGCGACCTTAGCGAACCGCATCATCCAAGCCGTTGGGGATATTAAAGATCCCCAGATCAGGTTGAGTTACGATGCTTCGATCGACCTTCAGCAACCGCAAATTGCTTACGACATCTACGCTGATATTGAGCAGATCAACCTGAAGAAAATGGGGCTGGTTAAAAAAGACAGTATCCTGATCTATAATACCAGCATCCACACCCAATTAAAAGGAAACAACCTGAACAATTTGGTGGGCGATCTTTATAGCGACCAGATCAATATGGAAACCAGCAAGGGTGAGTTTTCCATCAATGATGTTTATGTTTCGGCACAGGGCAATGAGAAGGACAGGCTTTTCAGTTTGAAATCCAATGTGGCGGATGCGGAGATGCGAGGCTTGATCGACCTGAATACCATTGTACCTTATTTTAAAGCCTTGGCGATGCGTTATGCACCAGCGATCGGCTTCGATCTGGAACCTTATAACGCCCAGATATTTGACCTGGAGTTCAACATCAAATCCTTTGAACCTGTATCTGCGTTCTTGGATCCCAACCTGACCTTAGAAGATGGTGCTTATTTAGAAGCCCATTTTTCTTCGGAAGATTATACCGCTAAATTCCATGCTTTTAGTCCTTTGGTCAAATACAAAGGGATTAACCTGCAAAACCTAAATCTGCAGGAAAATGCGGATCAAGAGGCCTTTTCTCTTGACCTCAAGGCAGATCGGCTATTTTTAAACGATAGTCTATATGTAAACAATATCGAGATCAACAATGTATTGGCAAAGGACAGCTTGATGTTCTCGGTCAATGCGGCAAATGAAACCGATCTTAATTACCTGCGACTGAATGGAAATATACATTTTGCGCATAATAAACCCGCATACATCAAGTTCAATGAATCAACCATTGTGGTTAACAATGAACCTTGGGAATTCAACAAAGATGCAGAAATGCGTGTTTCTAAAGGGAAATTCTACCTGCAGAACCTGAAGGCCAGCCAGGGCAAGCAATTGTTGACATTTAACGGGGTATTGTCTAATGAGGATGATAAATTGGATGTGGCTTTCAACCATTTCAACCTAAAATCCCTGGAAAGTATTCTGGCACCTATGGGCATTCAGCTAAGTGGAGAGCTGAACGGAAATATTGAAGTGAATTCTATTTTCAGAAAACCCTATCTATCTGCAGATGTAAGCACTACCCCGCTAGTCTATAATCAAATCCCCATCGGGCATTTGAAATTATTGGCAGATTATGTTCCGGAATCCAAAGTGGCTAACTTAGATCTCCAATTATTGGATGAACTGAACCGAGGGCTTACCTTGAAAGGAACCTATCAAGTGGATGAGGGCGACCAGGAATTAAATCTGAGGGGCGATCTTAAGGAGGCAGAGTTGATTTTGCTGCAACCTTTTGTCCGCAACCTGGCTTCCAACCTGGAGGGAAGGATCAATGCGGATATCCAGATCAATGGCACCCTGAAGAATCCATTGTTCAACGGAACGGCAAAGATTCAGAACGCATCGTTCAATGTGAATTACTTGAAAACGGCTTATAACTTCAGCAACCAATCGGCATTGGTAGACAAGAACAACATTATTTTGGATAATTTGACCTTTACGGATACCAAAGGACATCAAGCGGTAGCCAACGGGAAGATCGATCTCAATAAATTAAGCAATCCGTATATCGATGTGGATGTGGCAACGAATAATGTGATGATATTGAACACCACCTTTAAGGACAACAACCTTTATTATGGGACTGCCTTTGCTACGGGGAACTTTTTGTTCAAAGGCCAGACCTCTGCCATCGACATCAATATCAAAGCGAGATCCGAGGCCAATACGGTCATTAGTATCCCTTTTAATACCGCCATGACGGTATCTGACAGCGATTTCATCTATTTTGTGAGTAAGGATTCCAGTGAGAATAAAGAGAATGCTTCCAGGTACTTTCTGAAGGGTATGACCATGAACATGGACCTGGTGCTGACCCCCGATGCGGAAGTGAACCTCCAGACGGATCTTGGTTCCTTGAAAGGGACAGGTAATGGGGAAATCACCTTGAAGGTATCGAGTTTAGGGGATTTTGAGATGTTCGGAGATTATACCGTAAGTTCTGGAAAATTCCATTTTACCGCGCAGGATTTTATCAACAAGTATTTTGATATCAAACAAGGGGGGACTATCCGTTGGACGGGTTCACCGTCTGGAGCAACAATTAACTTGGTGGCGCTCTATCAACAGAGAACATCAATTGGGGACCTGTATAATGCAGCCGGACGTGCTGGTCAGGATGAACGCGTATTGGCACAAGCTGATATGAACATCAAAGGTACGCTAAGCCAACCGGATGTTACCTTCGACTTAAATTTTCCGCAAAACCCCTATGTAAAGGATGAACTGCAGGCTTATTTAAGTGATGCGAACAATGTGAACCAACAGGCCTTGAGTTTGATCATCCGGAGAAGTTTTACGGCAAGTTCATCCAATGATGTTGGTCGAGAGGTGAATAACACCTTATTGTCTGCCGGAACGGAGATCGCCTTCAATCAGCTTAATAATATTTTAGCGCAATCCTTGAATATTAATTTCTTGGATTTTAATATCCGTTCTTTCAATGATGCCTCTGCTTCCTTTAGGTTCTTCAATGATCGCTTGGTGTTGACCGGAGGAATTGTGGACCGCAGGAATATACAGACCACCGACCTGACCTTTTTCTCCAATCAGGTGGCTACGGATGCGGAATTGACCTACAGGGTGCGAAGGGATGGAAGTTTAGTTTTCCGGGCTTACAATAGGTTAAATACGAGGAATATTCTTTTTACACCGACGGATGATTATATCAATGCGGTGGGATTGGTGTATCGCCAGGAATTCAATACCCTCGGAGAATTCTGGCGCAGGATGTGGACATTCAAAACAAAGCAGGATAGTATCAAACCTTTTTCATTGCCAAGACAAGATACGGTAAAGCACAATCTTAATCCTTTTTAAAAAGTTGGAATAAGGACTCCCATTCCTGTTCCAGTGAACCTGTAAATTCGGGTTGCTTGGCCCGGTTGTACCAATACCTGGCATTCCATAGATCGCCCTCCACCCGATGCAGATAAGCATGTAGGTGTGCAGAAGGTAAATCCGTGAGTTGATCGACCAAATCATGCGCCGTTTTCCAATCGCCTTTTGCATCATACCAAAGGGATTTCAGATGAATGGACCAGGAAGGATCGGGATGGTTTTCTTTTAAAGTGGCTTTGAATTCTTGAATAGTCATGGTTGAAATTAATGAATTATTTCGAGTTATATAAAAAAATGGCTAGAGTTTAGTTCTAGCCATTTCTTCTGTGCCTATTTAAATTTTGTGTCTATTTAAATTTACTGGCCAAGGCTGCAAGTTTACTAGCCATATCGGTTTCGGGCTCAGCCTCTCTCCTTCCATGGTTTCCTTTGCCATGCGACCTGTGACCATGCTCTCGTTTCCCTTGATCTGATTTTCCAGTCTCGCGGTAATCCGAACGTTTTCTTTGTCCTTTATCTTCTGTTTTCATGCTTAGGCTGATCCGGTTCCGGCGTTCATCCACCTCCGTTACCTGCACCATCACCTGTTGTTGCACTTTGACCACTTCATGTGGATCGGAAACATAATGATTCGCTAATTGACTTAAATGGACCAATCCATCTTGGTGTACACCTATATCCACAAATGCGCCGAAGTTTGTGATATTCGTTACGATTCCTGGCAGTTTCATGCCCACCTTCAAATCGCTGATTTTATTTACTCCTTCCGTAAAGGAAAAGGATTCAAATTTCTCCCGTGGATCCAATCCTGGTTTTGCCAACTCGGCCATGATATCGTTCAGGGTTGGCAATCCCACCTCGTCGGAGGTATAATTCCGTAGGTTTACCTGTTTTCTTAAGGTATCATCCTTCATCAAATCCTCGATCGAAACTTTAAGATCTTTTGCCATCTGCTCTACCAAAGCATAACGCTCGGGGTGTACAGCGGAAGCATCCAAAGGATGCGCTGCATTTCGGATCCGTAAGAAACCTGCTGCTTGTTCAAAGGCTTTATCGCCCAGTCTAGGCACTTTCTTCAATTCCCGACGGGATTTGAACGGTCCGTTTTCTTTCCGATAATTGACGATCTGCTGAGCCAATGCTGGCCCTAATCCGGAGATATAGGCAAGAATCTGTTTAGAAGCGGTATTCAACTCCACCCCAACTGCATTCACACAGGAAATCACGGTATCATCCAAGGCATTCTGTAATTTACCTTGATCAACATCGTGTTGATATTGACCTACTCCAATGGATTTTGGATCGATCTTCACCAGTTCGGCCAATGGATCCATCAATCTTCTACCGATGGAAACGGCACCACGAACGGTAACATCATAATCGGGGAACTCTTCCCTGGCGGTTTCTGAAGCCGAATAAATGGAAGCTCCACTTTCGTTCACCATTACCACCTTCACATTGGATAATTGTAATTTGCGGACAAAATCTTCTGTTTCACGACCTGCTGTTCCATTGCCAATTGCAATGGCATCCACATCGTATTTAGCAACTAAATGTTTGAGTGTTTTCTCAGCCTCTGCCATTCCTCCGGCACCATTGTGTGGGAAGATGGCCGTGTTCTCCAACAAATTCCCTTGGGCATCAAGGACCACGGTTTTACATCCCGTGCGGAAACCTGGGTCAATCGCCAATAGACGTTTCTGACCAAGTGGTGCCGCCAATAACAACTGGCGTACATTATCTGCAAAAACCTTGATCGCTTCTTCATCCGCGCGTTGGCGAGTCAATACCCGAACCTCCGTTTCCATGGATGGTTTTAGCAAACGCTTATAGCTATCCAATAGCGCAAGTTCAACTTGTTCACTGGAACTGTTCTTGGCTTTGATATATTGTTTCTCGATACCCGGAAGGACTTGTTCCTCTTCCACGTCTACATCCAAGTAAAGTAATTCTTCTTTTTCGCCCCTACGCATCGCTAATACCCGATGGGATGGCGNNATTCAGACCATTCGAAATAGTCCTTGTATTTAAGGGCTGCTTCCTCTTTTCCTGGCACCACCCTAGAAACAAACTTTCCTTTTTCCATCAGGATCTTTCTTGCATGAGATCGAACTTCAGCATCCTCTGCAATCTGTTCCGCGAGAATATCCCTCGCCCCTGCCAAAGCTTCTTCCAGGTTGTTCACACCTTTTTCCGCATCGATATAGTCTGCAGCTGCTTCGTCAAGATCGATCTTATCCTGTGCTAATAGGATATCGGCCAATGGCTGTAATCCCTTCTCGCGCGCCATGGAAGCCCGAGTACGACGTTTTGGCTTGTATGGAAGATAAATATCCTCCAGAATGGCCATGGTTTCGGCTGTTTTCACTTGCTCCTCTAAAGCAGGGGTCAATTTCCCTTGATCACTAATGGATTTTAAGACAGCTTCCTTGCGTTTATCCAAATCGCGCAATTGCTGAATACGATCTCTGATCGCCGCAATCTGCACCTCATCCAAACTTCCGGTAACCTCTTTACGGTATCTTGCGATAAAAGGAATGGTAGCACCTTCATCCAATAGGGCCAATGTACTGTTTACTTGCTTTTCGCTAAGCGATAGCTCTTGCGATACGATAAACTCGTGGGATGTACTCATAATTAAATGTTATAGAAAAAATAAGCTGTTGAAGGAACATCAACAGCTTAAGGATTTATGCTTAAATATTGTTAGGCGTTTTTAGATGGATTTTCATCCGTTGAAGTTTTACCTTCTTCATTTTGTGTTTGGTCAGCAGATGGTTGATCTTCGGTAGCTGCCGTTTGGTCTACGTCTTTATGATCTTCAAAATGGTCGTTATACCCATAGCTGTAATAATCATCCTGGGTTGGAGTCGAGTATGGCTGATGGGTATAGGTCCCAGCAGGAGCAGAAAAATGCGGTGTTTTCTTTTCTTTTACCTCTCCATTTTCGGTCTGATCAGTATCTTGATTGGCCAAAGCCTCCTCATTTTGGTAATTCGTAGATGTCTTCTGCTGCTCAGGTTCGCTTTCGATATTTGCCTTTACATCATCAATTTCCTTTTCAAAGTTATTGATCTGATCGGAGATTTCTCTTTTGATACCTTCGGAAGCATCTTTAAATTCGCGTATACCTCTTCCCAGTCCTCTCGCCAATTCAGGTAGTTTTTTCCCCCCGAACAACAACAACGCCACAATTAGGATTAACACCATCTCTTGGGTACCTATATTCAAAAACGCTAAATTCATTTCTTTAAAAAATTGTTAATAGAGCTAAGGTAAGTGTATTATTTTTTTTCGCCAACTGTTATCTGTAAATATTTAGACACAAAAAGTTAACATCCCTCCTACAATGTTTGAATTTAAACTTTGTACATTTGCCCACTCCAACCCGATTTAATATGTTCAGTTATTACAAATCCAACAAAATGTACTATCTCAGCAGCATGGCATTAGCCGGGCCTGTTGTGATTTCCCAATTGGGCCATACCTTGGTCCAAACTGCGGATACCATTATTGTTGGACATTTTGCCGGTACGATTTCATTAGCTGCTGTTTCGTTGGTGCACTCTGTTTTTATGGTAGTCTTGGTGATTGGACTTGGTATTGCCTTCGGATTAACACCCCTGATTGCGCAAGAAAATGGACGGGGGAACTATCAGGAATGTGCTAAATTGCTTTCCAACAGTTTTTGGTTGAACATCATTTCGGCTATCTTGCTGTTCCTATTGGTTTATTTTGGATCAATGTATGCCATGCAACATGCCGACCAAGATCCTTTAGTAGTGGAAACAGCCAAGCCTTATCTCTTGATCCTGAGCTTATCCATATTACCTCTGATGCTGTTCAATACCTTTAAGCAATTTGCCGAAGGATTGGGCTTTACCAAGCAGGCCATGAACATTACCATTTGGGGAAATGTCCTGAACGTGCTCTTGGCTATTGTGCTGGTGAAAGGCATGTTTGGCATTAAGCCAATGGGCGTTGTCGGGGTGGGTATTTCCACCTTGGTGGACCGTATCCTGATGATGGCCGTAATGGCATGGTATGTATTGAATTCGTCGAATTTCAAACGGTATATCCAGCATTTTTCGGTAAAGTTCATTGATGTGAATCGCATGAAAAACATTCTGAAGATTGGTGCGCCGGTGGCTATGCAGTATGTTTTTGAGATTGGCGCTTTTGCTGCGGCAGCTTTGATCGCAGGGATGATCGGGGCAGTGGAGCAGGCAGCACATCAAACCGCAATTACGCTCGCTGCCATGACTTATATGATGGCCAGTGGAATTGCTTCTGCAGCCACCATTAAGGTTGGGAATAGTTTTGGAAACAAGAACTTTTTCAGGTTGAGGAAGTTTGCAACGGTTTCCTATCATTTGGTGATTGTCTTTATGATAATCTGTGCCTTGATTTTTGCCGTGTTTAATCAATACCTACCCTATATTATATCAACGGACCTGGCGGTAATTGCTTTGGCTGCGCCTTTATTGATCATTGCGGGTGGATTCCAGTTGTTTGATGGTACGCAGGTGGTTGGATTGGGTATATTGCGGGGTATGGGCGATGTGAATATCCCTACTTTTATTACGTTTGTGGCGTATTGGGTGGTGGGTATACCGGTGGCTTATATGTTGGGGATTTATTGGAATGTAGGGGTTAAAGGGATTTGGTATGGCTTGACATTGGGATTGCTGACCTCTTCTATTTTGTTGTTTTTGAGGTATCAGTATGTGGTGAAAAGGAAGTTAATTGAGGTGGGTTAGCGAAGGCTTTCGTCATTGCGAGGAGGTACGACGAAGCAATCTTTGGATTAATGTAAAGATTGCTTCGTGCCTCGCAATGACGCGTAGGGCCTCGCAATGACGAATTTTATCATGCTGTTTTTTGTTTTTCCTTACTATTCTTAACAATCAGCATCATGCCATTCTCTATTTCCAGGAAACCATATTCATAGCTGAAATAATAGGTTTGCCCTTTATTGGTATTTAAAACATGGGTGTGATATTCCATAGAAAACCCCTCTGATAATAATTTCACTTTATTCACCTTGACCATTTTTTCATCCCCCAGGTAGTTTTCCAAAATCCTTCTGTTCCTTTTCAATTTTCGGTTTATTTTTCGGAGCACATCTTCATAGTTACTGTTTTTCCGGTTATTGAACACATTACGGCAATTATCATCACAGAATTTTTTATCCGATCTACCTTTGATGATCCGATGGCATTCTGAACAGGTTTTCTCTTCCATATGGGTTTGTATAAGCTAATTAAACGATTATAAACATTTATATCCAGCTATAATTAATTGATATCCGAGTGTTGCAGGCTAGACCTTGCAACTTTGAACTGTGTAATCAAGCCTTCTGGCAGTTAATATATAAAAACAAGTTAAAGTTATGATTATGAGTTCATTAAAAAATTCAGTACAATTATTAGGCAGATTAGGAAGAGATGCCCAGGTAAAGGTAAGTCAAAACGGGGTCCAATATTGCCATATCAGTTTTGTGACCAATTTAACCTATCTGGATAGAGATAAGAATGAGGTTTCCACCGTGCAATGGCACTCGTTGAGTATCTGGGGGAGCCTGACCAGGGTCTTGGAGAAAAAAGGGCAGAAGGGAAGCCTTTGGATTGTCCAAGGCAAGCTGGTCAACAATACCTATATCGATCGAAATGGAATTGAGCAACGGAAAACTGAGGTTCGGGTAGACCGGTTATTGTTCCTATCCAGCCCCACTGAAACCAACCTCCCGATAACAGAGGCCATGGCTGCCTCAGCAAAATCATAAGGAAGAAAATAAATCTTAATGTGGAAAATAAGTCATAATGGAGAAATAAATCTTAATGATGAAAATAAATCATAAAGGATAAAAGATCTCTTTTAGAAAAAATAAATCTAGGAATAGCTTATAATACACAATAAAGGTGGGCCATTCTGGAATGGTCCACCTTTTTTATTTAATTGGTAAGTTATTATTCTGTTACGGAAATACCTATTATTCTGGTAAATTCCATCCGGCAATCTTGGATACCGTTTTAGGAATATCGATATTATCCATTTTATTCTTGAACTGCTCCGCACCTACACCGATAGCAAATACCGGAATATAAGCCGCAGAATGGCTTCCAGAAGCCCAACTCAACGAAGATGCTTTGTTCAACGCGTTTACCGCTAAAGAAGCAATCTTATCATTGGATGCATATAAGCTCTTTTGGGTTTCATTCTGGTGGTTCACAAAGCTTTTTTCGTATGCTGCAAAGATTTCTTTTTCGTCTTTCTCTGCTACTTTAACCTCTTTCCAAAGTCCGGTATGTTCGGTTAGAAAAGCTTTCACCTGATCCCAAGATGCAGAAGCATTCTTCGAACGGAAATCATTGATCAAAGTAGACATTGCTTCTTGTGAGATCTTTTGGTTAGCAATGGTTTTCAAGCGCAAAGTGGAACTTCCATTACCCAAAGCCAATCCACCGGTTTCATGATCCGCTGTAACCACGATCAATGTTTCTTCCGGATGTTTCTGGTAAAATTCGTAAGCCTTTGCTACTGCCGCATTGAAGTCCAATACTTCTTGGATAGTTGCTGCGCCATCATTTGCATGACAAGCCCAATCGATCTTTCCACCTTCAACCATTAAGAAGAAACCGTTCTTTCCTTTGCTCAAAGACTCGATCGCTGCCGATGTAATTTCCGCCAACTTAAGATCGCCAGGCTTTTGGTCGATCGCATAGTTTAAGGATACATTATTAGCACCTTTGTTGTTCATCAGAATGATCTTATCAGAAGAAGCTTTTGCTTGGTTGTATTCTGCAATACCATTCACCAATTTATAACCTGCTTTTTCCAATTGAGGCAACAAGGAAGGCACTTCTTCTTTTTTTGCATTGGTTGTTGGTTTTAGGAAACCTGAACCGCCAAAGAAATCAAATTTAGATTTGATGATATCCAAACCGATTTCATGATACATATCGCGATCCGGTTGGTTTGCATAAAAAGATGCCGGAGTAGCATGGTCAATACTAACGCTCGTCGTAATTCCCACTTTCATTCCTTTTTCCTTAGCAAGGTAGGCAATGCTTTTATAAGGTTTAACCCCTGCGCTATCCATTCCTATTACACCATTTTTGGTTTTATGGCCAACCGCTAATGCCGTACCACCTGCTCCCGAATCCGTAACTCCATGCGACAGGGAATAGGAAGTTGCGAAAGCAACATGAGGGAATTTGCTGAAAACCAAAGGTAATGTACCATTCTTATTCTGTTGTGCAGCTAAAAAGGCTTCCGTTACATTCACTTGGCTAAGTCCCATTCCATCACCAATCATGAAAAAAATGTACTTCGGTTGTTTTTGGGCATTGGCCATGCCCGTGAAAAGAATTAATGCTAAAAATAAATTAAATAGTCTCTTATTCATGTCGTCTTTCGAATGTGTATAATATGTTTACAAAAATAGGGTTCAGAAGTTAAGTTAATATTAATTTAATAATAGAATCCCATGCAAACAAATTGTTACATGGTTTGTTACTGCATTATCACTAATCGTATTTATTATGGAAAACCGATTGCTAAATGCAGCTCGCTCTCTTTTTGATGGAGAAACCATCAATGGATTAGCACAACGAGAAGGGCTGACTTCAGAACAAGTAAATAAAGGATTGGATGCTTCGCTTCCAGCTTTATTTTTGGGCCTACAACAGCAACCAGAAGGTGCTTTGCAGGGAATTTTAGACAAGTTTAAAGGAATGTTCACCGGAACAAATGAGCCCGGGCAGGACATTAATGTTCCTATAGACCACCCAGATTCCAGATTTGGAAATGAAACACATGGTTTGATCGGCCAGTTATTTGGCGGAAAATTAGACCTCGTGCTTGAGAAACTAGCTGGATTTTTAGGGATGAATGGAGGTTCGGTTATGAACCTGTTAAAAGCTGCAGTACCATCTGTTATCTCCGCAATAACCATGAACGGGGTGAATTGGAATGCTAGCCGCATTTCCAGCGACCTGAACGAAAACAAAGCTGGATTTTTGAGCGCATTGCCTGCAGGTCTATCTTTAGGCTTATTAGGAGATGGAATCACTCATACCGAGCCTGTAATTGATCCGGTAAAAGATGTATTGGTTGAAGAAACAGTTGTTCCGGTAAGAGAACGCGTTGAACCAGTTACGCCGGTTAGAAACATCAATGAACCGGTGGTAGTAGAAGAAGAACGTAAGCGTGGTGGCGGTCTGTGGTGGATCTTAATCCCATTATTGTTGTTGGCCTTGTGGTTCCTGTTCGGTAAAAACTTCCGCAACGATGATAATGTGGCAACCACCGATACTACCGTAGTGGTGGCGCCTGTTGAACCAGATACCATCAGAACGACAGTTCCTGCCCGTGAATCGATCATGGTAACCCTTCCTGATGGAAGTACCTTGAACGCATACAAAGGTGGAATCGAAGATCAGTTGGTTCAATTCTTAACCGCTGGTTACAGCACGATGTCTGATGATGATCTGAAAAACCGTTGGTTTGATTTTGACAACCTTAATTTCGAAACCGGTACTGCGAACATCGTTCCGGAAAGCCAAGATCAGGTAAATAATATCGCTGCCATCTTGAAAGCATTCCCAGATACCAAGATCAAGATCGGTGGATATACCGACAAAACCGGTGATGAAAATTTCAACAAGAAATTATCAAACGATCGTGCCGTTGCAGTGAAAAATGCATTGAATGCCAAAGGTGTAGGGGCTCAAGTCATTGAGACCGAAGGTTATGGTTCTGAATTTGCGAAGTATGATGCTTCAGCACCAGAGTCTGACCGTATCTTGGACAGAAGAGTTTCGGTGAGTGTTCGTAAGTAATGCTAAGAAATAGTTAAGCAAGAGAACGCTTATATACAATCATACCGTTCTATGCTTGCATAGAACAAAAACGGGGATAGTAAAGATTATCTAATCTTTTTACTATCCCTATTTTTATTTAATTATTTTTGGAGCATGCTTACAACGACCCAGAAAAACATGATTCAGGATGATTTTGAAAAATTCATCAAGCATTTAGGTACAGCAAGAAGGGGATTGGATTTTCAATTGTTTGGCGAATATGCCGGATCCATATTGAACTTCTATGTGGGGAGTTCTTTGCTCAGCCTAGCTGAAAAGCCTGAGGCGGCCCTTCAGCTAAGTAAGCTATTCAATGCGGGTATGAAAAATATCATTTCCGCTGCAGACCTGCAGGAGATAGCCGAAGCAATCTCCCAGGATACTACCTTAAATTATTCGATTATTCAGCCAGTATTTGGCTAGTATGATCCACAAGATCTTCTTGATTGGTCCATACCAAGTTTTGGATCTGGTAGCCATAAGCTAGGGCATAATCCAAATAGATTTTCTTTCTATCTTCCGATAGCTCCTTGCTGCGCGATAAAATCCACATATAATCCAGATTTTCGCCGAAGATCAATACATCTTCGTAATTTGGATTCAATTGCACAATGTTATACCCGGAATAGAAGGGTCCAAAAAAGGAAACCTTTAAGGCGCCTTCCGTCTCGCTGTCAATAAATTTCGCTTTTCCTGTCCTTTGCTTTAGTTCTCCGGTACGCATATCAATGCCCTGATTCAATACCTTGATGCTGCCATCTTCATTGAATTCATAAGTCGCACTGACATTCCTTNNTTTCATGCTTGAAATCCAATCGGGCAATTTCATACCATAACCCTAAATATTTGTTGATATCGAAATTCCGAACAACTTCCACGTTTGAGCGGATGGGTTTCAGGTAGTTGTACAATACAGACCCTAATGCAACGGCAGATAATGCGATAAGTGATTTTTTCTTGTTCATTGTAATTTTTTAATAATAAACAACCTAAAGTGGATAAAAGTTTAGGGAGATTCCTAGCTTTGCCTAAAATTAACGATTTGTACTCAAGAGAAGAAGCGAAGAAGATAAAAGAAAACTTTTGGACCAGTTTCGGCCAATATATGTCCGTGGTTCCCAATGTAGATGGGGAGAAGGTCACTTGGGTAAACTACAAAACCGGTATCAAAAACCTGTTTTNNTTGCCAATCCTGACGAAGGCATCAGGGCCTTGCTTTGGGAGCAGTTCAAGGAATACCAACAAATGCTTTTAGAGGAACTTCAAGAAGAATGGATCTGGGACTTTGATTATTACGATGAGTATGGGAAAGCAAAGTCGAGGATTTTCACGGAAATAAGGGGCGTTAGTGTTTTCAAACAGGAGGATTGGCCACAGCTGATCTCCTTTTTCAAACCAAGGATCATGGCATTGGATAGTTTTTGGTCTTCCGCACAGTATGGTTTCGAACTTTTTAAATAATATCAATAAATAATTACAGCATATATGAAACTAGTAGGTAGAATTCTAGTGTTTTTTATGATCCTGACAGCTAGCCAGGATGTGATGGCTTGGGGAATGACCGGGCATCGGGTGATTGCAGAGATTGCCGAAAAACACCTCAACCGCAAAGCAAAGCGAAACATAGAGAAATTGATCGGTCATCAGAAATTGGCCTATTGGTCCAATTGGGCAGACTTCATCAAATCCTCTCCAGATACCCTGATCAATCGTACCGGATCTTGGCATTTCTTAAATACAGCTGGAAACCTACCATACGAGCAATTTTTGGTTGCCCTACAGAATTCACCAGAAGAAAACCTGTACAAAGCCTACAATCGGGTCAGAAAACAGGTGGTCAATAAAGAGTTAACGCTGGAGCAAAGGCAGCAAGCCTTTTATTTTCTGGTGCATCTCTTGGGCGATGCGCACCAGCCGATGCATGTCAGTAGAGCAGAAGATTTAGGAGGAAACCGGATCGCCATTACTTTCTTTGGTCGCGAGGGAAATATCCACCGCGTATGGGACAGTGACCTGGTTGACAATGAAAAATGGTCTTATACCGAATATGCCCGTGTATTGGATTATGAGAAATATTTCTATAAACAATACACGAATTCTACAATGGAGGAATGGTTATATGAATCGCATAAGCTCGCGAATATCATTTATGATGATGTAGCAAAAAACAACAAACTTTCCTATGATTATATCTTTAAGTTCAAAGATCCTATGGAACAGTGTTTATTGAAAGCTGGCCTGCGATTGGCTAAAGAACTGAACAGTATCTTTGGTTAAAAGCGTAACAAACCTTAAAGAAAAATGCCCTGAGGACTTCATACTTCAGGGCATTTTTTATTTCAATAATTCATTCATACTATTGAACACCAGGGAATCATTCATCTGCTTGGACAATGCGATATTCTTCTTATTGAACGTAATGCTTTTTTCACTTTTATCAACTACATACGGACTGCTCCTTAATTTTCTGAAAGAGATCTGTGAAATCAAATAGCCCAGCTCCTCTTCCCAGTGGGAAACCCTGTTCAAAATAAACTGTTCAAATATTTTTCCGGCTATTTTCTCCTGGAGTTTTTCTTCGTTTATGATTTCGTTCTTTTTGATCTGGCAATAAACCATATCACCCTTTTCAAAACAGTCGAACTTATTTCCTCGGGTGATTTTGACCGCTGTTTTTTTATCGAAAAGGTCCATATGCATGAATTCCAGGGTAATCTCTCTCTTTTCAATCGAAGGGAACCGGAATGTCTGCTGCCGGATATAGGTTTTAACCTCTTCCATGGAGATCAGGGGATGTGCATAGATCGTTGGTAAGGCCGGATTCTTCAGATCCAGGATGATCCCTTCCTCCGTTGAACTGACCAATTCATAGCCTTTACCGTCGATTTCTAAATACATAGCGCAAATTAACCATTTTGGGTTAGAATTCTTATGTTTGTAATAAGAACGTTCTTCGTTCTATTACTATAAAACAAAAGGTTTAATTATGAAACAATATGTATTTATGGCGGCTTTGATGGCCAGCACAGGATTCTCCTATGCACAGCAACATCAAGCGATCAATCCGTCGTACATGGACAAAACTGTCCGCCCACAAGATGATCTGTACAATTACGTCAATGGTAATTGGATGAAAACGGTTCAGATCCCTTCCGATAAAGCACGTTGGGGTTCTTTCGACGAGCTTAGAGAAAATACGGACAAGGCTACTTTAAAGATTCTTAAGGAATCTCTGGGCCAGAAATTTGAGAAAGGTTCGGATGGACAGAAAATCGCTGACCTTTACCGTTCCTATGTGGATTTCGAAACCAGAAATAAACTGGGATATGAGCCTATCCGCCAACAATTAGCGGATATCGACAAGGTGAACAACCTGAACGACCTGTATAATTACTTCGTGAAATATGGTCCAACCGGTGGAAACCCGTTCTTCGGAGCATATGTTTATGCGCACATGAAAAACAGTAAAATGAATGCTGTTTATCTTGGTGGAGGTGGTTTAGGCCTGGGTCGTAACTATTACCAAAAGGTCGATGAGAAAAACACCGAAACGTTGGGCAACTATAACCAATACATCAATACCCTATACAATAAGATCGATCCGAAAACCAGAGATCTGAAAGGCCCAAAAGTGATCGAGTT
This sequence comes from Sphingobacterium sp. UBA1575, assembly GCA_002322865.1. Taxonomy (GTDB): domain Bacteria; phylum Bacteroidota; class Bacteroidia; order Sphingobacteriales; family Sphingobacteriaceae; genus Sphingobacterium. The sequence continues at coordinate 30,286 of DCOH01000062.1, read as the reverse complement.
TGAAAAGTTGATCGCTGCCAATCTTAAAACGGTAGAAGAATCCAGAGATGCACAGAAACGGTATAATCCTGTTGCGCTGAAGGATCTTGGCAAAATGGTGAAGAACATCGATGTGGCGAAATATGTGAAAACGTTGGGTTTCCAAGCAGACACGGTGATCATTGGCGAAATTAAATATTACCAGAATCTGGATAAGATCGTCAATCAGGAAAACCTACCGGTGATCAAGGAATATCTGAAATTCCATGTAATGGATGATGCAACGGGCTATCTTACGAAAGAACTGGATGAACTTTCCTTCAATTTCTATGGTCGTACCTTAAAAGGTCAGCAAGAACAACGTGCCTTGGATATGCGTGGATTGGAGTTTGTGAATGGTACAGTGGGTGAGCTTTTGGGAAAAATCTACGTGAAGGATAATTTCCCGGCAGAAGCGAAACAGGCCTGTGAGGAATTGGTTCAATACCTGATCAAATCCTTCAATATGCATGTGAAGAACCTGGCTTGGATGTCACCAACGACGAAAGAAAAAGCATTGGAGAAATTGTCCAAATTTACCGTGAAGATCGGTTACCCGGACAAGTGGAAAGATTATTCCTCTTTAAGCATCGGTACTTCATTGGTTGAGAATGTAAGAAATGCACAATTGTGGTCGTTTAAAGAAAACTTGGCGAAGCAAGGAAAACCGGTGGATAAATCGGAGTGGGGTATGACACCTCAAACGGTGAATGCCTACTACAATCCGATGTTCAACGAGATAGTATTCCCAGCGGCAATCCTTCAACCTCCTTTTTATGATTACAAAGCAGATCCTGCTGTAAACTTTGGTGGTATTGGTGCCGTAATTGGTCACGAATTGTCACATGGTTTTGATGATTCAGGATCGCAATATGACGGTAATGGAAACTTGAGCAACTGGTGGACGGATGAAGATCGTGCTAAATTTGAAAAAGCAGCAGATGCCTTGGTTGCACAGTTCGAGTCTTACGAACCGGTACCAGGAGTGTTTGTGAATGGAAGATTTACCTTGGGCGAGAATATCGGTGACCTAGGTGGATCATCGGTTGCTTTTGATGCATTGCAAGCTTACCTGAAAGATAAGGGGAACCCAGGTCTGATCGATGGTTATACCCAAGATCAGCGTTTCTTCCTTTCCTGGGCAACGATCTGGAGAGCGAAAACCACGGATGAATTTGTGGTTAACCAAGTGAAAACAGACCCACATTCGCCATCACAATACCGTGCGATTGGACCGACCATCAACTTGGACGCATTCCATAAAGCATTTGGAACTAAAGAAGGCGATAAGCTTTATGTTCCTAAAGATAAAAGGATTGTTATTTGGTAGTCAGGCCAATTGAACAAAAAAAGGTCCTGATCTCACATCAGAACCTTTTGATCATACAAGAGCTGCCTTAAGGCGGCTCTTTGTATTAATGCGTTGTTGTATCATCTACAGGCCCATCAGGAGCATTCTCCATAACAGATTTAATACCGTTTGAGCGACCTGCTTCACTTTCGTACATTTCACTTGTACCGATGATCTGACCATTTCCAGCTTTCAAATTGAAATAGAACTTTCCGTTCTTCGCTGTAATTTTGTCGAACTTACTTTCATCTGCAGCATTCTTCTTTACCGATGCAATGCCATTTTCACAAGCTGCTTTGGTGGTGTAGCCTTCGCTACTTAAAATAACCTGGCCGTTGGAAGCCTTTAGGTTGAATTGAAATTCTCCGTTTTTCCTAGTAGAGATGACAAACTTTCCCATAATCGATTTTGTTGTTTATAACCTAATTTACTAAATTTCAATAAATAGTAAATAGGCTTAAAAAACTTTTTTCTTAAGCAAGGAGCTTTCCATCTACATAATACCATCTTCCATGCATTTTTTTGAAATTGGATTTCTCATGGTGCTCCTGCAATATCAAATTTTTATCCAAATAAATGGCTTTGAATTCCACAGTGGATGGGGTGGTTTTCAGGATGTTAAGCTCTTGCCAGTTGGATTCCTGACTCCATTGCGCTATTTCTTTTTTATTTTGGAACCTTCGGGTCTGGGGATGGAAAGTTTCATAGATAAAATCTATCTTTTGTAACACAAATGCGGAATACCGTGCCCGCATCAATTGCTCGCATGTTTGGGCATTCTCCAAATTCGAATGCACCAATTCGCAACATTGCGCATAGGGTAGGGCCGACCCACAAAAACAATTTTCGCTCATCATCAACGAAGATAAAAAGGAAATTTTGTTATCGAAACTTTGTATATAAAGAATGTTACAAACTATTAATGGGTTTTCGCCGTTATCCACATAAACAATATACCCTAATGACAACATTGAAAAATGAATTAGTTGGCACTTGGTCACTATTATCCTATATAGAAGTCCCATTGAATGGTCTTGATTCGACCTTCCCTATGGGCAAAAATCCGAAAGGTTCCTTAATTTATGGTCCAGATGGGCATATGTCTGTTCAGATTTCCAGTTCCGAACGAAATTTGTTCAGTTCCAATGATCGATTTATTGTGAACGAAGAGGAATTGCTTTCCTGTGTTAAAGATTTCATCGCTTTTGCGGGGTCCTACCAGATCGACAATCATGCCGCCACCGTTACCTATGCCATTGAAACTTCGTCATTTCCTAATTGGGAAGGGCAATTGCAGGTTCGTAAAATAGATTTTGAGGGCGATATCCTTTACCTCAAATCAGTAGAACCTATTCTATCGGGAGGCAGTTATGTGAACAGTTACATGACTTGGCAACGATTGGAGAAAGTGGAAATGCAATCCCGCAGAGAAAGGTTTGTGGAATACAATGCTTTAAAACGTGAAAAAACAGCTTTTGATTACTAATATAATCTATTTGTAAAAAGCATATTTTCCACGACATTTTTTACCGGTTTATGTATAGGAGATTTTTTCAAAAATCCGTACCTTTGCAGCATCAATTCAAGCTATGAGTGACGCTATAAAACACGAGTGCGGGATCGCACTTATCCGACTGTTAAAACCCCTATCTTATTATCAGGAAAAATATGGTACGCCCTACTACGGGATCAACAAGTTGTACTTGCTTATGGAAAAGCAGCACAACCGTGGTCAGGATGGGGCAGGGATCGCCACGATTAAATTCGATGTGCCTCCCGGCAACCGTTATATTTCCAGATACCGAGCGATGGGTTCATCTGCAGTAGCTGAGATCTTTGAATATGTTCAGAAGAAATTTGCAGCTGTACAAAAGGCTTATCCAGAGGAGTCGAAAGACACCCAATGGTTAAAAGAGAACGTAAGTTTTACGGGCGAGGTTTTACTTGGTCACTTACGTTATGGAACCCATGGTAAAAACAGCATCGAAAGCTGTCACCCATTCCTTCGTCAGAACAACTGGATGTCCAGAAACCTGGTGGTAGCTGGTAACTTCAATATGACCAATGTTGATGAGCTTTTACAACAGCTTTACGATCTTGGTCAGCATCCAAAAGAACAAGCCGATACCGTTACGGTATTGGAGAAAATCGGACACTTCCTGGACGAAGAAAACCAACAATTGTTCGATAAGTTCAAGAAAGANNGTCGAACATCGAGATTTCTGCTCAGATTGCCAAGAACATTGATGTTTCCAATATATTGACCCGTTCTGCCAAAACCTGGGATGGTGGTTATACCATTGCTGGGATCTTTGGACATGGGGATGCATTCGTAATGCGGGATCCAGCGGGAATCCGTCCGGCATTCTATTACCAGGACGATGAAGTCCTTGTCGTAGCATCGGAAAGACCGGTAATCCAAACCGCTTTCAATATTCCATTGGATGCGGTGAAGGAGATAAAACCAGGTCATGCCTTGATCGCGAAGAAAGATGGGACTGTTACAGAAGAAATGTTCCGTGAGCCTGTTGAACAGAAATCCTGTTCTTTCGAGCGTATCTATTTCTCGAGAGGTTCGGATGCAGATATCTATCAGGAACGTAAATCCTTAGGACGTTTGCTTTGTCCGCAGGTGTTGAAGTCCATCGACAACGATATCAAGAATACGGTATTCTCTTTCATTCCAAATACGGCCGAAGTGTCTTATTACGGCATGATGGATGGGATCAATGCCTATGTGAGAAACTGTCAAAAGGATATCCTGTTAAATAGAGACGATAAGATTACGGATGAGGAAATGGAAGAGGTATTGAGCATGAAACCACGCTTCGAGAAATTGAACGTGAAAGATGCTAAATTACGTACTTTCATTACCCAGGATGCAGATCGTCAGGATATGGTTCAACATGTCTATGATACCACTTATGGTATCGTTCGTGACCATGAAGATACCATTGTTGCGATAGATGACTCCATCGTACGCGGAACGACCTTAAAACAAAGTATATTGACCATCTTGGATCGTTTGCATCCTAAGAAGATCGTAATCGTTTCTTCAGCCCCTCAGATCCGTTACCCGGACTGTTACGGTATTGATATGTCTCGTATGGGCGAGTTTGTTGCTTTTGAAGCGGCGATCTCCCTATTGCGCAAGAAAGGATTGGCACACATCATTGAGGAGGTTTACCAGAAATGTCTAGCATCGACCACGCTGCCAAGAGAGAAGGTGCAGAATTATGTGAAAGCGATCTATGAGCCATTCACCGATGAGGAGATATCCCAAGAGATTGCTAGGATCATCAAACCGCATAGCCTAAAAGCTGAGGTTGAAGTGATCTTCCAAACATTGGAGAATTTACATGAAGCATGTCCGAACCATAAAGGGGATTGGTACTTCTCGGGTAATTATCCAACTCCAGGAGGAAATAAGGTGGTTAATAAAGCCTTTATGAACTGGATGGAAGGAAAGAATGTAAGGGCTTATTTTAGTAGCTAATTAAAGTATTTAGTAGTTAGTATTTNNCGAAGCAATCTTTGGATTAGTGGAAAAGATTGCTTCGTTCCTCGCAATGACGAGGGCTTTTTTGTGCACTATGAACGGATATTGTCAGTACCATGTAAGCAGGGTTTAAGTGCCTAAAGTCACTTACACCTCACTTACAGGGCACTTACAGGGCACTTGCACCTCGAAGCAGATAATGATAAAATATGTCTTGTCCTATTATAACAATACAGTTTTTAAAACAGCAGAGGCTGTATCGGTATATTGATACAGCCTCTGCTATGTTTTTAATACTTGTTTTTTTATTCTTGTTTTTTTCTTGTCCTTAGTTCAGCACGCCTTTTCCTTTATCCAGTTCTGCGTCGTGTTGTGTCGCAATCATAGTATTGGTAGGTTGGTTCAATTTCGGCGCTTTGATGATTTTTGTACTGGCCAAATATTCTTTGTTCTGAGAATAGATGAACAATAAGCTGCCATCCTTGATGGTGTTGATGATCGGTTTGTTCAATTCTCTAGGTAGGGCAGGGCAGCCATAGCTTCTTCCTAACCTTCCAGTGGATTTGATAACATCCGTGCTGCAGTAATCTGCACCGTGGATAACGATCGCACGTGGTCTAGCCTGATCATTGATTCCGTTTTCCAAACCGTTCAAGCGTAATGAAAATCCGTTTCCACCGTTGTAGGTTTCCTGTGTTTCATAGAATCCTAAGGAGCTTTGGAAAGATCCATGTTTGTTGGAGAAAGAGGTAGCGTATTTTTCGCCACTGTTTCTGCCGTGGGATACAATGTTATGGAATAATAATTTTTTCGCTTTCAGATCGATCACATACATCCGCTTTTCGGTAGATGGTAAGGTGAAGTCGATCACGGTAATGATGTCTTTGTTCTTTGCATGGAGTTGGTTGTATCGTTGCATGGCCTGCTCGAAAGCTTCCCATTTTAAAATCGATGAAAGTTTCATTTCATCATAAAGTCCTCTGATAGGGTCTTTGCTAACCTCAGTAGTTTTAACAATTTCTGATGTCGATTCCTGAATAATGATGGAATGGTTTTGGTTTACGTTGAATCCTGAAGTTGCGATTGCCCACAGGGATAATAGCAATAATTTGTTCATAAGCACTTTTCCTAATCTTCGGATACAAAATTAGGAAAAAATTGACAATCAAAATGTTAAATAGTATTAATCAATCACCACCACTAAGGATTGGAAGGGCTTGAAATTGTCGTATACATACTTGGCATGGGAGGACGCATTCCGCACACACATATGTGATCTTGGCGTGGTTCCCAGAGACCAACTGTATTCGATGATCTTCCCTTTCGGATTATTGACCGGAACACCGTGAATATAGCCTCCATTGGTGAATCGGGACGCATATGGGGCATATCCTTCAATGGATTTCGTACCATCCTTGAAGTAGAACATCTTGGATTTTTGCTCCTGAACGAAGAAGATTCCAAGGGGAGTTTCCATCTGGTGAGGGGGCCTATGTAGACCAGAAGTTGCCGGGTTCATCGACCTGATTTTCCACTCATTTTCACCCGTTCTTTCCAGCACACAAATATTTTGGTTTGTAACATCCACCACCGCAACATGGGCAATTTTCACGGAATCACCCTTCGATTTGACGTATCTTTTCGGTACATACCAGGTGCCATCAAAGGATAAACCGGTTACTTTTACCATGTCCAAAGTATCACTGCTTTCAATGGCTACCAAAGAACCATCGCGACCATATCTACTCGGTTTCTTACTGTCTTCAGCTTGATATAATGGGGCAGATTGGTACTTTTCATTTCCTAACGTGTCTGAAACACGTTTATAGGCGTTCCTTACAAAATTCTCCACCACCGCGGCTTCACCATTCCGGTTTTTATAATTGTCCAAGACACCATAAATATGGGGCATTCTTAAGAAATTCTCAATATGGGCAAGTTTTTCCTTGATCTTATCAAATTGGAATTGTCGTGTCGTATCCTCATAGGGATATACATCTTCCAAAGTATATTTTTCAAATTGGATGTCTTTTTCCAACTTGATGTCGGCAGCTGTACGAGGTTTTTCTCTTTCTGCTTTTTCCGCAGCTTCTTTAGCTTCCTTTACTTTTTCTAGCGAATCTTTTCTCCGAAGTTCCGCAGCACTGGTGTTTTTAGAAGAATTTTTACAGGCAGCTGTTGCTATAATAACAGACAGAAGCATTAAGAAAGCATGATTTCTCATTCGTATAGTTTGGTAAATTATAGGGTTTTTGTTTCAGTTTCAATAAAAATATCAATTCTTTTGATATTAACATTGTATCTTATACATAAGTGCCTAAAAATCATTCCAAGATTGCGTATTTCGAAAAATTTAGCGTTTTTTTGTAGTTATGGAGCCAAATGGATTTATAAAGATTGCTGTTGCCATCATCATCAATAAAAAGAATGAGCTGCTAACGGTGCGTAAATTCGGATCGACCTATTATCAACTTCCTGGTGGAAAGATCGAGAGTAATGAACGACCAGTGGATACCCTGATCCGCGAATTGGAAGAGGAGCTAGGTATTATCCTTAAAGAGGAACAATGTTCCTTCTTGACTGTGCATGAGGCTCAAGCGGTGAATGAAAAAGGAAAGACAGTAAGGGGTTTTGTGTTTAAATGTGAATCGTTGGATACAGATATAGTAGGGGTTGCGCAAGCAGAAATAGAAGAGGTGAGGTGGGTGACACCGGAGGAAACATCAACAGTTAACCTGGCCAATCTCCTCAAGCAGATCGCTATACCGATCTGGATTTCTTAATATAGTCCGGAAACCTAAAACGAGAATTAAATAATGTTAATTAACAAAAGTTAACATATTGATATATAAACTGTTAATCTAGGTTAAAAATATTAATATCTACGAGTGGTAACTTATTTTTGATGTATTCTATTACATGTTTAACGCATTAAAAAATCATCAAAATGAAAAAATTTACACTAATTTTTGTTTTTGGCGCTGTTTGTTTAACAACGCATCTTAAAGCTCAAACCTTAGATCTTCCTGAAAAGCATAGACTAGGACTTGGACCAATTGCTGGATATGACTTCAAATTAAAGGGGCCATCCTATGGAGCGGGTTTGATGTATGAGTATAAACCTTTCCGATCTGTAGGTTTTACTGCAGGCCTAAGTTATGAGCAGACCAGAAAAGAACTGACCGGTTCGGATTTTTCCAATGATGATGAAGGCCTGCTCAAACACCATCTGTACTCGGCCAGTTTAGGCGCAAGGTATTATGTGGGTTCCTTCTATTTAGGGGCTTCGTTAGGCTACGCCTACGAATATGGGGAGTCGCAAATGGATAATGGCTCCACCATTAAAGGAGGAAGTATCAATAGCCTGTATAGCTCCTTGGGTGTCGGCTATCAAGCGCCTTTGAGAAATGGCGACTTATTAGAAATGGAACTGGGTTCATTTGGAACCAAAAACTCCATGAAATTAGGGGGAACCGTAAAATATAAGTTTCTCAAATAGTCTATAAAAAAAAGGGTTGGTCCTATTGGAACCAACCCTTCTCTATTCACATTTATCTCTATTTGCTATTAAAAGTGGAAAGTAACACCTACAGATGGAGCGAATGAATCAGCATTTAAGCCGTATTTATTCACTGTTGTAGAGGTATTTGTTGCATCCACTTCACTTTTTTCAGAGTTGAAGTAAAGACCTTTTACTTTAAAATCGATACCGATGTTGCTAGTTGGGAAATAAGCAATACCTGGAGCTAATTCAACACCATAGCTTGATGTATTTCCAATTTTATTACCGTCGATTTCGTGGTTACCCCATGCCATAGGAACTGATAATTGTCCGAAGAATTTAACAGGACCTTGGTTAGCGGAGTACATTCTACCAAAAGGTGCTAAAGTGAAAGCATTGTTTGTGTTTTTTACACCAGCATCAGTTTTTGTTTCTGCCCAGCTGTAGCCAATACCAGTACCTACTGCAATATTATCTGCTACGAAATAACCTACTTGAGGAGCAATTCCAAACTTGTTATCTTTTGCATCGTTATCTTTAATGCTTGTTCCTTCGTAGTTAACTGTACCACCTAATAAGAATTTTCCTTTTTCAGTTTGTGCATTTGCTGCCAATGATAATGCTGAAACAGCTGTTAAAGTAAGTAATAATTTTTTCATGATTATTTATTTTAATATTTGACTTAATTGTCATGTACGGTCAGTTATTCAATACCTGTGCCAAAGTGATAGGATGTATGTTTCTGCCATTGTCATTAAATTTTGATGATTTTGTAAGCGATTGATTAATAGCGCAAAAAGAAAAAGGCTCTCGAAAGAGAGCCAGATTTCGTGACAATAGGACTACAATAGCCTTAAAGCATGATTTTATGCCAAAACTGACAAATACCTTAAAAAGGTCAGTTTGTCAGTGCACATTTGTCTGCTTTTATTTATCCAGGTTCATTTTACTTTTCCAGGTTCAGGGCATTCAATCGTAAGGAATTCAAAATAACGGAAACCGAACTCAAACTCATGGCTGCTGCAGCGATCATAGGTGACATCAGTAAGCCTGTTGCAGCGAATAATACACCCGCTGCAATAGGAATTCCTATTACATTATATAAGAAGGCAAATAAAAGGTTCTGTTTGATGTTGCTCAACATCGCCTTACTCAATCGATAGGCTTTATGCACGCCCGTAAGATCGCCTTTCACCAAGGTGATTTCAGCACTTTGGATAGCGACATCCGTACCTGTTCCCATGGCAATGCCGATATCGGCCTGGGTCAAGGCAGGGGCATCGTTGATTCCATCGCCCACCATAATGACCTTTTTACCTTCCGCCTGCAGTTTCTTTATGCCCTTCAATTTATCCTCTGGCAATAGACCTGCTTGTACATGCTTAATACCGGCTTCTTCAGCTACGATTTCAGCGGTATTTTTATTATCCCCCGTGAACATATAAACTTCTATGCCCTCCTCCTGAAATTTCTTCAAGGTCTCCACACTGCTCTCCTTTAGTGCATCGAAGGCAGCAACAATACCGGCAAACTGTTTGTCTATCGCTAATACTGATACCGAATTTCCTTTTTTCTGTAATTCTTCGATCTGTGCCTCTTGCGCTGCGCTAAGCGATACATGTTGTTCCTTCATCAATCTTGGGGTACCCAATAGGGCCGAAAGGTGATGGATTTTTCCAGAAACTCCTTTTCCGGCAATGTTTTCGAATTGGACCACATCCAATACCTGTAATCCTTTTTCATTGGCTTTATCAAGCATGGCCTGTGCGAGGGGATGTGTACTGTTCTTATTTACGGATGCTGCTATCTGAAGGATATCGTCTTCCTTGAAGGTTGGATTTCCAGAGATCACTTCCGAAACGGATGGTTTACCTTTGGTGATCGTACCGGTCTTATCCACAATCAGCACATCGGCTTTTTCCAGTTTTTCCAGTGCTTCGGAATTCTTGATCAGAATCCCGGATTTCGCACCTTTTCCGATCCCTACCATGACGGACATCGGGGTAGCCAAGCCTAGTGCACATGGACAGGCTACGATCAGAACCGCCAGCATATTGGAGAATGCCATAGCCGTACTATTAGGAATATCCATAAAATTCCAGACCAAAAAGGTAAGGATTGCAATAACGATTACCGTTGGGACAAATATTTTAGAGATCCTATCCGTTAACTTTTGGATGGGTGGCTGACTTCTACTGGCATCATTCACCAATTGGATAATCTGGGATAACAAGGTTTCACTTCCCACCCGATTGGCTTTCATCAATATTTCATGGTTACCATTGATGGTTCCCGCAATGACCTGGTCTTCGGCATTCTTTTCTACCGGGATAGGCTCACCGGTGATCATGGATTCATCAATGGAAGTGGAACCTTCCGTAACTAAACCATCTACCGGAATCTTATCACCCGCACGCACGCGAAGCACGTCGCCCACTTTCACATCATGGATGGAAACCTTTCTCTCTTTTCCGTTTTCTACCAGAATAGCTTCTGCAGGGCTCAACTTGATGAGTTCCTTGATGGCGGAGTTCGTCCGGGAATGGGCTTTGGCTTCCATAACCTGGCCGAGAAGGACCAAGGTGAGGATTACAGCCACCGATTCGAAATAGAGATGGACTTCGCCATGGTGCCCTTTCAGTTCTGCAGGGAAAATCTGCGGAAAGAAAAAGGCTAATAGACTGAAGATAAAGGCAGCAGCAGCTCCCAATCCGATTAAGCTGAACATGTTCAGGTTCCAAGTTTTAAAGGAAGTCCAAGCACGTTCGAAAAACATCCAACAGGTATAGAAAACGACAGGAAGCGTCAGGATCAATTGGATCCAAGCGTTAATGTGATAGGGGATGATCTTACTGATGGGTTGACCAGGAAGCATGTCGCCCATGGATAGGATGAAAATCGGAACNNGAATTTCGTTAATAGACTTTTATAATGTTCGTCATCGGCCTCCGATACCTGATTTGCCACCAGGTCCATCCCACAGATGGGGCAGTTACCCGGATGATCCTGCACTATTTCTGGGTGCATGGGACAGGTATATTCCACCTTGAGGGTAGTTTCTGGGATCTTTTCCAGGTTCATCCCACAGACCGGACAAGAACCAAATTTATCATAGACCTTGTCTCCTTCGCACATCATTGGGCAATAATATTTCCCTGCATTATTTGCAGTCGCTTTCGGTTTTTCGGTGGTCGCCTGATGGGATGGCGCATTAAAATCCACCTTTTCGATAGGGCGTAGATGCATATTACAAACAGGACAACGCCCTGGTTCCGTATAGATCTTATCTTTTCCTTCACAGAACATCGGACAGATATATTGCCCACTCTCCGACAATTCGGGCTCTTTGTGCTGATTCGCGGCATGATGATGCTGATGAGCATGTGCATCCGAATGTATCTGGTAGGCGCCGCCGAGTTCATCTAATTTTTCCTGAAGGACTTTTTCATCCAGCTCCTCCTCGGAATGGATTTTTGCTTCCCCATTCGAAAGATTTACTTCGGCATGTACTCCCTCCATTTCATTGAGTTTTTTCTCGACATTTGTCCTGCATCCATTACAGGTCATGCCTGACACTTTATATGTTTTTTCCTTATTCATAGGTTTTCTCCTTCGTATAGAAACAAAGGTCGGTAGAAAGGAGTTTGAAATTGTTACACAATTTCCAGTTTAAGTTATATTATTATTGGATTAGGCTCATTATTTTAGTAGTTTACAAGAAATCTATACCCTATGACGCTTTCCAGAAGAGATTTTATCCAAAAGTCCGTATTGTTAATTCCAGCATTACAACTATCTTCCCTATTTGCCAATAATTTGGGTTACGCAGGGAAAGTAAGGGTTGCTGCTATCGGCATCAAAGGGATGGGTTGGTCTAATCTGAATTCCTTGTTGAAACATCCGGATGTCGTTTGTACGGCCATCTGTGATATCGATGATCAGGTTATCAACGACCGATTGGCACAATTGAGAAAGCTTGGTCAGAACCCCAAAGTATATAAGAAACACGAAGACCTGTTAAAGGATCCAGAGGTGGATGCGGTGTTGATTGGTACGCCAGATCATTGGCATTGCCTGCAAATGGTTGATGCGGTGAAGGCAGGTAAAGATGTTTATGTTGAAAAGCCCATTGGAAATTCTATTGTGGAATGCAATACCATGCTTGCCGCTCGGGATAAATACCAGCGGATTGTGCAGGTGGGGCAGTGGCAGCGATCGCAGCAGCATTTCCGCGACGCCATTGACTTTGTGCATTCCGGTAAATTGGGAAAGATCCGGTTGGTAAAAGCTTGGGCATATTTGGGCTGGAAACAGCGGGTTCCTGCTGTACCAGATAGTGAAGTGCCTACAGGGGTTGATTACCAACGATGGATCGGTCCTGCAAAAACAAGACCCTTTAATGCCAATAGGTTCCATTATAATTTCAGGTGGTATTGGGATTATGCCGGTGGGTTGATGACCGACTGGGGGGTGCATCTTTTGGATTATGCACTGATGGGGATGAAGGTTTCCAATCCAAAATCCATCATGGCGGCAGGAGGTAAATTCGCCTATCCCGATGATGCGGGAGAAACGCCTGATACCTTGACCACGGTTTATGAGTTTGACGGATTCAATCTCCTGTGGGAACATGCTGCAAGTATTTCCGGAGGACCATATAACAGGGAACATGGTATTGCCTTTATCGGTAATAATGGTACATTAGTGCTCGATCGGAATGGCTGGGAAGTGATTCCGGAAGGAAAGAAAATGGAGGCTGTACCTTTACAGAAAAAAGTGGATAATGGTTTGGATCTGCATACCTATAATTTCATAGAAGCGGTGAAAGCCAAGAATCCAAGCTTGTTAAATGCACCCTTGGAAATCGGAAGCCATATCGCCAAATTATCCCAGATGGGAAATATAGCCTACAGAACTGGTAAGAAGATCTATTGGAACAAAGAGCGACAGCAATTTAAAGAAGCGGAAGCGAATAGATTGCTCGCTGCCCCATACCATAATGGTTATAGGCTCCCAAAGATTTAAAAAGATCGGCCTATTAATTAGATCATGGGGAAGAGGGAAGACTTTTCCGCGATGGAATAGTTATCCTTCAAGGATTGGAAGAAACGTTTATTAAGTGGGTTTTGCTCCAATAGGAAGGGGACATACAAGGGATTGTCCTGAACGATAAGTTCATAATAACCAAAAAGCACTTTATTGTTTTTTTGGATCGCTTTCACGGAGCGTATGCCTTGGATATCCCTTAGTAGGTTGAAGCGGATCTGATTGCCGCTTGCCCATTCCACCAACACATCACTATTTTGCGGGTTGAACCAGATCTCCTGTTCTTTGGCATACTTGAGGTGATTGTTTAGGATCAGGATCTGTCCGATCAGGTATAAACTGATCGGAAGCATCAACAATAGGATTTTGACCTTCATCGCCAAAAACAAGGTGATGGACAACAGGATTACGCCAATCCCTACACTGTATAGGCAGTTTTTTATGACTATATTGATCAGTTGCTCATTGCTGTCTACCAGCACATAACCTTGTTTGGCCTGCCTTTTAATGGCCATGGATTTCCCGGCCTTTATGATTTTATTGGAGATAAAATATNNATATAAAAGGATACCCAACAGGGCGATGATCAATAAGAACTTTTGCATGGATTAATTAATACTGTTCAGACTCGTTCGGGTAATCCCCGGCCTTCACATCGGCCACATAGGCTTTCGCCGCATTACCGATCTGCTCTGCTAGGTTCACATATTGTCTTAAGAACTTAGGTTTGAATTCCTGTGTAATACCCAACATGTCGTTTACAACCAATACCTGTCCGTCACAACCGTTACCCGCACCAATACCAATGGTTGGGATATCCAGCATTTTGGAAACCTCTGTCGCTAATTCAGCAGGGATTTTTTCCAAGACGATGGCAAAACAACCGGCTTCCTGAAGCGCAATGGCGTCCGATTTCAATCGTGCTGCTTCGGCTTCTTCTTTTGCCCGAACACGAAAATCGCCAAATTTATAGATGGACTGCGGTGTTAAGCCCAAGTGACCACATACCGGAATCCCCGATTGAACGATCTTTTTGATGTTATCGATGATTTCCTCTCCACCTTCCATCTTCAGGGCATGTACTCCAGATTCCTTCATCATACGGACTGCTGCTTTATAGGCATCATCCGTAGCACCCTGGTATTCGCCGAAAGGCATATCTGCGATGACCATTGCGCGGGAAGCCCCTCTGGCAACAGCTGCAGCATGATAGATCATATTATCCAAAGTAATGGGAAGTGTTGTTTCGAATCCTGCAAAAACATTGGCTGCCGAATCGCCAACCAATAATACTTCCACACCGGCCTGATCCAAGATCTTGGCCGTAGAATAATCGTAGGAGGTCAGCATACTGATTTTCTCTCCCCGGTGTTTCATATCGCGCAAGGCGGATGTGGTAACTCTCTTGATTACTTTATTAACTGACATATGTTCTATCGTTTCCTGCAAAATTAGCTTTTTTTATAGGAATAGAAAATTACCGTTTAATTCTTATTTTTGCGGGATGATTCCACAAGAACAAAATCACTTTAAATATCCAAAATTTCAGGACCTGATCATTCACGAAGATGATAATCTGATCGTCATCAACAAACCTCCTTTTATTCCTTCTTTGGATGCCCGTGAAGGGGGAGAGGTGAATATTTTACGTCTGGCGAAGAAATACCACCCCGATGCGCAGGTATGCCATCGCTTGGATAAGGATACCTCCGGTATCCTATTGATCGCCAAGAACCCCGAAACGTACCGATTGATGTCCATTGAATTTGAAAAAAGGAGAGTGGATAAAATTTACCATGCCATTATCGATGGTACCCATGTTTTTGAAAACCTGTTGGTGGATCTTCCGATCCTCAACCAGGGAAACAAGAATGTTACCATTGATCGGTATAATGGAAAACCCTCAGAAACAATCTTTAATAGCTTGAAGTTTTTCAAGCATTATACCTTGGTTGAATGCAAGCCGATCACAGGTCGGATGCACCAGATCCGGATTCATTTGGCGACACAACATGCTGCCATTGTAGGGGATAGCATGTATAGGGGGAAGCCGGTATACCTTTCGCAGATCAAGAAGAGGGGATATACGCTGTCCAAGGACCAACAGGAACAACCGATCATGAAGCGGTTTGCCCTGCATTCCAAATCGGTAAAGTTCGTACTTGACGGGAAAGAATATAGTTTTGAGGCGGAATACCCTAAAGATTTTGCTACCTTACTGAAGCAATTGGAGAAATTTGATGCTTAATCATGGAAAAAAAGAAGGTTTCTAAGAAAGATATTACTTATTATGTGGTTTTTGCCCTTTTAATAGGCTTGATGATATGGCCTACAAGCCGTACCTATATGCAACAGGGTTTGATGAAGATCGGCTTGTTCAAACCTAATATTGAAAAAGGGCAAGTAAATACCGAGGGCTCAGCAAGTCCGATGGTATTGACGGAGACCATGAGTCTTTCGGATCAACAAGGAAATCGCCTAAGTACGCATGACCTGCGTGGGAAAGTGGTTTTTATAAACCTTTGGGCGACCTGGTGTGGTCCCTGTCGTGCAGAAATGCCTTCCATCCAAAAGTTGTATGATAAGTACAAGGACAACGATAAGATCGCTTTCCTTTTGGTGGAGATCGAACATGATCAAGAAGGCGCCATTAAGTTTTTAGAGAAAGAGAACCTGAACCTACCGATCTATTTTCCGGAAAGCCAGATCCCAGATACCTGGATGAGCGGAGCTATCCCGAGTACGGTCGTGCTGAATAAAAATGGAACCCGGGTTTTTGAGCATAAGGGTATGGCTGATTACTCGACCAAAGAATTTGAAGATTATATTATTTCGCTTATCAACGAATAGAAATGACCAAGCAAGAGCTAATTGAACAGATAAAACGTAAGAAGAGTTTTTTATGTGTAGGATTGGATACTGATCTCAGCAAGATCCCTCCACATTTATTGGAAGAGGAAGACCCGATCTTCGCCTTTAATAAAGCGATCATCGAGGCTACGGCGGATCTATGTGTGGCTTATAAACCGAACATTGCTTTTTATGAAAGTTATGGGGTGAAGGGTTGGGAAGCTTTAAGGAAGACCAGCGAGATATTGCCGAAAGATTGTTTCAGCATTGCGGATGCGAAGCGTGGGGATATTGGAAACACCTCAAAGATGTATGCACAGGCATTTTTTAATCCGGAGGTTTCGGGTCTGGATTTTGATTCCATCACGATTGCGCCTTATATGGGCGAAGATTCTGTAACGCCATTCTTGGATTTTAAAGGGAAATGGGCGATTGTTCTGGCGCTTACCTCCAATCAGGGGAGCCTTGATTTTCAGAATTTNNAGCAATGCAGATGGAAAGCAGTTATTTGAAGAGGTGATCGATAAGGTAAATACCTGGGGTACATCAGAAAACATCATGTATGTGGTGGGAGCAACCCGTGGGGAAGCGTTCTTGAAAATAAGGGAACATGCTCCAGATCATTTCTTATTGGTTCCTGGAGTGGGTGCACAGGGCGGTTCAATGGCTGATGTTTGCCAATATGGTATGAACAAGGATTGCGGTTTATTGGTGAACAGTACACGCGGGATTATCTACGCTTCTCAAGGGAAAGATTTTGCGGAAAGAGCACGTGAAGAAGCGATTATCCTTCAAAAAGAAATGCAACAGCAACTTGAATTGCACGGCATTATCTAAGGAATTGCTATTAAAATCCTACTTTTTGTTAAATTCCAAAGATTTGGCATAATAATTTGTAGAGAAGGGAGACTATTTTCAACTATGAATATTAAAAGATCTCCAATAAGGGCATTGGCGTTGTTATGCGGTGTAGGCTTACTGGCAAGTTGTAGTTCAGTTTACCTACCGAACGTTCCAGCAACGCCGATGTTCAATAATAAGGGTGAGGGTTATTTAGCAGCTCATGTTAACCTCAAGGGCAATCTAAGCGGAAATGCGGGTGTTGCCATTACAGATAACCTGGCGATCATCGCTAATGGTTCCTACAGTGATTATAAATCCAGTAATCATGACTTTAACCAATACCTCTATGAAGGGGGACTGGGCTATTATACCTTAGTCGGAAAGTCTAAACGCAGTGTATTGGAATTTTATGGCGGTTATGGTCTGGGATCTACCTTGGATGTGGATAAAAGAGCCAGTACTACAGGGGCTGATCCGGTGGAATCAAGGGACTTGGATTTCAACAAAATCTTTGTTCAGGCGAATTTTTCATCGACCCTGAAAAACAAGATTAATCTTTTTGGTAAGAAGCGGAGTCTGAATTATGGAACGGCCATTCGTTTGAGCAGAATTAAAATGGATAGTTTCAAGTTGAATGGTGTTGATCATGCTCTGGAGGAGAATGTTTTTGTGGAACCGGTATTCTTTACGCGAATGGAGTTGAGTAAAGGGCTGCAATTGCAATATACCAATGGTTGGAATATTGGATTGATGAGCAATGAGTTTTTAAAACCGGGGAATGCGGTTTTTACTTTGGGGCTGATCTATAATTTTGGCAGGAAATAGTATTTAGGAATTATATTAACTAGTTTGGATATGAAAAAAATAGCAGGTTTAATTGTTTTATGTTCGGTATTGTTGCTTTCGGGCTGTCAGGTGAACAAGAAGGCGCAGATAAAGGCCTTGGCTGATTGTGAATATGATGTAGCTTCGGTGGAGCAGGTAAAGTTCAATGGAAAGAACCTTTCGGCGTATAAGGGTGCGGATGGGAATTATAATATTTCTTCCTTGGCGGGATTGGCTGTGGCTTTGTTCAGTAAGGAACTGCCTTTGGAGGGAAAGGTGAATCTGAAGATTACCAATCCGGAGGTGAAGAAAGCGGCTTTTAATTCGTTTAAGTATATTATTGAGGAGCAGGGTTCGCCTTTGTTTGAGGGCAAGGTGGATCAGAATGTGAATTTAGCACAGGGAGAGAGTGCGATTGTGCCGATGACGTTCAAGGCTAATATTTTTAATAAGGCGAAAGAGAATGGTTTTGAGAATTTCTTTGATGAATTGTTTAATAAGAAGTCGGAAGGGTTTATAGCGCTGAAGATCAAGCCTTCGATTAATATTGCTGGGCAGAATATTTATTATCCTTCTTATATTACAGTGGATAAGAATTTCGGAAAGAAATTATTTGATTTGTTTGGGAAGTAGAACGTCATTGCAATGAACGAAGCAATCTCCCGTCATTGCGAGGACCACGTCATTGCGAGGCACGAAGCAATNNCTGACGCGGCTCCCTCCTCAATCCTACTTATACTCCCTATTAAACGTATACCCCATAGTCCATTCTATAAAGTCTGCTTTTCCCATATGCGCCTTAATAGACACCCCTGCATTTAAATTCTTATACACATAATACCTCGCGCCAGCCCTCAAGAAAAACTTCTTGATCTCCCCATTAAACCGTTGGTTGTGAATATAATATCCAACATTTCCATTCAACACCAATCGTTCATTCAACACATGCTCCACATAAAAAGATGGCCCTCCGGAAAGCTTGGAAGCCAATTCCCCCGACTTATCCCCAGCAATCTCTTCATCATTTCCAGATGATGAATAAAAGAGATCCACACCGGCACCCAATCGCCACTTATAAGAAACAAACCTACTCGCATACCCACTCAAAGTCGTTTTGAAAAATCGATGATCCAAATCATCCCGCAATTGCTTAAAACCAACCCCATAATTCAAATGGTAATAAATTCTCTTGCTGAAAGGTTCCAGAACCGAATCCCGATGGATCTTCACATCCGGATTGAACTGATAATTAACCGATACCGTAGCTGGTATCAGATTCACGCCTTTATTGGGCAGCGCAAGTGCCCCATTTGAAAAATGATGGAAGGCCAATCCAGCACCCACTTTTAAATGATCCGTCAAGCGGTATTGGGCCCGTATCCCTAAATCAATAAACACATTGTTCTTCGATCCAATAACCAGATTCAATGGATTTTCTTGTTCGTTATATGGTTTAAAATTTCCGGAAAGGCCTAAACCAATGCGATAATCATAACTCCATTTACTGTTTTCCTTCGGATATATAGGTGTTTGTACAAAACCATAAATCGCATAGGGACTTCCAATAATAGGAGAATTGAAGGTACTGGAATAAATGCCTATTCCGTAAATCGGATAGTTGTATACCTGGTAGTATTGATCTCTTTTTGCTCTTGATTTAAAACCTACTTTAAGGTTCAAGCCATTATAATATGCTCCCTCATAGGTGGTGTTTTTTAATCCCTTTTGTTGCAATATCCCACCATTCTCCATTTCAAATTCCAAAACCAACGGGCTTTTTACAATTTTTTCTTTGATTTCCTCTACTTGAGCAAAAAGGAAAGAGGGGATTAGGAATGTTGATAGGAATAAGAAAAATAGCCTCACGTAGTAAAACAATAACAGTTAATGATAAAGTGCCCAAAAATAGTAATAACTTTGGCTGTGTCCAATTTTATACTCATCATATTTTGTTTGGCCGCTGGCGTGCTCAGTAGGCGGATGAATTGGGTAGCCAAGGATGGATTTAAGGCATTGAATGCCTGGGTACTTTATTTTGGTCTACCGGCATTATCATTTCGATTTTTACCTCATCTCAGATGGGACAATAATCTGTTGTTTACCATGTTATGCCCTTTGCTGGTACTGCTGGGAAGTATTGGTTTTTTCTATTTGCTAAGCAGGCAACTTCAATTGTCCAAGCGGTCAAGTCATACCTTAATGTTGGTAGGCGGACTTAGTAACACCTCCTTTGTTGGATTTCCCTTAATCACGGCCTATTTTGGGGTGGAGGGTTTGCCTATTGGCATTGTGAGTGATCAGATGACCTTCTTTCTCTTGTCGACCATTGGGATCATCCTGGCCACAAAAGGTGCGCTAAAGCCTAAGAAGAAAGTGGGCGCCGCATTTATTTTAAAACGTGTCATAACCTTTCCACCTCTGATCGGCTGTTTATTGGCACTGATCATCCCCAAAATGATCGATATTAGTCCCTTGGATGACTTCTTTTCTGTTTTAGCTTCTACTGTATCTCCCGTTGCCCTATTTTCCATCGGGCTTCAATTGAATTTTGCCATACAAAGAAATGAGGTTCCCCAGATCTGTTATGCCCTAATCTATAAATTGCTCCTTGCCCCAGCCATCGTATTCGGATTGGCCATGGCCTTGTCGGCAAAAGGGGAGATCATCAGCATCTCTATCTTTGAAATGGCGATGCCGAGTTTGGTAGCCACCAGTATCGTGATCAACCAATTCAAATTGAATGCTAAATTAGGCAACAGTGTGATCGGATTGAGTATCCCAATTAGTTTGCTAAGCACCTATTTTTGGTATCAAATTTTGAATTCTTTCTTACTGTAACCGAATTGTTATCAATAATTATACGATATTACTTATCTTTATTGCAAATTAATCAAGCTAGACTTAGTCATTTTTTATTTTTAAGGATTATTCAAAACCGTTTATGAAAAAAGTACTATTCTTTGCCTTATTGGCAGGAATGCAGATTTCTCAAGCTCAAACAAAACATGAGCGTTTTACACAAAAAATCAATGGAACTAGTCTGGAGTTCACGATGGAAGCTATCCCTGGCGGTGAATTTGAAATGGGGAGTGCAAGCTCAGCTAAAGCTGACGAAAAGCCTGTGCATAAAGTAAAAATTGACCCATTCTGGATGGGTACCTATGAAGTTACCTGGAATATTTTCGAACCATTTTTATATAAGGATTACGAAGTTACCAAATCGGATGGTGGAAAGGTGCCTGCCAACGTAGATGCAGTGACCAGACCTACCAAACCGTATTTGGATATGACATTTGGCTATGGCAAGGATGGACAACCGGCCTTGGCGATGACCCATTATAATGCTATCCAATTCTGTAAATGGCTTTACGTTAGAACAGGGGTGTTCTATCGTCTTCCAACAGAAGCGGAATGGGAATATGCGGCGAGAGCAGGAAGTAAAACCGCCTATTTCTTTGGCGATGATGCCAGTAAACTGGGGGATTATGCGGTTTACAAAGACAACAGTGGTGGCAAAACAGCGAAAGTAGGACAGAAGAAGGCGAATCCATGGGGATTATTCGATATCTATGGCAATGTAGGCGAATGGACCTACGACCAATATCAAGAAGATTATTACAAGCAATTTGAAGGGAAGGTAGCGGATAATCCGGTGAATGTGCCAACTGCTTTATATGCGCATTCTGTTCGTGGAGGTTCATACGAAAGTGAAGCGGTTGATCTACGATCTGCTGCCCGTCATTTTTCGGATCCTTTCTGGAAGCAATTGGATCCACAGATCCCAAAATCGAATTGGTGGTTCCCAGAGGCTCCATTTGTAGGGATGCGTTTGGTAAGACCGGTTAAGCAGCCTAGCCATGAGGAGATTATGGCATATTACGATAAGGCTCCAATCAAGGATTTTTAATCAACCTCATATATTTCATTAACTCAATTTAAACCTTAAATGGAAAGTTTAAAACGTAGAGATTTTATAAAATCTTCTTCAGCACTGGCAGGCGCAACAGTTTTAACGGCAAGTTCTGTGGGACAAGTGTTCGCTGCAGGTAGCGATGTGATCAAAGTAGCATTAATCGGTTGTGGAGGTCGCGGGACAGGCGCAACATTTGATGCTTTCAATTCAGGACAAAATATCCAATTGGTAGCGATGGCAGATGCCTTCAAAGACAACTTGGATGCCACTTATAAAACCTTAGTAGAGAAATTTGGGGACAAGATCAATGTGCCGGATAGCCGCAAATATGTGGGCTTTGATGGTTATAAAGCCGCCATCAAAGATGCCGATGTGGTGATCTTGACGACTCCTCCGGGATTCCGTCCAGATCATTTTGCTGCAGCTGTAAAAGCAGGAAAACATGTTTTCATGGAAAAACCTGTTGCTACTGATATTCCAGGCATCCGTAAGGTGTTGGAAGCTGCCAAAGAAGCGAAAGCGAAGAAATTGAACGTCGTGGTTGGACTTCAACGCCGTTACCAAACAAACTATCGGGAAGCGATCAAACGCATTCAGGATGGCGCTATTGGCGATGTGGTTTCGGGGCAAGTATATTGGAATTCAGGTGGTGTATGGGTAAGACCACGCAAACCTGGACAAACAGAGATGGAATATCAGATGCGTAACTGGTATTATTTCAACTGGTTGTGTGGAGATCATATCGTGGAACAGCATGTTCACAATATCGATATTGCCAACTGGGTGAAAGGGAAATATCCGGTTTCTATTCAGGGAACAGGAAGTAGGGCGCATCGTGATGGAAAGGATTATGGAGAGATCTATGATAACTTCGCGATTGAAATGACCTATGATGATGGCGCTGTAGTCTACAGTCAGTGTAGACACTTCGAGGGAATTTCCAACCGAGTGGATGAGACCTTCCAAGCGACAAAAGGGCGTGTTTACCTTTCTGCAGGTAACCAAGCTGTACTTTGGGATGCGCAAGGTAAGGAAATCTACCGTCATGATCCTAAAGGCAACCCGAATGCCTACCAACAAGAGCACAAAGAGTTGTTTGCTGCTATTGCCAAAGGTGAATATAAGTTTGATAATGCAGAATATGGCGCATACAGTACTTTAACGGGTATTATTGGTCGTATTGCCTGTTATACCGGAAAGGTCATCAAATGGGATGAGGCAATGCAATCCAATATCGATATCATGCCTGCACAATATTCTTTTGATGCACTTCCTAAGATTGTTCCGAATGCGGATGGTCTTTATCCAGTGGCAGTACCTGGTATCAACGTGGAAAAATATATTTAATAGTGTTGAAGTTTTTAGGTTCAATCCTATTGATGGGAATTGGTTGTTCGGCGTATGGCCAACAACCAATTTCTGATTTAGAGCGTTTTGAACTTTTTGGAAAAGCGCAGGGAACAACCTATACGATCAGCTATTATGCCGATGCGGCAAAGGTCCAAGTGGAATCGATCGACAGTATTTTCCAAGTGATCGATGCTTCCATGTCACTCTATCAGCAGGATTCTAAGATATCCAGCTTTAATCTTGCTTCCAGCAGTAAGATCGACATGGACAAGCACATGCTTCAGGTCATAAAAAAATCATTCAAAATCAATAAGGATTCCAAAGGACGGTTTGACATTACAGTTAAGCCTTTAGTTTCTCTGTGGGGTTTTGGTCCCGTAAAGGTGGTTGACCTTCCGGATAGTCAGGAGGTTAAACAAACGCTTCAGGTAGTCGGGATGGACAAGCTGAAAAGGAGGGGGAATCAGCTGTTCAAGAAAGTTCCAGGCGTAGAAATCGATCTGAATGGAATAGCCCAAGGCTATACCGTGGATGTTCTCTACGATTTTTTGAAGAAAAGAAAGATCAACAGTTTTATCATTGAGGTAGGCGGGGAGATTAGGACATTTGGAAAGAAACCTGACGGTTCATCCTACCGGGTATTGGTTGCTCGGCCAGAACAGGCAACCGAGGTCAATGATTATGTGATCAATCTTCAGGATAAAGCCATCACCACTTCTGGAAGCTATGAAAAATATCGAACGGTAGACAAGTATCGATTTTCCCACCATATGGATCCTAAAACAGGCTATCCACTTCAATCGAATATTATTTCTGTGACGGTGATTGCAGAAAGTGCGATGGATGCCGATGCCTATGATAATGTTTTCATGGCCATGAAACCGTCCGATGCTATTGCATTTGCGAATAAAAAAAATAAAATGGATATTTATTTAATCTACGAAGAGGCCGGGCATGTAAAAGAAGCCTTTTCTTCTGGATTTAAGAGCTATCTGATAAGCGATTAATTAGAAAAAAATTATAAACTAAACCTTACATGAAAAGATCAGACTTTTTGAAAAATGGATCACTATTAGTGGGCGGATCATTATTGTCAAGTAAATTAGCTGCGAACGAATCAATTACATCATCTCAAACCATGACATCAGCCAATCAACCTTTTAAATTGGATTATGCCCCACATCAGGGGATGTTCAGCGCGACTGCCGGCAAAAATTTCTTAGATGAAATCAAGTATATGCACGAATTGGGTTTCCGTAGCATTGAGGATAATGGAATGCCGGGTCGTTCGGTAGAGGATCAGAAAAAAGTTGGCGAACTGCTGGCGAAGTTAGGCATGCGAATGGGGGTGTTTGTTGTTCCCAAAGGTGGTAATGGCGCAAATACCTTAGCTGCAGGGAAACAGGAACATGTTGATGTGTTCTTGAAGGGATGTCGTGATTCGGTGGAAATTGCCAAACGCTGTAATGCCAAATGGGTGACCGTGGTACCTGGTGATTACGCTAGGAACCTACCTTTGGGTGTACAGACGGCTAATGTGATCGAAGGCTTGAAACGTGGAGCTGAAATATTTGAACCACATGGCATTACGATGGTTTTAGAGCCTTTGAGCGATACGCCAGACCTTTTCTTGCGTTTTACTGACCAGACTTATGAAATCTGTAAAGCAGTGGATAGTCCTTCCTGTAAAATCCTTTACGATGCTTACCATCAACAAAAAAACGAAGGGAATTTGATTAACCTGATGAACCTTTGTTGGAGTGAGATTGGATACATCCAAGTGGGGGATAACCCAGGCCGTAAAGAACCAACTACCGGCGAGATCAACTATAAAAATGTGTTCAAATGGTTGTATGAAAAAGGTTACAAAGGGATTGTGGGCATGGAACACGGCATGTCCAAAGGCGGGAAAGAAGGGGGAATTGCCCTTGTGAAAGCCTACAGAGAGGTAGACTCCTTCTAATGCTAAAGGGTTTTAGTATTGAAACAAATTCGTTATTAAATTTTGATATTGATTTTATATCGCTATCTTTAATTAGTTACTTTTTTAATAAACCTTAAATAATGACTTCATCTATAAAGTTTAAATTGTCCTTCATGATGTTCTTGGAGTTTTTCATCTGGGGATCATGGTTTGTAACGTTGGGTACTTTCTTGGGAAATACCCTTAAAGCATCTGGATTGGAAATATCCAATGTGTTCTCCACCCAATCTTGGGGAGCAATCATTGCACCATTTATCATTGGTATGATTGCCGATCGTTATTTCAATGCAGAGCGCATTTTGGGTATTCTCCACCTGATAGGCGCTTTTTTAATGTGGCAATTATATAACAGTGACTCCATTGCCAACTTTTTCCCGTATGTATTGGGCTATATGATCCTTTATATGCCGACCTTATCCTTGGTCAATTCCATTTCCTTCCGTCAGATGAAGAATCCTGAAAAGGAATTCTCCGTTATCCGGATGTTTGGAACCATCGGTTGGATCGTGGCTGGATTATCCATTTCATACTTGTTTAAATGGGATTCTGAGGCTGGAATTCAAGAAGGTTTATTAAAAAATACATTTCTGATGGCTGCTGTTGCCTCCTTAATTTTAGGTCTGTTCAGTTTTATCCTGCCTAAGACGCCTCCTGCAAAAGTGGAAGCTGGTCAAGGCAAGGAGAGCATCAGTAAAATGTTGGGCTTTGATGCCATCAAGCTATTGAAAGATAGAAACTTCTTTATATTCTTTGTCTGTTCTATTTTAATCTGTATTCCATTAGCCTTCTATTATCAATATGCCAACCCTTTCCTTACGGAAATAGGCTTGGAGAATGCGACAGGAAAGATGACTATCGGACAGATATCCGAGGCTTTATGTCTTTTGTTATTGCCGGTGTTCTTTACCCGTTTTGGATTTAAGAATACCATCCTTTTGGGTATGCTTTGTTGGGTATTGCGTTATCTGTTGTTCGCATTTGGCGATGCAGGCGAGCTTACCTTTATGTTGTTGTTAGGTATTGCCCTGCACGGTATCTGTTATGATTTCTTCTTTGTATCCGGACAGATCTATACCGATTCGAAAGCAGGAAAAGAATATAAGAGTGCGGCGCAAGGATTGATCACCTTGGCAACCTATGGGGTTGGTCAATTGATCGGATTCTGGGTTGCGGGTTATGTAAGTGATATGTATGTTGATCTGAAAGCCACTAATCTACCACAGTTCTGGAATCAATTATGGATCGTTCCAGCGGTAATCGCGTTCGTGGTCTTCGTCATCTTCTTGATCTTCTTCAAGAAAGAAACCATTAAAAATCAATCTGAAACTATATAAAACTAAACAATAATGGTAGAGAATAATGTATATGATGCTATTGTTATTGGATCTGGAATCAGTGGCGGTTGGGCTGCCAAAGAATTAACTGAAAAGGGTCTGAAAACAATCATGTTAGAACGTGGTAGAAACGTTGAACATGTAAAGGATTATCATGCCAATAAGGATACTTGGGAATATCCACACCGTGGCGGAAGAACCAAGCAAATGGAAGAGGATTATCCTGTTCTAAAGCGTGATTATCCATTGAATGAAAAGAATCTTGATTTTTGGGTGAATGAGAAGGAAAGTCCATACACCGAAGTGAAGCGATTCGATTGGTTCCGCGGATACCATGTTGGTGGTCGTTCCTTAATGTGGGGCCGCCAGTCTTACCGTTTGGGTGACTTGGATTTTGAAGCGAACTTAAAGGATGGACATGGCGTAGATTGGCCAATCCGTTATGCTGATATTGCACCTTGGTACAGTTATGCTGAAAAGTGGGCAGGTATTTCGGGAAACCGTGATGGTTTGGATGTATTGCCGGATGGCGATTTCCAACCGGCTATGGAATTCAATGTGGTAGAAAAGGACCTTGCAGAACGCCTTAAAAAACAATATGGTGGTAATCGCCACTTTATCATGGGGCGTACCGCAAATATTACGAAACCACATACCGGTCGTATCAATTGCCAATACCAGAACCAATGTTGGTTGGGATGTAACTTCGGAGGGTACTTCAGTACACAGTCTTCGACTTTGCCACCAGCCATGAAAACCGGAAACTTGACCTTACGTCCTTTTTCCATCGTGACCAAGATCATTTACGATAAGGATACCCAAAAAGCAAAAGGAGTAGAGATTGTGGATGCGGAAACAAACAAGACCTATGAATTCTATGCGAAGGTTATTTTCGTTTGTGCATCGGCATTCAACTCTACATGGGTATTGATGAACTCGGCAACCGATGTTTGGGAAGGTGGATTGGGAAGTAGCTCTGGCGAATTAGGCCACAATGCTATGGACCACCATTTCCGTTTGGGAGCAGGTGGAAAGGTAGAAGGCTTTGAAGATAAGTACACCTTCGGAAGAAGACCTACAGGATTATATGTTCCGCGTTTTGTGAATGTTCCTGGAGATACCAAAAAGCGTGATTATGTACGTGGATTTGGGTACCAAGGATCGGGAAGCCGTGGCCGCTGGTCGGGTGAGATTGCAGAGATGGCTGTTGGTGGTGCTTGGAAAGATGCGATGTGTGAGCCAGGAAACTGGGGGGTTGGTTTTACCGCCTTTGGTGAGATCCTTCCGTACCATGAAAACCGGATCTTCTTGGATAAAAATGTGAAGGATAAATGGGGATTACCTGTATTATCGATGGACATGGAGATTAAGGACAATGAGCACAAGATGCGTAAAGACATGACCGAAGAGATGAAGGAAATGTTGGAATCCATTGGTGTGAAGGATGTGTATACCTACGATAGTGGTTACAACTTCGGTATGGGTATCCATGAAATGGGAACTGCCCGTATGGGTCGTGATCCAAAGACCTCTGTACTGAATGGTAACAATCAGGTTTGGGATGCTAAAAACGTATTCGTTACGGATGGTGCTTCCATGACTTCAGCAGGCTGTGTGAACCCTTCATTAACCTATATGGCATTGACGGCAAGAGCGGTTGACTTTGCGGTTAGTGAGCTTAAAAAAGGAAATCTATAAACAACTAAACCTTAAAATATGAGTAATTCAAATTCTAGAAGAACGTTCCTAAAGAACACAGCGATTGCTGCTGCTGGAATCAGCATTGTTCCAAGACACGTTTTGGGCGGTACTGGATTTACAGCGCCAAGTGATAAATTGGTGGTTGCAGGTATTGGTGTCGGTGGAAAAGGCGAGAGTGATATCAACGAATTCTATAAAAGTGGAAAGGCTGACATCGCTTATCTATGTGATGTGGATGACCGTCGTGCTGCAAATTCTGTAAAACGTTTTCCAAAAGCGAAATATTACAAAGACTTCCGTACGATGTTGGATAAGGAACATAAGCACATTGATGCAGTTTCTGTTTCCGGTCCTGACCATAACCATGCTTTACATGCTCTACCTGCTATGCAGTTGGGTAAGCACGTTTATGTTCAGAAACCTTTGACACATGATGTTTGGGAAGCACGTGTTTTGACACATGCTGCCAAAAAATATAAAGTAGTAACCCAAATGGGTAACCAAGGTGCCTCAAATGATGGCCCTCGATTGGTAAAAGAATGGTACGAAGCCGGTTTGATCGGTGATGTGCATACAGTTTACTGCTGGACCGACCGTCCGGTNNTCAGGGTATTGCCTGGCCATCGCAAAAAGCAGAGATTCCGAAGGAATTGGCTTGGGATCTTTGGTTAGGTACAGCTCCTAAAAAGGATTTCGTAGATAAATTGGTTCCTTTCAACTGGCGTGGCTGGTGGGATTACGGAACTGGTGCCTTGGGCGATATGGGATGTCACTTATTGGAAGTTCCATTCTCGGTATTGGGCTTAACGTATGTGCAAGATGTGCAGGCATCTGTAGGTTCGGTATATGTGGATGAGTTCAAACGCGGCTACTTCCCTGAAAGTGCGCCACCTTCGAGCCATGCGACCATGACTTTCCCTAAAACTGCCAAAACAGCCGGACCGGTTACTTTACACTGGATGGATGGTGGTATTCAACCTGCTCGTCCGGAGGAATTGGGTGCCAACGAAATCTTCGGTGATGGCGGAAATGGTATCTTGATGGTCGGTACGAAAGGAAAGATCCTTGCGGATACCTACGGAGATAAGGCTCGTTTGTTGCCAACTTCAAGGAAAGAACAAGTGGCACAGAAATATGCACGTGTACCGGGTCAATCTGGTGGACACTATGCGCAATGGGTGGATGCTTGTATCGCTGGATATGGTAAGAAAGAAGTTTCTGCGCCATTCGAGATTTCGGGCCCTTTGACTGAGGCTTTATTGATGGCTAATCTTGCTATTCGTGGTGCTGATTTACGGATCGATGGTAAATATCCTGGACGTAACTTGAAGTTGTTATGGGATAACGATAATATGAAGGTAACGAACTTTGATATTGTTAATCAGTTTGTGAAACGTGAGTACCCTCAAGGTTGGGAAGTTAAATATACGTTATAATTTTTAAAGAGATGATGAATAGAAGAGAAGCATTAAGACGCGTAGCTTTTATTGTCGGCGGAACGGTGATTGGCTCCAAATTGTTTTTGGAGGGCTGTTCAAGACCTGCATCTAAAGATGTTGCGGCATTGTTCGAGGGTGATTCACCTGCATTCTTAGGTGATTTGGCTGAAGCTATTCTCCCAAAGACATCCACACCTGGAGCTAAGGAAGCTGGGGTTGGAGATTTCATTCCGGTAATGATCCGTGATTGTTACGATGAGAAAGATCAGAAGGCATTTTTAGATGGCTTCAACGGGGTGGATAAACGTGCGCAAGATGAGTTCAAAAAAGGATTCAATGAATTGACAGCGGATGAAAAGCTGAAATTTGTTGATAAATGGGATAAAGAGGCGAAAGAATACCAGAAGAATAAGAAGGAAGAGGAAGCGAATCATTTCTTTACAATGATGAAGCAATTGACCTTGACTGGATTCTTTACTTCGGAGGTAGGCATGAAGCAGGCTTTACGCTTTGTGAAGATCCCTGGAAAATATGATGGGGCATATCCTTATAAAAAAGGGGATAAGGCCTGGGCTTTGTAAGGAAGGGGTTTTCCCGTCATTGCGAGGAGTTTTCCGTCATTGCGAGGAGG
>DCOH01000023.1 GCA_002322865.1 Sphingobacterium sp. UBA1575 | reverse complement strand
CGAATTTTCGGGAGGGTTACAGACGGAAAAAGCTTCCTCGCAAAGGCGGAAAAAAACTACAAATAAAGGTTTAGGTTTTAATTCATCTGATTAATATCTTTGTTTAAGATGATCATTTAACATACTTGTTAAATGACATCCAATTAAAGCTTAAACCTCAATCCTATCCCTATGAACCTAACTAAACATCCACCCTATTTCATTTCTTTCAACATCCGTAATCCATATCTCTCCATTACTATTTTTCTAACTAGCCTATGTTGTCTCATAAACAAACAAGCCATCGCTCAACAACAGCGACCGAACATCATTTTCATCATGGCCGATGACCTGGGATGGGGAGAATTGAATACCTACAACAGTACGNNAACCTAAATCGCTTAGCTTCCCAAGGGATGCAATTTCAACAGGCTTATGCTGCAGCACCCAATTGCTCGCCAACACGGGCAAGCTTAATGACCGGGCAATATCCCGCGCGAGTAGGTATCACGGATTTCCTTCCTGAAGGACCAAAAACCAAAAAATATTTGAAACCAGAGGATCATGTTACCTTGAACGAAGCCTTATCGGAATTGGGTTATCATACCGGATTGATTGGCAAATGGCATCTGGAAACCCATTTCAAGAATTCCAAGGGAGGTCCTGAAGCCCATGGATTCGATGAAGTTATCGGTTCGGAATCCTCCTACATTGCTAATGGGGATTACTTTTTTCCGTACGATAAAGTGGCTTCTTATACAACAGGCGCAGAAAATGAATACCTAACGGATAGGCAGAACACAGAGGCGGTCAATTTCATCCAACGGAACAAGAATAAGCCTTTTTTCCTTTACCTCAGCTATTACAGTGTGCATACCGCGATGGAAGCACCAGAGGAACTAGTGAAGAAATACAGGTCAAAATACGATGCAAAGTATGGTAAAGGAAAGAGTGAAGAGCTGTTCGGGCAGAACCATAACGGACCCCATAAGGACAATCCTTATTTGGCGGGAATGTTGGAGAGTATCGATACGGGCATCGGAAAGATCATGAAAACCTTAGAGGATCAGGGATTGGCTGAAAACACCCTACTTGTTTTTTTCTCGGATAATGGTGGGGCTGGAAAAGGCGCAAATAATGGCGTNNGTTAAGGGGCAGTAAGATGTGGTTGTATGAAGGTGGAATCCGAGTACCTTTAATCATGCGCTGGCCGAAGTTCATTCAGGCTGGATCGGTGGAGCAAACTCCGGTCAGTTCTTATGATTTCTACCCGACTTTTGTGGAAGTGGCTTCAGGAGGTTTTGGCGATAAGGCCATGAAGAAAAAGACCGAGGACAAATCTAAATCCACAAAACAATCAATTAGAAATCAATTGAGCAAACAATCTTTAGATGGTGTATCATTAGTTCCCATATTATGCAATAAAAAGCTAAATAATAGGAATTTATATTGGCATTATCCATCGGAAACAGCTAAGCTGCAAAATAATATGGCATCGGCTGTTCGGTCTGGTGATTATAAACTATTGGAATTTTACAAGGATAATAGGATCGAATTATATGACCTGAAAAAGGATCCTTCGGAGACTAATAACCTGGCTGAGAAGCAACCAAAGATTACAGCTAAATTAAAGGCGGAATTGGATGCCTGGAAAGCCGAAGTTAATGCGGAAGCTCCGGTTTTGAAAAAGAATTAAGGCTGATAGCATTTTAAATATCGTTATTTTAATTCAAGACAACCTCATTTTATTGTTTTTTAATAGCATAATGTAAAAGGACAACTTCTGAGGGGAAAATCTGGGACTCTAATAGCTGTAGATTCACGGTTTTTGGGAGTTTTTGTAGGAACGGGATACCATGACCAAGGATAATGGGGTTGATCAGGAGGTAAAACTCATCGATAAGTCCCAATTCCAAGAGGCTCAAGGATGCTCCAGGGCTTCCGAACATCAGGATATCCTTCTCTCCTGCTTCTTTTAATTCATTGATTTCTTGTTTTAGATGGTGCCCCATAACGGTGGTTTGAGGAAGATCAGTGCCATCTAGTGTCCTTGAGATAACTAGTTTGTCCACTTGGTTATACCATGCACTATGTTGTTTATCATGCTCGGAAGCATCGGGCTTTTTGCCGGCATCTGGCCAATAGGCTTGCATCATTTCATAAGTAACTCGCCCATACATGGCCATGTCTGATCGTTGGGTCATCTCATAGACCCAGTCAAATAATTCCTCATCGAGCTTCGCCCAACTTAGGTCACCATTTGGTGTAGAAATATAGCCATCTAGGCTTATATGCATAAAGAAGATTAACTTTCTCATAATGTATAGTTTAAAATGAAACCTTGTCAAAAAACTCTTTTGAACCTCTTACTTATTTACTTGGATCGATAGTGAAAATCACACCTCGAAATTACTTTATTCGCTTTATTTAATACTTTCCATAAGACAAGAAAATAAGTGATTCATCCTTCCTTAGAATAAAAGAATTATGAGAAATATTATTAGGTGTGTTTTGATAGTTATGGGTATGGAAACAGAAACTTGATTTATCTAAGTGAATACATTTGAATAAGTGAATACATTTGAATAAGTGAATACATTTGAAACTTTAGTTTTAAATACGGGAAAAGCTGCAATATTTATTCGGAAATTAATTGCAGAACTATGATTTCAAATTTAAAAAAATCGATCTGAGCCGATACAAATTGACGGAAAAGCCATTGAAAATCATCAATTTGGTTAGGGGAAAATAAATTGAAAAACGATCAGACCTGAAGGCATCTTAAGATGATCTTTCTTTGATCCAAAGTAAATCTTGTTCATCCAAATACAGCAGGTCTTCTAAGACAAGTAGACCTGTATCTTCTTCATCAACATTCGCCAAAAGATAGCTTAAATCGCCCTTTACCTTTTCTGGACTGCCTTTCATCAATACGTCATAGCCTTGGCAGATCAGGTCTTTTACTCGTTCTCTCGTCATGATAATTTCTCCTTCCTAAGCAGCACTTTTCAGCTGTGAAGATAGAACGTTGGAAGATTATATTTTGTTTTGATAAAGGGATAGGTTTTGAAATTATGACGAAAGGATGTTTGAAAATATGGAATTGGGAGGAGACGGAGAGTTGCAAGTGATCAAGATTGGCAAGCTATTACGGTAAATTAAATAAAAGCAATTGAATGTTCTGCAAAACTAACGAAAAAACCGCCTAATCTTGTTTTAAGCGGTTAATAATGGTGGTGAAATTCAGTCTATTTTTCTAAACCTTATCTCGAGACTTTTCTATTAATGGATACTTTCAATAGATTCCTTCAATGGATTTCTTCAATAGAAGATCCTGGATAAGAATTCTATTTTGAAGAATTATCCTGTGCAGGACTTTCGGTTTTTGATTCCGCTGGTTTCGCAACCTCCGTTTTTGCACTAGATTTAGTGGGCTCTAAAGTGATTTCATAGACCACAGGATCATATTTCATCAAGGCACCAGTAGCTGCATCGATCCCCCATCCTAACATCCCCATTAAATTAAGAATTGCAACATTATTGAAAGTCGTTGTTGGCTGAAAAATCTTGTTTTCATATCCCTCTTTTTTTAAAACAAGGGTTTGTGCTTTAAAACCTTTCTTCATTTCAACAGGCGCTGGCGTAACTCCCCTTTCAATTCCATCGACTTCAATTTTTGCGCCTTGAGGATAGGAATTAATTTGTACGGTTTGTTTTGTTCCTGTGAATACAGTTGCACATGAAGTGCTTAATACCGATGTTACGGCGAATAGAACAAATAATTTCTTCATATTTTAATAATTAGCTAAATATTTTGTATAAATATAAAATATTATTTGTACCTTTTATTTAGTTTATAATTTGATAATATTAACAAACATTAAGTTAATAGTTTGGATGATTTTAATCCCAAATAACTTTAAACTTAATTTATTACCAAATCAATTTACTTTTTCTTGTTTTCAAATATGATATTTTAGCTTATTTATATAATTCCGCCTAAACTTTACCTCCTTTAATTCTTCTTTTGCATATTAGTTTCTTTGTTTTGTTTTATAAAAAATCACACCATTTTTAATAAATCAAAACATGAGAAAGGCTATGAAAGGGAATTTCGTATTATTAGGAATATTATTTTTAACCCTTCTTTTCGGATGCAAAAAAGATTCAACAACACCTCATTCAAACTGGGGAACCAAAGAAAACGAGCTTCGAATTTATGCGATTGAAAATGTAACCTTTGTGATCAAAAAAGACAACTCCCTTTGGGCTCGTGGTGGTAATTTCACCTATGAGGCAGGCAACAAGAACAATGGTTTCAAATTAGTGGAAAATAATGTCAAGAAAGTGGAAGGTGATTGTTGCTCACTTTACATCCAAAAAACAGACAATAGCGTTTGGGGATCCAAGCCATATTTTTTAAGTGATACTTTACTTTGGTCAGTCAACTCACCTTTAGAAAAGATTACAGACGGCGCAGCTGATATTTCTTCGGGAACCGGTTTTCTTGCCATTTTAAAAACGGATGGGACGGCCTGGGCAATAGGACAAAATAATAGCGGTCAATTTGGACTTGGAAATAGATCCAATAATGATCTTCCATTGACTCAGATCGCAAGGGATGTTAAGCAATTGGCCACTGGATTTTCCAATATTTATCTTTTG
This sequence comes from Sphingobacterium sp. UBA1575, assembly GCA_002322865.1. GTDB lineage: Bacteria > Bacteroidota > Bacteroidia > Sphingobacteriales > Sphingobacteriaceae > Sphingobacterium. The sequence continues at coordinate 29,684 of DCOH01000023.1, read as the reverse complement.
AAAAATGATGGAAGCTTATGGTCTGCGGGTGATAATCTTTATGGAAAATTAGGCTATCCTTCGGCAAAAGACCAATATACCTTTAAAAAAATCAGCGATGATATCAAGCTGGTTAGGGCAAATGCTAGTAATGTCATCATGATCAACAATAAGGACGAAGCTTGGAGTTTTGGCTCGAATGTCAATGGCAACCAAGGATTAGGGACAAGAAATTCTGACCCTACCTATCCGCACAAAATTGCTGATCAGGTTGCCGAGGTCTATCCGAATACTCCTACCTCCTATTTCTTAAAAACAGATGGCACCCTATGGGCAGCCGGTGTTCATTCCAATGGAATTCCTGGATACGAATCAGGAAAAAGCACTTTCACATTTACCCAAGTGGCCGAAAATGTAGATGGGATGACCTTTGGAACCCGAGCCTATCATGTTATCATGAGGAAGGATTCAAAATATATTGGGGCCGGGAATAATGAATTTAAGCAGTTAAATAATGTAGCAAGTCTTAGAGTAAAATCTTGGGAGGAATTTATGTTGGTTAAGTAGGTTTATAAATTTGTTGAAATGCTTCCATTGCCTAGCATCTTGAAAAATCTCTGATCTCATTAATTCTTGGCTGTCCTTCATGGAGGATACAGAGGTGAATTTCAATAATCAATTCTCATTCAAGATCATTATTAGGTTATTAATTAGAATTAGTTATAAATAACCATTGAATAAAAGCAATATAAGCTGATAACTTAAAATTTAAATCCTCCTAAACATTTAATAATAATCAGTAAAAGCTACCTTTGCCGAATGAAACATTTTGAAAAGTTAGAAGCCCATATTAAAGAAGAAAAAGATTATTTAAACAATCATCCATTATATAGTAAAATCAACAATATAGATCATTTAAGATTGTTCACACAAGGCCATGTTTATGCTGTATGGGATTTCATGTCCTTATTGAAAGCATTACAAATTGAACTCACCTGTGTATCCATCCCTTGGTTTGCATCCGAATATCCTAACACTAGATATCTAATAAATGAGATAGTGCTAGCTGAAGAATCTGATCTATATATTGACGGAAGAAGGTTAAGCCATTTTGAGATGTACTTGGATGCTATGCAAGCGATGGGTGCTGATACAAGCTTTATCATCGATTTTTTAAAGGATCTAAGAAACACTAAAAAAATATATCAAAGCTTAGAAAATTTAAATGTTGACAACAGAATTAAAGAATTTTTAAAATTCACTTTTAACATTATTGACACCAAGGAATCTCACAAAATTGCAGCAGCATTTACGTTTGGAAGAGAAAATTTGATACCTGATATGTTCACCTCTATTTTAAAGGAAATTCAAAGGTACTTTCCAGATACGGAATTAGATAAGTTTATTTATTACTTTCAAAGACATATCGAATTAGATGGGGATGAGCATGGACCATTAGCCTTTAAAATGATCGAAGAATTAGCCCAAGATGATGGTCAAAAATGGGCAGATATTCAAGCTGTTTCTAAACAAGCTCTTCAAAAACGGATTGGATTATGGGATGCAATATATGATAGTATTGTTTGATAAGGAAAATAAATAAGCACCACAATCATCTTGAATCATTGGCATTATTAAAAAAGAGAAGAAAGCACGCAAAAAAATTATTTAATTTTATTTGTTTACTTTTGTAATTACCAAATTATGAATCCTATGAAAAATCTGATCAGCATTTTATTCGTCCTATTCACATTATTTTCATGCTCCAAAAGTGATAATGAAATCACCCCAGAAAAACTAATTTTGGGAAAATGGGAACTATCTTCAGCTATTCCTTGGAATCCATATTTAAGGGAAATAAAAGAGAGGTCTTTCAGCTTTGATACAGCCAATGTAGGTATAAGAGGTATAAGATTAAATGGAAAATGGGGTGGTTTGCTTGGTCACTGGGATCAGAATGGCACTGTAAAACATGAATATTCATTATCCAAGAATAACAAAATTTTGAGTATCAATTATGAAGATGGAGAGATAGTAACATTTGACGTAATAGAATTAAATGAAGTTTCTCTGATTATCAAACAGCATAATTATAATTCCAGTAACCTACCTTTCATAAGAAAGCAGTAAAATTTGTAATAATTATCTTTTGAATAGTTTTAAAATAAATAAAAAATACCCCATTAGGGGTATTTTCTGTTTAAAGGCTACCCCATAAATTTGTTAGAAAAACTATTAAGATATTATCCTAAAATTCTAACAAATGGAATTGAGGCAAAACCAAAAATATGCCCTTAGTTTTGTAATAGCTATTATACTTTTGCTAATAAGCTTTTGTTGGCAGAACTCTAACTTTAGTTATGGTGATGAACAGAAAATAATGGAACAGTCTTCCCTACTTCGCCATTACTTATTCAAAAATAAACAATCAGACAATTCCAATTCCTACCTTTTTATCAATGTTGCCCATGATCTAGAACTAATTTCTCAAGAGGATGGCTTAGGAAATGAGGTCATTACGGATCGAGGCAAATTAGCTCAATTCTTCCGCATATTACAACAAAACCCTTCTGCCCATAATATTGTCCTTTCTGATATTTTCCTGCAAGGAAGTTCTCCTAATGATTCTAGTTTACAAGCGAGTATAGATGGTTTAGATCGATTGGTCTTTCCCACCCATTTTGATGAATTGGGAAATATTGAAAAAACCGTAATAGACGTTCCTTTAGGCTTAGCAGATTACAGTAAAGCAACAAGCGGTTTCTTTAAATTTAAAATTAATCAAAGTGATTCTTTGAAAACCATTCCTCAAGTTCTATATGAAAGCATTGAAGGAAAAAAATTAGAAACAAACAGTATTCTTTGGCCAATCAACAACCTCATCATCGATCATCAGATTAGACCATTTGATTTTGAGCACAGTGATCAATTTGCCAAGGTAGATCTTTCCGAACTATTGGTTCTTCCTGAAGAACTGGTTCTGGATGAGTTTGTAAAAGATAAGATCTTGCTCATTGGGAATTTTGAATCCGATGTACATGAAACAATCGCTGGCGTTAGTCCAGGGACTTTAATCTTGCTTAATGTATATTTAAGCCTAAAGGATAGCAATGATTTAATAAAACCATTATGGTTGATTTTTATGCGCTTAATGCTAAGTGTATTTAGCTATTTTCTGCTCTTCCGAACTAAAAAATCTATTGAAAAAAGAAGAATTAGATGGATAGGACCCTTATTAGCATCAGCAACATTCTTCACCATGCTATCCATGCTATCGCATATCCTTTTCAATCAGCCAATACAGATCTTATTACTAACATTATTATGCAATGCTTTGGTCTTTGTGATGCAACTTTACGAAAATAAATGGCGTCCAAAGCATCTATTAGATTGGGCAAAGAACAAGCGTGATCATTTTTTAAAACCTATACAATCATGAAAATATTAGTTACTTTCTTATGCTTTTGGTTTGGACTTCAAATGGCAACTGCACAAACCTATTATGTAACGTTCATCAAAGGGAAAGTGCAGAATAGTAGCAAAAAAGACCTTAAAGTTGGAGATGCTTTAAAACCTGAGGACAAATTATATTTTTCAGATCAATCGGCGAAGGTTACCTGCATAAGTTCAGAGAAAGGTCGCTATGAAATCAGCATGGGGAAAGACAACAAGACTTCAGTATCGGGTGAGTTAATTGCTGTTCTGAAAAATAAATTGATTCCCTTAAGTGGTACCTATAAGTTAAGTAGTCGTTCCATCCATACCGATGGAAATAACCCCGTAACCTATTTTTCATCGAATCAAACTGCTAATCGCATCGTACTAATACTTGACCAACCCATACTAATAAGTAACAATTACCCGCTATCAGGAAATAATATCTTTTTTCTTCAAATTAATCATGGCAATGATCAGACATTAGAGCGATTGCAGAAAAAGGATCAATCCATTTTCTTTACAGCAGAAAACACAAAAGTATTAGCACCGGGAGAAACAGTTGACCTTTGCTTTGCAACCACAGTAAATGGCAAACCTAGTTCGAGAAAGCTTAGCAGTTTTATCCCAGTGTTTATGACTGCAGATGAACTTAAGACGCAGATTAAACTGTTCAAAACCCTATACCCTAAAGATGAAAAAGCATTAAAAACAGCTTTAACCGATCATTTTTACGAAAGCATTGGAAAAATAGATGAAAGCATTTTAAGTAATTACATAAATCTTTCCAACCAGATCAAATAATATCAATTCATGAAAACAAGGCCATTTACACCAATCTTAGTCAGCCTCCTCATATGCCTCATTTTCTCTGCTCATGCTCAGGATAAGGAGAAGTTGAAGGATGACAATAGAAAGCTAAAAGAAGCTTATAAATTAATTCATAAATCCAATGATTTATATGATAGTGGAAAATTAGGCGAAGCCGATTCCCTCTATCGGGAAGCGTTAAACATCTATCCTGTTAACATCAATTTGGTGAATGGTAACCTTATGACCCGTAAGATTAACAATCAGGATATAAAGGGAGGAAATAAAGTCGTGGATTATCTATTTACAGTGTTAGATAAGTATGATCAGACACTCTACTTGTACAATAAAAGTGGAAATTATGAATATTCTCCTATAAATGAATACAAGGCGAACATGCTGAAAGAACGAGCTAGGTTAAATTCCGAGGTTGGAGACTTGCAACAAGCTGTTAATGATTACATAGCATTGGAAAAATATAGGAAGTTAACTATAGAAGAATATGCGAATTTAGCTTCTTATGCTTTTGATGTAAGTGATTTGGATCTCGTTAAACGTGTCATTGATAGTATTAAACATAAACAAGCTTCTGGAGAAAAAATTCCAAAACATCTCCTCACGCATTCGCAGGAATTGGACGCTCAACTGGCTTTTGCTGAAGGGAAATTAGATATCGCAGAACGAATGGCATTAAAGCTAGAGCAGGACAAAGAGTCCAATATTTATGCTAAATACAATTCTAGAATTTTGCTATTACTTATAAATGTTGAAAAGGGTAATAGTGTTGAAGCAAGAAAATATTTGGAACAAATGCTAAAGCATGTATTTATTACCCGCAAGATTCCGGATATAAATTATTGGGAAGGTCTCATTTTTCTAAAAGAAGGAAAAAAAGAAGAAGCCTTGACGAGCTTTAATAAAGCAGCCACCTACAAACCTGGATTCTTTGGCGCCTATTATACCCGCAAATATCGATATTATACAGGTAGAGCGTTGGCTTATGCAGCTTTGAAAGATTATAATAAGGCAAAAAGCGATTATGAGCTGAGTTTACTCTATAACCCGAATTATGAACCCGCAGTTGAAGGTTTAACGCAATTGGAGGTTGCCATGGCTCAAGAGATAAAAATAGATAAAGAAGCTCCCAATATTCAATTGTTAGAACCAAGTATTCAACGCGGGCTGAAAATTACAAGTAGTAAAACCACCTTATTTGTAAAAGGAATTGCCAAGGATGTATCTGGATTAAAGGAAGTACGGGTGAATAATCAAGTTATTTATTCACAAAATAATGGTGATTTCTGGGGAGAAATTCCCTTGGCAGAAGGAGATGCAAAAGTGACGATTAGGGCAATGGATTTAGCTGGAAACGTTGGCGAAATGCAATTTGAAGTTAGTAAGATTCAAGCCTCTGGTAAGGCGGAGAATGCAATTGTACCTGTGAAATCAGGAAAAAATTACTGTTTACTCATTGCCTCACAGAATTACGATGACAGCAGCATCCCCTCTTTAAATAATCCCATTGCAGATGCCGTCAAATTAAAGGTTTTATTGAAAAAAGATTATAATTACCTGGAAGAGAACATCGTACAACTCTTTAACCCTTCGGGGTCAGACATCAAGAAGATGTTAATGGAATTGAACGGATTACTTCTGCCTGAGGACAATTTATTGATTTTCTATGCTGGACACGGGCTTTGGGTGGAACAAGAGAAAAAGGGATATTGGTTAATGACCGATTCTAAATTAGCAGATAAGAATACTTGGCTTCCGAATAGGGTTATTTTGGATGAAATTGCAAAAATCCAATCTCGGCACACCTTATTGATTACTGATGCCTGCTTTTCAGGTTCGGTCTTTAAAACACGCGGCATAAATACAAGCTCGGAAGTTGCCCAGGAAATGGAAAACAAGATTACTCGTGTAGCCATCACTTCTGGAAATGATACAGAAGTACCCGATGAATCGGTATTTATGAAGTACTTATTAAAAGCATTATCGGAAAACAAAGACAAATACCTACCCTCTCAGAAGATGTTCGTGAATCACATTTTAGAGGCTGTGATTACTGAAACTAAAACAGAACCTCGATATGGAACCTTGGAATTAGCAGGACATGTAGGTGGTGATTTTGTATTCAACAAAAAATAAATCAACATGCGTCATATTATCTCTTGTTTAACCCTCACCTTCATTTTATTAGGCCAAGCTTTTGGACAACAATTTAAGGGTATGGATTTCAATGATGAGGCGACCATGGAAGTTGCACGTAAAACTGGACTTACGAGGTCACTCATGCAGGTTCCATCAGAGGCAAGTATAAAAGCATTTGCCCCTTTTCCCAAAAACCAAGGTGCTTTTGGAACCTGTACAGCTTGGGCCAGCTCCTATTGCGCTCATACCATTGTAAAAGCTATAAATACCGGAATGACCAATAGAGAGGAGATCACAAGAATAGCCTATTCTCCAGCATTTCTTTTCCGGATGCTTAAACCAGACGATCAATCATGCAACGGAGGTTCGGTCCTTGTATATGCGTTAGAACTGATGAAAACCAAAGGAGCCTTACCTTACACAGCCGTTCCTATGGCTTGTATACCTTCGATTACTGAAGCCCAATTACAACAGGCTGCCCAAGAAAAAATTGCAGATTATGTTCGTCTATTCGACGTAACGGCTGATGCCAATCAAAAAATCCATTCCATCAAGAAATCAATTTCGGAAAGAAAACCAGTAGTATTTGGGATGAAAACACCCAATTCCTTCGATCATGCAAAAGAGGTTTGGGTTCCAACGGAAGAGCCTAGCAGTGTTAAAACTGGCCATGCGATGTGCGTGGTAGGTTATGATGACAAAAAATATGGCGGATCATTTGAAATCCAGAATAGTTGGGGAGTACAATGGGGAAATCAAGGCTATATTTGGATCAAATATGAAGATTTAGCGCGGTATACCGATTATGCATTTGAACTTGTTGAACTTCCAATTGCCAAACCCAATCAAGTAGATTTATCGGGAGAAATCCAATTGCTGATGGCGGATCAATCCTCTGTCCCATTGAATCTATTAGAAAGTACAAGAGGATTGAAAGTAACGAGCGCCAATCAAACATCTCCCCTAACCTATTATCAAACCAAAAAACCATTCTATGCGGGGGATCGATTTAGAATACATATCCTGAACAATCAACCAGCATTTGTGTATGCTTTTAGTGCAGATGATAGCCAAATAATCAGTAAACTGTTTCCACATAGCGACAACATTAGCCCTGCATTAACAGATAGCAAAAATGAAGTTATCATTCCAGATGAACAGCATTACATTGAATTTGATGAGGTGGCAGGTAAGGAAGAATTATGTATTCTATATTGTAAAAGTCCTTTGGATTTTAATCAGTTTTTAGCAGACTTAAAAAAACAACAGGGTTCATTCAGTGAAAAGATTTATCAAACCCTTAAAAATAAATTAGTAGATCCAAAGCATATTGATTTTTCGAAAGAGAAAGTAGCCTTTCAAAGCAAGAGTCAAGGAAAAGACATTGTATCCCTGATCATAAAAATGGACCATAAATAAGCAAAAAATGAAAAACATTACCTTCATCGTGATTACCCTGTTGAATTGCTTCATTTGGAGTCAAGAATCCATAGCGCAAAATAAGGAATATCTGGCTTCATTAAAGTATTTGGAAAATGTAAATGAAGCAATTGAGCAAGGTGATTTAACTACTGCAAAAACAAAGATTTATCAATCATTGGATAATTATCCTGTCGTAGAAGTTTTTGGCAACATTGAGAAAGTTTTTCAATTGCCAGACATAAAAACCGGCATGGAGATAATGGATTACCTGCTGTCAAAAGTCGAATCATTTCCAAATAAAAAGATATTGGTAAATAGTAATTACTCCTATGATAGGCATTCGAAATTATTTCAAGAGGTAGATAAAGATAGGGCAGCAATTTACTTTTATGAGCTTCAATTTGGATTGTTAAAACGCTATGGGAATAAGAAAGATATCGTTCAAAAGTTAGAAAAATCTATCCAAATCCAACTTGAGCAAAAGAAAAATAAATTCGGTATGGATATGGAACACATGAAATTACAGTCCCTAAAGCTGAACTATTATACCTATTTAAACGATAAGGTTAAAGTAAATGAAACCTTTAATGAGCTATTTTCAGGTATCGCCATGGGGCAACATCCGATCCTTAAGGAAACCATTGAGTTCAATGATTATTTAGAGCTTGAGGATTATGAAAATGCGACTAAATTGGCTGAAAAATATAAAAATGTGGATTTAAACAAAGAACCACATTTGAAAGGGTTATATGAAACCAAAATGTTTTCCATATATAGTAAACAGGGAAATGACTTGACTCCAGCATTCTATGAAAAGGTAATAAACAACTTTGGTCTTGATTTTGGTAAAACTTGGTCTCATGGCAAACTTGCATTAGCCAATTATTACAAGAAAAAAGGAGAATATAAGAAGGCATTGGAATTATTGGAAGAAGTGATTTTTTTAAACAAAAGCACCTCCTTGGATTATATGCTCATTGATAATTGGATTCTATTCAATGATTTAGGCGAAACTTATACTGGGATGCTAGAGTATGACAAAGCTAAGACCGCCTATGAGACAGCATTGATGTACGATCCTGAATATGATAAAGCCATACAGGGTTTAGCTCAATTAGAAAGTAAGGTTGCTGGTATACAATCGACAGATAAATTGGGTCCTGAAATCCAGATTATTCAACCAGCCGTGCGAGGACTTAAGATAACGGGGCGTGATAAACTTTTAATCAAAGGAAGAGCGATTGATCCTTCAGGAATATCAGAGGTTAGCATAAATGGCACGAAAGTTTATTTGACTGATGCTGGAGACTTTTGGGCAGAAATGCCCGCCAAGTCAGGAATCAATAAATATATAATAACAGCGAAAGATAAATCCAATAACTTAGGGACAAAAGAGCTGGAATTTGAATTAAATATAGCCCAAAAGGAAGATGATTTAGTTCCTGTGATTGCCAACAGTGGGAAAAACTATTGCTTACTGATTGCCAGTCAAAATTATAAAGATTCTTCCATCCCTTCACTAAACAATCCTATTATGGATGCTGTTAAGCTTAAAATTCTGTTAAAGAACAACTATGGTTTTTCCGAGGACAATATAATTCCCCTTTACAATCCAACCGTTAATGAAATACAAAGGCAATTGAAAGAACTGACGTTGACACTGAAAGAAGAAGACAATTTATTAATCTTCTATGCTGGTCATGGCATTTGGAAGGAACAGGAGAAAAAAGGATATTGGTTGATGAGTGATTCCAAATATGCTGATGTGTCCACCTGGTTGCCCAATAAGGCCGTCTTGGAAGAGATATCCAACATTCCATCCCGACATATTCTCCTAATTACCGATGCATGTTTTTCTGGATCGGTTTTCAAAACCCGAGGTTTATCGGAAGCTCCAGCAGCCATTAAGGAAATGGAAAACAAGATTACACGAGTTGCCATCACTTCTGGTAATGATACGGAGGTTCCTGATGAATCGGTCTTTATGAAATATTTGATTAAGGCGCTGAGTGAGAATAAGGAAAGCTATCTAATGGCTCAAAAAATGTTTATTAATCATGTTTTAGAAGCCGTTATGACCGAAACAAAGACCGAACCTCGTTATGGTACCTTGGAAATGGCTGGACATATTGGTGGGGACTTTATTTTCATCAAAAAATAAGTATGGCTATACTTTAAGTGGATATTATAAATTTAATGTAAAAAACTACCAATTTAGCTCATAATTGGTACTTCTTCCACCCGAATCTGCCTTTATTAGCATACCTTTATTCACTAAATCTGTAATATCTCGTAATGCGGTGTCTGCGGATACTTTTGTCATCTTTGCCCATTTTGATGAAGTCAGATTTCCTTCAAAATTATCCATTAATTTATTCAACATCATTCGTTGCCTGTCATTACTGATATTAACATTGTTTTGCATCCAAAATTGATGTTTTCTAACGACTTTATCTATTATTGTATTTGAAGCAATAATAGCTTCTTTGAGGCAGTTTAAAAACCAAACTACCCAATTGGTAATATCCGAATCTCCTTTTTGCGTTTTCTCTAGAATACTATAATATTCCTTACGTTCCTGTTTAATTTGCGCAGACATACTATAAAAGCGTTGATTGACACCATCCGCTTTTGATAATTGCATATCGGTTAATGCACGAGCAATCCGTCCGTTTCCATCATCAAATGGGTGTATCGTCACAAACCATAAATGTACGATAGCAGCTTTTAATACTGGATCTATAAGAGAATCCGTATTAAACCAACCGATAAATCTCTCCATTTCTTCTTCGAGCCGTTCAGCTTTAGGTGCTTCAAAGTGTACAACTTCTTTTCCCATACCTCCAGAAACAACTTGCATATCTCCTTTTCTCCATTGAGCTACTTCAATTTTATACAATCCACTTCTTCCGATTGGAAATAACGCACCATGCCAGCCAAATAATCTTTCTCTGCTTATAGTTTTATCTGAATTCTGCGTAGCATCTAACATCATTTCTACAACTCCTTCTACATCACGATCAGACTTTAATAAACCTGAATTTTCCAACCCTAATCGAACTGCTATTGATGAGCGGACTTGTTCTGGATTTAAAATCTCACCCTCTATTTTTGAAGATTGAACAACATCTTGGATGAGTGTTTCTAAGTTTGCTTCGTCTTTTAAATCAAATCCTAACAACTCTATTCTTCCAATCAGCTTTCCTTGAAGATGCCGAACTTCGCTTAATAGGTAAAGTATCTTATCATTTTCCCATTTAAAATCTGTCCAATTTTGTCGTTCGTGTAAATAGAATGCCATTAGCTAAGGATTATATCCAATAAATATAAGTATTATTTACCGCAAAAAAAGCGGAGATTAGTTTAATAATTCTCCGCACAATTAGCTGAAATTAAGTTTCGATTTTATTTAAATAGAATAATAGTAATTCCGTCAACCTTAGTCCTTTTTGCTGAGATAATGAATATAGACTTTATAAGTTTTTTTTATATTAATTCCAAAAAGGATATTTTTATAATAATGGAAATCTCAACTATCGCCACAATTCGACATTTTGCTTTACTTTGCTAGTAAAATTACAGGTTTTAAACATCTCTCAAAGTCATAAGGTAAGGATGTCATACACAGAAACAAATCAAGAAATTCAAATAGCTGCTTGCTATTATTTTAATATGTATTTGTAATTCGGTTCATTGTACGTCTGAATACTTTTTTAAGTTATAATGTACTTATTCTTCATTAACAAAAGTGGCTTCATATTCCGGTCGACTTAAGACAGTATCAAATNNCTTCACCAGCGTGTCTATTGATACCGATATACTCCAAGCTCGCATCTTCATAGCGTTTAAATTTGTATACGGCATCATTCATTAAAGCAGAGTTGAACAAACCAAGGCTTACCAATAATTCAAAATCCTTTACTGAGAGGCCAGTTACTTTTTTGAAAAGTCCTGGCTCTAATTGCGTGATAACATCTTTCAAACTTCTTTCTCGGTAGTCTGTCAGGTACATAAACACCGGGACACGAGTAGCGAACTTAATTAACTTTTCTTGGATTTGTTTTCTTAGGCTTTTGTATTCTTTTTCTTCATCTGAAAGTTCCTTTTTCTCTTTCTTGGTCAGTTCACGGTCGTTGGCTTCTTTTTTTGCTTTTTTAACGGCTTCCGATTTATTGATAATGGTTTCAATGTCCTGATTCAAATTCCTGAAACCTTCAATGCTCATTAGAGCATTCATTGCTTCTTCATTTGCCATCAGTCTCACAAGTGTGTTGTTGTCTACATTTACGAGCAATGCACTTTCCCAACGTCTAGCTAAAAGGGTGGCAGTTGTGCCACTCATTGCCATATCCAAAATTCCTGCGGCATCAACTTGTTTCATTGAACTTCCGTCATAAGCCAATACTGGCAGAAAGTTGATAAACTCGGCAACTTTTGCTTCGGGATTGGATTCGTTTACATTTAGTCTACAACTGTAATCAGCAATTTGTCTTAATGCTCGGTCCGGTGCGAAGTCAAAAACATAACATTCTTCTTTTAGAATTTCTTCTTTATTGGGCGATATACGATCGGGATTTTTAATAACCCAAGGCGTTTGCACACGGAAAGCCGCTTGAAAATAAGTTTCAGGACTAGAAGAATTGCGCAACATAAAAATTCCTGTCCAAGGTTTTACCGAAACCCCTGTGGTGAGTTTACCACACGAAAGTGTAATAGTTTTTGATTCCAATGGATTGTCGGTCATTGCATCTAAAACTGGAGGCAATGCTTCTATTCCTATCCCTGCGTGCGGGCCTGCCGAAACCACTACTTTGTAATCGTGATAAAATATATTTTGTCGTCTTTCAAGTAACAATGCCATTGCATTACAAGCTGCAACTGTTGGCAAAAACCAAAAAGTGTGATTTAATACTTTGAGCAATGGAGCATGTGAAAAAGGCAAAGGTGGCTTTTTTGCTCCCATCTTCAAATGGTCAACGGTGGTTTCGCTGAACGAACCGCGAATTAAATCCAACCATTTTTGTACTTCATCTTCATATTTGAAACGGGCTTTTCGTCCTTCGCCTTCTGCTGAAAAGAATATGTTTAAATCAAACCCGTCATACTCACCTTGCATTGCAATTTGGCGAATGGAATCGGGCAATTGATAGGTTAACATTACCATTCTGGGCAAAGCAGCATAAGGATTTCCTCCTAAGGAATCATCCCAATTTTCTTTTTCCCTTTGCTCATCTGAATATGTCCAGTTAAAAATTTGTTCTTCGATAAATTCTCCTGAACTAATGGCGCGGAATGGCGTGCCTGACAAATACAAATAATGATTAGTACTGATTGGAATTATCTTCTCTAAATGGTCCGCTTTATCTTCCTCGGCAATCCCGTCTTTTTCAATTTTTTTGAATTCTTCAATTTCCCTTTCAGCTTCTAAATCTTTACCAAATAAATCTTTGGCGTTTTCTCGCCAAGCTCCAAAATGGTATTCATCAAAAATTATACAATCCCATACTGTAGCGTGTACCCACTCGTTTTTAGTTTTGATTCCCCCTGTGTTAGTATTCTTGCCTAAAAAATCCTGAAAAGAACCAAAGCAAACCAACGGATGGCTTCCAATTATTCTATATACATCAGCATCAATTTCATTTTTTGAATAAAACTGCCATCCCTTAAAGTCTACGTGGGAAAGTAAATCTTCTTTCCAAGCATCTTCAACGGCTGGTTTAAAGGTGAGAACCAACACTTTTTTCCAACCCATTTTTTTAGCCAATTGATAACTAGCAAAAGTTTTCCCAAAACGCATTTTAGCATTCCAAAGGAAGTGAGGCGTTCTGTCTTTGTTTTCTCTCTTGAAACTTTTAAAATAGGCAATGGTCTTTTCAACCGCTGATTCCTGTTCGGGTCGCATACCGAACGTAAGCACTCGGTTTTCTTCCGTCATCTCTCCGGTTTTGATTTGGTGAATGGCTCTACGCAAGTCATTTATGGTGCATTTAAACCATTCTCCGCTTTCATTTAGGACTTTCCATTCTCTCAACAAACGGTGAACTTCGTGGTCTGTAAAAGAACTGCCGTCACGTTTCATTGCTGATTCTTCAAATACAATTTTGTATTGAATAGCTGCAGTGCCTAATTGCTCTTTGGTACGTGTTTGTGCATCACGGTCGGTGTAGCCAATTTTAAGCAAACCCTTGTGCGTACCCACACCTATCAACTCATAAGCATAAATGATTGGATTGGTGGATGGTCGAGGCGGAAAAAACTCTTTTTTACTCATAATTATCCATTGGTCTTATCAAGGTATCAATGAATTCAATTTCACTTTCTGTGATACCATATTTTGCGAATAACTTTTCATCTGTCCATTCTTCATTGAAATCTTGAACTGGTACAAAAGAAAATACTCCCCTTGAAATGTTTTGCGTATTTTTTATTAATGACATCATAAATCGGAAAAAACGTGTGTGCATATATTTTGCAACATTTTCTGCCATTTTTATATTTTTATAAATGCCAACAACTAAATATGTTTCCGTGCTACAAGACATTTTATCCGCAACAATTGGTTTGCTAATTATCTGGTGTGGATATGAATCACCACCAGGACTAGCTTTGGAAACTAGCACTTTGATTTCTTTAACCCAATGTTGATTTTTCAGTACTTGTTCTTCACTTACAAATCCATTATCTCCAAAACGATATAGAAAAATGTTGTGCTTATCTGTTTTATTCTTCTTATACCCTGAAAAATTAGAATCAAGTCCGAATGGTTTTCTTGCACTTACACTTTCATCGAAAGTCTTTTCATTAAACTTTTTCACTTTTCTAAGTATCTCAATGGCTTCATTATATCTTACAAAAACAGTAGACTTTGGCTCAAGTAGCGGTCTTTTTGAAGTACTTAAAACTACCCCGTTTCTGTAATTCGTAATTGTACAATCTCCTTTATGTTCTCTATCCCAAAGGAAATAGCAAACTCCACCACGAATATTCAAACCTGGAAAGCAGTCAGACGTTTCTGGAAAATCGTGTATCTGAGCCAATCTTATATCTTTCAGCATTTCATCTCTAAATTCATCAAGTCCTTTTCCTCCTGAATACCATCTTGCAGGAACAATCATTGAAAGATATCTTGGATTTAATTTTTTTGCTTGTTCTATAAATTTGTGATAAAGTGAAATTGCACCTGAATCACGACCACCACCATCGCTCATTTGATATGGTGGATTTCCAACGATAACGTCAAACTTCATATTGAATATTTGTTCAGGATTGTCTGTGTGAATAAAATTGTAAGCGTAAGTTTCCAAGGCATCTTCTCGGTCGTACACTTCTTGGTTTGCACCGCAATGGATACATTTTCCGTTTTGCCAAGTGTGTTTCATTTTTTGGTAACGAATGTTTCCTTGCTCATCATCAAAGGTTTCACAAATTGAGTATTTCCCATTGGCAGTTTTGGAGCAATACACGCTTCTACGAGATAGCAAGGCAGTTAAATCGGTAATGGCAATACCGTACAATTGGTGGCTAAAAATGTGGTTAATACGTTCCTGCTTGTCGGGAATTTGGTTTTCCAAACCGACCATTAGTCGTTTTGCCATTTCACGCAAAAATGCGCCACTTTTAGAAACAGGGTCTAAAAACTTGGCGTTGAGATTGCTCCATATCTCAGTTGGGAGCAAGTTCAAAATATCGTTTACCAAATTCGGTGGTGTAAATACTTCATCATTGCTCAAATTGGCAAGACAGGAAAGTACATCTGGGTTATAGTTCGTTTGTATCATTTTCGCCGAGTTTTAAGAAATGAATAAGTGGATAGTCTTTTACAGGTTCATCAATGGCTGCTGCTTTGCCTTCATCATTGAACATTGAAAACTGGTATGTTTTCTCCACTAAAAATTTGAACATATAATCTCTGCGTTTCAGCATAGAACCGTTTACAGCACTCCATTCAGTAAACACAATAGGTTGTTTGGTTATGGGATTGGTAAAATCCAAAGCATCCCCCCAAAGTATGTTTCTGTTCAATACAAACCGAATAGAACGGATACACTCAGTTTTTATTTGTTTGAAAAGCTTGGAATACCATTCAGTATAAACACCAAGCAAACGATCTCGGCATTCTTGGACATTATCTTCCAAAATGTCCACTCCGTAAATGCTAGAGACAGCAATTACGGAATAGTGCTCCCATTCCAATTGGCTTTTTCTGTATCGACTGTCAACAATTGTTAACTTTCGTCTCAAAACTTCTGCTAAAAAATTGCCGTTTCCACAAGCAGANNACAAGCAGGTTCTAAAAATCGAGAGTCAATTCTTTCTGTTTCGTGTTTCACCAAATCAAGTATAGCATACACTTCCCTTTCATTGGTGAAAACTTCTCCATGGTCGGCAATTCGTTTTTTGGATTTTATTTGTGAAATATCTTTTAATCTATCCATGGATTTTACTCGAATTCTATAATTATTTAATAATAATTTCTAACAGTTTTGTGAAACATGCCAAATTATCCAAATTTGGTTGAACCTCAGTGGTGCACAAACTATAAATCGTCGTTTCGTTTTTGTAAAATGTTAACAAGTCATTTGCTAGCTTTACCTTGGTTTCACATGTACTACTATCAGAATGTTGATTGGTTTGTTCAACATAATAATCTGCATCTGGTGTAAATATATCAACTTTACATAGCATTTTGATACGATATCTACTTACGGTTGTAAAAATGTAAAAGAAATTTGAATTAAGGATACGGGAAACAGTAAAAAAGAATTTTATATATACTTAGAACTGATCCAACCAATTACTAAAACCAATTATCTAACATTAATCTTTTCCACAATCTGCCTGATAATTTCTAAAACCTGATCCCATTTAAAACTCTTTTCTTTAATCATATTTTCTAGATTTTCTTTGAAATCAACTTCCTATTTATGCAAGATAGGTTCTGGTGCTAAAAATGCTTATTTTTCCTTTCACTTGATTAGAATGATTTATTACTATCTACGATGTATCTGTTTTACTATGCTGAACAATGATATTGACCAATTCATCATCAGAAATGGCTATTTTACCATAATCAGCTTACATAATTTATTTTTAAAACTCTTGTTTAAAAGTAGCACTCTCTCTATTATAATTTACACATCATGTACAAAGCGAAATCAAAAAAAAAAAAAAGAGGCACAAAACCATTCAAATGCATTACATACAATAAAACCTTGAAAATTAAATACTTTCATTGCTTAATATTTATTACAAGTATCTAGCTTTAACTAGTGATACGCAATTACTTCCCGATACAAAACTTACTAAAAATATTCTCCAGCAAATCATCCGTAGNNTAACCGTCCCAGTAATCTCTCCCAAATATTGCAGAGCCTGCCTGATATCCATCGCCAAAAAATCCGATGTAATCGGATTATCAATCCCATACAACACCTTTTCCAAAGCTTCCTGCGTATGTTGCAAAGCTTCCACATGACGAATATTAGTCACCATCACATCCTCCGTATTAATATTCGAAAGATTAACCTGGTTCAACAATTCATCCTTCAGTTCCTCAATCCCCAATCCCTGCTTCGCAGAAATATAAATTGGAATTAAAACCGCATACTCCCCTCTCTCCCCTTCCGACAACAGATCCGATTTATTAATAATCGTCACAAATGGAATATTCAAAGACCTCACTTCCTCAATCTGCGATTGCACCGCAGCGATATGATCCTGGGTAGGATCAAAAAGATAAATAATCAACCTCGCCTGTTTCATTTTCTCCCGAGTCCGCTCCACACCTTTCGCTTCAATCACATCTTCCGTATCCCGGATCCCCGCCGTATCAATAAAACGGAAAGTAACCCCATGAATATTGATCTCATCCTCAATGGTATCCCTGGTCGTTCCGGCAATATCCGAGACAATCGCCCTCTCCTCATTCAATAAAGCATTCAACAAGGTTGATTTCCCAACATTCGGCTTACCAGCAATCACCACAGGAACCCCATTCTTCAACACATTCCCCTGCTCAAAAGAGCGGATCAACTTGGAAATCACCTGATGGATCTCTTGGATCAAAGACCGCAACTGCTCCCGATTGGCAAACTCCACATCCTCCTCCGCAAAATCCAATTCTAATTCGATCAAGGAGGCAAAATGCACCAGATCCTCCCGCAACTTCTGCAATTGGTTGGAAAATCCACCTCGCATCTGTTGCATGGCAATCTGATGGGATGCTGCCGAGTTGGAAGCAATCAGATCCGCCACAGCTTCCGCTTGGGAAAGATCCATGCCACCGTTCAAGAAAGCACGTAAGGTAAACTCCCCTGCCTTNNTGATCAAAAGACCGATAATACGTTCGATGATGTATTTGGAATTGTGGGTAGAAATCTCTACCACATTTTCCTTGGTATAGGAATTTGGTCCTACAAATAATGTGATCAATACTTCATCAATGATTTGTTCGCCATCGCGGATGGTACCAAAATGAACGGTATGGGAGGCTTGCTTGGAAAGATCCTTTCCTTTGAAAACTTGATTAACTAAGGAAATAGCTTCCGAACCGGATAATCGGATGACAGCAATGGCTCCATTAGCGCCTGGAGAGGTCGCTAAAGCGATGATGGTATCTTGTGAAATCAATGATGATGTAGACATGAAGCAAAGTTAATGAAAATTACGTCATGGTGAAGGGGATGGATTGGAAGGAGGGGTTGGTGGATTTGGGGATTTAGTGGATTTGGGGATGGGATGGAATTGGGTTTTGGGAAGGAATTGGGTTTTGGGATGGGGTTTTAGATGATTTTGAGGAGAAGGTTTGTACAAGTTTTTTACAAGGTTTGTACAATTTTTGGTTCTTACTGCAAGTGAGTTGTAAGTAAGATGTAAGTGAGNNTTCGTTCCTCGCAATGACGAGTAAACTCCTCGCAATGACGAGTAAACTCCTCGCAATGACGAAGTAAGCTCCTCGCAATGACGGAGTAACCTCCTCGCAATGACGTTCCCCCTTCCTAAGAAGGAACTTTCCTAGCCATTTCCCTTGCCCAGATCCTATGCTTCTTCATCTGCGTAATAAAATTCGCTAGCCAATCGTTTTCCGATTCAAAGACAACCCCTTCATCCTTACTAATAAAAGACTTCTCCACCAACCCTTCCGCATCCTTTGCAAAGGCCAAAACCTTACAATGCCTATACCCCTCATTAATAAACTGCAGATAATCCGGGTTCTCTGCCAATTTCGCAACAGAATCACCACCTGGCGTATAAAAAGCATCAAAACAAACCGATGCATCCGTCAAATACGTATGCTGGATCTCCTCTGTCTCTCCGCCCTTATACTTCAACTGACCCACTTTCGAAGAAATCAGAACAGCTTTCGCTCCTGCTTTCTCCAAAGCCTTCCTCGCCTTATCCACACTCTCAAAGCTCACCCCATCATCCAGCAAAAAAGCAACCTGACGCGTCTCAATACTTCCTTCACCATCCTTCACCTTCATACTCAAAAACGCAGATTTCTCTACTTCCGGCTTATTCGGTTTGATCGGATAATCTGGATGATTATTCCTCGCAAATTTCAAGGTCAGCTCATCCAAAGTCTTCGAAGGCGTCAATCCTAAGTTCTTCCCAATAGCATTCGCCAATTTAGGTTCCACTTGATACAAAATCGCCAATTCCCGTTTCCGGATATCCTCCGAGTTCACTTTTGATAGCTCAAAGCTAAAAGCATTGATCATATGCGTCTGCTCCTCTTCACTCAAAGAATTAAAGAACAACCTGGCCTGGGTAAAATGATCCGCAAAAGAATTTGAACGTTCGCGAACCTTCAAACCCTGCACTTCCTGCCTTCCGGTTTGATAGCCCTGAGTTCCTTTCATGCCCGCCTGAGCAGCATGCATCCCCCCTTTTCCATCAGAAGAACCCGATTTTCCATCAGAACCTCCCATCTCCCCATTCAACATCGCATGATATGGACATCCATTCCCCTGGCTATTCGGAAAATAACTCGTATTCCCCTTCAGCACATCCATCCTACCAAATCCATNNATATTTCCCATTCACCGGCCTATTGATCGGCAGTTCATGAAAATTCGGTCCACCCAAACGGTAATTCTGGGTATCCATATACGAGAAAATCCTTCCCTGCAACAACGGATCATCTGAAAAATCAATTCCAGGCACCAATCGTCCCGGATCGAAAGCCGCTTGCTCCGTCTCAGCAAAGAAATTCTCCGGATTCCTATTCAAGGTCATCGTTCCGATAATCTTCACCGGCACCAATTCCTCCGGAATGATCTTCGTTGGATCCAAAATATCAAAAGAAAACTTCATTTCATCTTCCTCTGGGATCAACTGCACGCCCAAATCCCATTGCGGGAAATTGCCTTGATCAATCGCATCCCAAAGATCACGACGATGGAAATCCGCATCAAATCCGGAAATCTTCTGCGCCTCATTCCACGCTACACTATGTACACCCAATCTTGGTTTCCAATGGAATTTCACGAAAGTCGTTTTCCCTTCCGCATTCACAAACTTGAAAGTATGCACCGAGAAACCCTCGATCATGCGCAAGCTCCGCGGAATCGCTCGATCCGACATCACCCATAAAGACATATGTGCAGATTCCGGCATCAGGGAGATAAAATCCCAGAAGGTATCATGCGCCGATGCCGCCTGTGGGATTTCCTTATCGGGTTCTGGCTTAACCGCATGTACCACATCTGGAAAGTTCATCGCATCCTGGATAAAGAAAACCGGGATATTATTCCCCACTAAATCGTAATTCCCCTCTTGGGTATAGAATTTCACGGAAAATCCACGCACATCACGCGCAAGGTCCGTTGAACCTTTAAATCCGGCAACGGTAGAAAAACGGACAAACACCGGGGTTATCGTTCCTTTCTTGAGGAAATCCGCTACTGTAATATCCGAAAGATCCTCTTTGGCTTCAAATACACCATGTGCCCCAGATCCTCTTGCATGCACCACACGCTCCGGAATCCGTTCGCGATCGAAATGCATGAGTTTGTCAAAAAAGAGATGATCCTGTTGCAGGGAAGGTCCGCGATTACCGGCCTTCAGCGTATTGTTGTTGTCATGGATGGGCACTCCATCGTTACTGGTCATAATACGGTTCATGTTGTCCACAACATGCTTGTCCAATTCTTCAGTCTTTGGATTTTTTTTGCTTTTCATGATAAATGGTATAACGTCTAAAAATTATGGTTACCTAATGAACATGTAAGCAAAAGAATTGTTTAGCACATTCGCACAAAAGTTAAGGCCGCGTGCCAATGAAAAGGTTAAGAAAATCTACTGCTTTTTTGTTATAAGAAAGCCTACTGCTTTTCTGTTAGATATTTCCAATAGCGCTGAGGAACATGTCGGAAATGCAGCTTCAGGTTTTTCCGTTGTTCAATATTAGTACTTTTGAAATATTTCCTCCAAAGAATCTGGTATTCTTCTTCTTTTAAGTCCAGACTCACCTGCAGGCTTTGGCTTTCATCAGTTAACATTTCGGCCGTGCTGAACACCTCCTGCACTTCCTTCAAATTATAATGGTAGCCATATTGACGTCGGATATCATAGATCAGCCATTGCTGATCGGCATAACGGTTCCTAAAAAAATCAATGACCAAAGGTAATACATTGAAATCTGGTTCAATAATGGCCGTATACAGTTCATTTGCATCCTTCATAAAACGAATAAAGGCTTTCATTCGATGCCGTTCGCGACTGACCTTCTTGATGGTCTGATGGAACTGCAGGATCTGAGGGTCTCCAAAATTCTTCAGATCCAATGTTTCGGATTGGAAAAGCTTGATCAATAACTGGAACCCATTCAGCCAAGCCTTTTCCTCATCGGCTAGGAAATTCTGATAGAAAAGTTTCATGCCGGCATGGCCTATTTTCTTTTCCATGGCCTGGACCACGCGCTGGAATCTTTCCGGATGGGTTTCAATAGCCCGGCTTTCGAAAAAAAGGGTGGTTTGGATCAGATCCAACCGCGTAGGCCGTGCATCGATTTCCTTCCGCGAAAAAGCCTCGAAAACACAACAGATATAACCGGCATAGGTGCCATCGAATATATAATTCATGATTGATTCTTAATTTAAAATAAGGTCAGTTGATTCGTTTTATCCTTTTTTGTTGCAAAGAAGTTATTGGCTTCACGATCAACAAGCAGTGTGAAATCATGAACAGATCCCAAAGTAGAACCTTGTCCAGAAATCAAGGAAGAATCAACCCCAGAAATCAATCCGGATGAATTTGAAGACTCCCCGATTAGCGGTTCCTTGACCAATGCCTTCCTTACCTGGTCTGGATATTGAAATCCCAATCCAAACACCGAATCCGAACAGCTCATGAAATATTTTGCCCGATTAAAGGCAATCCCCATTTTCTTCACCTGATCCTCCCTCAATTTCCCGAACTTCCTCGCCTGTACAATCTTATTCGCTGATTGCCTGCCAACCCCCGGAATCCGAATAATCCATTGATAGGATGCCGTATTGATATCTATCGGAAAGAATTGCGGATTGCGAATAGCCCAGGCCAATTTCGGATCCATATCCAATTCCAGGTTCTGATGTTGGGTATTCAAGATCTCATTTAATGAAAAACCATAGAATCGCAATAACCAATCGGTTTGATACAGCCTGTTTTCCCGTTGTAATGGTGGGGCTGTCCCTACCTGAGGCAGCAAGGAATCCTTAGGGTTGATGGGGATATAACCCGAATAATACACCCTTTTCAGATTATAGGTTTTATAGAATTCATTGGCGGTGCCCATGATATCCAGATCACTCTCGCCTGTCGCTCCGATCACCATTTGGGTACTTTGCCCTGCAGGTACAAAAAGCGGCACTTTTTTGATCGTCTTCTTCTCTTCCTTTAAGGCCATGATCTCGGTNNAACGGATTGATGATCCTTTTCGGGAGCTACCAGTTTCAAGCCCTCTTCAGTTGGTATTTCCAGGTTAACACTCATCCGATCCACATACAATCCCGCCTCCTTCAGTAAGGCTTCACTTGCTCCAGGAATGGCTTTCAAATGAATATACCCATGAAACTTCTCCTCCGTACGGAGTTTTTTAACCACCAGCATCAGGCGTTCCATCGTATAATCCGCCGATTTGAAAATTCCAGAACTCAGGAATAATCCCTCGATATAATTCCGGCGATAGAAATTCATGGTGAGCTCCACCACTTCTTTCACCGAGAATGCTGCCCGTTGGATATCATTGCTCTTCCGACTTACACAAAATGCACAATCGAAGATGCAGTAATTGGTCATCAGAATCTTTAATAAGGATACGCAGCGGCCATCTTCGGTATAGGTATGGCAAATACCGCTGCTTGAAGAATCTCCTATCCCGCCTATGTTTTTCCTTTTCCCTCCGCTCGAGCTGCAACTTACATCGTATTTCGCAGCATCGGCCAATATCTGTAGTTTATCACCAAAATCAAACATATTCCCTCCTATGATCAGGGTAAATTTACTAAAATTTTTAGTATTTTAAATTTTATTTCCTAAAACTTTTATATGATACGGGTGTTGAATAAGTAATCAAAAAAAGAAAATCATGGCTATTGATAATAAAACCAACGAAGAGGCAATCAAGAAATTAAAGACAATTGTGGATGATATTGATGTAGGAACGGTTTGTTCCTTCCCATCGGGATCAACCTATCCGCATGGGGTTCCGATGAGCCGTCAGGAAGTGGATGAATCTGGAAATATCTATTATTTATGTTCTGCAGAGAGTGAGACTTTCCAGAATCTGGAAAAGGATAATCGGGTTTCTTTGTTCTATGCCGATCCGAAGAACTATACCTTTTTGAGTATTAATGGAATAGCTTCTTTGAGCAGGGATCAGGAACGTATTGATAAATATTGGAATAAAATGATGGAGGGTTGGTTCCAAAAAGGAAAAGAAGATCCGAATATAAGGGTATTGAAAGTGAGTCCGGAAGATGCTCATTATTGGGATACGGGATCAAGTAAAATTGTAACCTTGTTTGAAATGCTTAAAAACGCCATTACTGGCGAAAAGAACGATTTAGGCAAAGAAGGCGATTTGAATCTATAACGTCATTGCGAGGAGGCACGAGGAAGCAATCATTCTTCGTCATTGCGAGGAGGNNGATTGCTTCGTTCCTCGCAATGACGTAAACCCTCGCAATGACGATACAGTTCTACACCTCAAAAATCTTCAAATCCTTAACCACCTTTCCATTATTCACCACCATATTCACATCCGAAACCCTCGAAACCGCCTCCGCAGAACAACTCGCATCCATCAATACAAAATCCGCCACATCCCCAACCTTTGGCCATTTCATATTTCCCTTATCATCCAACGGCAATACCTCCACATTTGCCAATTTAAGCGCCCTTGAAAGATCAAACTCCGACACATACCCATACAACTGCGCCGCTAAATTAGCCTTCTGCAATACCGATCCCGTTCCAAATGTATTCCAATGATCCACTATACTATCATTTCCCGTCATCACCTTTACCCCATGCTTCAACAACGTTGGGATAGGCATCTGCAATCCCCCAAACGGAATCGTCGAAACAATCCCCACCTCAGCCTCCGCCAACCTAACCGCCAACTCCTCCTGCTTCTGTCTTTCCACTCTTCCCAACACAAAACAATGGCTCAGATAGGTCTTTCCTTTCAACCCAGGATTCTCCAACACCTTATCCAACAAATACTCCACCGTCTTCACCCCCGATTCACCGCCCTCATGCAAATGTATATCAATCCCCTTCCCATGATCCAAAGCCAGCTGCACCGTAAAATCGATAGGTTTTTCAATACTTCCATCCAAACTAAACGGATCCACTCCCCCTATAAAATCAATCCCAGCCTGTGCGGCATCCTTCATATAGGGAACAGAATCCGTATAGAACAGCCCATGCTGAGGAAAAGCAACCAATTCCGCAGAAAAGGAATCCTTTTTATTTTCCAAAGCCAACTGCAATTTCTTTAAGGCTTCCAATTTTGAAGTCGGCTCCACATTCACATGGCTTCTTGCAAAGGTTGACCCCTTAGATTGCAACAGTTCGATCAGCTTTTCCGCTTTGGCGGTTGCATTCTTTAAAATCTCCGGCATGGTCTTCTGCTCCAGCGCGATCATCCCTTTCACCCCTCCAGAACCTCTACGTACAGCTTGCCACTTTTCACCATAAAAGGTCTTATCCAAATGAATATGCATATCCTTAAAAGAAGGAAGCATTAATTTTCCTTTCGCATCGATGATTTGTCCTGCCACAGAAGTAGATCCTGAAGCTGATCCAGAAACTGGCCCAGTACCAGAACTCGCTTGCTGTGCCGTTATCTTACTGATCTTCCCATTAACCACCTCCACCTGAAATAAATCGGTCTCGGTTCCAACGACCTCCTCTCCCTGATATACAAAACCTGTTTCCAGACGAACATTCTTAAATAGTAAAGTATCCATAGCTGATATATTTTGGTTTTCCCGGCTTTCTTTCCCACCATGCTTTACATCCCTGAAATCTTTCGATTCTCCGAAACTGCTTAACATACTGAAACCTGATATTCCCAACACCGATTTCTTAATAAAGTTTTTTCTGTTCATTCCTGTACTATCCATCTGTATCCCCTTTGAAGTTTATACGATTATAAAATTGCCATAACAAAGCTACCAAAGAAATCAGGGATTATGTATATTGTAACATATATCTAGAAAAACACGATCATGAATACACAATCCGTTAAGGCTTTTGGAACCGACGCTCCAGAAGCGGCATTGAAAGAAATGCAAATCGACCGCCGGGAACCTACTAGCAAAGACGTGGAGATCGACATTCTCTTTTGTGGGGTATGCCATTCCGATCTGCATACAGCACGCAATGAATGGCATGGAACGGTATATCCGAATGTACCGGGACATGAAATCGTAGGTCGGATCAGGAGGGTTGGTGATGCAGTCCGTAAATTTAAGGTGGGCGACCTAGCCGCCGTAGGCTGTATGGTCGATTCCTGTCGCGAATGTGAACAATGCCAAAAAGGAAGTGAGCAGTATTGTGAAAAAGGGAATATTCAAACCTACAACTCTCCGGATAATCATTTGAACAAACAGACAGTCGGGGGATATTCGGAGAAGCTGGTGGTAGATGAAGACTTTGTATTACGCGTGCCGGATAATCTGGATCTTGCTGCGACTGCCCCTTTATTATGTGCCGGAGTGACGACCTGGTCGCCGTTGAAGCATTGGAATATTGGTCCAGGGATGAAAGTCGGTATTGTTGGAATCGGAGGTCTTGGCCATATGGGGGTCAAATTGGCGAAGGCCATGGGTGCCCATGTCGTGGTCATTACAACTTCAACATCCAAAATCGAGGATGCAAAACGTTTAGGGGCAGATGAGGTCATCCTTTCTACCGATTCGGAACAGATGGCAGCCAATGCCAATACCTTACATTTTGTGTTGGATTGCGTTTCTGCCGAGCATGATGTGAATGCCTACCTGAAACTGTTAAAGGTCG
Organism: Sphingobacterium sp. UBA1575; assembly: GCA_002322865.1. Taxonomy (GTDB): domain Bacteria; phylum Bacteroidota; class Bacteroidia; order Sphingobacteriales; family Sphingobacteriaceae; genus Sphingobacterium. Next base: position 3,374 of record DCOH01000023.1, on the reverse strand, counting down.
ATGGGACATTGGCCCTTGTCGGTGCACCGGAACATCCACTGCCTATCGCGGCTTTTAGCCTGATTCCAGCCAGGAAAAACTTTGCCGGATCAACGATCGGAAGTATTCAGGAAACCCAGGAAATGTTGGACTTCTGCGGAGAAAATGGCATTACTGCCGATGTGGAGGTGATTAATATCCAAGATATCAATGAGGCCTACGAAAGATTGTTGAAAGGGGATATTAAATATCGATTTGTGATTGATATGGCGTCTTTGAAGACCAGTTCATAAGAAGACCAGTTCATAAGAGGTATTAAAATAAGAGAATAAAGAGCATAGGATTGATAATTAAATCAATCCTATCTCCTTACAATAACCAACCAACTGTTCATTCTTATTAAAATCCAGCACATCCTTCATCAAGTTCAACCGTTTCTCGATGGAACTCAAACTGGATGGCTTTATATTTCTTTCCTGCAAGTACTTAGGCATTTCCTTCTGCGGAATACCTTCATATAAAAACCGCACGATATGCATATCCAAACTCGAAAACTCATGCGAATTCTTCTCCTGAACTACCTTCTTTAAATCGGGCGACCTATAGGTTTTATTCAAGGCAATAGCCTGCAAAGCCTCTTTCAAATGCTGCGCATCCTTTCGTGCTTTTCGGACATACGCATCCACTAAACCTTGTTTGAACAAGCCATCTATTTCAGCTGTCCGATCCATGGCCGAAAGAATGATTACCTTGATATCCGGCTGAACAATCTTTACCGCACGGATCAGGTCCAAACCATTCAACAGCTCCTGCTGGTTGTCATCATCTTCAAATTCAATATCCGTTAACAGAAGATCATATGGCTCGCCTTGTGCAACTGCTTTTTTGATCCAGGTCAGCGCATGGTCGCAATAAAAAACATATTTAGCATCTGGAATTCCGAAATCATGCAACGTTTTCTGAACGGAGATATTCGCAATCTCATGGTCTTCAGCAATGAGTACTTTTTTAAACATAATTTAATTCTTTATGGAAGAGGCTGTTATTCTAAAAGGAAGAAACATCAACCCTTCACCGGGATCTCGATCCTACATTTGAATCCTTCGCCTTTCCTACTTTCAAAAGTAATCTGCCCGTGCAAGCTTTCCATACGGGAAACCGTATTTTTAAGACCTTTTCCATAATACCTATTGCTATCCTTTCCTTCCAGCTCATTTTCTACGCCGATTCCATTATCCGAATATTGAATCAATAACATCCCTGCATTTCTTTCAAACTTAAAAAGAACCGTACTGGCCTCGCTATGCTTACTCATGTTCACCATCAACTCCTGAAACCCATTCAACAGCTCCTGCTTAAATCGCTTAGATATCCCCTTCCAGGTCTCCGGTTCATTTCCCACCAACAACACTTTGCAATGTTCATTCGCAAATGATTTAATCAGATCTCCGACCTGTTCATGAAATGTTCGACGATTATTAGCACCCTCCTCAGACTCCAACTCCCTATCATGCGAAATATCGCGGGATTTATGGTACATATCCTCCAATTGATCCAAAAGATGTTCTTTTTCCAACTGATCTTGGTGTTCAATTTCAATCATCACCCGATAAATGCCATTGGCCACCACATCATGCACTTTTTTGGAGGTCTTCAATTGACTTTCTTTGATCCTATTCTCCATGAGCAAGGCTTGTCTCTTCCGATGCCGGATAAACCACAGAAGCGCATAAAGACCCGTTGTGAGCAAAAAAGCAATCCCAGCCCGTTGCCAGATCAAGCTTTTTTCGACCAAGACCTTATCCTTTTGCAATTGAAGGTTTTCAGCTTTAGATTTTTCGGCCTCATATCTGATCAAAGCGAATTGGTTTCTTGTTATCGCCTGTGCCGTATTCAACGAATCCTGAATCCGAAGGTATTTTTTAAAATAGTCATTGTTGTTCTGGTCGGGCTGGAGAGCAATCAGCTGTTTTAAACCCTTCATCTTATCGCTGGCTAAATTCAACTGCTGCGCCATGGCATACCTCTTCTGCGCATAGTACATCGCTGAATCTTGGTTCTTTCCAACGTAATAATCCGAGAGTAAAGCATAACTGGAATTCATACCGATCCGACTTTGCTCTTTTTCGCGGATCTGCAGTGCCAAATGCAAATCTTTCAATACGTTAGTACTATCTCCCAATGAACTTCGCGTACTGGCTATATTCGACAAGGTGCGTGCATAATCCAGCGTTCCATATTCCGTTTTTTCCAGGCTGGATTTCAACAGTTCTAAGGCTTCCCTTTTTTTTCCTATTGCCCGATAGCTCAACGCTAAATTATTTTGATAAACAGCAATTTGTGAGGTATCTGATGCAAATCGAATAGCTTGCTGGTAATAATGGATGGCTTTCTCGGGCATATTGATTTCATCACTGCTATTTCCAAGGGTATTATAATTCATGGAAAGATATGATCTACTCGTTTGATCAATGGTATCCAGGTATGGGATAGCCTCAATAGAAGATTCTTGCGAACCGTAATAATCGTTGTACTCAAACTGCGTGATCGCCATATTGATATAGGCACCAGCAATCTGTAGACTATCCTTCCGTTTCATATAAAACTCCTTCGCTTTATCGAAATAATAAAAGGCACTATCTGCCTGCAGATTATCCAGAAATTTAAAGGCTATCTTATTAAATGGATCCTTCACCTTTTCCTTTTCCGGAAGTGAAGCACGTTCCGAAGTACATGCACAAAAAAGGCATGAGATCAATAATAGGTAGTGTAATTTCACAGGGTTTGGTATTTGCAGAGCAAAATAGACAATTTTTTCTAATAATAAAGGCCTGAACTGGAGTTCAGGCCTTAGATCACACTATTATATACACAAGTTAAAAGAAGATGGAGCCATCTTCTCACCCAACAAATGTCAACTTTTATATTTCTTTAACGAACGTTATTCGCTAAAGCCTCCATTAAATAAATATTAATACAGCGAATTAATAATTAGTACTCAAAGCTAAATAAAAAATTGAGTTATTCTTAACATCTTCCATTTTAATTAGCCTGAAATGTGGAGTTAAAACTACAAAACAGGTGTTATATGTCATAACAAATTTGAAATTTAGTCTTTAAACGAACAATACTTAATTTTGGTATATATTTTTTTTACTATCATCTAAACCGTAAATTAATTAATTGTGATTACATCTATTTTCTTTTAACCCAATTATGACAAATAAAACCCCTTAATTGAAAGTTTATGGCTATGTTTGCCCGCAATCATGATTGCAGATTTAGAAGACAAGGCGATTAAGGAAATCTATAATACGTCTATTATCCAACAGACAGCTTATTGGTCGGAAGTCAAAAGACTTCAGGGGGTCAACTGAGGGCACTGAAAAAGTCCC
>DCOH01000030.1 GCA_002322865.1 Sphingobacterium sp. UBA1575 | reverse complement strand
TGGTCGGTTCATCAAAGATCAAGAAGTTTGCTCCCTGCAACATCATTCTGGAGAACATACAACGCATTTTCTCACCACCCGAAAGTACCGAACATTTCTTCAATACCTCTTCGCCAGAGAACAACATCTTCCCTAAGAAACCACGGATAAATTGCTCATCCGCATCCGGTTTGGTTGTATAATCCCTTAACCAATCTACCAGATTTTCATCCCTGCCTTCAAAGAAAGCAGCATTTTCAATCGGCATATCGGCCGGCGTAATGGTAATACCCCATTTAAACTCCCCAACAAAGTCCTTGTCTCTTCCTGTCAGGATATCATAAAAGGCAGAAGTAACCAAGTTATTCTCAGCAAGAACAGCAATTTTATCACCTTTATTGATCATAAAGCTGATGTTTTTGAAGTAAACTTCTCCATTTACTGTTTTACCAAGATTTTCTACGTTCAGGATCTGATCTCCAGGCTCACGGTCCATCAGGTTGAACATGATCGCTGGATACTTTCTGTTGGAAGGTTTGATCTCATCCAAATTGATTTTATCCAATGCCTTTTTACGGGAAGTAGCCTGTTTGGATTTGGAAGCATTGGCCGAGAAACGACGGATAAATTCCTGAAGTTCCTTCACCTTATCTTCCATTTTCTTATTCTGATCAGCGCGTTGTTTAAGTGCTAACTGAGAAGATTCGTACCAGAAGGTATAGTTACCTGTGTAGATGGACATTNNCGGTCGTGGGAAACAACCAAGACAATCGCTTCATAGCTTGCCAAGAAATCTTCCAACCAAGCAATGGTGTTGATGTCCAAGTCGTTGGTAGGCTCATCCAGGATCAGAATATCCGGTTTTCCGAATAAAGCTTGGGCCAATAATACCCTTACTTTTTCATTACCATCCAATTCCTTTACCAATTTATAGTGTTGCTCTTCTTTGATTCCCAAATTGCTCAATAGGGTAGCGGCATTACTTTCCGCATTCCAACCATCCATCTCAGCAAATAAGCTTTCCAATTCTCCAGCACGTTCTCCATCTGCATCCGAAAAATCTTCCTTCATATAGATGGCATCTTTCTCCTGCATGATTTTGTATAGATCCTGGTTACCCATCAAAACGGTTTGAATGACGGTGAATTCATCAAAAGCATAGTGGTTCTGATTTAATACAGACATGCGCTCACCTGGGGTGAAGGCAACTGATCCGGAGGTAGGGTCTACCTCACCAGAAATGATTTTTAGGAACGTGGATTTTCCAGCACCATTAGCGCCGATAATACCATAACAATTTCCTGGGGTGAATTTTAAGTTGACATCTTCGAATAGAATACGTTTTCCATAACGAAGGGATAGATTCGATACATTAATCATGGCGCAAAGATACGGTTATTTCTTGATAATTAGAACAGTATTCCTGCCCGGTTGTTTGGCCTAAATTTTCTCCAATTCCAAGGAAAGGGCTTTCAGATCTTGCTTCATCAGATTGATGTTTGATTCTAGCTGATCATACATATCCGCGCGGTTTTCCAGTTGCTCACTGCTATACTTTCCGCCTGTACCAAAATACAAATCCAAAAGTTCCTGTTCCGGCTTCTTATTGATCTGCCCAAAGCTCGTCCATTTTTGAACGATCTGCTCGCGTAAGGAGCTTTGCAAACCATTCTCAGGGCTCTTATAATTGAGGTAATACCATACCGCAGGCGGGAAGTTCTGGGAAACGGACGACCCAAACCAGATATCCTTTAATGCATTCCGTTTATGATGGAATTCAATGGATTCATCATTCATCAACATCATCACCCCAAAAGTGGCTTCTGCCAAACCCGTACTGATTCCTACCACCGAGCTGGCTTTATCATTTTTGATAATCCCTTCCGTTAAAATGGCACCTAAGGCACCGACCACAATCGCACTGATGGTTAGTTTCGATTCCCGTTCATTGCTTCTTCCGATCAGGTAATTCGCTATCTGGCTCGTGCGTTCCTCTTCACAGTCCATTTCCGAGGAAATTGCAGAAATCTCCAGGGAAGACATATTGATCTTATGATCGATTTCCTGTTTAAGTTCCAAAATCTCCACTCGATATGCCAGATCTTCCTTGCTTTTTGGATTCGCTCGCAATTCAGCATACCGGGTAATGGTATTCAGGATGCCAATGGCGTTTGCCATGTTCAAATTGTTGAATGACAATCGATCCTTTAGCAATGGCGATATCACGCGTTCATGTAATGGAATGGGGAGACTATCCAAACTATATTGATAAATGTTCTGCTGGTTACAGTTGCTATGTTGAAGCAAATCCTTAATCTCCAGATTTTTCATACTGCGGCAAGAGGAAAGCAGGCCAATCATAAGCAAAAAAGAAAGAAGAATTTTTATATGACGCAAAGTAAGTGCAGGCATAATGAATCGGGTTAGTGTTAGTGTAATTACCTTGAATAGATTCCACTCTCAAATATGGAATAAAAGAATGATAAAATTAAAAAAAATCATTTTTGCCGATGATTTCTCAAAAAATTAGTTTCTTTACAATGTTTTATGGTAAATAACTCAATAAACCAAATTAATGGATAATTTTATTTCAACCCTCTCCGGACTAGTCTGGAGTGAAGTCTTTATAGGTCTTTGTTTAATTACGGGGCTTTATTTTTCAATTCGTACCGGCTTTCTTCAAGTAACCTATCTCAAAGATATGCTTCGGCTTTTGTTTGCCAAAAAGAAAACCGATGAAGGTATTTCTTCCTTTCAAGCCTTTGCATTGGCCATCTCTGGCCGTGTGGGTACCGGAAATATTATTGGCGTAGCAACAGCTATCTTTTATGGTGGTCCAGGAGCCGTTTTTTGGATGTGGGCGATCGCCTTCCTAGGATCAGCTTCTGCTTTTGTGGAAGCAATGCTTGGACAGGTATATAAACGCAAGGAAGGAACCGAGTTCCGTGGTGGTCCGGCTTACTATATAGAAAAAGGTTTGGGTGTAAAATGGTATGCAGTCCTTTTTGCCGTTCTGACCATAGTCAGTGCGGGTCTTTTATTGCCAGGTGTTCAGAGTAATGCTATCGCATCGTCTGCTTTCAATGCCTTTGAACTCCCTACCAACTACACTGGTATTGCCATAGTGGTACTATTGGTACTTATCATCTTTGGAGGTGTTAAGCGATTAGGTACAGTAGCTGAATATGTAGTGCCTTTTATGGCAGGTGGATATATCCTAATGACCTTGATCATTATTGGAATGAATTTCCAACAGATCCCTGAGGTATTTTCTTTGATCTTCCGGTCAGCATTCAGTGTGGATGCTACGTTTGGTGGGATTATCGGGATGGCAATCGCTTGGGGTGTTAAAAGAGGGATCTACTCCAACGAAGCTGGACAAGGAACTGCACCCCATGCCGCAGCAGCTGCAGAGGTTAGCCATCCGGCGCAACAAGGATTGGTACAGGCATTTTCTGTTTATGTAGATACCTTATTCGTTTGTACAGCGACCGCTTTGATGATTTTATTTACTGGAATGTATAACGTGACAGAGGTGGATGCTGCAGGCAAAGCCACCACTTTTATTACGGAAAATCTTCCAGGAGTAGACTATAATGGGTTTACACAGGCTGCTGTTTCCCATCATTTCCCTGGTTTTGGAAATGCTTTTGTGGCTATCGCCTTGTTTTTCTTCGCTTTTACCACCATCATGGCTTATTTCTATTATGCGGATACCAATATTGCCTACCTGATCAAGAATGAAAAAGCTAAAAAGATTGTAGGATTGTTGTTTAAGATCGTCTTTCTTTCAACCGTTTATTTTGGAACTATTCGTACAGCGGATACCGCTTGGGCGATTGGTGACGTTGGGGTCGGATTGATGGCCTGGGTCAATATCATTGCCATTTTGTTAATGAGTAAAATTGCCATGAAGGTATGGAAGGATTATAAGGATCAGCGTAAGCGCGGAATCGAAGATCCAACCTTTGACCCTAAAGCTGTTGGTATTAAAAATGCAGATTTCTGGGAAGAGAACAGCAAAAAAGATTAAAAAATCCTTGTTCAGGATAAATTGATATCTGAAATAAGGATATAAATAAAGGGGCTATTTCATTGGAAATAGCCCCTTTACTGTTTAAAAATGACTTAACGTATACCAAAGCAAGTTGTTGCAAATACGAGAACGAAAGCCACAACTAGTAAGAGTACTAAAGTGGTCAAGGGTGTCCTTTTCATGTTAGTTTATCATTAAGTTTAAAATGGTGATGTTCTTAAAGTTACATATATTTTTTTACCAATGAAATAATAATTAATTAAAATTAAATGTTGATTTATAGATTCTGATGATAATGTGCTACTTTTGAACCTCATTAATATTAATCTAGGCTTATGAAAGAAGGCAGATTTTGGGCCTTACTACCTTTATTGTTTTTTGTAGTAATCTATTTTGCAGGCTCTTATATATTGGGTGATTTTTATGCATTGCCCGTTTTGGTGGTATTTATACTGGCATTATTTGTCGCATTTTTCCAATTCCCAAAGATTACATTCAATCAAAAATTGAAGGCTTTTGCTCAGGGAGCAGGGGATGAGAACATCCTGATCATGATCTTGATTTTCTTGTTGGCAGGCGCATTTGGTGAGGTATCTAAGAATATCGGTGCCATATCCTCTACCATCAATTTTGCGCTTACTTACGTTCCACCTCAATTCGTTGTTGCTGGTTTATTTCTGGTTTCCTGTTTTATTTCCACTTCTTTAGGAACTTCTGTAGGAACGATTGTGGCTTTGGCACCTATTGCCGTCGGATTGGAAAACAACATCGAAGGGATCATGGCGATCGCCTTGGCAGCAGTAATCGGAGGGGCCATGTTTGGGGACAACCTGTCTTTCATTTCCGATACGACCATCGCTGCTACCCGGACTCAAGGGGTAGGGATGAAGGAGAAATTTAGGGTGAATTTCCGAATGGTATTGCCCGTTGCCATCCTTGTTTTTATTATCTACAGTGTGATGGGCTGGCAAATGTTGGCAGATGCTGAAGATATAAAAGTCGGTGCCTTTGAGCTCATTAAAATTGTACCGTATGTACTGGTTTTTGTATTGGCATTACTTGGGGTCAATGTGATCTGGACTTTAGGAATTGGTATTGTCTTCGCCGGTTTGATTGGTTTTTTTACCCAATCCATTGATTTTTTAGGATTTTTAAAATCGATTAACGATGGATTTGCCGGCATGTTTGAACTGAGTATATTATGCTTGATAATCGGTGGGGTAGTGGGTATCATCCGGATGAATGGCGGTATTGAATTTTTATTGAATATGGTCACCAAAAGAATCAATTCTAAAAAGGCTGCTGAGCTTGGCATTGCCTTTTTGGTATCCCTGGTCAACCTAGCCATTGCCAACAATACCATTACCATCGTTATCGTGGGGCCTATTGCCAAGGAGATTTCCGATAAGAACCAACTGGAGGGCAGCCGTGTGGCGAGTATTTTGGATACGGTATCCTGTTTTATCCAGGGCATAGTGCCTTATGGAGCACAAATATTGGCCGCTATGGCAGCAGCCAATGTGCTTTTATCCGAAAAGAATCTTCCGTTGATGTCTCCTGTAGATGTCATGCAATATTTATACTATCCATTCTTAATGGGTATAGTAACCTTTTTGGTGATTATCTTCAAGAAACGTCAGGCAAACACGCTATCTTATTAAAACCTAAATGCGAATCCTATCGTAGCGTGTTTTTGGACCATCCTTGGTTCTTACTTCAAGTGAGGTGTAAGTGACATGTAAGTATGGTGTAAGTGCTAAAAGTCACTTACACCATACTTACATGATGCTTTTACCTTGCTTTTACTACGGCTACAATATTGTCTTGTCCTTTTATAGCTA
>DCOH01000007.1 GCA_002322865.1 Sphingobacterium sp. UBA1575 | reverse complement strand
AGTTAGTATTTAGACCTATGTTTGTTAAAAAGGAATTTGATTTTTTAAATAATTTTAAAGTTTTAAAGGAATTATTAATCCGTCAGGGTCTAAATACTAAATACTTACTACTAAATACTCCAATACGGTCTAAATACTAAATACTTACTACTAAATACTCCTCCATGCATAGGTTTTTCTATTTTGCTGCAGTACTATTTTTCTACATCCTCAGCTACCCTATTCTATATTTTTTAGCGAAAAACCCAGAGAAACATTACAACTCTATTGTATGGTTCCGTAAGTGGATCAGTGTGACCAGTTTATACCTGGTGGGTATTAGGATTAAAGTGCATTATGAAGAACCGGTAGATTGGTCCCACAATTATATCATCTGCCCTAACCATACATCTATTCTGGACATTACGGCGTTGACCTACCTGTGTCCTCGGCCGTTTTCTTTTATCGGAAAGATCGAATTGATGGATAATCCGGTTACCCGGATATTCTTCCGAACGATCGATATTCCAGTTAAGAGGGAGAGTAAGATATCTTCCTTTAAAGCATACAAGCGTGCGACCGAATTGCTAAAGCAGGGAAAAAGCGTGGTTATTTTCCCGGAAGGAAAAATAGACGATAGTTATCCGCCGGTATTGCATCCTTTTAAAGCCGGCGCCTTTAAAATGGCGGTAGAAAATAATATCCCCATCCTTCCTGTGGTGATCCACAATGCCTGGAAAATCATGTTTGATGATGGATCAGTCCATGGATCCAGACCTGGCGTAATTGAAATCACGGTTTTAAAACCCATACAAACCGACCCGAAACTGCATGAAAGCGATAAGAGTTTTGAGCAGGAAGTCTATGAAAAAATGAATAAAGTCTGGACGGAATACAATAACCGTAAATAAATTTATCATTTTAGAAATCTGATTATCTGATACATACACCCATTAACAAAGAATTAAAGGGAAATTTCTTGCATTAGTTAAATTAAATATTATTTTTGCGAAAAATGTAACTTAATTAAAGAGATATGTATTGGACACTTGAATTAGCTTCGCATTTAGAAGACGCTCCTTGGCCGGCTACCAAAGATGAATTGATTGATTATGCTATCCGTTCTGGCGCACCTGTTGAAGTGATTGAAAATCTTCAAGCGTTGGAAGACGATGGTGAACCATACGAGAACATCGAGGAAATCTGGCCAGATTATCCAACAAAAGATGATTTCTTTTTCAATGAAGATGAATACTAACATCAAATAAAAAGCGCCTTTTTATCTAAGAGGCGCTTTTTGTTTAATCCTTTTCTCTTTTAACTGGTCTAAGGTTCTAAATAAATTAAACATGAAATCACATTTACTGTATCTGTTATTACTAATAAGTCCTATGATCTCTTTCGCACAGGCTAAACCTAAAGAAGTTAACATGGAGAACAGCGAAAATAAATCAAGCAAGGAGAACTTATCCTTGGTCAAGAATTTCATACATGACCTTGCCAATGATCAAAATGCATTGGATGTCATCCTTAGTCAATATGTTACAGTAAATGACCCTTCAGATGAAATGTATGATTACCTGGAAGTAAGCCTTCAGGAAATCAGGATCAACCTGATGACCAAAAAACTGGAAAATATCCAATATAAAACCTTTACCCAGTTACCTCGTAAAGAGGTTAAAGATATCGACCCTGAGGATATGGATGTGAACAATATGTACTTCCTTTACCACAAAGACCGCTTGGTGACCAGTATTTATGTGGAGGATGGAAAAATTGCTTCATTTACCTTGGTCTCTAAAGGGGAAGAGATGGCTCACTTTGTCACCTATTAACAAAAAATCATTTTTTTATTTGATTTCTTGCAAATATCAAAACAATCGTTGATATTTGTTTCATTAACAATGAAAGTACAACAGTTCAATACAATTTGGTGGTGGCACAACAATTAATGTTGTGGCAATGACCTATTGAATGAATTAATGAACTCAAAAAATAGCGGGCTTGCCTTTTAGGCAAGCCTTTTTTTATGCACTGATATGAAAGAAATTTTAGCCCATTTATTTGAATATAAGTCTTTTACAAGAAAAGAAGCATACGATATCCTCACCAATATCGCGACAGGTAAATACGATTCGCATCAAATCGCGGCATTCATGACCATCTATGGGATGCGCAGCATCCGCGTAGAAGAATTGGGCGGTTTTCGAGATGCCATGTACGACTTATGTATTAAGCTGGATTTTGATGGTTATGACCTGATCGATATGTGCGGTACAGGTGGTGATGGAAAAAACACCTTCAACATTTCCACTTTATCCTCCTTTGTCGTGGCGGGTGCTGGCTATAAAGTAGCCAAACATGGTAATGTGGGTGTATCCTCGGGCTGTGGATCTTCCAATGTGATGGAATCCTTAGGCTATACCTTTACCGCAGACAGCGATGCCTTAAAGAAACAGCTTGACGAAGCCAATATCTGTTTTCTGCATGCGCCACTTTTCCACCCGGCCATGAAAACCGTGGCGCCAATCCGTCGGGCATTGGGCGTAAAAACTTTCTTCAATATGCTTGGTCCATTAACGAATCCCGCCAATCCCAAATTCCAATCGGTTGGGGTGTTCAATCTAGAATTGGCAAGGTTGTATGCTTACCTGTATCAGAACAGCAATAAACAATATAGCATCATCCATTCGATGGATGGATACGATGAAATATCCCTGACCGGCGATTTCAAGGTGATCAACAATGCGGGTGAGAATTATTATACGGTAGAGGAATTAGGCTTTCAACCTGTTGCTGCGGCAGATCTGGCCGGAGGAAATCAGGTCGAAGAATCGGCACANNATCATCCAGGGACAAGGTACGGATGTTCAGAACAATGTGGTGATGAGCAATGCCGCTTTCGCCATCAAAACTTTCCATCCCGAAAAAAGCTTTGCCGATTGTTACTATGAAGCCGAAGCATCCTTATTGGGATTAAAAGCAGCAGAGAGTCTTAAAAAACTGATAAATGCCTAAGAGAAATATATTGATCAAGGTATGTGGTATGCGGGATCCTGAGAACATCCAGGAACTGGCCGGCTTAGCCCTTGATTACATTGGCCACATTTTTTATCCAAAATCCGCTCGCTATGTGGGGAACTTGCCTTCGTTAGCAGATGCTCCAGGATTAAAGAAAACGGGCGTTTTTGTAAATGCCAGTCTATCGGAAATTACATCGGCTATAAAACAATACGACCTCCAGGTCATCCAATTGCATGGCGATGAATCCCCTGCATTGGCAAAAGACCTTAAAGGGTTGGGAATGGAGGTCATTAAAGCATTTGGCATTGATGAGGATTTCGACTGGACAAAGGTATACCCTTTTCTAGATCAGGTGGATTACTTTCTCTTCGACAGCAAGAGCGCAGCCTACGGCGGTACAGGCCATGCCTTCAATTGGGAGAAATTAACATCCTATCCCTATGAAAAGCCTTATTTCCTAAGTGGCGGTCTTTCCTTAGCAAACCTTTCTGAAGCATTGGCATTTGATGATGCTCGGCTTATTGGCCTGGATCTGAATTCCAAATTCGAGCTCGAGCCCGGATTAAAAGATATCGAAAAAATTAAAGAAGCATTGAAAACCATTCACCATGAGTAAATATCAAGTAAACCAAAAAGGGTATTATGGCCCATTCGGAGGAGCTTACATCCCCGAAATGCTGTATCCCAATGTAGAAGAATTACAACAACAATACCTTTCCATCATAGAAGACCCTTCGTTTAAGGCAGAGTTTGAAGAGTTATTGCGGGATTATGTCGGCCGTCCATCCCCATTATATCCCGCAAAAAGGCTATCGGAAAAATATGGCACCAATATTTTCCTGAAGCGTGAAGACCTGAACCATACCGGAGCGCATAAGATCAACAATACCATCGGACAGATCCTCCTGGCAGAAAAACTGGGCAAAAAACGGATCATTGCCGAAACCGGTGCTGGGCAACATGGTGTGGCAACAGCGACTGTTTGTGCGCTGAAAGGATTGGAATGTGTGGTTTATATGGGGGAGATCGACATTCAGCGTCAGGCGCCCAATGTAGCCCGGATGAAAATGATGGGCGCTACGGTTATTGCCGCCACTTCGGGAAGTAAAACCTTAAAAGATGCAACCAATGAAGCCTTAAGAGATTGGATAAACAATCCAGTAGACACCCACTACATCATCGGTTCGGTGGTTGGACCGCATCCCTATCCCGATATGGTGGCGCGTTTTCAGTCCATCATTTCGGAAGAAACCCGGAAGCAACTCTTGGAAAAAACCGGAAAAGAGACCCCGGATATCGTGATGGCCTGTGTAGGCGGCGGATCGAATGCTGCAGGGATGTTCTATCACTTTTTGGATGATGAGGATGTACAGATCATTGCTGTGGAAGCGGCAGGTCATGGTGTTGACAGTGGCGAATCGGCTGCTACCACCCAATTGGGACATGAAGGCGTGTTGCATGGCAGTCGCTCCATTCTGATGCAGACCGAAGATGGACAGGTGATTGAACCCTATTCCATATCGGCCGGCCTCGATTACCCTGGTATTGGCCCACAACATGCCTGGTTGTTCAAATCTGGACGAGGAACCTATGTCAGTGCTACGGATGAGGAAGCGATGAATGCGGGACTACTTCTGACCAAACTGGAGGGGATCATCCCAGCNNCCAGCGATCGAAAGCTCACATGCCTTAGCGCATTTGGAGAAGATGACTTTTAAAGGCGATGAAACCGTCGTGATCTGTCTTTCTGGACGGGGCGATAAGGATCTTGATAATTACATGAAATACTTTGGCTTTTAACTATGATGCAGATAAATAAACAAGCAAACGGATTGCTATCCATCTATTTTACCGCCGGTTATCCTTCCTTGGACAGCACCTTGGATATTGCCGAGGCGCTCGAAAAAGCAGGGGCAGATTTTTTGGAAATCGGCTTCCCCTATTCCGACCCTGTGGCCGATGGCCCAACCATACAGCATAGTTCAGAAGAAGCCCTAAAAAACGGCATGACCCTGAACATTCTTTTTGAACAATTAAAAGACCTTCGGAAAAGGGTTTCTATTCCGGTCTATTTAATGGGTTATGTAAATCCGCTAATTCAATACGGAGTAGAGAACTTCTGCAAGAAATGTAAAGAGGTTGGTGTAAACGGAACAATCATCCCTGATCTACCGATGTATGAATATGAAGAACTATACCAGGATGTATTTAAGGAAAATGGAATCAGCAATATCTTTTTGGTAACTCCACAGACTTCGGAGGCACGGATCCGCAAGATCGATGATCTTTCTACCAGCTTTATTTACCTGCTATCCTCCAATGCCACAACAGGAAAGCAATTGGCCATACAGGATCAATCCGAAGCATATTTCAAAAGAATAAAAGACATGGACCTGAAAAATCCAGTGGTTATTGGATTTGGTATCCATGATCGGGATACGTTCCGGAAGGCAACGAGCTATGCGAATGGAGCCATTGTTGGAACAGCATTCGTAAAACTATTGGCAGCCGATAATTATTTGGACAAGATTGCGGATTTTATTCAAGGCATAAAATAATCTTCTTTTAGTTCAGAAATACATTTTCCAAAATACGAACACTGTTCAAGTAAATTCCAAGTACTATTTAAGTGAGTTGTAAGTGCATANNAAAGTCACTTACAACTCACTTACAAGTCACTTACACCTCATTTAAATCAAGACCCAAGTCTATTTTTCAAAGGGCATATTTAAGCCTTCCAAAAAAAAGAGGCTGTATCATTTTTATGACACAACCTCTTCATAAATTCCAATATTTACAGGATTGGAATTTATGGGCAGCATTTCCCGAGATTAATTAACTCTTCTTAAGATTTTGTTGAAAACGAAAAATACCAAGCCCGCAGCGCATGTTAAGCCTACAACGCCAACATACAGCAAGTTTGGATGTGCAGCTAAAGTTTCCATAAATTATTAGGTTTATTACATTAAGTTGAGTCCAATATAAAAACCAATTTTTTTACACGCAAGAATTAATTAAAATAATTTATCAACATTTTCCCATAACAATTGTTATATTTGGATAATCTATGCGAAAAATTATTGCCATATTACTCCTAATGATTTATTCTGTATGCAGTACGGGGGCAACTATTTATCTCCATCATTGTGGAAAATCGACATTTCTATCGCTAGATAAATCCAGCAAAGTATCACATGAGAATTGTCCTAATTGTTCAAAATGCCAGGACAACTCTTCCCATAAACACGGCGATTCCTGTAAGAAAGGTTGTTGTCAAGACAAGGAATTAAGCTTGAAATCGGACAGCGAACAATTACAGACCAAATCGACCTTTACAGATTTAATCAATTTTGCGCCAGCAGTGGTTCTGATCCCTTGGATCATGGAGCAATGGAAAATCTTTGTTGATGATCCTGACCAAGAATATCACAGTTTGGCCTTCATTCCTATTCAGGATCTCGAACCCGTCTACATCTTAAACTGCACCTATAGAATTTAGTATTGAATTGACTCCAAATATCAAACATTATTTGAATCAATTTTTTATTAAATTTTATGAAAACCCTTAAAAATTATTTATTAATAACTTTTATCCTATTGGGCAATATCGCATTTGCGCAGACCAATACGGTTGAATTTGAAGTTGCCGGAAATTGCGGCATGTGTAAAAAACGTATCGAGCAAGCTGGTAAAGATGGCGGTGCCAAGAGCATCACCTGGGATCAAGCTACCCATAAAGCTAAAGTAACTTTTGACAGCAAAAAAACCACACTTGATAAAATCAAGAAATCCATTGCTGATGCTGGTCACGACACCAAAGAGTTCCGTGCTACGCAAGAAGCTTATGACAAATTACATGAATGTTGCCTATATGACCGTCTTCCTGCTGATGGCGCTAAGAAAGAAGATGACCATGAAGGCCATGACCACGATGACCATGAAGGTCATGATAATGCGTCTCATGAAGGACACGACCATGATGAGCATGAAGGCCACGACCACGATAAAAAAGCGGATGCTACCAAAGCAGACGATAAAGGTGGGCATGACCATGACCACGACCATGAAGTAACCGGTGTGGTCGTTAATGAAAACGAACGTGGAGATCTGACTCCGATTGCTGATGTAACCGTATATTGGAAAGAAGATCCATCGAAAAAAATAAAAAGTAATGAAAATGGTGTGTTCAAAATCATGCACGTTAAACCATATCGTTACTTAGTGGTAACCCACGCCAGTATGAATTCCGATACAGTGGAAGTAAAAAGCCTTCATGATATCGTGATGATCCAAGCGAAGAACAATGTACTTCAGGAGATCGTAGTTTCCAGAAAACAGAAATCAAATTATATCAATAAATTAACACCAGTTCGTGTGGAGACCATCACGGCAAAAGAGCTTTTCAAAGCAGCTTGTTGTGACCTTTCAGAGAGTTTTTCTACCAATGCATCAGTTGATGTGGTAAGTAGCGATGCAGTAACCGGAAGTAAACAGATCCAAATGTTGGGATTAAGTGGTATCTATACGCAGTTGACGGTAGAAAACCTACCAGGTCCGCGTGGTTTCGCCTCTCCCCTAGGTCTGAACAGTATTGCTGGTACTTGGATCGAAGCGATCAACATCAGTAAAGGTATCGGTTCTGTTGCAAATGGCTTCGAGAACATGGCCGGACAGATTAATGTGGAATTGAAAAAACCACACAATACCGATAAATTATACTTCAATGCCTACGCCAATAATATGGGCCGTACGGACATCAATTTGAATCTTGCTACCCACCTGAGTGAAAAATGGTCAGTAGGATTGTTGTTGCATGATAATTTCATGTACAACAAGAAAATGAACTTCAGTGATAATGGGTTTAGGGATATGCCGGTTGGAAACCTATTTTCTGGTATCAACAGATGGCATTATGAAAACGGTAAAGGAATCATTGCACAATTTGGTGTAAAATTCCTGCATGATGACCGTATTGGTGGACAGATCGATTTCAATGAAAACACCGACAAGTTTACGACCAACCAATATGGTTTGGGCTTCAAGAACGAACGCATAGAGGGATTTGGTAAATTAGGCTATGTATTCCCTTCCAATAAACACCGCAGTATTGGTTTGCAATTATCGGCAAGCCGCTATAAACAGGAAAGTTTCTTCGGATTGAATGCTTACGACAATGAACAGAAATCGATGTATGCCAATTTGTTGTTCGTCGACATCATCTCCGATGTGACCCATAAATATAAAGTGGGTGCCTCCATCCAATATGATGATATGGATGAGCAGTTAAAGCGTGTAAATAGCTCAAATGACTACGATTATAACTTCGGAAGAAAAGAATCGGTTGCGGGTGCATTCTTAGAATATACCTATAGTCCTTCGGAGAAATTCGATGCGGTTTTGGGTATCCGTCAGGATTACAATAACCTATACGGTTGGTTCACCACACCACGTGCGGTATTACGGTATGAGCCCATCTTAGGAACGACTTTCCGGATCAGTTCAGGACGTGGACAGCGTACTGCGAACATTTTTGCTGAGAACTTAGGTATTTTTGCATCCAGCCGTACCATTAAAGATTTGACCCAATTGGTGTCTGGTGAAGCAGCGTATGGTTTAAAACCAGAGGTTTCTTGGAATACAGGCTTTACCTTTGACCAGAGCTTCCAATTGTTCGGTCGTGAGTCTGGGTTATCGTTAGAATTGTTCCACAACAACTTCCAGAACCAGGTCGTGGTTGATTTCGAAAACCCAAGAGAAGTAGCATTCTATAACCTGGACGGCAAATCCTATTCGAACAGTGTTCAGGCAGAATTCCGTTTCATGCCGGCACAGCACTTCGAAGCACGTTTTGCATACCGTATGTTGGATGTACAGACCGAATATACTTCCGGTAAATTGCAGAAACCATTGACAGCAAAACACCGTGGATTCATGAACTTAGCGTATAACCTACATTCCGGATGGAGCTTTGATTATACCTTGAATGTAGTGGGTAAGAAACGTCTTCCAAGCACAGTAGGTAATCCAGAAGCTTACCAATTGGCAACAGAATCAGATGCTTATGTTACGATGAACGCACAGGTAAGCAGAACATTTGGGAAGAACAAGAATTTTGATGTGTATGTTGGTGGTGAGAACCTGAGCAACTACTTCCAGAAAGATCCGATCTTGGCACACGACAATCCATTTGGTGCTAATTTCGACACCAACTTAGTTTGGGGTCCGATTGTAGGAAGAATGTTCTATACCGGTATCAGATACCATATCAAGTAAAAAAGTAAATATTTATTAAGTAATGTCAAGAAGAGCCTTCCGTGTAAAAACTGGAGGCTTTTCTTGTTTTTTGAGGCGATTAAATTGAAAGATATAGAAATATTTTTTTGTTAATATAAAATCTTATCCCTACCTTAGCACCGCTTATAGAGAAAGGCAGAGGGACTAGACCCGATGAAGCCTTAGCAACCTGTCCCTTGACAAGGTGCTACATTCTACCTCTGAAGAGGAACGATAAGCTGGACTCACTAACCCTTAGGAGCCTTCTCTTAGCAAACGACTTTAGTAAAAAATTAATTAAGTACAATACTTTATGTTATTAACGAACAATTTAGGTTACCCACGTGTGGGCGCGTTCCGCGAGCTAAAGAAAGCTAATGAAGCTTACTGGGCAAAAAAAATCAGCGCGGAAGAATTATTGCAAGCTGGACTGAAAATCCGTGAAGGCAATTGGAAGACTCAAAAAGATGCCGGCATCGATTTGATCCCTTCTAACGATTTCTCTTTCTACGATCAAGTATTAGACCTATCCTTAACTGTAGGTGCTATCCCTGCTCGTTACAACTCCCTTTTGAACAAAATCGATCGCCAGTATAACTTAGACCTATACTTCGCGATGGCTCGTGGTTTCCAAGAAGGTGGTGTCGATGTGACCGCTATGGAAATGACCAAATGGTTCGATACAAACTACCACTATATCGTTCCTGAATTCGTTAAAAACCAAGAATTCAAATTGACTTCAGAGAAATTCCTAAGCGAATACAATGAAGCAAAACAACAAGGTATTGAAACTAAACCGGTGATCATCGGCCCAATCACTTACCTATTATTAGGTAAAGAAAAAGAAGCTGGATTCAACCCTATCGATCTTATCGATAATTTATTACCTGTTTACGAAGAAATCTTAGCTAAATTGGCTGATGCTGGCGCACAATATGTACAGATTGACGAGCCTTTCTTAGCGTTGGATATCGACGATGCTACCCGTGCGCTATACGCAAAAGTTTTCGAAAAACTTGCTGCAGCTGCTAAAGGCATCAAATTAATCGTTGCAACTTATTTCGAGGCATTACGTGACAACGAGGATACTGCTTTGGCACTTCCTGTACACGCGCTTCACCTGGATCTAGTTCGTGGTGAAGATCAACTCGACTCTATATTAGCGAAAGTTCCTGCTAACCTAACCCTTTCCTTAGGGGTGGTTGAAGGCCGTAACATTTGGAAAAATGATTACGAAAAATCCTTGACAAAAATCAACCAAGCTGTTGAGAAATTAGGCAAAGACCGTGTATGGGTTGCTCCTTCTTCTTCTCTATTGCACGTTCCTTTTGACTTGGACAACGAACACAACGAAGAGTCTCTTCCTGCAGAAGTTAAAAACTGGTTAGCATTCGCTAAACAGAAATTAGCTGAAGTAAAAGACTTAGCGGTATTGGCAGAAGGTGAAGTAGATGCCGAAACACAAAAACGTTTCGAAGCGAACAAAGCAGCAAACGAAAGCCGCCGTACTTCTCCATTGATCCACAAACCAGAAGTTAAAACCCGTGTAAGCAACATCACTGATGAAGACGCTACACGTACTTCTAAATTCAACGATCGTAAAAAAGCACAGAAAGCGTTGTTCAACCTTCCTGATTATGCAACTACGACTATCGGTTCCTTCCCACAAACAAAAGATGTTCGTAAATGGAGAGCTGATCTGAAAAAAGGCGCTATTTCCCAAGAACAATACGATAAAGAAATTGCTGAAGAAACAGAAAGAACCATCCGTTTACAAGAGCAATTGGATATCGATGTGTTGGTACATGGTGAATTTGAGCGTAACGACATGGTGGAATACTTCGGTGAGCAATTAGCCGGTTATGCATTTACACAAAATGGTTGGGTTCAATCATACGGTTCCCGTTGTGTGAAACCTCCGATTATTTATGGTGATGTTTACCGTCCTGAAGATATGACTGTACGTTGGTCTGCTTATGCACAATCATTGACAAACCGTCCGGTAAAAGGAATGTTAACTGGTCCAGTAACTATTCTTCAATGGTCTTTCGTACGTAACGATCAACCTCGTTCAACCACGACTTACCAAATCGCATTAGCGATCCTTGATGAGGTTCAAGCTTTGGAAAAAGCAGGTATCAAAATCATTCAGATCGATGAGCCAGCGATCCGCGAAGGTTTACCATTGCGTAAAGCTGATCAACAAGCGTATTTGGATTGGGCTGTACGTTCATTCCGTGTATCTTCTTCGAATGTGGATGATGATACGCAGATCCATACACACATGTGTTACTCTGAATTCAATGATATCATCCAAGATATCGCAGCAATGGATGCTGACGTCATCACGATCGAGACATCACGTTCTCAAATGGAGTTATTGGATGCATTCGCTGACTTCAAATATCCAAATGATATTGGTCCTGGTGTTTATGATATCCACTCGCCACGTGTTCCAAGCACAGAAGAAATGGTAGACCTATTGCGTAAAGCAAAAGCGGTTGTTCCTTCGGAGCAATTATGGGTTAACCCTGACTGTGGTTTGAAAACTCGTGCATGGCCGGAAACTAAAGCCGCATTGGAATCTATGGTAGAAGCTGCCAAGATTTTAAGAGCAGAATAAGCCTACGCATTTTTGATTATAAAATATAATTTGTTTTCAGGCCGGACATTACGTTCGGCCTGATTTTTTTTAGGCTTGACTTCCTTTCTTTTGCGAAAAGTAATATATCGGTAATCCCAAAAGGATCAATATAAAGCCGGGCCAGGTATATTGAGGTTTATAAATAATCAATAAGCCACAAAAAACGGCGCCAATGATCAAATATAGCAATGCTGGTAGTGGATATAAGAAGGTCTTGTAGGTCCTTTCCATTTCTGGATGTTTTACGCGCTGATAGATAACGCCAAGTACGGTAACCATATAAAAGATAACAATAACAAAGGAAACCATATCCAACAGGTTTCCATATTGTCCACTCAGGCATAGAATGGAGGCCCAGATGCCTTGGTACCATAAAGACCTTTCAGGAACTTCATGTTTATTGTTTGGGATTGCTTGCTTAAGGAACAAGCCATCTTTGGCCATGGATTGAAAGACCCGGGCGCCAGAAAGCACAATTCCATTTACACAACCAAAGGTAGACAGCATGACCAATAAGGCCATGATGATGGTTCCTGTGCTTCCGAGAAGTTTTTCGGCTGCGGCAATGGCCACCCGATCATTATTAGCAAAGGCGATTTCTTCCCTACTCAATGCAGATAGGTAAACATAATTGCAAAGAAGGTATAGCAGCATGACCAAACTGGTACCTACGACCATGGCAATCACCACATTCCTTTTCGGATTTTCGATTTCCCCAGCCAAAAAAGTTACATTTTCCCAGGCCACACTTGAAAAAATAGACCCTACCATGGCCGCTGCAATTCCACCCATCAATACCCCACCGGAAATACCTTTCCAACCTTCTCCTTTAAGATTTTGGAAAGCATCCCAGCCATAGCTGAGGTTTTCCAAAAAGAAATTGTTTTTGATCAATAATAATCCACCCACAATCAGCAATATTAGGGCAATAATTTTGGATGAGGTAAAGACTAACTGTACGAATTTCCCACTCCGCACACCTTTGGTATTGATGAATGTTAGCAATAGAATGATGCCGATGGCTATAATCTGCATCCAGGTAATCATAAAGGTTCCATGCTGATAAATGGGAGGCGCTTCGCTAAGACCAGGAATAATGTAGGCTGCAAATTTGCCGAAGGCTACAGCAACGGCTGCGATGGTTCCGGTCTGGATGACGGCAAACAGACTCCAGCCATAAAGAAATCCTGTTAGTTTCCCGAAAATCTCGGTCAGGTATGTATATTGACCACCTGCTTTGGGATACATGGAAGATAATTCGCCATAACAGATAGCAGCAGAAATGGTAGCAATTGTCGTTATTAGCCAGACTGCAATGAGCCAATAACCTGATCCTAACTGCCGCATCATGTCGGATGAAACAATGAAGATCCCACTACCAATCATCGAGCCCATTACAATCATAATGGCATCTCTTAGATTCAATTGTCTTTTCATAATTAGGTTTTGAGGA
Source organism: Sphingobacterium sp. UBA1575 (assembly GCA_002322865.1). Lineage (GTDB taxonomy): Bacteria > Bacteroidota > Bacteroidia > Sphingobacteriales > Sphingobacteriaceae > Sphingobacterium. The sequence continues at coordinate 96,372 of DCOH01000007.1, read as the reverse complement.
TATAAACGTAGTGATATTAGCGCAAAACTTAAAAACCTTTTTTCATACTCCTTGTTTAAATATTAAAACAATTGCACTATGAAAAGAATCAAGGGAGTATTACTATTATTTTTAATGACGAATTTATTGACTGGATGTTCCGTGATTGAGGGGATATTTAAAGCAGGTTTATGGTCAGGAATCATCTTCGTCGTAGTTATTGTTGCTTTATTGATCTGGTTAATTACCCGTTTCATGGGTGGCGGTGGAAATAGACAATAGTTAACTTAAAATTCATCGCATATTAATAAACGATTCTGTATTTTCATGTCAAATTAGAGACTGGAAATGAACAGATTGCTATTAATAGGCCTACTTATTATAAATTGTCTTGTCTCTTCGGGGCAGGACAATTATCCTACCCCTACCCAAATGGAAGGGGTATTGTTTTATATACAGCATAACCGTGGAAAAAACACGTTTATCTACCGTTTGAATTATCAATCGGATAAAACTTTGAATATGGATGAACCTATACAGGTTTATCGCCAATTATTTGACAATGGCGGGGTTATAAGGCCATTGACTATTATCCAAAAGAATTTTGCGTATGGTATAGATGCGAAACTTTTGAAGAATAATAGTTATGAAGCTTCCATCGTTTCTCTACCGGAACAAAAGTTATTTCTTCATTTTCCTTCTAAGGGGGATCCTTACGTGAGTACCACGGTTGCTGGGACCAGTTTTATCCTCAAAAGGATATTTATTAGGCAGAAGGATGGCACATCGGGATTGTCTACCAAGGTGGATTATATTCTGTTTTATGGGGTTAAGGATGGGAAGAATGTGATGAAGAAGCTGGTGCCATAATTAATTTTGTAATTATTCTTTTATATTTATTTTATTATTAACTTAATCTTCTATTAACATTATAAACCGTTCTTAGCACGAAATTTCATAAGGACACTATTTCTTTTAATTACCCTATTGTATGACAGAAAAAGAAGAATCAATTTCCTCTAATACAGGGGAAACAACATTCGAATCATTTTTTTATCAATATCATACTTTGCTTTATAATTATGCTTTAAATCATTTAAAGGATGAGGATATAGCTGCTGATGTCGTGCAAGAAGTTTTCATTAAGATTTGGAACAATTTTGAACAATTGGACTTTGAAAGCAATCCGAAGGCCTATTTATTTACCATATGCAAAAATCAAGTGCATGATGAGCTTAAGAAGAAGGCCAAATTCCAAGTCTATGCTTCGAATCAATTGAAGTTAAACAGCAATTTCTGCAATAACAATGAGGAAGAGCAGGAATATAATGAATTAAAAAGGATTTATTCCGAAGCCATTGAACAATTACCTGAAAAAAGAAAACATATTTTCTGGTTAAGTAGAATGGAAAACCTGAGCAATACCCAAATTGCTCAACACCTAAATCTATCCATCAATACCGTTAGAGATCAACTCGTTAAAGGAAATAAAACCATTAAGACTTATATATTAAAAAAGCATGGTCCTATTCCGAAAAAAATATTTTTGATCAGCATCGTCTTTTCACTGAGCATGTCAGTATATAATTCAGAAGAACACCTGAAAACGGCATGGACAAGGAAAGATTTAAATACTTATACAGCAAATATCTTCAAGACGACTGCTCAGAAAATGAGTTAAAAGAATTCTATGAATTATACGATTCATTAGAAGATACGCAGCATTTACTTGATCTAGAAACTTTTGAGGAGAACTTTCCTTTAGAAAAAAAACTCTCTGCCGAAAAGACAATCGCAATCTTATCGCATATTCAACAGCCTGATCCTGGTAAAAAATCGGGGAAGATGGTCAACTTCCTCCGTATTGCCGCTGCCTTGCTTCTTATAGGTTTTGCTGCCCTATGGTTCATGAAATCCAACAAAAATTCCGAGGTTGATTATTTCCGCTATAGCAATACGAGCAATAAGATTAAAGTATTGACCTTAGAAGATGGGACGAAAATCTTAATGAAACCAAATAGCGAACTCGTTCAGAAAAGTGACTTTGCTAAAGCTTCAGAACGTATAATCTCGTTCAATGGAGAAGGTTTTTTTGACGTTAGCAAAAGATCAGATCAGCCTTTTAAAGTGTTATCCCAAAATCAGGCAGAAATTAAGGTTTATGGTACAAGATTCAATTTAATATTCCATGGCGAGCAGCAAGAAGCCGTTTTAACAGAAGGCTCTATTGCTATGAAATTTGGCACCCAGGAAGTGAAAATCAAACCATCGGAAATGGTGCTCCTAGACAAGGGAACAATAAAGACATCGGTGGTCGATACCATGCAATATATTTCATGGACTAACCATCAATTATATTTTAACAATAAGCTATTACAAGAAGTTATCAACCAATTACATACAGCATATCCGGATCAGAAAATCCAAATAAACAACCAAAATTCCAACCTCTACTTTACCGGCTATTTACCAACAGATGATTTTGAGGATTGTATCAACATCCTACAAAAAACTTTTAAAAATTATAACCTCGTTATTTCAATAGAAAAATGAAAAAACAAAAGCTAACCCTGGCATTAGCGCTGGCATTGAGCCTTGGCTTGCCAAACATTAACCATTCCTTTGCGGGTAGTCTTTCCTCCTATCAGGATAAGAATATCACGGAATTAATTCAAAAATTGGAGAAAAAATTTAAAGTTAGGTTCAATTATGAATCTAAACTGAAAGATCTTAAGATTAAGAATAATTATGAGATTGGAAGCTTAAAGAAGTCCGAAATCGTAAATTTTCTTAGTGAGGTGAGCTTTCAACAGATTCAGATTGATAAAGTGGGTGATAATGCCTTTACTATGCGTCTAAAACCTAACAGTTCCACATCTGAACCAACAGCTAAGAATCTTCACGGTTCAAGAACATCATCTAAACTCCAAAATCAAATTACAGGAACTGTTTTAGATGGTCAAACTAATGAGCCACTTGCGAATGTAACTGTACGAGTGAAAGGTACGGAGACCGCTGCACAAACTAATGAGCAAGGGAAATTTACGATCATGATTCCCAATGATAACAGCGTTCTGGTATTTTCCATAGTAGGATACAATAGTTTGGAATCTTCCGCGAGGAATAATGCTACCATTACCTTAATGCGTTCAGAAGAATCCATTGACGAAGTAGTTGTAACGGCTCTAGGTATCAAAAGAGAAACTAAAGCCTTAGGATATGCGGTCCAGGACATCAAAGGTGATCAATTACAAAAAGTTAAAGGGGTAGATGTTGGTACAACCTTAACCGGTAGGATTTCAGGTTTACGTGTTTTTAACAGTACAGAATTTAACCGGATGCCATCGATTTCCCTAAGAGGAATGTCGCCAATTTTGGTGATTGATGGAGTAGCCTATGAAAACTTGAATTTAAGAGATATTCCGGTAGATAATATCGAAAACATTTCGGTATTAAAAGGCGCTACTGCCACTGCCTTATACGGAAGTATGGGGGCTGGGGGTGCCATCATGGTCACCACGAAAAAAGGATTGGGTGAAATGGGTACTGAAATCTCGGTCAACAGCAATAACATGTTCTTCGCAGGCTATCTTGCGCTTCCGGAGGTACAATCTTCCTATTCAGCTGGTGAAGGCGGAAAATACAATACAAATGATTATGTATGGGGGGATAAGTTAGATATTGGCAGACAATACAGTCAGTGGAATCCGATCACTAAACAAATGGAGATGACCGAACTGACCTCAAGAGGAAAGAACAATTTCCAGAATTTTTTGGAACCTGGGGTAATTTCGAACAATTCGGTTAGTTTCACTAATCAAGGAGAATATGGAAGTATCCGTACTTCGATCAGCCATATCTATAATAAAGGCCAGTATCCAAATGCCACATTGAATATGACCAATATATCCGTATCTGGCGAAACCAAGATTTCGAACAAAGTATCTTTAGAATCAAGATTTGGTTACAATAGAAGGAACGCGCCGAATGATTTTGGTGCTGGATATAATGCGCAAGGATATATTTATAATATTTTGGTATGGACTGGTCCTGAATATGACCTTATGCAATATAAGGATTACTGGCTAGCCAAAGATGAGAAACAAAACTGGCATTATAATGCTTGGTACGACAACCCTTATTTATCGGCCTATGAAAAGATAAGTGCAGAATTGGTCAACAAATTGAATGCGGCTGTCACGTTGAATTACCAAGTGAATGATTGGGCGAAATTTATGTTGAGAACGGGTTATGATTATTATGGAAATACCCAAACACAAACCAATCCAAAAGGAATCTACGGTACTCGAGGAGGTTTTAGTGGATACCACAGTAATGGTAAATATTGGACTAACAAAACGGATGGTTTTGGAACGAACAATGATTTGATTTTTACCGCAAAGAAATCCTTTAGTGATTTTCAAATTGATGGTTTAGCAGGTGCTGGCGTATTCTATAGAAGGGATAATGGTTTAATTGCCTCTACGGTAAATGGTATTTCAATTCCTGGATTCTATTCCCTAAAAAATTCGATTGATCCAGTTTCAACTTCTGAATCGAAAAATAAAGAAATGATCAACAGTTTATATGGTCGAATTTCCTTATCCTGGAAAAACGCCATATTCTTAGAAGCGACAGGAAGAAATGACTGGTCTTCCGCTTTACCGGAAGAGACCAGGTCCTATTTCTACCCATCAGTTTCTGGTAGTGTGGTTGTTTCTGATTTATTGCAGGATTATAAACCTTCATGGCTATCGATGCTGAAACTAAGAAGTTCTTGGGCGGTTACAAAATCTGTACCAGCTCCTTATGAGATCAGGCAGACTTATAGCGTTAGCTCCAATGTATGGGAAGGTCTTTCTACCGCTTCATATCCGAGTTCTATCAAGGATTTTTCCATTTCTCCAACTCAAAGAGACCTATCCGAGTATGGTGCAGATATTTCCTTATTCAACAGCAGATTATATGCGAATTATACCAGATATTACCGTTTGTTGCATAATGTAACAACTTATGCAAGCATCTCACCATCCTCCGGATTCAATTCTCGATTGATCAATACCGACCAACAATTAATGACCAAAGGTCATGAAATAACGGTTGGAGGTACAGCGATCAAAAAAGATCAGTTCTCTTGGGACATCATGACCAATTTTTCGCAAAATCTGGAATTTTATCATAAACTAGATCCTATCTATACGGCAGATGCCTTATACATCAAAAAGGGAATGCGTACCGACTTTTATGCTACACGCGATTGGGAAAGAAGCCCCAATGGAGANNGCCGGTTTCCGCGACACATGCGAACAGATTGTTTGGATATACCGCGCCAAAATGGTTTTGGGGTTTGACGAATCAATTTGGATATAAGGATTTCTCTTTATCCTTTAGTTTAGATGGCCGTATAAAAGGATTATCCTATTCCAATATGAATGCAAGGTTGTGGCAAACAGGTGCACATCCGGAGGCAGCATCTCCTGAGCGTTATGAGGAAGTAGTTAATGGTAATAAAACCTATGTAGGCAATGGTGTGAAGATTACTTCAGGAACGGTGACCTATGATAAATATGGACAAATCTTAACTGATACCCGTGAATTTGCACCTAATGAAACAGCTGTGTCTTTTGAAAACTATTGGAAAAGAGCATATTCTGGTACTCACAACATTTGGGATGAAACGTTCATTAAATTAAGGGAAGTATCCATTAATTATAACCTTCCAATAGGTCTTGCACAAAAGATAAGTGCTAAAAAAGCCAGCATTGGAGCTACTGGACAGAATCTATTTTTATGGACAAAGGAATATAAGTTTTCAGATCCAGACACGGGATCAGAGGATTTGAATTCCCCATCCATGAGATATGTAGGGTTCAATCTTAACATCACTTTTTAATCCTTAATTTTTACACGAAAAAACATGAAAAAGCTATTCAAATATATATTAATTGGAGTAACTGGTTTTTCAGTACTATCCTGTTCCAAATTTGAGGAAGTGAATACCAATCCCGAAGCGACCGAGAAATCAACATCGGCGATGATTGCTACTCGTATCATCCTGAATTTGGCAAACCAATCGACTCAAAAGAGTTTTATGATGCCCTATCTGCTTAACAAGAACGTTATTTGGACGGAATTTGTAGAAAGCTATCAATACAATGGATTTGGAACCAGTTCTGTTAGTATGACGGCGATCAATGATGCGGAGAACATGGTGAAATTTGCGACTACAGAAAAACTTGCCAAATCCTACGAAGGATTGAAATACTTTGCGAGAGCGGTAAAATTTTATGAATCGACAATGGATTTGGGAGATATCCCTTATTCTGAAGCCTTAAAGGGAGAAACAGAAAAGAATTATTTCCCGAAATATGATACCCAAAAAGAAGTGTTTTTGGGTATCTTGAATGAATTGGAATTAGCTGATAAGGCCTTTTCTGAAGGGGAGAAATTCTCAGGAGATCCAATCTATGCTGGAGATATCAATAAATGGCGGAAATTAGTGAATAGTTTCTCCCTTAACGTATTGATGCAGTTAAGCAAAAAGGAGTCTGATCCAGAATTGAATGTTAAAGGTAGGTTTCAGACCATCTTGACAAGCAAGCCCATATTTGCATCGAATGCAGATAACTATGAGATCAAACGTTCCGATAAGAATGGTCAACAATATCCTTTCTATAAAGTGGGGAACAATTTTACGATCTATCCAACCATGTCTACAGAAATTGTTGATCGATTAAAGGATAAACAAGATCGTCGGTTATTTTATTATGGTAATCCGGCTGCTAAAAAATTATCCGAAGGTAAGACACCATCTGATTTTGCTGCTTATGTAGGAATTGATCATTCCCAGTCTTTTGATGTCATTACGACGATTAAAAACAGTGGAGATTATTCTAAATTGAATGATCGATATATGGAAATACCGACTGGTGAACCAACCCAACAACTATCTTATGCACAAGTATGTTTTATCATTGCTGAGGCTGCTGCAAGAGGATGGGTTTCGGATGCTGCGGTTGATTGGTATAAAAAGGGTGTGGAAGCATCCATGAAATTCATTTACGCCAATACTCCCAATACGACCCAATTCCATCATAATATGCCTTTGGATGACACGTATATCAATACATATGTAGCTGGTTTAGGAACTTCTTTTCCAACCAACAACGAAGCAAGGATAGAGGAGATTTTGGTGCAGAAATATTTGGCAAGTTTTCTTCAATCCGAATTTGCTACTTATTATGATTACCGGAGAACGGGGTATCCAAAATGGAAAATCAATCCGGCAACGAGTTTGAATTCGGAAGCTCCAACAAAAATACCTGTGCGCTGGAAGTATCCTACAGTAGAATTCGATTATAACACCGAGAATGTAGATGCAGCTGTTCAAAGACAGTTCAACGGGGTTGATGATATCAACCAGTTGATGTGGATATTAAAATAAATTGAATTAAACTATCATTTAAGCCGGCAATATGTTATGTGTTGCCGGTTTTTTTATTCATTAATAATTATCAAATTCTTAACATGGAAACCATTATTATTCACGATATTTCAACAATCAAATAATTAACCAAATGAAAACATCCCTTTTAATCATTACCTGTCTTTTGACATTCATGCAGTTTGGTACAGCACAAACCAAAGAGGCTAAAATAACAAATGCCATTTCGAATGAACTTACGCATGCTCGATCAGTGAAAGATTTAGCAGCAGTTTGGGAATTGAAAAAAATGGTAAGCCCAAATGGAGATACCATTAACACCAATTCGGTTGGATACTTGAAAATCTACCAACAAGATCAATCCTTTCAAATCTTAAAACCTAGTAGAAAGGGGTTTTTCGTTGCCTTAACAGGTACTTATGAACTACCTTCAAAAGGGAAATTGGTTGAAAAAGTGATTAACAATTCAGGTGTACCCGGAACGGAAAATATAGATAATAAAGAACCCATGGACTACAGTATTTCTGCCAACGGGAAATTCATGACTTTAAAATATAAGTTCAAAACACCATCAGGAGAAATGATAACCTCTATTGAAATATGGCAGCGGGTTACTCATGAAGTTCCTACTGAATAGGTTCTGCTTTTCTGAATAGGTTCTATTTTTTTCCAGCGAACTTTTCTTCGTAAGATTTTTCCAGGGCAAACATCTCGTCCCTAAGTTTGGCAGCTTCTAGGAATTCCATTTCTTTGGCTGCCTTTTCCATACGCTTACGAACTGTTTCGATGGCTTTTTTCATTTCCTTCTCACTCATGTATTCGATGAGTGGATCGGCTGCCACTGCTGTACTTGCATCAGGTTCGATGTAGGCTTTCGGTTCGCCTTTGAAATCTGCAACAGAGGTCTGTTCCAGAATCTCTTCCCTAGTTTTACCAACTGTACGTGGGGTTATACCGTGCAGTTCATTGTAAGCAACCTGTTTTTCTCTTCTTCGATTGGTTTCGTCAATGGTAACCTGCATGCTATCAGTCATCTTATCCGCATACATAATCACCCGCCCCTTATCATTACGGGCAGCACGACCTATCGTTTGGATCAAAGATCGTTCTGAACGTAAGAAGCCTTCTTTATCAGCATCCAATATCGCCACCAAGGTTACTTCTGGCAAGTCCAAACCTTCACGCAAGAGGTTTACCCCTACCAATACATCAAACTCTCCTAAACGCAGACCGCGAAGAATTTCTACACGTTCCAAGGTTTTAACTTCGGAGTGGATATAACGTACCTTAATGTTCAATCGGGTCATGTATTTGGTCAGTTCCTCCGCCATACGTTTGGTTAGGGTCGTCGCCAACACTCGTCCCCCCTCTTTGATGGTCTTATCTACTTCTTCCAAGAAATCATCCACCTGGTTGATGGCAGGTTTAACTTCCACTACCGGATCCAATAAACCAGTAGGTCTAATCACCTGCTCTACCACCACGCCCTCCGTCTGTTGCAGCTCATAGTCACCCGGCGTAGCCGAAACATAAATGGTCTGATTGGTTAATGACTCGAATTCTGGGAAATTCAATGGCCGATTATCCAATGCTGCAGGCAATCGGAAACCATGTTCCACCAAAGATATCTTCCTCGATCGGTCTCCACCATACATCGCACGTAATTGTGGGATGGTTACATGGCTCTCATCGATCACCAAGAGATAATCTTCCGGGAAATAATCCAATAAACAGAACGGGCGCATACCTGGTGTTCTACCATCAAAGAACCTGGAATAGTTCTCGATTCCGGAACAATAGCCCAGTTCACGCATCATTTCCAGGTGCTAGTTAACTCTTTCTTCCAAGCGTTTTGCTTCCAGCATCTTGCCTTCCCCTTCCAGTTGGGCTTTCCGGCTAACCAATTCTTCCTGAATGGAAAAGATGGATTGGGTGAATTTTTCTTTAGGGGTAACAAACAGATTGGCTGGGAATAAAGCCAAGCTTTCATGTTTCTCCAGGGTCCTTCCAGATACCGGGTCTATCTCGCTCAATTCATCAATCTCATCCCCAAAGAATGAAATCCGATAGGCGGTATCCTGATAAGCTGGATATACATCAATGGTATCTCCTTTTACGCGAAATGTACCCCGTTTAAATTCTGCCGTTGTTCGGGCATACAAGATCTCCACCAGTTTATATAAAAAGGCATTTCGGCTGATGGTCGTTCCTACGCCAAAACGGAAGATGGATCGGGAAAAATCCTCTGGATTTCCCATACCATAAATACAGGAAACAGAAGAAACCACTATCACATCCCTCCTACCTGACATCAAGGCCGAAGTAGTAGCCAAACGCAGCTTTTCGATCTCTTCGTTAATGGCTAAATCCTTCTCAATATAGGTGTTGGAGGAAGCAATGAAGGCTTCCGGCTGGTAATAGTCGTAGTAGGAAACAAAATAGTTGACCGCATTTTCGGGAAAGAATTGCTTGAACTCGCCATAGAGCTGGGCGGCCAAGGTTTTGTTATGGCTTAAAATCAACGTCGGCTTCTGTGTTTGTTGGATCACATTGGCCACTGTAAATGTCTTACCGGAACCGGTGACCCCCAAAAGAGTTTGATAGGTTTCTCCCGTATCCACTCCAGCCACTAATTGTTCGATGGCTGTGGGTTGGTCTCCAGTTGGTTTATATTCAGATGTTAATTTAAATTTCATAGCATGCCTTTCACGCTTTAAAGTTATCAAATATTATTCCCTATCAAAACTATCTCCCTATTCATCGGTTAAATACCAATATTTATTAGTATTTTGGAGGATAAGAAGACTTTTTGTCATGGTAACGATTTTAACAAAACAGAACACGATTGCCAATCATTTTTTGGCAGAACTGAGAGATGTAAGGATTCAACAGGATAGGATGCGTTTTCGAAGAAATCTGGAACGCATTGGCGAAATCATGGCCTATGAGATCAGTAAGTCATTCGAATACAAAGCTACCGAAGTGGAAACACCCTTGGGCTCTGCCAATACGCACCTGATGAGCAACCAACCGGTGATCACGACCATTATCCGAGCGGGCCTACCTTTTCATCAAGGCTTTTTAAATTACTTCGACCGTGCGAATAGCGCCTTTATCGCCGCCTTCCGACACACCAAGAAAAGCGGGGAATTTGAGATCCATAAGAAATACCAAAACACCCCGAATTTGGATGATAAGATCGTTATTGTTGCTGATCCAATGTTGGCAACAGGGCGTAGCCTAGTGTTATGTTGCAAGGATCTATTGAGCGATTATAACATCAGGGAACTCCATATAGCCACTGTTATTGCCTCGGAAGAAGGGCTACAGCATGTGCAGGCTTTTTTACCAGAAGCACAGATCTGGGTGGGTGAAGTGGATAAGGAATTAACTTCCAAATCCTACATCGTTCCTGGATTGGGTGATGCAGGTGACTTGGCTTATGGAAATAAAGAATAATAAGACCGCGGTTGAGCAGGTTAACAATTAAACAATTAGCAATTACTTAATACACAATTAAAAGATAATGAATAAGATATCAGTAAATTTAATAAACAAATCTTCGCAATATGGAATGGCAAAAATACAATGGCGAGACATTAAAATTACCCATATGGTCCGCAGTTGAGGAAACAATCGTCCGGGAGAACCAAGCCGGAAATAAACTCAAGGTCTACATTGGAACCGATTCCCAGGTCAAACGTGGAACTGTTGAGTTTGCTACCGTCATCGTCTTTCTCCGGGAGCACCGTGGTGGCTTCATGTTCATCCGAAAAGACCGCAAGAACCACAACATGTCCATCAAGGAGCGAATGCTTTTAGAAGTTCAGCATTCGATCGAAACAGCCTATGAACTTTGTCCGCTTCTAGAGCAATACCACATCGATCTAGAGGTACATGCCGACATCAATACAAACCCCAATTTTCAATCCAACACCGCACTTAAGGAAGCCATGGGCTACATCCTGGGGATGGGTTTTATTTTTAAGGCAAAACCAGAGTCTTTTGCAAGCACCAACTGCGCGAACAAACTCGTTCAGTAGACTTGTTTAGTCTTTTTTACAGGTTGATGTAAATATTTACAGCTTGATGTAAATAGGACTTAAAGGCGTTTCTTAGGTAATAAATGCTATCTTTAATTATCGAAATAATTGAAGAATGCAGGATTTACTCTCTCAACTTTTCCAACAATTTCTAGCAACAAGTCTGCTGGAGTGGATCGCTACCCTCTCCGGTTTCCTCTGCGTATACCTTGCAGCCAAACAAAATATCTGGAACTGGCCAATCAGTATCATCTCTGTTTTGACCTATTTTTATATATTCTACCATAGCAAGCTTTATGGAGATTCTGTTTTGCAGCTTTATTTTCTTGGAACGGCCATTTACGGTTGGTATTATTGGAACAAGAGAGCGCATTCGGATGAGAAACCGATAAGCTCCTTCAATAGCAAGCAAATGATGATGACCATAGCTGTCATTGCTGCTCTGTCATTATTATTGGGTTTCGCCTTGGGTCGTTGGACGAATTCTGATGTGCCCTATGCCGATGGCTTCTGTACGGCAACCAGTTTTGTGGCCCAATTTTTAATGACCAGGAAGGTGCTACAGAATTGGCTGATTTGGGTGTTTGTAGACATCTGTTATATTCCCTTATATTACCATAAAGATTTATTATTGACAGCTGTGCTGTACTTCGCTTTCGCCATTATTGCCTGGAATGGATATCGGGATTGGCGGAAAACCTATCAGAATTTTCAGTAATATTGCCTTCATGCAAGAAAAAGATATTGCCTATATGCAAGGAAATGAAAGCAAAACCCTAAAAATAGCTGTTGTTGGACCTGAGTCCACAGGAAAATCTACCATGGCTAATTATTTGGCGGAAAAGCTGAATACTTTATGTGTTCCGGAATATGCACGCTTTTATTGCAAAAATCTTAATCGGACCTATACGCTGCAGGATGAGGTCAATATGTTTTATGGCCAAGTAGCTTTGGAGGAAGCTTTTCTGAACAGATCTCCAGAAATTCTGGTCTGTGATACGACCATTTTAACCGTAAAAATCTGGTGTGACCATCTGTTTGGGAGGACTCCTTCGGAAGTGACGGATGAGATCGCTGTGCGGCCTTATGATTTTTTCCTGTTGATGGATATCGATCTGCCTTGGGAGGATGATCCCTTACGGGATTTCCCAAAAGAAAGGGAGCATTTCCTTGGCGTATGGAAAAAGGAATTAAAGGCCTTGAACGCGAACTATGAATTGATTTCTGGCCTCGGAGAACAACGTTTGGAAAATGGTCTGGAAGCGGTTAAAAGAAATGTTTTATAAAAAAGGGTATCAAATACTTGACACCCCTTCATGAAATCATTTATTGAAAGATTAATATCTGTAAGCTTCTGGCTTGTATGGGCCATCTACGGTTACACCGATATATTCAGCTTGTTCTGCTGTTAATTCTTCCAGTTCAACACCGATATGCGCTAAGTGCAAACGTGCTACTTTCTCATCCAGGTGTTTTGGAAGGGTATAAACTTGTTTTTCGTATTTATCTGTATTGGTCCAAAGTTCTAATTGCGCCAATGTTTGGTTCGTGAAGGAGTTAGACATCACAAAAGATGGGTGTCCAGTCGCACAACCTAAATTTACCAAACGACCTTCAGCCAATAGGATAATATCTTTACCATCGATGGTATATTTATCAACCTGAGGTTTGATCTCGATCTTAGTATCGCCGTAATTGTCGTTCAACCAAGCCACATCGATTTCATTGTCGAAGTGTCCGATGTTACAAACTACGGTTTTATCTTTCATGGCTTTGAAGTGCTCAGGACGAACAATATCCTTATTACCTGTTGTGGTAACTACGATATTTGCCTCCACAATCGCATCTGCCATTTTCTTAACTTCAAATCCTTCCATTGCTGCTTGTAATGCACAGATTGGATCAATTTCAGTAACAATTACACGAACACCAGCTGAACGTAAAGATTCTGCAGAACCCTTACCTACATCACCGTAACCAGCTACAACCGCAACCTTACCTGCCAACATCAAATCGGTAGCACGACGGATCGCATCAACCAATGATTCACGACAGCCATATTTATTATCAAACTTGGATTTAGTAACCGAATCATTTACATTGATTGCCGGTAAATGCAAGGTTCCGTTTTTCATACGCTCGTATAAACGGTGAACTCCCGTAGTAGTTTCTTCCGATAAACCTTTGATACCATCAATCAATTCTGGGAATTGATCAAATACCATATTGGTCAAATCACCACCATCATCCAAGATCATGTTCAATGGCTGGCGATCTTCGCCGAAGAACAACGTTTGTTCGATACACCAGTTGAATTCCTCTTCGTTCATCCCTTTCCAAGCATAAACCGGAATTCCAGCAGCAGCAATCGCGGCAGCAGCATGATCTTGCGTAGAGAAGATGTTACATGATGACCAAGAAACATCAGCACCTAGTTCCACAAGGGTTTCAATCAATACGGCAGTCTGAATGGTCATGTGCAAACATCCTGCAATACGGGCTCCTTTTAAAGGTTTAGACGCTCCAAATTCCGCACGCAAGGACATTAATCCAGGCATTTCCGCTTCTGCTAACTCTATTTCTTTACGGCCCCACTCTGCTAAAGAGATATCTTTTACTTTGTAAGGAACATAGGTAGTTTCTAATGATGACATATGTATTCTTTTTAGTTTTAGAGCCACAAAATTACTTGATAACCAAATCAATTCAAAATTTCATGTTGTTATTCGAGATAAATTGACATTATCTTGAGGATAGAAACTTGGTTTGGGCGGCTTTTCAACTTATATTTGCATTAAACAAAAAAGGAAATAGTATGTATCCAGAATATTTAGTAGCACCAATGCGTCAAGAATTAGTTGATGCTGGTTTCGAAGAATTAAAATCAGTTGAGGAAGTTGATGCTGCCATCCCAACCAAGGGAACAGTATTCGTAGTGGTCAATTCGGTATGTGGTTGTGCAGCTGCAAATGCTCGCCCAGCGGCTAAAGCTGCCGTTAAAAACGAAAAACATCCTGACAAATTAGTTACTGTATTTGCAGGAATGGAAAAAGACGCTGTTGATAAAGCACGTCAATATATGTTGCCTTACCCTCCATCTTCACCTGCAATGGCATTGTTTAAAGATGGTCAATTGGTACACATGATAGAAAGACATATGATTGAAGGCCGTCCGGCTCAGATGATTGCAGACAACCTAGTTGCTGCATTCGATGAGTACTGCTAACAATCATTGTATTTTGATTTTTGAATTCGAAAAAGCTTCTTTTTTTAGGAAAAGAAGCTTTTTCAGTTCTATAGAAATTTCAGCAATTTCTTAGTACATTTGTTCATAAGGCTTCCTAAATAATGAACAAGAGCATTACCAAACTTTTCTTCTTTTTACTGTTAGGTTGTTTATTCGGTTGTACGACCAATAAGCAAATCGATCTTATCGTTTACAATGCTAAGGTATATACGGTCGATTCTGCCTTCACAACCATAGAGGCATTTGCCGTAAATAACGGTGTGTTCATTGAAACGGGATCTTCCCAGGATCTGTTGAATAAATACGAAGCGAAAGAAAAAATCGATGCTGGAGGGAAGTTCATCTATCCAGGCTTTTATGATGCCCACGGGCATTTCTTCATGCTGGCTGAGGCCATGGATGAGGTCAACCTGGTCGGAGCTGCCTCCTATAATGAAATCCTTGATCGTTTGAGAACATACATAGCTGCCAATCCGGATAAGAAATGGATTGTTGGTAATGGTTGGGACCAAAATCTATGGGAGGACAAGAATTTCCCAGTAAAGGATTCCTTGGACAAATACTTCCCAGATCTTCCAATTTACTTGACCC
The DNA here is from genome assembly GCA_002322865.1 of Sphingobacterium sp. UBA1575. Taxonomy (GTDB): domain Bacteria; phylum Bacteroidota; class Bacteroidia; order Sphingobacteriales; family Sphingobacteriaceae; genus Sphingobacterium. The sequence continues at coordinate 81,068 of DCOH01000007.1, read as the reverse complement.
GCGTAGATTACCATGCGGCATTGGCAAGTGGGAAAGCACTTGAAATAGCGAGCCTGGATTCTGCCTATTTTGTAGATGGCGGATTGATCTCGGTGAATGAGGAAGGATTACCCGATGGGATTTTGGTAGATAATGCCATGCAATTGGTCAGCAAGCATATCCCCAAAAACCAGAACAGTGCATTGCTGAAAATGCTGAGAAGGGCTCAAGATTCTTTGGTTTCCGTCGGATTGACAAGTATTGTGGATGCTGGCCTTAATAAAAGCCAGATCGATGCCTTAAAAGTTTTTTATAATGAGGATTCTTTACAGATAAGGGATTATGCCATGGTTTTGGCGACTCCTGAAAGTGTGAAGGAATTTCTACGCGCAGGCACTTTCGAATCCGATCGATTAACGGTTAGATCTTTTAAGTTGATGGCCGATGGTGCTTTAGGATCTCGTGGAGCCTGCTTACTGCATGCTTATCATGATGCACCAACAAATGGTTTTTTGCTACAAAGCCCTAAAGATTTTGATGATCTCATCAAAAGATTAGCTAAAAGTAACTTCCAGGTCAATACACATGCTATCGGAGATTCAGCGAATAGGATCATCTTGGATAGCTATGGAAAATATTTGAAAGATGGAAAGGAACGTCGCTGGCGGATAGAACATGCACAGGTCATCCAGCCTGATGATTTCCATAAATTCAAGGATTTTCAAATCATACCATCTGTCCAACCAACTCATGCTACTTCGGATATGTACTGGGCAGGAGAAAGATTGGGTGAAGAGCGTCTAAAAACTTCTTATGCCTACAAGCAATTGTTGGATCAATATGGTTTATTGGCATTGGGAAGCGATTTTCCCGTGGAACATTATAATCCACTCTATGGTTTCCATGCCGCTGTAGCTCGAGTAGATAAGAACGGCTTTCCAAATGGAGGCTTCCAGATGGAGAATGCCATCAGTAGAGAACAAGCCTTGCGCGGAATGACCATTTGGGCTGCTTATTCCTGTTTTCAAGAACGAAAACGTGGAAGCATTGAAAAAGGTAAAGATGCCGATTTTGTGATTCTTGAAGAGGATATCATGACAGCAAAGAATGAAAACCTTCGCGATATCAAAACCTTGAGAACCGTAATTGCTGGTGAAACCGTATTTAAACGTTAAGCTTTTTCCAATAACGGTCCGCTAAATAAAGAGCGGCAAGAATGAGCAGGAATCCTGGCACACCGATGATTAGCAATGAGAACAGGAAAAATTTAAAATAATGAGCTGATAGTGCATCCCTATCCACATCCTGCCCTTGATATATATTTCCAAATCCACTTTTATAAAATTCATGGGTACGACTCATTTTAGAAAACAGATCCTGCAGATTATTTCGAGGCATACGTTCCAAATAATTGAATTGCCTTAAATCCATTCGTTTGAAATGAGAAAGCGAACTCTCTAGGAATTTATCTATTGACTCTTCAGTAACCTCATCAGCAGCAAACATTTTACTGTAATCGAAAGCCATCCATCCACGCGCATAAGCCATGTAAGGTTCATCTTTTTGGAAAATCGGAACAAGGAATAAGGCTTCAATTTTTTTCTTCCCCAAATTGAACAATCCACTTAAAGGTACTTCCCTCGACACCGGAATCACCTGCATCCTATCGACATACCAATCTTCAGCATCCAGAAACAATGCTTTATCATAAGGTTTGAGATCGTAAATGGTCTTTAAGGTCCTTACTTCTCCAAAATTATATCTTAGGCTCTTTACCAAGGGCTGAAATAATAGGGATACTAAAATAGGTAGCATGGCACCTATAATGATCAAGCCCTTGCCAATCCGCTGTCTTGCCATGAAAATAACAAATAAGGCAACTACAGCAGGAAAAATGATCATAGCCCAAGCTGGCCAATTTCCGCTGGAACCCAATAGAAATAAGATATAAAATATACTGGAAAGCGATAAACTCAGGAACAAGCCTATAACAAGGGTAAGCACAGATTTTTTCAGGTTCATGATGAGCTGGTAAGTTTCCTAAAAATAAAAAAATCCTTAGAGATTTCTAAGGATTTTTTCTTTAAACACAAGGGTTCTTATTGCATATCGAACAAATGTTTTTCTGCATGGTAGGAAGAACGAACCAATGGTCCTGATTCTACATACTTGAATCCCATTTTTAAACCGATTTCTTTATATTTTTCAAATTGTTGCGGAGTAACCCATTCTACAACGGGATGGTGTGCTTTGGTAGGCTGTAGGTATTGGCCAATGGTCAAGATATGAACCCCAGCATCAAATAGATCTTGCATGGTTTCAACAACATCCTCTTCCGTTTCACCAAATCCCAACATAATTCCTGATTTCGTACGTAAGCCTGCTGCCGAAATACGCTTCAAACATTCCAAAGAACGATCATACTTTGCTTGAATCCGAACTTCTCTAGTCAATCGACGAACAGTTTCAATATTGTGGGAAACCACTTCCGGACGAACTTCTAAAAGACGTTCTAAATTGTCCCATTGCCCTTTAAAGTCTGGAATTAATGTTTCCAATGTAGTTTCTGGACTTTCGCGGCGGATCGCATTGATCGTTTCTGCCCATATGGTAGAACCGCCATCTTTTAAATCATCCCTATCTACAGAGGTAATCACACAGTGTTTTACCTGCATTAATTTCACCGAATTGGCCACCCTATTCGGCTCATCCGTATCCACTGCTAATGGTCTTCCTGTTGCTACTGCACAAAATGAACAAGAACGTGTACAGATATTACCTAAAATCATAAAGGTAGCTGTTCCAGCTCCCCAACATTCTCCCATGTTCGGGCAGTTTCCACTTTCGCAAATGGTATGCAATTTATGCTCATCAACCAAACCGCGTACATGACGGTACTCCTTACCTACCGGTAATTTAACCCTTAACCAATCTGGTTTACGTTGCGTCTGATTTGCTGGAATGACAGGTAATTGAATCATGCTACAAATGTAAGCATATTTCTATGATTTAAAATAAAGGTTATGTTTGCTTAATATCATAAATCTGCCGACCAAACAATTATGCGAGGGATGTGTTAAAATTTTAAGATATTTGCAGAAGAACAAACCCCTTATTAATAATATGAAGACCAAATTGTTCCACCTCTTGGTACTGTTATTAATTTCCACCCTGTCCCTATTTGCTCAGGACAAGGAAATTTCCCTTATCCCTAGACCCTCCAAAATGCTTGTCATGGATGGGAAATTAAGTTTGGACCAGAATTTTCCATTATATTATACAGAGGAATTTGCTGGGGTAATCGAACTGCTCTATGAAATTCCATCGCTTAAAATAAACAGCAATGAGCTGGTCAAGAAAATAAGGAAACAGCATCAACTTGGGGTCCGATTGTTCAAAGCCCAAGATCGAGATAAGATAGATCCCAACGGATATAGTTTAGAAATAGATGATTCGGGTATTCTATTGAAGGCCCATCAGGCATCAGGGATGATTTCCGGAATCTATACTTTGGTCCAATTAAATCTTTTAGAAGGTCCGCATGCCTTATCCCATATCCAAATCCAGGACAAGCCACGATTCGGATACCGCGGATTACACATGGATGTTTCCAGGCATTTTGTGCCTTTGAGCTTTATTAAGAAATATATCGACTTAATGGCTTTATATAAACTGAATAACTTCCATTGGCATCTTACCGATGCTGCAGGATGGCGATTGGAAATCAAAAAATATCCAGAATTGACCTCCAAAGCAGCTTGGCGATCGCATACCCTATGGAAGGATTGGTGGAATAATGGCCGGCAATATGTAGAGCAAGGAAATCCCAATGCCTATGGTGGCTATTATACCCAGGAACAGGCAAGGGAAATTATTAATTATGCCGGCAAAAGGGGTATCAACGTCATTCCAGAAATTGAATTCCCAGGTCATTCCGAAGAGGTTCTCGCGGTGTATCCAGAACTATCCTGCACAGGAAAACCCTATACCCAAGGGGAATTCTGTTTGGGCAATGAAGAAAGCTATCAATTTATGAGAAATGTACTGGATGAGGTGGTTAGGATTTTTCCGTCTTCCTATATCCATATTGGTGGTGATGAAGCCGATAAGAAACATTGGAAAAGTTGTCCAAAATGCCAAGAGCTCATGAAAAAGGAAGGTTTAAAAACCGAAGAGGAGCTTCAGAGTTTTGCGATAAAGAAAATCGGGGAACACCTGCATGCTAAAGGCAGAAAAATGATCGGATGGGATGAAATATTACAGGGTGGATTGCCTCCTGGAGCAACTGTGATGAGTTGGCGTGGTGAAGATGGCGGCATCAAAGCGGCTACTGCAGGTCAGGATGTAATCATGACTCCGGGTGCTTATCTCTATTTTGACAGCTATCAATCGGATCCAAGAACCCAACCCGAGGCTATTGGTGGATACCTTCCAATTGAGAAAGTCTATAGTTACAACCCCGTTCCAGCTAAATTGCCCGAGGATAAGAAGAAACATATTCTAGGCGCCCAAGCCAATCTTTGGGCAGAATATATCCCCAGTTACCAGCATTTGGAATACATGGCATTTCCTCGCGTTTTAGCCTTGGCAGAAATGGTCTGGACAGACCAAGCCGATCGTAAATGGGAAGATTTCAACAAACGCCTACAACAACATTATAAGATTTTACAAGAAAAGGATGTCAATTATTACAGACCTTCTTTCTCCGTTTCCTATAAAGTCAAATTCGATTCGGTAGCTAGAAAGAATACCGTAAGTTTAAGTTCGGAACAATTCACGCCTTATATCCGTTATACCGTTGATGGAACTGATCCGAAAAGCAGCTCTACCCTATACAATCTTCCTATCGAACTTTCCAAATCAGCTGTAATTAAAGCAGCCTCCTTTTTAGATTCTACACGGGTGAGTTCCGTGGAGACAGTAGAATTGGATGTGCATAAAGCCATTGGAAAAGATGTTATCTACAAAACCAAATGGGAAGGATATCCAGCTCAAGGTGCTAAAACCTTAACTAATGGAATCAAAGGTACTTTAACCTATAGTGATGGGCAATGGCAAGGCTTTACGAAAGGCTTTGATGCCATCGTAGATTTTGAACGTCGAGAGGAAATCAAATCCGTGGCTGTTAATTTCATGCAGATCCCTGGTCCTGGTGTTTATTTTCCTGGAGAATTCAAGGTTCTTGTTTCAGATAATGGTAAAAATTATAGAGAAATTGGAACCATAAAAAACCAAGTGGGCACAAAAGATCCAACCTTGAAATTCCAGAAATTCGAAATAAAATTGGAAAAACCAATCATGACACGATTTGTACAAGTTGTGGCGAGCAATCCCATGAAAGGATATCTTTTTGCTGATGAGATTGTGATATATTAATTCATGAAATTATTCGTTTTTAAAAATAATAATGTAACTTTGCACTCCGACAAAGCAGTCGGAAATCACCTCTCATTTAAGGCAAAATCTGTCTGCAACAGTCCACAGTATTTTTGTATTTAACTTTGAAATAGAAAATAATGCCTAGAAACACCTCCATTAATTCGGTATTAATCATTGGATCTGGACCTATCGTGATTGGTCAAGCCTGTGAATTTGACTACTCTGGATCACAAGCTGCCCTTTCCTTAAAAGAAGAAGGTATCTCTGTATCCATCATCAACTCAAACCCGGCTACCATCATGACTGACAATGTCGTAGCTGACCATGTTTACTTACTTCCATTGACCGTTGAAAGTATTGAGCAGATCCTTCAAGAACGTCAAATCGATGCTGTATTGCCTACAATGGGTGGACAGACCGCTTTGAACCTTTGTATTGAAGCATCAAACCGTGGTATTTGGGATAAATACAATGTCAAAGTAATCGGTGTTGATGTTGCTGCGATCGAAAAAACGGAGAACCGTGAAGAATTCCGTCAATTAATGATCGATATCGGCGTAGGGGTAGCAACCTCTAAAATTGCAAACTCATTCTTAGAAGGTAAGGAAGCGGCTCAAATCATTGGATTTCCATTGGTAATTCGTCCTTCATATACCTTAGCAGGAACCGGAGGTGGTTTTGTGCACAAAAAAGAGGATTTTGATGCGGCATTGAATCGTGGTCTGCACGCTTCACCAACACATGAGGTTTTGGTTGAACAAGCAGTATTAGGATGGAAAGAATTTGAGTTGGAGCTTCTACGTGACACCAACGATAATGTGATCATCATCTGTACCATTGAAAACTTTGACCCTATGGGTATCCACACCGGTGACTCCATTACTGTTGCACCAGGTATGACCCTTTCGGATAAATGTTACCAAGATATGCGTAATCAGGCAATCAAGATGATGCGTTCTATCGGTAACTTCGCAGGTGGATGTAACGTTCAATTCTCGGTGAATCCAGAGAATGAAGAAATCATCGCCATCGAGATCAATCCACGTGTATCCCGTTCATCAGCGTTGGCATCAAAAGCGACTGGTTATCCAATTGCTAAGATTGCTGCCAAATTAGCGATCGGATATAACCTGGATGAATTGCAGAATCAAATTACTAAAACAACTTCAGCATATTTCGAACCTACATTGGACTATGTAATCGTGAAAGTTCCTCGTTTTAACTTTGATAAATTCAAAGGTGCAAACAAAGAATTGGGATTGCAGATGAAAGCGGTAGGTGAGGTGATGTCCATCGGACGTACCTTTATCGAAGCACTACAAAAAGCTGCGCAGTCCTTAGAAACTGGACGTGCAGGATTAGGTGCAGATGGTCGTCAATCCAGAAACCTGGAAGAGATCATGCACAGCTTGGAGCATCCAAGTGCCGACCGTTTGTTCCACATCAAAGATGCTTTTGAATTGGGTGTTCCTTTGGAATCCATCCGTAAAGCAACATTGATCGACAAATGGTTCTTGGTACAGATTCAAGAGTTGGTTCAATTGGAAGGCGAATTGCGCAGGTATCAATTGAGCAATATCCCGCGCGACTTCTTCATGACCTTAAAACAAAAAGGTTATTCCGATTACCAAATCGCTTGGTTATTAGGAAACACCACCGAAGATGAGGTTTATGCTCGTCGTAAAGAACTAGGCATCAACCGTGTTTATAAAATGGTAGATACTTGTGCGGCAGAATTCCCTGCACATACACCTTACTACTACTCGACTTTTGAAGATGAGAACGAGTCCGTAGTTTCTGATCGTAAAAAAATCATCGTATTGGGTTCTGGCCCTAACCGTATCGGACAAGGTATCGAATTTGATTATTCTTGTGTACACGGGTTATTGGCGGCTAAAGAATGTGGTTATGAAGCAATCATGGTGAACTGTAACCCTGAGACGGTATCAACAGATTTCAACATGGCCGATAAACTGTATTTCGAGCCTGTTTTCTGGGAACATGTACGTGAAATCATCGAATTGGAAAAACCAGAAGGTGTAATCGTTCAGTTGGGTGGTCAAACAGCCTTGAAGATGGCGGAACGCTTAGAAGCATTGGGTGTAAAAATCATCGGTACTTCCTTCGCGAACATGGACTTGGCGGAAGACCGCGGAAGTTTCTCCGACCTATTGAAAGAATTAGATATTCCTTATCCTAAATATGGTGTGGCTACTTCAGCAGAAGAAGCGATCAAAGTAGCAAACGAAGTTGGTTATCCAGTTTTGGTTCGTCCATCTTACGTATTAGGCGGACAAGGGATGAGTATTGTGATCAACGATGAGGATTTGGAAAAAGCGGTAGTGAACCTATTGAAAAACCTTCCAGGAAACCATATTCTGATCGACCATTTCTTGGACAGAGCAGAAGAAGCTGAATCAGATTCTATCTGTGATGGGGAAGATGTACATATCATCGGTATGATGGAACATATTGAACCTGCGGGTATTCACTCAGGTGACTCTTCAGCGGTACTACCTCCATTCAGCCTTTCTGAAAATGTGCAGCAAAAAATGGAAGAGTATTCCATCAAATTGGCGAAAGCATTAAATGTATTAGGATTATTGAACATCCAGTTCGCGATCAAAGATGAGAATGTATATGTGATCGAGGCAAACCCAAGAGCATCCCGTACGGTTCCATTTATCGCGAAAGCATACGATGTACCTTACATCAATATCGCAACAAAAGTGATGTTGGGCGAGAATAAACTGAAAGACTTTACTATAGTTCGTAAGTTGGAAGGTTATGCAATCAAGGAACCTGTATTCTCTTTCTCAAAATTCCCTGAGGTAGATAAACAATTAGGTCCTGAGATGAAGTCTACCGGTGAGGCAATCCGTTTCATCAAAGACTTGAACGATCCTCATTTCAGAGAATTATATTCCAAAAAATCCATGTTCTTGAACGCACAATAATTTTGCGAGATCAAGAATTGATAAAATAATAAAGGAGGGCAATCGCCCTCCTTTTTTTTGATCATTAACTTAATGTAATATAAACCACGTTCTATCAATAAAAGCTTTCTATTACTTGTTGATATCTGGATTATCTATAATTTCCCGCAAAGGAATTGGAAAAATATATTCCGGATCCGTTGGTAGGATGCTTTTTGCTGCACCGACAGACACGATAGGCATATTTCTCCGCTGTAAATCTGGGATTCGGAAACCTTCTCCTAACAACTCTATCCTTCTTTCCAATAGAATAGCTTCTACCAATTTAGCCCTGCTGTCAAATGTTGGAAATACGTAATTCGCATCCGAACGATGTCTGATCGCTTTTAATAAAGCCAAAGCTCGCGCCTCATCCCCTTCTACTGCTTCAGCCTCTGCTAGATTTAACAATACCTCCGCATAACGGATGGCTGGAACCCAATCCAGGTAGGTTTCCACATCCGTAAACTTCGTAAGAAATCGAAAAGTGTTGGCATACAAATCCGTCAGATCCCTTTTTCTAGCGTCCGTAGCCGGCCAATTGGGATTATTATAGATTCCTGTACCTGAGGTATTAATATGATATTCCAAGTTACCGATATTATAATAATAGGATAATTGGTTTTGTGTCCCAGGAATGTTGGTTAGTTCAAATGGGAAACTCAAAATTCTTTCCGCACTGATTTTATCGGTATACACGGTTGCAACCCGTCCTAACAATTCCTGAGGAGTACCCGTTTTGGTTTTAAAAGGAGCAGTAGCGGTTACTAATTTATTGCCCTCTTCAATAACCTTAGGGAAATTCTGCATTGCTAAATACACACGGGTCTTAAAGGCGATTACCGTGTTTTTATGCGCTCTTGTTGAGGTTCTGTAACCATTGGAGTGCCTCAAAGGTGCATCGATCTCCGATTCGTTCAAATCTTTTAAGATTTGATCATAGATTGCTTTAACCGTTGAGCGTTGGATCGCATTATTTTCTGTCGTTTTTTCAGGTTTCAAACGCAGAGGGATACCTTTGGATGCACCATTATCAGCTACATAAGGCTTAGCAAACAATTGCACCAAGGCATAATAAGCCATCGCCCTCACAAATTTCGCTTCCGCAATATATTCCTTCTTTTTAGCGTCGGTGATTACATTAGGCTTTAATTTCGCCATTTCATCCAGGAAAATATTAACCCGATTGATGGTTAAATAACCCGCTACCCAAAAATTGCCGACATAACTGTCAGAAGCATCATTGGTGAACAAATAAACCGTAAAACCGGTTACCCCATTTTGTGCCCTGTTAATAAACTCATCACCTCGGATGTCATTATAAATCAGATAACGACCCCCATATAATGCCCCACTTTTCAGCGATGCATATAGACCATTTACCTGACCTTCGATTCTGGTAGCTTCGGCACTGATTTGATCCTCAGGAATCTCTGTTTCGGAAGCTCGGTCAAGAAAATCCTTCCCACAGGAATTAACCATTAAATAAACGGCTAAAAACAGGAAGCTTGCTAATATTTTTGTTGTTGATTTCATTTTTTTCATGTCTTGATAAATTATAGCCCTAAATTAATCCCAAATGTAAAAGTCCGACCATTTGGAATAGAGTTTCGTTCTACACCAGAACTGAGGTTACTGTTACCATTCGAGGAAATTTCAGGATCCACACCGGTATATTTTGTAAGTAAAAAGGCATTATGCACAGAAACATAAAACCGAACAGAAGAAATCTGCGCACGTTGCAAGAAATCCGATGGGACACGATAGCCCACTGTGGCCGTTTGTAGTCTAAAAAAATCTCCTTTTTCTACATTGGCTCCAATGGCAAAAGAAGATCCATTGGAAACATTATCGTTGTAGATCGCCAATGGAATTTTAGCATTTTTATTTTGTGGCGTCCAAGATTCCAAAATTTCAGTGGAGTTATTCCAGATCCGTTGATCCAATAAACCCGCTCTTGTACCATTGTAAATGTAGTTTCCTCCTGAGTAAGTAAAATTCAACTGTACATCAAAGTTTTTGAACTGGAAATCATTGTTGAAACCACCATACCAGGTTGGCAAGGTATTTCCCATGGCCACAGCCTGATCGGCCGCTGTTGGAGCTGTTCTACCGTCCAGATAGGTATAAGGCGCCCCAGGTGCTGAAGGTTGAAACTGAACCTTTTCACCTTCTTTATTAATGAAGATCCGACGCCCGTTTTCCGGGTTTACCCCTGCCGTAGGTACGGCATAAATTTGGGCAGCAGATTTTCCTTCTTCTGTAATACTCGTTGTTTCTAATCCGCCCGTGCTGGCAATAATTGGTCTACCATCGTAAAGCTTTGTCACCATGTTCTCATTGGTCGCGAAATTCAGGTTTGTATTCCATCTAAAATTTTCTCTACGAATGGCTTGGAAATTCAGGGAGAATTCCCATCCTTTATTATACATACTACCTACGTTCATCAATATAGAACTTCCAGGTATACCTTTTGACGGCGTTTGTGGAACGGCCAAAATCATATTGTCTATATCCTTGTTGAACCAGTTCACTTCTGCCGTCAATCGATTATCCAGCATCGTAAAATCCAATCCAATATTGGTTTGGCTACTTGATTCCCACTTCAAATCTTTTAAGCCCGCTTGTGCGAAAGCAACAATACCATCTTGCCCATAAACACCCGCTGTATATAGATTATTGGTGGCATACCAATTTGTTAGATTTCCATTTCCAACACGCTCCCAACTCCCTTTAAAACGCATGGAATTGAATAACTCACCCAACACCGAAGATTCAAAGAAATTTTCCTTTGAAATGGTCCATCCTAAGGATGCACCTCCAAAGTTACCCCAACGATTGGCTGCGGACAAAGCCGAATTTCCATCTCTACGAATATTGGCCGTGATGAAATATTTTCCTGCAAAATCATAGTTTAAAGAACTTAGATACGATTCAAAGGCCTGTTCTCCAACCCCGTTTCCACTGGGTAGATTATTTTTATAACCTCCTTGAAACTGGTTAAAGAATCGATCGGTAAGAGCAGTTCTTGTTCCACCCCAGGTTTCTACCCGGTTCAATTGAGATTCATGACCTACCAAAAGCACGAAATTATGGTCATTAATGGATTTTGAATACACCAGGTTATTCATGAAAATCCAGTTATTTGCCTTTGCCGTATTATTGGATGCATATCCTTGGTAACTGAACCCATCTCCATTAATAGGATTCCAGAAAGTCTGGTTTCCGGTGTTCCTAAGGTCCCAAGTATAACTAGAGGAAAATTTTAACCCTTCAATTATATTGGCCTCAAAATTTGCATTGGCAAATAGGCGATTGGTTTCGGATGTGTTTTTATCCAAGTCAATGATCGGCATAGGGTTGGGGTAATTTGGAGCAAGGACATTCTTACCTTTTCCAATAGAATTCCCGGCTACACTATAACCACCATCTGGTAAATAAGGGGAAACATTCGGTGCTTGAACCATCGCTATCCGACCAAGCCCAGAAGTATTGAATGCGGCACCAGGAACTGATCCTGAATTGGGCGATTGGTTATGACTGTTCGTGTAACTAAAGGATCCGCCAAATTTAAATCTATCGGATAACTTATGGTCTATGTTCGCTCGAATAGCTTTTCTCTTAAAATTATTCTTGACCAAGATCCCGCGTTGATCCGACATGTTGCCCGAAAAGTAATAACTCGTCTTTTCGGTTCCTCCAGTAACACTTAAATTATGGTTATGGGAAATCCCATTTTGATAAATCAAATCAGCCCAGTTGGTTTCCACAATACGGCCATCTTCCAAGGTGTCAAGGAAAAAGCCTCCCGCCTGAGGAAAAGGCCCCTGAGGTAATTTCGGATTCAAGGCTCTTGCATTGGCTATTGCCTTGTTTTTGTGGGTTACATATTGTTCTGCATTAAGGAGCTCGGGCAATCTGACCGCTTGTGAAGAACCCATCCAGCCATCATAACTGAACTTGGCATCGCCTGTTTTTCCGCGTTTTGTCGTTATCACCAAAACACCTGCAGCAGCTCTAGATCCATAAATAGCCGTAGAGGCTGCATCCTTTAGGATATTGATCGAAGCAATATCTTCGGGATTGATATCTCCAAGCGGATTATTCGCCGAAGAGTTGGAAGATACATCTCCTGTGGAGATCGGAATTCCATCCACTACGACCAATGGAAATGAACTTAAAGAAAGAGAACTTAGACCCCGCACCCTCACTACAGGAGGATTGTTCAACACTCCTGAAGGTTGGATAATATTCACACCGGATGCTTGTCCTGTCAAACCTTGACTAAAACTCTGTAAAGGTCGATTAGCAACTTTATCGCCAGTAATATTTGCCGATGATCCAGTAAAACTTTGTTTCCGTTGGACCAAATATCCAGTTACGACTACCTCATCCAATACCTCACCAACAGCAAGTAGCGAAATATTGATAACCGTTCTTGAACCAACTTGGGCAGATTGATCCTGATAGCCTACATAAGAAAATAATAATTTCGCTTGTGAATTTGGTACTGTGATGGTGAACTGTCCATCTTGATTGGTTTGGGTACCTAATGTTGTTCCAGATACTAAAACTGAAACACCGGCCAAAGGCTTGGAATCACTTGCGGAGGTAACTGTTCCAGTTACTTGTCGACTTTGTGCATACGCTTGTCCCATCATCATCCAGATGAGCAAACAAAAGAGTAAAATTTTTTGTTTCATACGTTTAATTAGTTTGTTGTTTGTTAATTGGGGTTTACACTGGCGCGTAAACTGCTAAATAACTATCGTGTTATTAATCATTAATTAAATATTCAAATTTAATTTTAATTACACAAATATTTTTTGAAAAAATAATACATTTTAATTCATTAATATTTTTAATAAAGATAATATTAGGTGTGTTGATTAATAATAATCACAATGGGTTAATATTTTGATAAATTAAAGAAAGGGTATGAAATAAAAAAGGAGGGCGATTGCCCTCCTTNNGAAGCAATCTAAATCTCAACCACACATCTAAACCCCACATTATTCGTCGGCGAATTCACTTCCCCTTTTCCCCTACTCCCCGCCTTATACCGCTCACAATACTCATCATTACATAAAAAAGATCCACCCCGCTGCACCCTCTTCACTGCCCCAGGCTCCTGCGGATCATAAGAATCCTTAGGTCCCTTCGGATTATCCTTAGCACTCTCCCCATAATAATCCGGTCGATAGAAATCCGAACACCATTCCCATACATTCCCCTCCATATCGTACAAGCCATAAGCATTTGCCGGAAAAGATTTTACAGGAGCAGTCGTTTCAAACCCATCCTCCTTGGTATTCTTCAAAGGAAACTTGCCCTGATAAATATTCGCCAGCCATTTCCCATCCTCCAATTTCTCGTTCCCCCAATAATACGTTTCATTCACATGCTTACCAGCTTTTGCCGCAAACTCCCATTCCGCTTCGGTTGGCAAACGCTTTCCTGCCCATTTCGCATAGGCTTCTGCATCCTGATATGCCAATTGAGTAACCGGATGCTTCTCTTTGCCAACAATAGAACTTCCAGGCCCCTCCGGTTGCCTCCAATTCGCATCAGGCACATACTTCCACCACTGTAGATGATTCTGCAGACCTTCCACATTGGCTGGCGCAGCGAAAACAGCCGATCCAGGCACCAACATAGCCGGATCAACCCCCGGAAACTCCTTAGGATCCAAAGGCCGCTCTGCAACCGTCACATACCCCGTTGCTTTTACAAAAGCGGCAAACTGCGCATTGGTCACCTCATGTGCATCCATATAAAAGGGCGCAACCCTCACCTCATGAATTGGCTTTGCATCCTCAAAAGCCTCAGAACCCATCCGAAACAAACCTCCCGGTATATAAACCATTTCCACTTCATCTTTTCCTTGAATACGCTGCAAGGAATCGCCCAGATTCGATACAGCAGCAAAACGAGAAGGAATGCTTCCATTATGGCATACTGCCACTGGATCTGAAGGCAATAAAGAATTGGAATCTTGTTTTTTATTCGTTGACTCACAAGCCTGTAGAGCACAAGCCAGAAGGATCAATAGGTTGATTTTCTTCATGATAGAACGATGATAATAAAAAAAAGGTTGCTATCCAAAGAAAGCAACCTCTTATAAGGGGATTATTTTAAATTATACGTATTCGTTACACGTCCAATTGAATGTTCTTTCCGGTTACTTTCGCACGGATTTTGGTGTTTCCACCACCATTCAACGTCATGTCGTGTGGCTTGTTGGTCTTCCAATTACCTCTTGTAAAGTCAGGAACCTCTACAGTACGACTGTTTTTAGCAACAGATTGTACGCTCAAAGGAACTACAGCACTCCAAGAAGCACCATCATATACCGTCTGATCCAATGGTAAGCCATTACGCAGACAGTCGATCAATCGCCAGTCCATCATAAAGTCCATACCGCCATGACCACCAACTTCCTTAGCTTGTTCACCAATGAACTTCACTAATTCTGGTGTGTATTTTTCATATAGTGCTTTCAACTCTTCTGGCTTGATGTAGCTATGTCCAAATGCGATTCCTTCTTGCGGATATTTCTGTGCAAAACCTTTGGTACCACTCAATAGGTGAATACGGGAGTAAGGTCTTGGCGAAGTCACATCATGTTGGATCATCATGGTTTTACCTTTCTCTGTCTTGATCAAGGTTACATCCATGTTTCCTCTGTATTTCTTACCCACAAATTCTTGGTAGAAAGAATCTTTGGCTGCCAATTCCCTAGCCTTATCAGCCATTTGGAAATCATTGGATTGCATCGCCACTAAATGTGTCATTCTATCACCAGTGTTGATGTTCAAACATTGCGCGATCGGGCCAATACCATGTGTTGGGTACAGGTTACCATTCATCTTGATGTTTTCACGCAACCTCCACATATTGTCATACCCGTTTTTGTTGAAGTTCAGATCCAATAGATCGTGGATATAAGCTCCTTCGGCATGTACCAATTCACCGAACATCCCCTGACGGGCCATGTTCAGAGTCAACATTTCGAAGAAATCATAACAACAGTTCTCCAACATCATACAGTGCTTTTTGGTAGCTTCTGATGTTTTCACCACTTCCCAGATTTCGCTGATGGTCAATCCGATCGGAACTTCAGTAGCCGCATGAGCACCCGATTTCATCGCTTCGATCGCCATTGGCGCATGGTATTCCCAAGGTGTACAGATATATACTAAATCTAAATCTTCATTCTTAAGCATGGTTTTCCAACCATCTTCGCCAGAATAGGCTTTAGCTTCTTTTAATCCTTTTNNATGTTAAAGTTTGGAGCTGCAAAAACTTGGTTATTTAATGAAGGTAATGCAATTGCCGCTGACGACAATAAACCTGCCTTCTTCAAAAAATCTCTACGGTTGTTATTCATAGTATATAATAATAAAGAAACTAAGTTACAAAATTATGGGGGACTAATAGCCCCCCAATAAATCACCTATTTTAAAACAAACTAAACAGTCGAATTTTGAAAACTATCAAATTATTGAATTTCATAATTTGGTTGAGGAGCTTGATAATCAAACCCCTAATACAAGTATAATACGTTTTTCAGTAATTCAAAAATGATTTGGAAATGCAAACGTTTGTTCAATTTACACAACCGATTGCTTTACTGTCATTTTCTTGAGACAATTACCTAAAGATCGATGTTACCTATAATTTCCTTCAATTGCAACTCAGATAATTTAGCTTGTAAACGAGCGGAATTAAATCGAGATATCGCATTGATGAAGTTCTCCTGGGCATCCCTGAACTCCACTGCACTGATTGTTCCGATCCTATATTTTTCGAGCGTTATATTCAAATTCTGACGAGCAATCGCCGCATTGTTGTCTTCCAAACGTGCCAAAGACAAATTAGTCTGATAGGTCTGAAAGGCGGTTGAAATGGCAGTTTTCACCAATAAATCCTGCTGTTGAATCAACAGATCCGCACTTTCCAATTGTATCTTGGCATTCCTTTCATTCCGGCGTTGGTTAAAGCCATCGAACAGGTTGATCGATGCAGTAACACCATAGTTCAATCCGCGCGAATTGGAACTGGAAACGAATCCTAAGCTGGATTCCGATTCCGAAAGGTTATATCCGGTGGTCAAACGAACTACTGGATATCGTCCTGCCTTAATCCGTTTCACTTCCAGTTCGGCCATTCGTTTATTCACTGCAATGATCTGCAGGTCTGGATTATGCGCTCTTGCTTTCGTTAATAAATCCTCAAAGATGAGGGTATCGTCATATTCCACATCTCTTTCCACATCAAAATCAATACTCAGTTCCCTAGCCATTAAACTGTTCAGGTTGATCTTTAGGTTTTTGACCACATCAGCCTGCCGCAATCGACTGGATTCATCTTCGTTCAAATTCACCTGCACATTCAGCACCTCTAAGCGAGAGGCTTTACCGATCGAAAACCTGTTTTCTGCCGTTTTCAACCTTTCCTTCGAGATATTGATACTGGAATCAATGGCCAACAACAAATTCTGTTGCTCCACTATGGTATAATAGGTAGAGATCACATCGGAAACCGTGGTCAATACCGTTTTTTTCAATTCAAACTCCCCTTGTTTCCGCAATTCCTTTAATTGGTCATAACGGGAGAACATGCCAAAACCATCAAAAATCGTCCATCCTACACTCACCCCAACCGACATACTGTTGTTTTTGGCATTCCTTAAAGAACGCTCATCTCCATTGGACTGCGTCTGCCTGGAGTTCTGCACACTATTGCTCTGGGAGAAATTTCCCGTCACATTGGGTAGCATGCCTGCATTACCGTAGGTCACATTTTCCTCGGCAATCCTTAAATCATTATGTGAAAGCTTGATTTCATAGTTATTCTCCAACGCTATCTCCACGGCCTCTTGCACCGTTAATAGCCCCTGAGCTTGAGAACCCGAACAAGTCAACATCAATAACCATATAATCCCTAAATTCTTCATGTTATTCTTCAATTTGCTCCAATTCTGGATTCTTATGTTTCTTTCTGGACATCATTAAATAAAAGGCAGGAATGACAAATAAGGTCAATACCAAGGCAAACATGGTTCCACCCACAATCACTACCCCCATACCAATCCTACTGGTCGATGCCGCTCCTAAGGACATGGCAATAGGCAAAGCGCCTAAGGCAATCGCCAAGGAAGTCATTAAAATTGGTCGCAACCTGGCTTCCGAAGCAGTCACCACCGCTTCGTATTTCTCCATTCCTTCTTCCCGCAACTGATTGGCAAATTCCACGATCAGAATACCGTTTTTGGTTACCAGACCAATCAACATGATCGTACCGATCTGACTGAAGATATTCCAGGATTGGCCAAATAACCATAGCGAGAACATGGCCCCTGCAACCGCCATCGGAACCGTGATGATGATGATGATCGGGTCGATAAAACTTTCAAATTGTGCTGCCAGGATCAAGAAGATTAAAAGAACAGCTAATCCGAAAGCAAACATGGTATTCGATCCACTTTCCACAAAATCTCGGGATTCACCACCCAAATCCGTGGTAAAGGTATCATCCAACACCTTTTCCTTAATGGCTTCCATCGCTTCAATACCGTCGCCCATACTTTTACCAGGAGCAAGCCCCGCAGAAACCGTAGCCGACATATAACGGTTGTTATGGTACAATTGAGGCGGACTACTCCGCTCCTCAATTTCCACAATATTATCCAACTGTATCAATTCTCCTTGACTATTCTTAGCATAGATAGACGCCAGATCCATTGGTGTGGAACGATCCTTCCGATCAAATTGTCCCATCACCTGATACTGCTTTCCATTCATCATGAAATAACCAAAGCGTTGGCCAGAAAGCGACATCTGTAGGGTTTGTGCCACATCCAATACCGATACGCCCATAGATTCAGCTTTTTCCCGATCAATAGTCACATAGATCTCCGGCTTATTGAACTTCAAGTTTACATCGGTGATGGAAAATGTCTTATCATTCGCCAATTCTTCCATAAACACAGGGATCTTTTCCTCCAATTTTTGAAAGTTTGGCGCTTGGATGATATATTGGATAGGCATCCCTCCACGTCGGTTCACCGAAATCGTAGGTTGTTGGGAAACTGCCACCCTGGCCTCTGAATATTGCCTGGTCAATCTCGAAAGATGATCAGCGATTTCAGCCTGCGACCTTTCCCGCTCATCCGGCTGCACCAATCCCAACCGCACAAAGCCACTGTTGGAAGAGGCAGAACCGAATCCCGGAGAAGTAATCACTAAGCTCACTTTCTTTTCCGGCACCGAATCATTGATCAGCATCGTGAGATCCGTCATAAAACGATCCATATAATCGTAGGAAACACCTTCTGGTGCAGTTGCTCTCAAACTGATGTAACTTCGATCATCATAAGGAGCCGTCTCTTTTGGTAATAGTTGATAGAAAAGATAGATCAAGCCAAAACAAAGGATAATAGTAGCAAAAGCCAACCATTTATATTTCAGGAAGCTTTTCAACCCACTTGCATAATCCTTGTTCATCATCTCGAAATACTTTTCTGTACGCATGTAGAACTTGGAATGTTTCTGCTCGCCACCCTTCATTAAATAGGCATTCAACATCGGCGTTAAGGTCAGGGATACAAAGGCCGAGATCAGTACCGCCGCCCCAATGACGACCCCAAATTCTCGGAAAAGCCTTCCCACAAATCCTTCCAGGAAGATTACCGGTAAGAATACCGCAGCAAGGGTTACAGAAATGGAGATAACTGCAAAGAATATCTCGTTGGAACCTTTGATGGCCGCCTCTATGGGCGACATTCCTTCTTCCACCTTCTTGAAAATATTCTCCGTAACCACGATACCATCATCCACCACCAATCCCGTTGCCAGTACGATAGCCAACAAGGTCAATACATTGATGGAGAATCCGCAGAGGTACATGATAAAGAATGTAGCAATCAAAGAAACGGGTATATCGATCAAAGGTCGGAAGGCGATGGACCAGTTTCTGAAGAACAGGTAAATGATCAGTACCACCAGAACAATTGCAATCCCTAAGGTTTCTACCACCTCCAGCACTGCCTTTTTAACAAAAAGCGTATTATCGATTGCAATATTGGTTTCAAATCCCTCAGGAAGTTCATTTTCCAACTTTTCGTATTCCTTATGGAATTGGTCTGCAATCTCCAAGTAATTGGTTCCTGGCTGTGGAATGATCGCTAAACTCACCATCGGGAAACCGGAATCTGACATTTTGGTTTCAAAATTCTCCGCTTCTAAAGCCGCTTTTCCCACATCCGAAAACCGGATAGTTCGATTGTTGTCTGAACGGATGATGATATTGCTGAATTCCTCTTCTGTTGCCAGATTTCCTAAGGTTTTAATAGCGAGTTCCGTATTTGCTCCGGTCAGCTTTCCTGATGGAAGCTCCACATTCTGCGTGTTCAGCGCATTCCGCACATCCATTACTGTTAGCCCATAGGAAGCCAGTTTTACCGGATCTATCCACAAGCGCATAGCGTATTTTTTCTGTCCCCAGATTTGCACCGAACTGACACCGGGAATCGTCTGCAAACGTTGGGCGATGACATTCTCTGCATAATCCGATAGCTCCAGTACGTTTTTCGTGGCGCTCTGAATGGTCATGGTGATGATTGGCTCCGAATCGGCATCCGCTTTGGAAACTACTGGCGGGGCATCAATATCCTGTGGTAGACTGCGTAAGGCTTGAGAAACCTTATCCCGAACATCATTGGCCGCCTCTTCCAGGTTCTTGCCCAAATTAAATTCAATACTGATATTACTGGAACCTTGGTTACTGGAGGAAGAAATATTTCGGATACCATCGATGGAGTTGATGGCCTTCTCCAGGNNCGATAATATCCGCATTCGCTCCGGCATAATTGGTCCTCACGGAGATCTGTGCCGGATCAATGGAAGGGAATTCCCGGATCCCTAAAAAGGTATAGCCAATGATCCCGAACAGGATCAAGAGCAGGTTCATCACAATCGTCAGAACCGGACGTTTTATACTTAAGGTAGATAAACTCATGTTTTCGCTTATTAACGAAGTGTGACTTTCACTGCTGCACCATCACGCAAAGACATCACCCCTGATGTCAGCACGGTATCCCCAGCTACCAATCCGGAGGTGATCAGTACATCCTCATCCGTACGCGCACCTGTTTCCACCATCACCTCTTTCGCTTTTCCATTTTTCATCACAAAAATCTTCTTCCCATTCTGAATCGGGATCAATGCTTCTGCCGGCACCAATAAACCATCTTCAACTGTTTCCAATGGAAAGATGATATTCGCGAAGGTACCTGGCATCAGTTTCGCATTCGGATTTGGCGTGACCGCTTTTACCAATAAGGTTCTGGTGTTCAGTTCCACGGAAGGTTCTGTTGCATAGATCTTGGCGGTAAACTCGCCTTCCACTCCTTGAACAGAAAACTTGATCTGATTGTTCACCCGCACTTTGTTGGCATATTTTTCTGGAATGGAAAAGGAAATCTTTACTCGATTGGTATTCACCAACTGTGCCACATTGGTAGTTGGCTTGATATAACTTCCCTTCGAAATATTACGAAGACCGATGGTTCCGGAAAACGGCGCCTTGATTACGGTCTTACTTAATTGCGCTCGGATCAATTGGATCTGTGATTGTGCGGTACGAAAATCTGCACTGGCAATATCATATTCTTCTTGGCTTATCGCCTCCTTCTCCAACAATAATTTTGCCCGGCGTTCATTTTCACTGGCTAGATTATTACGGGTCTGTGCCTGCGCCAATTGGGCCTGCAATTCGGCGTCGTTTATCTTCAGCAGCGTCTGCCCCTGTCCAACCCGACCACCTTCTGAAAAATTGATGGACTCCACCAGACCGGAAATCTCCGAATGGATCTCGATCTGCTCATCGGCTTCAATGGAACCCGATAAGGAAAGGAAATCAGAAAATGGCTGCCCTTGTATCACTTTTCCATAAACTTTGGAGGCAGACCTTGGTCCAGCAGGGCCACTTTGTTTTTCTTCTTTCTCCTTATTGCTTATTATACGATAAACAATCAAGCCTACAACAATTGCTATCGCAATTCCTATCAAGATAATGGATCTCTTTTTCATTCAACTGAAAAATAGCAAAAAAAGGGATACGCTTCTGTAATAATGTTATTATACAGTGTTAGAGGGCAGTAATGGAGTAGGTAATCTGGCCGGTATACCTTCCTTTTTCCACATGGATGAGCTGATGGGCGGCGGTAGGGCGAATGGAGTAACGGATATTGTAGGAACCATCGATGATTCCTGTGGAAGAAAGGATAAGCGTTTGGGGGTCATAGCTCAATTGTTCAACTGCGGTAATCCGAGGATCATTCCCAACCGGCCCGATCGAAATGGTACTTGCTGGTATTCTATTTGGCCCATTATATAACCAGGCGGAATTCGAACGAACGGTCACTTGGAAGGGGCCATTCTTACTAAGAACTAAGTGTCCTGCATAATCTTTGTTTACACCATGTAGATAGTTATCTGCCGAATTAAACGCCAACTCTACTTGATTGGAACTTACTTGAAACTCAGTCATTTCCGGAATGACCAGATTCACGTTAATCACTTGATTTTCATTAATGATAGGATTCCCCTCGTCCATCACCTGTAAATGAACCTGGGTACTGTAATTACCAGGATGCATAAAAGAAGATTTAAGGTCCGCTGCATTAATCTGAAAACCATAATTCAACGTAGTTCTATTCCCCACGGGAATATCAGATACTTCCCATAAAAATTGGCTCACCTCACTTAAACGGAAAAATGTATTATTAATATACTTTCCTCCATGCATTTGCAGCATTGACACATCCACATATTTCTGATGGGTAGGCGATTGAGGAGATAAAAAATTAAAATAGGGACTTTGGCAACTGAATTCTGTTAAGAGCGGTACGGAATGATAAACGGAGGAGGAAATTGGCACCTGATAAGTAAAACCATTTCGATAATAAGCCAATTGGTTTATATTTAAGGTAATATCTCTTGTCTTAAAATTAGGCAAAACCACCCTTGGAATGATCAGGTCAAATCGGGTTGGATTTGGGCTTACGTCAGAAAACAACACATTGCTTTTGGCTATGAGTTGAATGAGGTTATGGTATTCACCGGCCTTTAAGGCATATAGTTGTAAGTTTACTACCTCATAACGAATATTGAAGGCTCCGGAACTTAATTGGTTAAATAGATCATCCGGCGCCATTTCCTGATCGTAAGTCGTAAGCTGAAATTTTGGGTAAACACGATTAGATTGTTCAGCACGTAGATGGAGGATACCAATGGGTAAATTGGATATTCCATAGCCTTCCTGGAAATTAATATATTCCGATCGAGCAAGAACCGTATTCGTTAAAGCAAAGCCTCGATTGTATTGATAACCTGTTCCCAATATGGAGGCATTGCCCGCTTGCATAGCTGCAACAGTAAGTTCCATACGGGTATTCTGGGCATATCCAACGGATATTCCGAAACTAAGAAAAACGATGATCCTAAAAACCCACATGAATCTTTTTTTCTGCAATATTCAATTCGTAGCCTGGCCCTGCATCCAACAGCGCAACAATATGGTAATTCCCTGCAACGAGCTCTTTTGGCAGATCGAGGACTTGATATTGTTTTCCTTGTGGCATGATGGCAAAGGCTAGTTCACTTAATTTATAATCTTTCCCATTTTCCGTATTGGTCAATTCAAAACGTAATTGACCTGCTTTGTGTAGATCTCCATTATTTTCGAAATCAACCCGAATTTGGCGCTTTCCTAATTTCGAATCTTCCAGATATTGCAGATCTCGGAAAATCACCTCCCCTTTTTTCGCGGTAATGGGATCATGAAAAATCTGAACTCCAAACTCATAATTGATTTGAATACCAATGGATGGATGATTCGTTTCTTGTCGATCAGCATTCATTTGGGTAAGGAAAAACATGGAATTACTCGTACGATCCCTAGGAAGTTCAGCAGGTATATCCATATTTATGGTCATCTGCATTTCCTGACCCGGCAAGATCCTTACAAAAGTTTCACTAACACGGATCCAATTGGCATTGGAATGCGGCAATGTTCCCTGTTCGGCATAAACCTTGGTGCCCACAGAATCTCGTGTCCAATCCTTGATACTTACCTGAAAATCATAGGCTTTTTTACCATGGTTGGATAATTTTATCGTTTTAGTGGCACTCTGCCCTGGGCCACCCTCAAAATATAAAATTGCTGGAGAAATCGATATTTCCTGCCCTCTAGATGGCAATGTAAAACATATGGAAAATAGAATGATTAATTTTATGAAAGAAATTTTGGAACCTAACATGGGATAAAAAAATAGGGCAGGGATTTAGCTAATCCCCGCCCAAGACTGTTAATTAGCTACAACTGTATACGTTAATACCACATTGTACTTTTCTTTTGGCGCTTGGACCAATAATACGTTTGGTTCAATTTCGTATTTGAAGTCAAATCCTTGACCCAAAGTTGGTACCCCACCGGTATAAACCGCTTGATCAGCGGTGGTAGGTACTACTGCTGTACTGAAGGTGTTTGTTCCATTCAGGGCAGCAGAAACTTTCAAAATACTAAGCGGAAGGGTGCTTGAAGAAGTCGAGGAAGTGAAATTTGCGGATTGCGCTTTTAAATTAATATTGTAATTTTTTGTAGCTAATACCCGCAATTGATCTTCCACCACCTGTGTCTGCGTTTGGCGATATTTTGCCTCCGTATCAAACAGGAAGGAAACATTATTCGATCCGGTAGCTGTCCCACCGTCTCCTGTACCTCCTCCACTCAATACATCGCGCAGCTCGACATTCACTGTCACCGCTCTACTTTGACCATAAACAATTTGAACCATGCCAACACACAACAGTGTAGCACACATTAATACTGATTTTTTTAACATAATCATTAATAAATTAAACAGACTGCTAATTTACGAATACTGTCTTATTAGTTAATTATTTCTCCCATACATAAAGATGTGTATTTTAATATTAAAATTGTTGAATCCTGATTTTCCTTTCGGCATTTAGGATCTGAAAACTCAGATCCAACTCTTCGCCCTCTTTCACCTGAAAATGTTTACCATTTTCAACCACATCAACAAAACCTTGCTTTGGAATGATCTCCGCTCGGTAATTACCTTCTGGTAAAAAAACGATAAATCGTCCGTCAGCATTTGTTCGAGCTTCAAACAAGGCTCCATTATCATTCCTGATCAACACTTGATAATCGGAAAAGTCTGTAATGGGCTGTTGATAGGCTTTAACCACTTGAGAGATATTGCCCTTGACCAAGGTCATCTTCACCAAGGGTATTTCATAAGTTTCATTTTTTTGAATAACAAATTGCTTCTTCGCGTCATTGGATAAGATCCAACCTTTATGGCTTTGTAGTTGAAAAGAATAGGTTTCTCCTTTTAAGACTTTGAACGTCACTTTCCCATTTTTTTCCGATTGTGCTTTCTGGCCTTTCATTTCTACCATAATTCCTGAGGCCCATGTTTCTCCTTGTTCCCGAACTCCATTCCCGTTCCGATCATGAAAAAATTGCATAGTCAGCTGGGCATGGTTCTTACGGTTATTGAATTTTAAGTCTTTTTTTATCCCAATCCTGATCTGCCGCGTAGAAAAAAAGGTGGGGTCTCTCCTATTATAAACAATAGGTGTAGGGTCAATTCCCGTTTCCGGATTATACATCATCATTCTTTGCACCTTATTGATCCCGAAATAAAAATCACCTTTCAATTGTAGGCCGGGTTTAATTTGATATGCGATTTGTCCATTCCAGACATAATTACTGTTCTTACTATCGCCATGATAATAAAACATCAGGGAACTGGATAAGTCTAAGGTATTATGAAGGAAACTTCTCGCATATTTTGGCTCTACCGTTAATATGTGATATTGACCAAACTTCATATTACTCAATCCATCCGACAAAAAATAGGGATTATATTGATAAAACATCGTGAAGCTAAAGGCTTTAGCTGTTAATTGGGTATTTATTCTTAATGAATAAAACCACTCCTTATTGGAGGATCCTATTTGCTGCTCAGTAAGACCTTGATCGAAATTTAAATTCATGGACTTTCCGCCTTCAAAATAACTCCAGGAATTTCGGAATCGCCAAGACTTGGATCGGTTGGGTTCTATTTCGTTGCTTTGGTTCAATCTTTCCATCTGCTGTTGCATATAATATGGGCTTCCACTCACAGACCAATTCCTAGACAATTTCTGTTGTACTGCAACGCTCAAATTCATTTGTGAAATCACCAACAGGCCATTTAGGAACTCTGCGTATTCCATACCATTTGATTTCATTTTATTCTGGTTGAAGTTCCATCCTAATAAATAGGTCCTTCCAGATGTAGGCTTATAATCAAAAAGCACATCGGATTGTAACACCCCACTTCGGTTTCCTGTAAAATTCGGGTGACTGTAATAATGAAAGGACTGCAAGGCAAATTTTTCCGTTTGAAACCCATACCGAACACCTCCTGCATACCCCATTTCCACTACCTGGTCCTTAAATGCATTCAACTTATTTATACTTAAACCACCTTCTATCCGCATTTTCTGAAATCCAGATCGTATAATTTGTTGTTCCAAATTCATCATTGCACCTTTACTTTTAAGATCTGGTCGCCTATTGAGCACCGCTAAATACCGACTGGTCTCTTTCGTAAGAGGCCCTCTTAAATATTCCAAAGCTACATTATACCCTGCAGGACGAATTCCTAGTTCGTTTCCCAAAACGACCATGTCATTATCCATAAAGAGGGCGTTAATCCGCTGGTCCTGCCATCGATAGGTGCCTTTAATTCCTTTGCCATTCAGATTATAATTTAAGTTCTCATTCAAGGATCCCAGGTAAATGCCCCAAGTACTATCTGCGTAATGCACATGAGAATTAAATAATTGATAAGTGGATTGACTTGGATAATAGTTGTATTGTAAGCCAAAATCCAATTTCTTATTCTTCGCAAAATACATATCCGAAGTGGAGCTCCATTGTATACTATTTATGAAATTACTGCCCAGGTAATTTAGTTCATTAGAACTCACACTAAAATTTCCTGGCATGGCAGGCTGCTCAATTAAATCGACCTTGCTCCCTAAATTTAAGAATCGTATAGGATACCTTAGCGGATTAATCCTTTTTTCAAGCAACACTTCCAGAGAACTGTAAACGTCGATCGATTTCCCTTCGAAATTTGGATGCTTTAAGGAAATTAAGATGTCCTTTTTAGCATTACCGGTTAACTGATGCCGCTCCTCGATCCCTAAAATTTCAAATCCCTTCGGTAAATTTTCAAGCTTCACCTTAAATTCAACAGGCAATAGCCCGGGATTTATTATGGATACATTTATGTTGCTTTTTTCGAGTCCAGGATATAAGTAAACTTCATTGGGATTGATCTGTACTGAAAGTCTTTCCTTATGTAAAACCTTGGTTTTAAAACTGACATTTATCGTACTGCTTCTAGCCTTGTGGGTGGAACGAACCTTAAATGTAAAAACTTGATCTTGCTGATTGATCAATGAAGTCGAAGCAAGGTATTTCAACGGAAATTTTAAAGATTCTAAGGGGCCTAACCGGAGCTGACTGGGCAAGCCTAGCAAGGCGTTTTTCATAAATTCACCGGAAATATCTAAAAATAGGCTATCAGGATGTAAATTTTCAACAATCAATGCATTCAACAACGTAATTCCTTCTTGGATTTCGATGCTATCTTTTTCAAAATATATCGTCAAATCCTTGTCTTGGCCAACACATAGGAATGGAAATAAACAGAAAAAAATAAGGAATAAGATCCCCAAACTAGTAGATCCTCGCATGTCGAATTTTATTAAATCCTATTTGCTAGAGAATATGTACTTTATAGAGCAATTCGCCCCGGCTTTGAATATGGAGTTTACGGTAGATCTTCTTCACATAATCCCTTACGGTATTGATGGACATGTAATGTTGTTGGGCAATTTGTTTGTAGCTTAATCCTTCCACCAGACCATTGACTACCAGAACCTCTCTTTCGGTTAGTTCATTCAATAGTTGCCATTTGCGTTGGTAAGTTTTAAAAAAATGGGTTGCTAAAGCTGGACTTATAAATGCCCCTCCTTCTAAAATAGATGCCATGGCAAATAATAATTCAGCCTCTAGCACACCCTTCATCAAAAACCCTTTTGCGCCATATTCCATACATTTACGCATGGAATCCATCTGATGTTCATTGGCATAAATTAAGATATGACTCGAGTTATTTAAGGCAGACATGGCAAATAACTTTTCCAAATGCTCCAGTCCCAAATCGATATCAAGGATACAGATATCCATAGCATTTGAGGCTAGGGATGGCATAAGTCTGCTAACTGAAGTCTCTCTTAAATTGTAAACCAGAAAATTGGCCAACTCATAACCCAACATCATGTCTTCCAAGCGTTGTCCATCCGTTTCCTCGAATACGAACAAACCGATTTTTATACTTTTCTGCTCCAAGATCATAACAGCAATAATTCGCTTTCTCGGTTAATTTTTCATCATTAATTAGAAAGGAATTGTCAATAATGGTACAATATTCAAAAATAGTAATTGCAAAATTAATTATTATTTCTTAATAATATATTTTTTATTTAGAATAAAATATCTATAGAAGAACATAAACCATATATTTAATAAACTACTCCAATAGCAAAACTATTTCTCTATTTCGGAATTATTTAACTTCGTAGTGAAACCATACTGAAAGTAACTTAAAAGTATCTAAAATCTATGTTAACCATACTTTCTGCATAGTATAACCTTGCATTATCCATGCTTAAACAGCGATTTCAACCATATTTTAAACATATTTTGAACAGCTAGCACCGAAACGTTGCTTAGAAAATGGATAATAATAGTTTATAAAGTAAGTTTTCTTTGCTGGAAATGATCTATTATTTCAGTTTTGTTAAAGCTTTTGAATTTCGTAGTAGAAAAACATATTGAAAGTAATCTGTGGTATATGTACCTATGGAAGGAACAATATTTTCACCAAAAACTCGAGATTTCACAGTAATTAAGCATTGGGATTTCAGGAAAGGCGAATCCTTAGAATTGATCTTAAAAAGCGTGATGGAATTAGGTTTACTTAATTCTTTCAGATCATTAATGCCCTTAACAAGTTGCAAAGGACCATCTGCGTTGACCCAATTCACCCTTTCATTTTCCGGAGTAGGGAATTGGGGATTTTTGGGAAGGTACATTTCACTATCTATGGTATAACTCACAAAACTCGTCGTTTTTATCTGCGATTTCTTCAGTTCTGAGGCAAAAGTTTCTTTTCCATTTTCAGTTGTATGCTGCAATACATGGAAATAGCCAAAGAGTCCGTAAAATTTTTCATGTTCAAGTTTCCTGTTTTTAATAGCATGTTGAAAATTGATTGCCATAGCCAAATCTCTTGACCCTTTTGAGTCATCCTCAAAATTCTTATCAATCCCAATTACCGTGATTTTTAATGAATCTGATACTTTTTGATTATAATCGTGGATGTCATTCCATTTATCAAACAGCTCCTGACTTGATTGTTGCGGTATTCTTTTTTTAATTGCCAAAACAACTTCTTTTAAAGCTTCTTGATTTTTCAAACTATCGGTCAAGAAATTATTAAGCTTTTTGGCAATGAGGCTATCCATTTCGGCAATGTAATACTTAAGCCCTATTTTTTTATTCAGGAAAATAAGCAATTCTTTATCCAGCTTTTGATTGTCGGCGTATCCGTGAATTTCACCTAAAAGAAAGACATTTGATTTGTAAAAATCTTCATCAAACAACTTGTCATTAATCGAATTTGTAATCTCGACCGTATTTTCTCTCAAATATGTTAGATTATCCTGATTTTTAGACTCTAAAAATAATTTATTATCAATAAAAAAATACAGGAGAAACAGGAGGCAAATACTTACAAATGCAACAAATATATACTTAACAATTTTTGCAAACTTTTTCATTTTAGCTATTATTACCGAATGTCTGGAGACAAAATTAACCTAAACAAAAGCTGAAAAATTGTAAAAATGGAACATATTTGCATTAAGATAGTAAATGCCAAAAAGTATCTTCTTTTCCTAAAACAGTTCCCTTATTAAAAAATTTTTTGGGTGACTTATCTGAAAGTATTTTGTAGGCCTTATTGAAATGAGACTGGTCGTTAAAATTAAATTCGTAAGCAAGTTCCGTAAAATTCAAGTTAGGATTTTGAAAAAGTTTCCTATTTATTGACTGCCTAAAAATGACAATTTCAGTAAATTTTTTCGCAGAAACTCCTAAATTACTCTGAAAAACTCTATTCAAATGCTGCCTACTGATTCCGATTTGGGCAGAAAGTTCTGTCACTGAAATATTTTCATAATTGTGGAAAATATATGGAATTGCCTGCTCTAAAATTTGGTTATCAAAATTATTAAATCGCTTTTCGAAAGCATGATCTAAGAGATCGGTAATCAGTTCTATTACTGTTGTCGAAAAAACATCGTTCAGTTCCTTTGTAGTGAAAAATTCGTGGTTCGTAATATAACCTGCAAAATCTAAATTTTCATAAAATTTCTGAATCCCTAATGGATGAAACACAATTACGATTCGGTACACCTTTCCAAATTGTCTTACCTTAAGCACTTTTTCGCGAATAGGGGTAAAAATTTGGAAGGGTTTTGAAGTATCATCAAAGATCATATCTCCATTCGCCAATCGAATATGTGATTTATAAATTGAAATCGTATTGTTGAAATGAGGAAAACATTCAAATTCACGTATTGTGTTATTGGGTTTAATGTCTAAATAGTAATAGTCGATATACTTTTTAACTATTGAATTTTTTGGTTTGAATGTCTGAAATATTTCTTTCATTTTTCTATTGATCACGATTTTCCCAAATATCGCTTTACAAAGGTGTTAGGATTCTAAGATACAAAAAGTTTCGAGATTGCGAACACCGATATCACCTCGAGAAAATTGACAATAATTGTAAAGAAAATTAATAAAGGATAACCAATATAAGACTAATATAATTATTGAATATTTTATAATTTTACGTCACATACAACTCATTATGCATCAACAGTTTACAGAAATCATTTCTTTAATACAACAGTCTCGAAACAAAGCGATTAAAGCGGTAAATGTCGAGTTGATCAATTTGTATTGGAACATTGGAGCTTACATCAAGCAAAAAATTTCTGTTGCTGAATGGGGAGATAAAACGGTTGATGAATTAGCCAAATTCATTCAAAAGAACAATCCTGAGTTAAAAGGCTTCAATCAACGTGGGTTATATAGAATGATACAGTTTTATGAAGCTTATGCGAATGTTGAATTTGTCTCACCAGTGGTGAGACAAATTCAAAACGCTGATAATCAGTATGATAAAATTGTGTCACCAGTGGTGACACAATTTGAATTTCTAACTCAAGATATAACAAAAACCATTTTAGTTCAACTAAGTTGGACAAATAATCTCATTATTTTTTCTCGTTGTAAAACCGAAGAAGAAAGAGAGTTTTATCTCCGTTTAACCATTAAGGAAAAATACAGCAAAAGAGAATTAGAGCGTCAAATTAATAGCGCTGTTTTTGAGCGTACGATAATTAGCAATTCTAAACTGCCCGAAACATTAAAAGAAATAAATGCAGGTTTTACAAATGCATTCAAAGACAGTTATATTTTTGATTTCTTAAACCTTCCTGAACCATTTAACGAGAGCGATTTAAAAAAAGGCTTAATCCATCAAATGAAAAAGTTCATTTTAGAATTGGGTAAAGATTTCTTATTTATTGCGGAGGAACACACGCTTCAAGTTGGAAATAGTGATTTCTATGTCGATTTATTGTTTTATCACCGAGGTTTGCAATGTTTGGTAGCTTTTGAACTAAAAGCCCATAAATTCAAGCCAGAGCATTTAGGAAAACTCAATTTCTATCTCGAAGCTTTGGATCGCGATATGAAAAAACCCAACGAAAACCCGAGTATCGGCATATTACTTTGTAAAGACAAAGATAGTGAAGTGGTAAAATATGCTTTAAACCGCAGCCTTTCACCAACTATGGTCGCAGAATATCAAATGCAACTTCCTGACAAAAGGTTGCTCCAACAAAAACTACACGAGTTGTTTGTCTAACTACTAAATACTTACTACTAAATACTATCTACTATTAAAAAAAAAGGTTCCCATGTTACCATAGAAACCTTAGTAGTAGCGGGGACCAGACTCGAACTGATGACCTTCGGGTTATGAGCCCGACGAGCTACCAACTGCTCCACCCCGCAATGTATTTTAAATGTCTTTGGGTTAAACCTCGCGTTTAACCCTTTTAGTAGCGGGAACCAGACTCGAACTGATGACCTTCGGGTTATGAGCCCGACGAGCTACCAACTGCTCCATCCCGCATTATATTTTTAAAATCTTGCTTTCCATATCTATAAAAGCAGATTATATTACTTCCGAATTGGAGCACAAAGATATTATTTGTTTCTTTGTATTCCAAATAAATAATTAAAAATAATGGCACATAAAGCAGGGTTCGTAAGTATCATTGGTAAGCCAAACGCAGGTAAGTCTACGCTAATGAACGCTTTAGTAGGTGAAAAGATGTCTATCATCACCCCTAAAGCACAAACAACAAGACACCGAATTATCGGAATTGTCAATGATGAAGACCACCAAATCGTGTTTTCCGACACTCCCGGGGTCATCAAACCCAACTATTCCCTGCAGGAATCCATGATGAATTTCGTGATGGGATCCATAATTGATGCCGATATTCTTCTGTTTGTTACAGACATCAACGAAAAATACGACGAAAACGATGTTCTTGAAAAACTGAGAACCACCAAGTCACCCGTGGCGGTCATCATCAACAAGGTGGATAAATCCTCCGAAGAAGAAGTGAAGGCAAAAATTGAATTCTGGAAAAACAAGATCAACCCGGATGCCATATTCCCAATTTCCGCCCTGCTTGGCTACAATGTGGAATCGGTGATGCAGTATATCAAAGATAAATTGCCCGAACATCCTGCTTATTATGCAAAGGACGAGTTGACGGATAAGAACATGCGTTTCTTCGTATCGGAAATCATTCGGGAGAAAGTATTCAAACTGTACGAAAAAGAAATCCCATACAGCACGGAAATCATAATAACTGCCTTTAAAGAAGAAGGCAACCTGACCAGGATTGCTGCCGAAATCATTGTGGAAAGAGACTCCCAAAAGAATATCATTATCGGTAAAGCAGGCGCCATGATCAAAAAAGTGGGTACCTATGCCAGACAGGATATCGAGGAATTTATTGGTGGCAAGGTCTTTTTGGAATTGTTCGTCAAGGTTATCCCCGATTGGAGAAGCAAAAAGAATTACCTCAAAAGATTCGGATACGACGATTAAGAGTCGGTCAAGGGAGCTTCTAAATCACTGAGTTTCTTTCTTGGTTTTTTAGGGGCTGCCTCATGCCCTGCCAGCTTATTCCAGATATTTCTGGACTCCTTGGTCAACAAAGGAGAGATAATGGACAGGATCAATACATACACCACTACAAAAGATTGGATTACCGGCAGCAACTTACCGGCCTTACCGATGTTCGCCATAATGATGGAGAACTCTCCCCTCGCCGATAGGGTAAAACCGATATCTACAGAATTTTTCGCTTTTAGGTTGGAGAACCTACTAGCGAAATAACCAGACGCCACATTACACACTACCGTAATACCTGCAGCGAAACACGCCCATCCTACTGCACCCCCAAGCGAGTACATATCAATGGATAAACCGAAACTAAAAAAGAACATCGCACCAAAGAAATCTTTGAATGGTAGGACCATGTTCTCAATCTTCTTTAGATATTTGGAATCCGCGAATACTAAACCAGCCATTAAGGCTCCGATAGCCTCTGCCACATGGATGGTTTCGGAGAAACCTGCGATACAGAACAACAGACTGAAGATAACTAAAATGAATAGTTCAGAAGACTTATCCTGTAATAATCTGTCGATGAAGGGCACTAATTTTCTTCCCAAAATCAGGAAAGAAAGGATGAAACCGAGGGCCAACAAAGAGGTTCCCGCCACAGTCCAGAACGATCCGCTACCAGTAAGGATCAATCCGGAAAGGAAAGAAATATGCATGGCAATAAATAGGTCATCAAACATGATCATACCCATAATTACCTCTGTTTCCGGGTTGGCGGTACGTTTCAGGTCGGTCAAAACCTTAGCAACGATCGCCGTGGAAGAACTCGTCATGATCCCGCAAAGCACCATCATCTCTTTAAAAGGCAGATGCATCATCCACCCCACCAATAGGCCGGAGAAAAAGTTCAGCAATACGTAAATCGTTCCCCCTGCTACAATGGATTTACCGGATTTGATGAGCCTTCCAACGGAAAATTCCAGCCCTAGATAGAACAGCAAGAACAACACGCCCAAGCGCCCCATGAAATCAATGAAAGGTTTACTTTCTGTGAAGGTCAGGAACTTCCAGGTGGATTGTACAGCATGCGTAAATCCCTCATGGTTTACTTTTGCCAATAAATCACCTACAAAACCAGGGTAATTTTCATTTCCCAGCACCATCCCGATCACTATAAAAAAAGGAATAACCGAAAACCGAAGTCTATTGGCCAAAAGACCTACTAACGCAACTAATAAAACAGCGATTCCTATTTCTATAATAATGGTATTGTGCATAGAATTAAATTACAGTAAGATTTCTTTTAATAATTTGATGTTTTTTAGCTTTCCAGCAATAACCAGTGTAGTACCTGGGGTGATCACATAATCTGGTCCTGGATTAATGATGGTTTCTTCTTCACGGATGGCCGCGATGATAGAAGCCCCAGTACGCTGGCGAACCTCCAATTGGCCGATGCTTTTATTCACACCATCGTTGCTTGGTTCCACCTTATACCATTCAATCCTTAAATCATCTAATGCTACTTCTATCGTTTCTAATGCTTTTGGTTTATAGGATAAACCGCCAAGAATGCCGGCAACTTGTCTAGACTCCTCGTCAGAAAGAGTCATGACACAATGGGTTTCGTTATCTTCATCTTCGTGCCGGTATAATTCCCGACGACCATCATCATGGATAACGACAACCATGTTGTCTCCAGCCTCCGTCTCAATCTGGTATTTTTTGCCAATACCAATTAGGTCACTTTCTCTAACTATCGACATGATTAAACGTTGTATTTTAAATAAAAATTAAATAATTTAAACAAACCTTGTTTATAAATATAATAAATTCTCGTGATTATTCGGCTGTAACAATCTTATAGGTCCCATCCGGTTTCTGCTCTGGCTTCCCTACGCTGATGTTCTTAGAATGATAGAACAGGTAAATCCAACCTGCTGGTGCACCCTCTGCCCAATATTGTGCGCGAAGATCCCTCGCCCTACGACCGTCATAATCGTATTTGGCAATGAAGCTTCGGAAGATCTCTTCCGGTTCCGGCAACTCATCACCACCGAAAAAGTAGTTCTTACCATCCGCCAACACATGGAATACCTGATGGTATTTACTATGCCCACTGGAAAGTTCATAGCTGATCTCTGGTGTCAACTGCCCATCACCATTCACAAAAAGTATGTTTCCACTGCGTTGTAACACATCGAAGACCTCCGTCTT
Source organism: Sphingobacterium sp. UBA1575 (assembly GCA_002322865.1). Taxonomy (GTDB): domain Bacteria; phylum Bacteroidota; class Bacteroidia; order Sphingobacteriales; family Sphingobacteriaceae; genus Sphingobacterium. The sequence continues at coordinate 46,073 of DCOH01000007.1, read as the reverse complement.
GTAGGATGAGGACTCGGTACTGTAAGCATACTCCCACTCTTGCTCCTGGATCACATACTCCGCATTGGGAAATGCAAGGCGTTTTACGCCATCTTTAATATCCACCATACCACCAGCATGATCCTTATGCAGATGGGACATCAATACGTACCGCACATCGTTTGGCGAGAAGCCTAATTTTTTAATATTTTCATGGATGATCAATTCATCCTTCTCGTTTCTCAATCCTAATCCTGTATCCAATACAATCAGACCATCGGAAGTTTCGATAAGAAAAGGATGTACATGCACGAACAATGAACCCGGCCTGTCTTTCGGATCATCTTTTTTGGGATCAAATGGAATAAATTTTTTACTGGAATCGACAGAATAAGAACCCTCAAATAATGAATATGCTTTCGCCATTTATATATGTTTGTAGGTAAGTAGCGCTAGAAAATGTATATTTACACGTTATTTAGAGGCAAAGATATGCAAAAAAGGTGGGTCCTGAAACCAAAAAAGAATACAGATAAAACCGATAAGCTCCAACAGGAGCTTGGCATAAACCCCATCATAGCAGAACTCTTAATCAACAGAAACGTAGAGACTTTCGATCAGGCCAAAGAATTCTTCCGACCTTCCCTTTCACTCCTACTTGATCCCTTCTTGATGAAAGATATGGACAAGGCTATAGAACGCATCGAAAGAGCTATCGGGAATAAGGAAAAGATATTGATCTATGGCGATTATGACGTTGATGGAACGACGGCCGTATCGGTAGTGTACAGTTTCTTCCGGAATTTTAACTCCGGCATGGAATATTATATACCAGACCGTTATAGTGAAGGCTACGGTATTTCTACCCAAGGGATCGACTATGCCGAAGCCAATGGTTTCAGCTTGATCATTGCCCTGGACTGTGGTATCAAAGCAAACGACAAGATTGATTATGCCAATAGTAAGGGCATTGATTTCATCATCGGCGACCACCATTTACCCGGTGATCAGCTGCCGAATGCATTTGCCATATTGGACCCTAAGCGGTCAGATTGCCCTTATCCTTATAAAGAATTATCCGGTTGTGGGATTGGTTTTAAGATCGTTCAGGCATTTATCCTTCAGAACAAGATGGATATGGAGCTCGCCTACCAATACCTGGATCTCGTAGCCGTAAGTATTGCTTCGGATATCGTTCCGATTACGGGCGAAAACCGTCTCTTAACACATTTTGGACTTAAGAAACTAAACAGCAACCCTTCTTTTGGGTTAAAAGCCTTAATTGATCTCTCCAGCAACAAAACCGGAACCTTTTCGGTGAACGATATTGTTTTCCAGATCGGACCACGGATCAATGCTGCTGGACGGATCGACCATGCGAAGGATGCCGTTCAATTACTGATTTCCAAATCCTTGAAAGAATCAAAGGAATTTTCACTCAATATTGATGATCAAAACAATGCCCGTAAGGAGTTTGATTTAAATATAACGGAGGAAGCTTTACGATTATTGAACGACAACTCCGTCCTTCAACAGCGCAAGACCACCGTGCTGTATAAAGAAGATTGGCATAAGGGCGTGATTGGTATAGTAGCCTCCAGATTAACTGAGAAATATTACCGTCCGACCATTATCTTAACCCGAACGAATGGACATATCGCGGGATCCGCACGTTCCGTCGTTGGATTCGACCTTTATGAAGCTTTGAGCGAGTGTGCTGATCTATTGGATCAATTTGGAGGACATAAATATGCCGCAGGATTGACCATGCCGACCGAAAATGTCACCCTTTTTCAGGAACGATTCGAACAGGTGGTATCCAGAACTATTAAACCAGAAATGCTACAACAAGAAGTTTTAATTGAAAAAGAAATCAATTTTAACGATATTGATACGAAGTTTTTCAGATTGCTGCGCCAGTTTGAGCCTTACGGCCCGCAGAATGAAGCGCCAATCTTTTTGACGAAGAAGGTTACTTTTGCTTATCCCGCCTATATTGTAGGAGGTATACATTTGAAATTTTCCGTCAAACAAACCGATTCCATTACGTACGATTGTATCGGTTTTGGACTTGGCGAATTTGTGGATCAGATCAATTCCGGACAGCCAATCGACATCTGTTACTCGATCGAGGAAAATAATTGGCGCGGGAAAAAGAATTTGCAATTAAATGTAAAGGCAATAAAATTTTAAAAATATCTTTGCAGATAAAGGAATAACACATGATTCTTAGAGCAGAACATCTCATCAAAAAATACAAACAACGTACTGTTGTTAATGATGTTTCCTTCCACGTTGAACAAGGGGAGATCGTTGGTTTATTAGGCCCCAACGGAGCCGGTAAAACCACCTCTTTCTATATGATCGTGGGATTGATCAAGCCCAATGATGGGCATGTGTACTTAGATGATCTTGAAATCACCCAGGATGCGATGTACAAACGTGCGCAACGCGGTATTGGTTATTTGGCTCAAGAAGCTTCGGTTTTCCGTAAGTTATCTGTGGAGAACAACATTATGGCGGTATTGGAAATCCATTACCCCAATAAAGCCGAACGCAAGGAAAAACTGGAAGAATTACTTACCGAATTCAGTTTGCACCGCGTTCGTAAGAACCGTGGGGATCTATTATCGGGTGGAGAAAGACGTCGGACAGAAATTGCTCGAGCTTTGGCCGCAAACCCGAGCTTCATTCTATTGGATGAGCCTTTTGCAGGGGTCGACCCGATCGCCGTGGAAGAGATCCAAACCATCGTCGCAAAATTAAAGACCAGAAACATCGGTATCCTTATTACTGACCATAACGTACAAGAAACCCTTTCCATTACGGATAGGGCATATCTCCTTACCGAAGGTAAGATCATGTTAACTGGAACACCCGAAGAAATCGCGAACAATGAACTTGCGCGTAAATTCTATTTGGGTAGACATTTTGAATTGAGAAGAAAAAAATTCTAAATTTAGCTTTCGGCAATACACTATGGCTTTACTGAACTCACTTTTTACCTGGATCATGAAAAAACGCATTCATCAGATTGAGTTGTTCATGAAATATCCCCATGATGTACAGGATGAGTGGTTCCAGAGTTTGATTTCAGCCGCAGAAGCTACAGAATGGGGTAAAAAATACGGCTACAATAGCATTTTTACGCCAGATGAATACAAAAGAAGAGTACCGATCCAGGATTATGATGACATCAAAGGTTATGTGGACCGGATGATCAAAGGCGAACAAAACATCCTTTGGCCATCAGATATCAAATGGTTCGCAAAAAGCTCGGGCACTACTTCTGACCGCAGTAAATTTATCCCTGTAAGTATTGAAGCATTAGAAGAATGCCATTACCAAGGCGGAAAGGACATGCTTTCCATCTATTGCCATAATAAGCCAGAGAATAAAGTCTTCACTGGAAAATCCGTAGTTATTGGTGGTTCCTCCCAAATCAACAATTTCAGTCCTGATTCCTATTATGGGGACTTATCCTCGATATTGATCCGAAATCTTCCCTTTTGGGCAGAATTTAAAAGGACACCAACGCTTGAAGTGACCCTAAATCCTAATTTTGAGGAAAAGATTGCTCAGATTGCGGAGATCACCATTAAGGAAAATGTTACTTCTTTGGCGGGTGTTCCGACCTGGAACATTGTCATGGCGAACCGCATCCTGGAGCTTACCGGGAAAGATAACCTCTTGGAAGTTTGGCCGAACCTGGAATTCTATGGACATGGTGGTGTCAGTTTCAAACCTTATAAAGAACAGTTCAAAAGATTGATCCCTTCGGATAGCATGTATTACCTGGAGAACTACAATGCTTCGGAAGGATATTTTGGGATCCAGGATCAGTCGGACTCCGACGACCTCTTATTGATGTTGGATTATGGAATCTATTATGAATTCCTTCCGATGGAAAATATCCACGAAGAGAATCCTAAAACGTTGGGCTTGCATGAAGTAGAAATCGGGAAGAATTATGCGTTGATTATTTCTACGAATGCTGGATTATGGCGATACAAGATTGGGGACACCATTAAATTTACGTCGACCACACCTTATCGGTTCCAGATTTCCGGAAGGACCAAGCAATACATCAATACTTTTGGGGAAGAAGTGATCGTTGATAATGCGGAACATGCTTTAGCGGCGGCTTGTTTAGCCACCGAAGCAAACATAAAAGATTATACGGCTGGACCTGTGTATTTTAGACAAGGGGAAGCCGGAGCTCATGAGTGGGTGATCGAGTTTGAAAAAGACCCGATAGACTTTAACAGATTCTGTGAAATTTTGGATAATACCCTTCGGGAGATCAATTCAGATTATGACGCTAAACGTCATAAGAATATGGCCTTGAATAAGCCAATTATTCATCATGCTCCGCAAGAAACCTTCTACAAATGGATGAAAAGTAGAGGTAAATTAGGTGGACAGAATAAAGTCCCAAGATTAGCGAATAGTAGAGAATATCTGGATCCTCTGCTTGATTTGATGAAAAATAGTTAGTGATTTTTAGAGGTTCACCCCTTAAATATCGTCCAATTCCTTAAGGACGAATAGCTGTTTTATAAAGAAACACAAAAAAACCTAAGATGAATTTCCATCCTGCTACCTCTTTGGTTTCATAATTATTAAAGTTTGTTAATTTCCTTTCCATGACCCTTTGTTAGTTAACTTTAAGTTGTTAGTTGCGGGTCGGTAATCCAAATACCATACCGAATTGGTTAACCAATGATTTTTTAGGTATAAATACTAAACTGTATAGCAAACACTATACAGTGCTGAATAGGAAAACATACAATGTATGGATTTTAATAATTTTGCCTAACTTGCAGAACGAAAACAATCAATTAAGATATGAGCGCGACAGAACAAATTTCATTTCGCGTAGAGCCAGTAACACAATCAAGACTCTCGCAGGTAGACTTTAACAATTTAAAATTCGGACAGATCATGTCTGATCACATGCTCGTAGCCAACTACGACAATGGCAAATGGGAAGATGTAAGCATTGTGCCTTATGGAGACCTTTCTGTAAGCCCTTCCATGTCTGCACTGCACTATGGTCAAGCTATTTTTGAAGGGATCAAAGGATATAAGTTTGAAGATGGTACGGTAAGTATTTTCCGTCCGGATAAAAACTGGGAAAGATTCAATAAATCAGCTGCTCGTTTACAGATGCCAGAGGTTCCGGAAGAGATCTTCATGGATGGATTAAAAAAATTATTGGATGTGGATAGAGATTGGGTTCCTGCCGTAGGTGGAACTTCCCTATACATTCGTCCTTTTATGTTTGCGACTGAAGCGGCATTGGGCGTACATCCATCAAAATCATACAAATTCATTATTATCACTTGTCCGGTTGGGGCTTACTACAGCAAACCGATCAGTTTAAAAGTGGAAACGCATTATACACGTGCCGCTGAAGGTGGTGTAGGTTTTTCTAAAAATGCTGGGAATTATGCGTTATCGCTATATCCTACCCAATTAGCAAACGATGAGGGTTATGATCAGATTATGTGGACAGATGCGCTTGAACATAAGTACATAGAAGAAGCTGGAACAGCGAATTTGATCTTCCGGATTGGGGATACGATTATTACGCCTCATGGGGATACTATTTTGCATGGAGTTACACGCAGAACGATTATGGAATTGGCTGAAAAATGGGGATATAAGGCCGAGCAGCGTAAGGTTTCTGTTCAAGAGTTGATCGATGGAATTAAAGAAGGGAAAGTGACAGAGGCTTTTGCGGCAGGTACCGCAGCGACCATTACGCATATTGATCGTATTGGATTTGAAGGTACGGATTATAGTCTTCCTCCGGTTGAAGGAAGAGAATTTTCAAATAAGGTATTGAATTATTTGAATGATTTAAGATATGGTAGGATCGAAGATCCATTTGGCTGGAATTTTATAGTGAAGTAGGGTTATTCACGTCATTGCGAGGAACGNNACGAAGCAATCTTTACACTAATCGAAAGATTGCTTCGTTCCTCGCAATGACGTTTGAGTGAAAAGGCACAACCTATTCCAAGGTCCAAATCATTTCATCGGTCAACACATTAGCACCAGTAGCTTTAGCACCAGTAACTTTAGCAGCAGATTTATCTCCTACTTTCCCAACAGCATACCCCTTCGCTACAATCCTATTCTCACCTTTCTGAAGTTGTACATTATCTACCACCCAATGCTTATCATTCTCCCCTTTTACTGCCTTATAATCCTTTCCATTAATCGAAACAACCACATTACTTAAATTCGAAAATACCTGAATTTTTGTACTTGCATTTGTTCTTTTATTATCTCTCCTATTCGCCAAATAAATCATCGGCTCTGGATTCCAATTGGCCTTATACCAATAAAAAGAATCTTTTTTACGCTTGCGATCAAAGGTAATCAACCCTTTTAAGTTTCTTGCATTTACACCACCTCTATTCCAAGCAGGAACCGCAAATTCAAACATGTTCCAAACATAGGAAGCCAAAATAATTGGATTCTGCTCGATCGCAGCCCATTGCTTAATATGGGTCTCCGTTTGATAATTCTCAGGAAAAGACTTCCCAGAGACCACATCTTTAGGCTGTTCCAATAACTCCTGGCCAATATCTATATTTCCATCTGCCCCATATTCCGATAAAATAACCTTATAATCCGGGAAATCCTGTTGCACTTTTTCCGCCCAAGGTTTCAGATCTTCAATCTTACCACCATACCATCCGAAATAATGGTTGATCCCCTGCACATCTGTACTTAGGTTCTCCTGACGATCAACCACATTATACCCTGTAACGGCTACTGTATAACGATCTGGATCCAACGTTTTTGCGATATCATTCAACTCCCTAGACAACACTGGAACCTGTTCATCCGCAGTTTTAGAATACACTTCATTATGTACTCCCCAGATATAAATAGAAGGATGGTTGAAATTCTGTTTTACCAATTCATGCATCTGCTGCTTCGCATTATCATTCTCATAATACGACACCCTGTTCACAAAAGGAATCTCTGCCCAAGTAAGAAACCCTACAGAATCAGCCAAAGCATAAACCTCTGGAGATTGCTGATAATGTGCCAAACGGAGCGTAGTAACCCCCATTTCCTTCATAAAAGCGAAATCCTCCTTATGCTGTTCAAAGCTCAATGCACTTCCATAACCCTCTCGGTCCTGATGCCTACATACGCCATGCATTGGATATTTTTCACCATTCAAGAACACGCCTTTACCCGCGATCAGCTCTACTTTACGAACTCCCAAAGGTTGTTTTACGGCATCCATCTCTTTACCATTAACCACAAGTTTTGCGGTTAACGAATAAAGGTATGGATCCCTAACACCATCCCACAATCTTGGCGATTTCATCTTTATATCCTGGGTCACATAGGTTACTCCTTGTGGACTTATCTTAACCGCTTGTTTTTCTGTTTGCACCACCTTGCCCTCAAAATCCCGGATTTCAACAAACATCTCTCCCGATTGGGTATGCTTTTCTTTGGTTTCCAATTTTACTTTCACCGAAATATCAGCACTCTTGGAAGACACATTTTTCTGACGGATGTAAATACCGGCAGAAGCTTGGTCCGTAACTACAAATCCGGTTTTATTCGTTTGGATCAAATGCACAGGCCTGTAAATACCGCCATATACTGGAAATAAAAATTGGTTGATCGGAATAATATCACGTCTCGATTTATTGTCCGTAACAACCACCACGGTATTCTCTTTATCATAATCCACCGAATTGGTGATCTCAAAAACGAACATGCCATAGCCACCCTTATGTTCACCAATATAATTTCCGTTGACGAACAGTTGAGCCACTGCCCCCACTCCTTCAAATTTTAAAAAGCTCCTTTTTTCCTTATCCGCGGCCGTCATATGGAATTTCTTTTGATAAACAGCTTTACCTTCAAAGAAATTCCGGTCTTTCTGCATATCCTCCCTATTATAGGTATGGGGCAACTGAATATCCTCCCAAACCTCTAATTTGGTCCATTGACTTTGGCTTTCAAAATACTTGCTGCCATTATCAAAATCCGTAAAAAATGTGCTGTTGTTCGCTTTATAGAATTGCCAATTATCATTAAATGGTTTATCAACTCTTGATTGCGCATGAACGGACGAAAGGCCTAAAACCATCGAAAGCGTCAAATAAGGTAGTTTCTTGAAAATCATGATATGGGGTATTATAATTTGAGCGACAATATAAGAATTCCCTTCTTCTGAAATCGCTGTCAATCGATTGCGCAAATTGTAAACTTTGCCAACTCCCGGAAAATGAAATGAAATTTACCTGAAATCCGGTATTTTTTAAGGTTTTTCTTCTTCATACCTTTGAAACAGAAGTTCTATTCAACTGAAACTTACTATTAATAAAACGAATCTTATGAAAAAACGATCCATCTTTACAAGCCTTGTCCTTTTATGCAGCATCTGCTTCTTCCAAATTTCCTGTTCTAAAGACAGTGATGATGATAACTCCTATAATCAAGAATTAAAAGATTACACTCCTGGAGAGATCCCTGGCCTTGGGCAAAAAGAGGGAGAGCTGACCGGGATAAAATACTCCCTACCTGAAGGGATTAGCCAAGAAGGTGAAATCACAGGCTTCTCGGGATATTATGGTAATTTCTCCAAGGTAAATACCGAAACGCAACAAGGGTTCAAAGCGTCTATTTCCAAAAAAAGAGCTGCGCTAAAAGCAGATTTAGCTAATAATACCGCTGATTTCACAAGAGGAAGTGGGGAATATGTGAGGCTAGCTCTTAATTTGAAGAACAGCACTTCTTCTGAAAAAAGATTTGAAATACCGGCAGGATTGATCATTAAATCCAGGTCGGGACATTATCAGAATGGTGTCCTATTGAAGAAAGTGACGATTACCATCCCAGCTAACAGCACGAAACTATTGGATCTACACATGTACTGTGGAAATGCATCAAAATCAAGCTCATCAAGTTCTGAACAATACGATTTTGCGGTGATTACCAATTCGAGAATCATTCATGACCTGATCAACAAGTTAAAGAATAAGAAAATAAACATTGAACAATACAATGTACAGGAAAATTACAGTAGCGATTATTGGGATATTGTTGATGAATTGCAGGATATTCTATGGGCTCTTACCGATTCTTCTCAAGGTTTATCAGAGAGTGAATTGAAATACCTGGAAGAGCTGCCAAACGATTAAATCACATCTATTACATACACAAATGAATGCCCCTTGAAAGAGGGGCTATTTTTTTGGTAATTTTTCTGATAGGAAATCCAGGACAGCCTGCACATCGTTCGGCTCGAACCAATGGGTATGGCCATATTTCTTGAACCAGGTAATCTGTCGTTTTGCGTAACGCCTAGAGTTCTGTTTGATTCGGTCTATTGCCTCCTCCAAAGATATTAGACCATCCAGGTAATCGAATAGTTCAGCATAACCAACCGTAAGTAACGCAGGCTTATTTTTATAGGAGGAAAGGGATTTTACCTCCGTCAAAAGACCTTGTTCCATCATGATATCCACACGTCGATTGATTCGTTCGTACAACACTGCTCTGTCGGTATTCAGCCCGATGCTGATGACATTGAATGGTCTTTTCATAGTCTCATTTTTCATAAAATGAGAGATGGGTTTCCCTGAAGCTTCAAATACCTCCAATGCACGGATTACACGTTGCGGATTTTCGATGTCAGCCTTTGCATAGTAAGTGGGATCAACCTCCTTTAATCTAGCTTGGAGAGGCTCCAAACCATGTTCCCTAAAGGATTGATTCAAGGATTCACGAACTTCTACCGGCGCTTTAGGTAAATCATCCAGTCCTTCTGTCAACGCACGAACAAACAAACCAGATCCTCCCACAGCGATCACTACATCTGTAGTTTTGAATAATTCTTCCAGGCATTGGAGTGCTTCCCGTTCATAGTCACCCGCTGTATAATCAGTGGCAATGGAATGGGAATCAATAAAGTAATGTTTGGCTTCGGCAAGTTCCTCTTTTGTGGGTTTGGCTGTTCCTATGCTCATTTCTTGGTAGAACTGCCTGGAATCGGCCGAAATAATGGATGTTTTGAAATATTTTGCCAAGGCGATGCCCATAGCCGTCTTTCCAACAGCAGTAGGTCCAACAATAACAATCAATGTTTTCTGACTTGACATAGGGGATATTTAAAAAAATAGATGATAGTTTGGCTATCATCTATTCCTATTCGAATTTATATAAACTTAATAATCTTCGGTTGATGAGCTTTTCTCTTCGCCTTCTCCTTCTTCCCCTTCTTCATCATCGAACATATCGTAATCATCCTCCTCATCTACGCCATACTCTTCGCCAACTTCTTCTACATAATCATCGTCCTCATCCTCATCGCCTGTTACAGGGAAATTAGCAGCAGACACCACTTTTGGTGCTTCACCCACTTTCTTGAATACCGCAGGATATTCCTTTCCATCCTCTTCTTTAAGGATCTTGATCAGCTCGACATGAAAGTCGTATGGACGATCAAAATTATATACGTAGTAAAATTTCTGATGCGGATCATCGATGAATTTACTAAGTCGAACATCTTCTACCAATAATACACCTGCGCTCTTCTTCCGTTCGTTTGGTTGAAATGCGATTTCAGTGCCTTTTTTCCATTGGTCATTACTTACATAAAAAGAAGAAGATTTGTCCTGATCGTAACCCGTTGATTTATGGATCGTTTCATGCAGTTCTAAAAAAGTTGCTTTAGAAGGCATGTCAACCTCTCTGTACACATCCTCATAGTCTTCAAAGGTTACCCTAAATCTGTAAATTGCCATTTTATATTTCGTTAATAATGCGATATTTCGAGCATTAAAGTTACATATTTTTTAAAAAAATTAAACTTGACCAACCACTTCTAGGCCTAAGTTTTTACCTTTCTCCAACATAAATTGAAGTGCTTCCTTCCTTGCGTTTGGAATTTCGCCTTCCAGGATAGCTTCACGGATAGCGTTTTTGATGATCCCTACATGCCTTCCAGGTCCGATACCAAACATTTTCATGATATCATCCCCATCAATTGGCGGCTGCCAATTCCGGATCTGATCACGTTCCTCCACATCCTTCAACTTCTGTTTGACCAGGTCAAAATTCTCACGGTATTTCTTTTTCTTGAAATCATTCTTGGTCGTTACATCCGCATGGCATAACATCATCAAGGCGTCAATATCATCTCCTGCTTCGAACAATAGTCTTCTAACTGCAGAATCTGTTACGATATCCTTTGCCAGCACAATAGGACGAAGATGCAAAGAGACCAACTTCTGCACAAATTTCATCTTTTCATGAAGTGGCAGCTTAAGCTCGGCAAATAGTTTTGGAACCATTTTAGCGCCTTTATCTTCATGGCCATGGAAAGTCCAACCTACTTTCTTATCAAATCTTTTGGTGGCCGGCTTGGCGATATCGTGCATGATGGCTGCCCATCTCAACCAAAGATCATCAGACATTTCCGCTACATTATCCAATACCTCTAACGTATGGTAGAAATTATCCTTATGCCCTTTTCCATCCACATAGTCTACACCATATAATTGTTGCATTGCCGGAAATATCAACTCCAATAAGCCGGTATCAAACAAATACTTGAAACCGATAGATGGTTTTTTAGAAAGGATAATTTTATTCAGTTCATCGATTACCCGCTCTTTGGATATGATCTTGATACGATCGGCATGTTCAGCAATAGCATTCAATGCTGCTGAATCAATTCGAAAGTTCAATTGGGTAGCGAAGCGGATGGCACGCATCATTCGCAAAGGATCGTCTGAGAAAGTTATTCCGGGCTCTAATGGGGTTTTTATCAATTGGTTCTGGATATCAGCCACGCCATCAAAAGGGTCGATCAACTCGCCATAATTCTCCTCATTTAAGGAGAAGGCCATTGCATTGATCGTAAAATCGCGCCGATTCTGATCATCTTCCAATGTGCCATCTTCTACAATAGGTTTTCTCGATTCCCGACGATAGGACTCCTTTCGAGCTCCCACAAATTCGACCTGTAAACCTTGAAAATTGAGCATGGCGGTTCCGAAGGATTTATACACCGCAACATTCGTATGCAGCTTCTCCCCTAGTTTGGTAGCAAAATCAATCCCACTTCCCAACACTAATATATCAATATCATCTTTTAATGGCCTGCCCATGATCCGATCACGGACATAGCCGCCAATTACGAAACAAGATACCTGTTCTTCCTTCGCCAAATCTCGGATAATGGAAAATATTGGATGACTTAAATTTTCACTCATAGCAACAAAGTGCAAAAGTAATGAAATTTATAGATAACAGGGACCTGCTACCTGACTAAAAAACGGATAGATTAGTCTCTATCCTTGCTCAAACGACGAAACGCCAATGGATTTTCTGTCAATACAGCTTGCTCCCGACGTCTATTCACGATATGTACGGCCTCAAAGATCGCGGAAAGGAAGGAAGTATGCGACGCTTGGTTCTTCCCCGCAATATCATAGCCCGTTCCATGGTCCGGAGAGGTCCTTACCACAGGCAAACCAGCTGTAAAGTTAATGCCATTTCTAGAAGCAATATGCTTGAAAGGAATCAATCCCTGATCGTGGTACATTGCTAAGACCGCATCAAATTTGGTGTAGGCATCTGCAGCAAAAAAACCATCTGCAGGATATGGTCCGAAACAGAATATCCCTTCATCGAATGCTTTTTTGATCGCTGGAGCTACGATATCCTGGTCCTCTGTACCGATAAGTCCATCATCGCCTGCATGAGGGTTTAATCCCAACACGGCTATTTTTGGTTTCTGGATCCAGAAATCTACTTTCAGACTGGCATTCATCATGCGCAATTTGTGCAGAATGGATTCTTCGGTAATCGCTGCAGAAACTTCTTTAACCGGTATATGGCCTGTTACCACCCCCACTCGAAGATCTTCACTGACCATGAACATCAACACATCCTTAGCGCCGAAGAAATCCTGAAGATATTCCGTATGCCCAGGAAAATTAAATCCTTCTTGTTGGATATTATGTTTGTTGATGGGTGCAGTAACCAATGCGTCGATCACACCGGCTTTTAAGTCCTCTGCTGCTTTTTGTAGGGAAATGAATGCGTATTTTCCGCCGATTTCGTTCTGTTCGCCCAAAGATATCTTCACATCTTCTTGCCAACAGTTGATCATATTAGGACGCTTCGGATTGGCATCTGATGCGGCATTGATCACGTTGAAACTGAAATCATTAACACCTATTGCTTTACGATGAAAGGAAGCCACTTTGGTATTTCCGTATACAATTGGGGTAAAGAAATCCAGGATACGAGGATCCATTAACGATTTGATAATTACCTCTAGTCCGATACCATTAATATCGCCGATTGAAATCCCAATTTTTAGCTTTTCACTCATCTTTTTTGCGCATTAGATAGTCAAAAATAGCAAAAAAGATAAACAATCAGGTTATTTAAAAATAGTATCTTTGCATAATTTAAGCTTATGGGTTCAGTTCGTGCAAAGAAACATTTAGGCCAGCATTTTCTTAATGATAAAAATGCGGCACAACGTATCGTGGATGCTTTGACTCCTTCCTTAGGATTCAACCAGGTGTTGGAAGTAGGTCCAGGAATGGGGGTACTCTCCGATTTTCTCCTTCAGAACACTAACTACGAAACCTTTCTCATCGATGTAGATGATGAATCCATTGAATTTTTAGCTGATAAATACCCTGAATTAGGAAATAGATTGATCCATGGGGATTTTCTGAACCTGGATTTTGGTCAATATTTTGGCGATAAAATGGCCGTGATCGGGAATTTTCCGTACAATATTTCCTCCCAGATTCTTTTCAAGATCTTAGAAGAAAGACAGCGCGTAGTGGAAATGGTAGGCATGTTCCAAAAGGAAGTCGCAGAACGCTGTGTGGCTAAGCCGGGGAATAAGGAGTACGGAATCTTATCGGTCTTTTTGCAGGCTTATTATGATGTTTCCTATCTATTCACGGTAAAAGCTGGTGCTTTTAATCCCCCGCCAAAGGTTTTATCTGGGGTGATGCGCATGGTGAGGAATGATAAGGAATCCTTGGATTGTGATGAGAAGTTATTTTGGCGTGTGGTGAAAGCTGGATTTAACCAAAGACGGAAGACCTTAAGAAATGCCCTTTCGGGCGTTATCCCAAAAGAACAGATGAGTGATAATCCCCTTTACGAACTTCGGGCGGAACGATTGGATGTGAACGATTTTGTTCAATTGACCAATGAAATAGCTAAGAAACCCTAAGCAACATAAATACCTGAACTTTAATTCCATTTTTCATGAGCATATTAATTGTCGATGATTTACATGAGGTTATTCTTGACCAGTTCAAGAAGGAGAACATTACTTATGATTATCAACCTGATATCCAACGTGAAGAGGCAGAAAAAATAATAGGGAACTATACAGGACTCATCATCCGATCAAAATTCCAGGTTGACCAGGCTTTAATCGATCTAGGGAATAGATTGGAATTTATTGGAAGAGCTGGAGCTGGGATGGACAATATCGATGAAGAATATGCTGCTACTAAAGGTATATTCCTCTTTTCTGCTAATGAAGGAAACCGCGATGCAGTTGGCGAACATATGATCGGGATGTTGTTGAGCCTGATGAATAACTTGAATCGTGGGGATAAAGAAGTGAGAACGGGTTTCTGGAAAAGGGAAGAGAACCGTGGTTATGAACTCAAGGGTCGGACAGTTGCATTGATCGGTTATGGAAATAATGGTCAGGCCATGGCGAAGAAACTTTCCGGTTTTGAGGTCAATGTTATTGCTTACGATAAATACAAAACTGGCTTTTCGGATCAGTATGCGCGGGAGGTTTCCATGGAAGAAGTGGTAAAACAAGCCGATGTGTTAAGCTTTCATATACCATTGACCCGTGAAACAAGAGGTATGGTGGATGAGGAATATCTTTTCCATTTCCGCAAACCCATCTTCTTTTTGATGGGTGCACGTGGAGGAATCGCAAAAATTCCTGCGGTATTAAAGAATCTCGACAATGGAAAGATTCTTGGAGCAGCCTTCGATGTACTCCCTTTCGAGAAATTTCCAGCTTTGGCGGAACAGGAGTGGTATGCAGATTTGATCAGTAGAGACAATGTTTTGTTGAGTCCGCATGTGGCTGGTTGGACCTTTGAAAGCTATGAGAAGCTTTCCTCCTTCCTTGGCGAAAAGATTATCGGTTTCTTAAAGAACAGATAAATTTTAAAGAACAGATAAATTAGGTTAAAGAAAAAATCAGGTTAGGAAATCCTCCACGATAAGCATATCCATACAATCAACCATTGTACAATCAAAGCTAAATCCAATAGGTAAACATGGTGGTAATGTTTTTTTGTTGTGAAAATAAGGGCTTTAAATAGCAACAGTACAAGCAAACTGGTTAAAACCATTCCCGTTTTAGCAGGATCTGAATAGGGTGAAAGAGAAATCAATAGGATATGGATCACACCCATAGCGTAAGATAAACCTACCGCTTTCTTTTTTCCCAACAGAATCGGCAGGGTTTTCAGGTTATATTGTACATCCTGTTCATAATCTCTGATATCAAAGGGCAAGGTACATAGGAGTAGGAATAGAATCTTAACGATGCCCAGGTAATTGGCCATATACCAATCGATCGACTCACCATTTGCATATAATTCCAAGACCGGTAATCCCACGCTGCTCAGCGACCATATTACCGCTATATAGAACACCTTCAAACCTGGAACCTGCCTCAACCCAAGTCTTTTACCTTTGAATTTGACGAGCGGAACAGCGTAAGCAATGCTGATTAACCCGATGACGCCAAGAAACACCCAAGTGATAAGATGCAATTGCCATAAGGCAAACAGACAAATAATAAAAGCCAATAAACTCAATCCCCAAAAAACAGGCATATTCCTGCCTATCCAGCGCGTTCGTACATAAGGTGATTTTTCGGTTTCTCGGGGTAAAGAGAGATACAAGCTCAAATTGTATAACAATAAGGTGGTTGTTCCCTCAACAATTAAGATGGCAGGATTGATCGGTAGTTGGAGGATCATGTAAGTCAATGCACATTGGGCTATTGCAGCCAAAGCAATGAGCAGGTTGGTATGCACCAAAAAATAATATATCCTCTTTAAAACTTCCACAATAAAACCTAAACAAAAATGCAATTTATTCAATCAAGACAGGAAAAATTAGTAAAACATATTAAAAAAAATTAAATTAGCTCTGCTGGGAGGCTATTTAACGGCATCTAATAACTAATTGACCGAATTAAATAATTTCCCTAGCAAATAAACATGTAGACCTATAATTTTATTTTAGAAAGATGAGTTTTCAAATTAAATCTTTTGAGGAGTATCAAAAAGCTTACAAAGAGAGTGTAGAAAATCCGGAGCAATTCTGGGGAGGCATTGCGGAGAATTTCTTTTGGAAAAGAAAATGGACCAATGTATTAAACTGGAATTTCAAGGAGCCGAATATTAAGTGGTTTGAAGGAGGTAAGCTGAACATTACCGAAAACTGTTTAGACCGTCATATTTATCAGTTGGGCGATAAGCCTGCTATTATTTGGGAGCCAAATGATCCACAAGAGGCGCATCGTGTGCTTTCCTATAAACAATTATTACAGAAGGTAGAACAATTCTCCAATGTACTAAAGAACAATAACATCCGCAAAGGCGACCGGGTTTGTATCTACTTACCGATGGTTCCTGAATTGGTGATTGCTGTTCTTGCCTGTGCTCGAATAGGCGCCATCCACTCAGTGGTTTTTGGTGGTTTCTCTGCGCAGTCCATTGCAGATAGGATCAATGATGCGGAATGTAAATTAGTGATCACTTCGGATGGTGGTTTCCGTGGAAAGAAAATCCTGGAACTGAAAACCATTGTTGATGATGCCTTGATGCAATGTAAATCGGTAGAGAAAGTAATTGTTCTGACCCGTACGCGCACGCCTATTTCCATGATCAAAGGTCGTGATGTATGGTGGGAAGATGAGATCAAGAAAGTGGAGACTCAAGGAAATCCGGCTTGCCCTGCGGAAGAAATGGATGCCGAGGATACCTTGTTTATCCTATATACTTCCGGTTCGACCGGAAAACCAAAAGGTGTAGTGCACAGTACGGCAGGTTATATGGTCTATACCGGATATACCTTCGCCAATACTTTCCAATACCAACCTGGAGAAGTATATTTCTGTACAGCCGATATCGGTTGGATTACTGGCCATAGTTACATCGTATATGGGCCATTATCGCAGGGAGCTACTTCTTTGATGTTTGAGGGGATTCCAACTTATCCAGATGCTAGCCGTTTCTGGGATATTGTAGAAAAATACAAAGTCAACATTTTATACACCGCTCCTACGGCGATCCGTTCGTTGATGGCTTTTGGAGATGAATATGTGGAGAATAAGGACCTTTCTTCTTTAAGAGTGTTGGGTACAGTAGGTGAGCCAATCAATGAGGAAGCTTGGAATTGGTACCACGATAAAGTGGGAAAAGGAAATTGCCCGATTGTGGATACCTGGTGGCAGACAGAAAATGGTGGCCATTTGATTACGCCGATTGCGGGTATTACACCGGAGATTCCGGGATATGCCATGTTGCCATTGCCAGGCGTTCAACCGTGTTTGATGGATGAGAACGGAGAAGAGATTGAAGGAAACGATGTTTCTGGAAATCTTTGTATCAAATTCCCTTGGCCAGGCATGCTGCGTACAACTTGGGGCGACCATGAACGTTGTAGACAGACATATTTCTCTACCTATGAGGATATGTATTTTACAGGTGATGGTTGTTATAGAAGTCCGGAAGGCTATTACCGTATTACTGGCCGTGTAGATGATGTATTGAACGTCTCTGGACACCGTATCGGAACTGCAGAGGTGGAAAATGCGATCAATATGCACGCAGATGTGGTGGAGTCAGCTATTGTTGGTTATCCGCATCCTGTTAAAGGACAGGGCATCTATGCTTATGTGATAGCGAATCACCATATTGATGCTGAAAAAACACGTCAGGATATTTTACAGACGGTAACAAGGATTATTGGTGCAATCGCTAAGCCTGATATTATTCAGTTTGTGACTGAATTGCCTAAGACAAGATCTGGTAAGATTATGCGTAGGATTTTGAGAAAAATCGCAGAAGGTGAATTGGAATCTTTAGGCGATACTTCAACTTTGCAGGATCCTACTGTGGTGGAAGCAATTATTGAAGGCTCCAAGGAGATGAAATAAAGGACATTTAACCTTATTGCGGATTTCTCCGTCATTGCGGATTTCCCCGTCATGGCGGTTTTCCCCCCCGTCATTGCGAGGCACGAAGCAATCTTTCGACTAATGTAAAGATTGCTTCGTACCTNNTATCCCATAGAAACCCCATTTTCAATTGGAATCACCTTTGGTCCATTCGAATATATCGAGTGAAAAGATCTTCTGCTTATCCATCCAACATGATAATTCATCACCTCAACAGCCACACCTACTGAATATCCCCACTCATCCTTTCTAAACGTATTTTCAAAATCCAAATCCGTATTCCCATTCTTACCATTAAAATGATATTTATAATACGGGCCAGCAGAAATAACCACATTACTTCCAAATTTAAGGCTCATTGGAACCATCAACGAATTTCTCTCAAACCTTCCTTCTGCAGATCGACTCGCATTATTATTAAAATATCCTCCTAAGTCAACCGCCCACAATTTCTTGAACCGGTACTCTATTTGCAAACCCAAGCTAAAGCCAATATCCGATTTTGCATCATAAAACTCTTCCTCATACAGATGCTTTCCCGAATTCAATTGGAACATTCCTGCTAAAGTCACTGGTTTTCCAATACTTTTCGGATTTTCCTGCAACCTCTGCATCTTCTTACTAGCATGCAGTTCATCTTGCTGATTAGCCAATGCTCCAACAAATCGAGCTGAAAAATCAGCAATTTCCTTCATCCCATCATAATCCAATAATTCCGCCTTATCCTCTGGCTTATGATAAGGGGATTTCAATCCCGTGAAAACATGGATAGCAGGAATTCCTACCGACCCAAAAGGTTCCGTATCTGTTCGCTCCTCAATTTTGTCTGAAAGGTTTAACAGGTTTAATCCTTTTGCTTCTTGTTTGGCCAATTCCACACCGTCTCCCAATGCCCGAACACCTTTCAACACCAACCCCCTATTCTTACTCAACATTCCCACCATATCAAAACTGAACATCGCCTTGATTTTCTTGCGCTCTTCAGTAGTAAGCTTCTCCACAAAATGTTTCGCGCCTAAAAGACCTGATTCCTCCGCATCAAAGGCAATAAATAAAATGCTTCGTTTCGGTCTATTGGCATCCTTTCCAAAATATTTCGCTAATTCAATTACCGTCGCTACGCCAGAAGCATTATCATCAGCACCAGGATACCAAACTTTACGGTCCTTTTTATAACCCAGATGATCATAATGAGCTCCTAACACGATCATTTCGGATTTCAATTGAGGATCCGACCCTTCTACAAATCCCCAAACATTATGCGCCTTAACCTTCGCAAGACTAAAAGTCAATTCAAAATCCTGTAAAAAACCCCCTTGATATGGCTGTAATCCTGCCGATCTGAACTGTTCTGCTATAAATTTGGTTGCTTTATCCTTTCCGGCAGTGCCCAAACCTCTTCCCTCCAATTCTTCCGAAGCCAGATAATGCACATGTTTGGATAAACTGTCCTTGGAAATATCCTGAGCAACCAATAATTCCAGGCTAACTAACGATAAAACGGCAAATACAAGTAAACGAGATAAAATTAATTTCTTCATAATATAGTTTGGTAAACCCAAAGGTATAAAAAGAACTACAATTCAAACTCAAATTCTTGGTTTTTCTCTGTTTTATACGCTAAAGATTGGGTTGCTGGCGAAATTGCAAACAGAGGTGAAAAGGTTTTCACTTTCACGGTTTTACCATCTGGCAAAAATTCCAGATATCGCAACCAGCCATCGCCACCGTTTCCAAACCAGCCCCCGCCTATCGCTTGTGCATTAAAAGTCATTTGGGAAACCGTTTTTCCAGCGGCATTCTTATCCTGTCGGAAACCTATATGCCCATCAAAATTATTGGGTTCACCAATATGACCCGAAAATACCAAACGAATATTCTTGGAAGGTTTCACCAACTTCTCAAAAACCGCAGCACCATAATTTGCATCCTGAATCTTATACCCTTGATCAACAATATGCTTGCTATTTTTATCCAAGAACACATGTGTAAGAACAATCACATCATGCTCAGCATATGCCGGTTTATCCAGCACCGATTTAGCCCATTGCAATACGGTATCCCGTGGTGCAAACTCCAATACCATCACCAATATTTTCTTCGGATGTGGAGTATCAAACTCATAAACCGCATTTACCGCGGTAGAATTACCATTCAAGCTAGGACCTACTTCTCGCAAAGCCCTTGCATTTAAGCCATTTTGATCCGAACTAAAATACTGATCATATTGGGTGGACCGGTATTCTGCACTCACATGCCCATAATCATGGTTTCCTGTTGCCAATACATACGGCACATAACCATCCAATTTCTGAAAGGCTCCACGGATATTCGACCATTGTTGTTTGCTGGTCTGATTGGCAGCCTTTCCATTAGGATTCAATAGATCATTTTGCTCCACCAGATCACCTGTACATAACACAAATTGCGTATTCAAGGAATCGACATTTTCTTTTATCCAAGTAGTCATTAAATTGACCAACGGAACATTACGCTCAAATTTCACATAGGATTGCGGATCAGGAATCAACACCA
This sequence comes from Sphingobacterium sp. UBA1575, assembly GCA_002322865.1. Taxonomy (GTDB): domain Bacteria; phylum Bacteroidota; class Bacteroidia; order Sphingobacteriales; family Sphingobacteriaceae; genus Sphingobacterium. The sequence goes on along the minus strand of DCOH01000007.1, from coordinate 25,300 downwards.
AAGACCAAGAATCTTTGTTGGAAAGCTTTGGTTTTACATAAGCTTGTTGTGCCGAAGCAGAAAAATTAAACATCAAAAACCCTAACAAAAGGGTTAAAATTAGGGTAGGTTTTTTATTCATGTTGATTAGTAATTGATAAATAAAGCTACCTATAAATCCATACGAAAACTACATTTTTTTCAAGTTTAACCGTAATTTAACGACGAAAAATGCGAGTTTTTTATTATTTTTAGCCAATTCCCATAAATTTCTAATAATTAGTTCATGCTGTTTACTATACTTCTTGGTTTGTTTTCCGCCATTTTGCTTATCCCTTTCGGATCTAGGCTCAAATCCAAATGGAGTATTTTATTACCGCTAATCCCAACGGGTATATTTGCCTATTACCTCGGATTTATCCCCAAAATAGCATCAGGAGCATCCTTTATCCAACAGATCGAATGGGTCCCGACACTAGGTGTTAATTTTGACTTCCGTTTGGATGGTCTCTCCATGTTGTTCATGCTGCTGATCACCGGAATAGGTACCGGTATCTTCTTTTATGCGCGAACCTACCTCAAAGGACATCCTTATTTTGACCGATTCTTCGGCTATTTATTCCTTTTCATGACCGCCATGATGGGATTGGTCCTTTCGGATAACATGTTGCTCCTGTTTATTTTCTGGGAGTTAACAAGTATCAGTTCTTTTTTCCTGATCGGATTCAATAACGACAATAAGGATTCCAGGAAAAGTGCTATGACCGCGCTGACGATCACCGGGATGGGTGGATTCTTTCTCTTAGCGGGGTTAATCCTGCTGGGTAATGTGGCCGGAACCTATCAAATTTCAGAATTGATCCAATATAAGGACCGGATTATAAACAATGAATTCTACCCATTGATCCTCCTTTTTATATTCTTGGGCGCATTTACCAAATCAGCACAGTTCCCCTTCCATTTTTGGTTGCCGGGAGCCATGAAGGCCCCAACACCAGTTTCGGCCTATCTGCACTCCGCTACCATGGTAAAGGCCGGAATCTACTTGTTGGCGAGGTTCTTTCCTTCCTTAGGTGGTACCGACCTTTGGTCCTATCCACTCATGATCTTTGGTGGATTTACCATGCTCTATGCAGCCATCCATTCCCTGTTCCGCATCGACCTGAAATCTATATTAGCTTATACGACCATTTCCGCATTGGGAATTCTGGTCTTTCTTTTAGGCGTTGGAACCCGGGAAGCCATCATAGCGGCGGCCGTATTTATTTTAGTCCATGCCCTTTATAAAGCAACATTATTCTTAGTAACAGGGATCATCGATCATGAAACTGGCACAAGGGACATCACCAAGCTTGCCGGCTTAAGAAAGGTATTGATGCCGGTTGCCATCGCAGGAATACTGGCAGCTTTAAGTAGTGCAGGGCTACCAGGAACTTTTGGTTTTATTGGTAAAGACCTTATCTATGAAGCTACTTTGCATAGCAAAGAAAACCTGATGCTGATTTTGACCATTCTGGCTGTTATTACCAATACCTGCTTGGTAGCGGCTGGATTTATGGCCGGATGGAAACCCTTTGCTGGCGAACTTCCGCAAGAATATAGCAAGCTACACCTGCCCTATAAATCCATGTGGATTCCACCATTGATTTTAGGTACCCTAGGTCTTTTATTAGGTTTGTTTCCTGGTTTTATTGGAAAATGGATGAGCCTGGCAACTGCAAATAGCATATTCGGCACTGAAACGAATTTAAAATTAGCCATCTGGCACGGATCCTTTAATACCGTATTGATACTAAGCCTAGTAACCCTAGGATTAGGGATCCTACTTTATATATTCAATAAACCAAGTGAAAAGAAAGTATCCTTTTTGGAAAAATTTCAATCCATTTCATCCCAAAGCATCTTAACAGGATATAGTAACGATATAATTCGTTTCTCCACTTGGTATACAGGCAAATTCCATAATGGCTATCTACGATCCTACCACCTAAAGATCATTCTATTTGCCGAGGGATTGTTGATTTATAAACTATGGATGAGCGGACCTATTCAGATCGATTTTGACAACCTAACCCCATTAACCATTTATGAAGTAGCTGTTGTTATTATCCTGATAGGCGCATTATTGATTGTAGTAACCACCCCTTCTCGCTTAACAGCAGTTGTTTCCATGAGTGTCATCGGTTATTGTATCTGTTTGATGTATGTATTCTACAGTGCACCGGATCTGGCCATGACTCAATTTACCATCGATACCTTAAGTACCGTACTGTTTGTACTGGTTCTCTATAAACTTCCAGGCTTTTTAAACTTGGCCTCAGCCAAACAGCAATACCGCGATATCGTGGTTGCATTAGGCTTTGGAGCCATTTTATCCATCATTGCATTAAAAGTATTATACGAACCTATCCAAACGCAAACCAGTGATTTTTATGGGGAAAATGCTTATATCCTAGCAAAAGGTAAGAACGTTGTCAACCTGATCCTTGCCGACTTCCGGGGTATAGATACCATGTTTGAAACGGTGGTTCTTGGAATTGCGGCCTTAGGCGTATATAGTTTGTTAAAATTAAGGTTGAAATCATCAGAAAAAGAATAGAAATATGCGCAGTATAATTTTACAGACCGCAACACGATATCTGTTGCCTATCCTACTCTTATTTTCCTTCTTTTTGCTCCTGCGTGGCCATTATTATCCCGGAGGAGGATTTGTGGGAGGCTTGGTCGCATCCATCGCCTTCGTGCTCCATAGCTTTGCCAATGGTACCGAAGCAACCATGAAGATATTGAAAAGAAAACCATTATCCTTGATACCCATCGGATTGGGAATTTCTGCCACGAGCGTGGTTCTACCAACCTTTTTTGGTCTTCCACCGATGACCGGTCTTTGGTGGGAAGAAAAAATACCTGTAATCGGCATGATTGGATCTGCCTTGTTCTTTGACCTAGGCGTTTACCTGGTCGTAGTAGGCGTCGTTTTGACCATATTGTTCACCATCTCATTAACCAAGGATTAATCATATGGAATTATTACTTGTTGCTGTTTTGGGTTTATTATATGCTGCGGGGGTCTATCTCATCCTCCGGCGAAGTATGGTAAAGCTCCTCTTGGGGATCATGCTCTTAGGAAATGGAACGAACATTTTAATTTTCCTATTGGGAAGCATCACGAAAGGAAAACCCCCGGTAATTGATGCCGACCATAATGTTTTTCAGGATATTTATGCTGATCCGATCCCGCAGGCCTTGATCCTCACCGCGATTGTTATCAGTTTCGCATTAACGGCATTTGCCATCGTATTATTGAAACGTGTCTACGCATTGGTCAATTCAGATGATTTGGATGATTTAAACACGCCGGAAGAAGAAGATATATGATCGATAACCATATTTTAGCCCCTGTTTTTATCCATTTGTTCACTGCCATCATTCAATTGATTGCTTGGCGGAAGACAATATCTCAACGTTTCTTGAGTGTGGGTGGTGCGTTTATCGGACTTCTGATTGCCATCCGACTGTTTGCTAAGGTCTATAACGAAGGTCCGCTCCATATGAATGCTTCTAATTGGGAAGCACCATTCGGAATCGTATTTGTTGCCGATCTGCTCAGTGTCACCATGGTCCTGCTCACTTCCATTGCAGGTTTCGCGGTTTCCATCTTCTCCTCCATCGGTCTGAATAGGCAACGGATGTTATACGGCTACTTCCCGATCTTCCATTTCCTTTTAATGGGATTGAACGGAGCCTTCTTGACCGGCGATATCTTCAACCTCTATGTCTGGTTTGAGGTCATCATCATTTCTTCCTTTGTACTTATGACATTGGGTGGCCGAAAAGCACAATTGGAAGGTGCTGTAAAGTACATGGCGATGAATATTCTCGCCTCGACCTTCTTCCTAACAGGAATCGGGATTCTTTACGGGATTACCGGCTCCTTGAATATGGCAGACCTTTCCCTTAAGATCAGGGAATTTGACAATAAAGCTTTGGTCGGAATCACCTCGGTATTCTTTATCATGGGATTTGGTATCAAATCTGCCGTCTTCCCCTTATATTATTGGTTACCCTCCTCCTACCATACCCCACCTTCCGCTGTTGCAGCTACCTTTGGTGGTCTATTGACGAAAGTCGGTATCTATGCGATTCTACGGGTATTCAGTCTGATTTTTATTCCCGATGATTTTACCAGGAACCTGTTTATGGTTCTGGCTGTTTTGACCATCCTGACCGGAGCCTTTGGCGCATTGATCAAAACCAATATCAGAAGGCTGTTCTCTTATTTGATCGTCAGCCATATCGGATTTATGCTCGGAGGTATTGCCATGTTCAGCAAGATTGCGCTGATGGGAACCGTGCTTTACCTGATCCACGATATTATTGTTAAGACCAATATGTTCCTGATCGCAGGGATCATCCGACAGATCAGAGGAACGATGGATATGAATAAATTAGGAGGTCTGTATAAAAATTATCCGCTTATTTCTTTGATTATTGCCTTGGTCTTATTTTCACTGGTAGGTATTCCGCCATTATCAGGCTTTTGGCCAAAGATCTACCTTTTTCAGGAAGCCTTTATAGAAAAACAATATTTCTTCATCATTGCTTTAATCGTAGGAAGTTTAGTAACAATGTATGTCATAGCCAAAATGTGGGCTGATGTATTTTGGAAGGATACACCAGAGGGCGTAGAAGTCGATGATAAATTTGTAGATCTGCCACCATTCAAAAAGATCCTTTTAGTACTACCTATTCTCCTTTTGTGTGCTGTTACTTTGTACATTGGACTGAATGTAGAAAACATCATCATTTTGGTGGATAAGATAACGAACGAATTGTTGGACACCAGCCTATATATCCGCACGGTATTGGGCGATAAAGTTTTTGAACAATGATCAAGTTTTTTCTAATGAACCTGTTGCTATCCTTTATTTGGGTAGCTCTTACGGGGTCCATGCTCTATTCTAATTTTATCTTTGGATACCTCCTGGGATTTGGCGTGTTATGGATCATGAATCGGAATGAATCGGATGTCCGCTATTTCTATCGGGTGCCAAAGATCATCAGTTTCTTCTTTTTCTTCCTCTACGAATTGATCAAGGCAAATGTCCAGGTCGCATACGATGTGATTACACCAAAATACTTTTTCAAACCCGGTATTGTCCGTTATCCGGTCAATGCGAACACCGATTTTGAAATCAACCTGTTATCCACGTTTATCTCCTTGACGCCAGGCACCCTGATCATTGATATCAGCGATGATAAAAAAGCTATTTATATCCATGTGATGTACCTGAAGGATGAAGAACAATTCATCCGAACATTAAAAACCGGAGTTGAACGTAAATTATTAGAATTATTACGATGAGTTTAGAGGTCTATTTTGATTTTGTGATTCTTCCGATATTGACCATCTCGGTGCTCTTGGTATTCATCCGATTATTCAAGGGGCCAACAGTGGTGGATCGTGTGATCGCGCTGGATCTGATCATTACCATCGGGATTGGGATCATCACCGTCTATAGCATCCGACAGGAACAGGATGTACTATTGGATGTGGCGATCATATTGGCACTGATCGCTTTCTTAGGTACTATTGCCTTTTCTTATTACATTGAAAAACAACAAGATGATTGATATTATTCTAGCCATATTAAGCACAGTTGGTGCATTGAGTATCCTGTTTGCCTCCATAGGCGTTCTACGGATGCCTGATTTTTACCTACGCCTATCCGTAACGGTAAAAGCCTCCACCTTAGGAGTAGGACTATTGTTGATCTGTGCGGCTATTATGTTCCCTGGTGATGTTTCGGTAACCACCAAGTCCATTGCCATTATCTTCTTCCTGATTCTTACTGCCCCTATTGCTGCCCATATGATAGCCAAAGCAGCCTATTTTACCGGCACCCCTTTATGGAAAGGCACGGTGATCGATCAACTTAAAGGTATGTACAACAAGGAAACACATTGTTTAGAAAGTGATCCGGAAAAGGCACAGCCCCATGCAAAAGAGAACATCGCGCATTCGGATGATGCCACAGATTAAAATAACAGGTTAAAATATCAGACAAACGGGTTTAAATGCATTGATGCGTTTGCCAGAATCCGTTAATAGCCCGGTTTTTTTATCCCTTTTGAAAATTACCACCTCATTACTGAGTTGGTTTCCAACGAGCACAAACTTTTCATCAGGTGAAAAATTAAAGTTTCTCGGCCCTTTGCCCAATACAGATTGTACTTGGATTTTCTCCAATTTTCCATCTCTAAGCACCTTAAAGCTGGCAATGCTATTCGCATCCACCCGATCCGTAGCATAAACAAATCGACCATCCTTGGAAACCTTGATATCCGCTGCTCCACTGTTTCCAGAAAAACCTTCCGTATTCATGTTCAATCGTTGCTTTTGAACCCAAGTATCATTTTCTTTTTCATAGACCAACACATCAGCTGTCATTTCCATAATAGCGTAGAAAATTTTCTTCTTCGGATGAAAAGCCAAATGACGGGGTCCAGCACCTGCAGGAGTTTTAATGATCGATGCTAAATTCAATTTATGTTTTCCATCTTTCTTCTGTACCTGGAATTCATAAATCTGATCCGAACCTAAATCAGAAACATAAACATGATTGTCTTTTCCAAAAAATGTGGAATGTATATGTGGTGCATCCTGACGCTTTTTATTCGGCCCTGACCCTTCGAATTTTACATTTCCTTCATGCCCTAATAAACCCTTTTGAGGATCAATACCATAGATATCCAATGTTCCGCCTAAATAATTGGAGACAATGGCATATTTACCTTTGGGATCCAAAAGCACGTGACAAGGCGCTGAACCTGTTGTGGGTAATTTATTGAGGAATTTTAACTTGTCCCCTTCGATCTGAAAAGCCGATATGGATTGATTACCATCTGTCAATTCATTAACAGCCAGTAAAAGCTCATTTTTCCGTGCAATAAAGGATGGTGAAGGGGTTTCCGTCTCTGACAACAACGTTACATCGGCCGTTTGAGTATCGAAGGAAAAGGTATAAATCCCTTTACTCCCTTCTTTTTCGGTATAAGTTCCAATATATAAGGGGATTTTTTGCGCTTTAATTTCTGTAACTACCACTGTCATAAGGATTAAGGCAACTGAAAAATATCTTTTAATCATCTGTTAAATATGGTTAAATCAAGTTTATTGTAATACTGTTTCGCTATTTTAGCGGAATTAAGAAGCGGTTGAAATAGATTATTATTTTATTTCATTCGTAAATGTATTAAAAAAGGCATAATATTTAATATTTTTGCCAAAAGACTATCGGAATAGCGCGTTAAAACAGAATGAAAAACCTTTCAAAGATTATTATATTAATACTTACCGTATGTTCCATACAGGTAAGTGCACAAGAAAAACTTATTGATCGCGTAGTGGCTACTGTTGGTTCAGGAGTAATCCTACAATCAGAGGTAGAAGCTCAATACGCCCAATACCTGCTTAATCGTGGGGAACCTGCTCCTGATATCAAATGTAGATTCTTACAGCAATTGATCATCACGAAGCTGTTGGCTCAACAAGCGGCCATTGACTCGGTAGAAGTAACCGAATCAGAGGTGGATGATGACTTAAACTCTCGTATGCGTGGAATGATTGCTCAAGGTGGTGGTCAGGAGCGTGTGGAGGCTTTCCTGAAGCGTTCGATCTTACAGTATAAGGAAGAAATGCGTCCCGTTGTTGCAGAACAGTTAAAAGCGCAAAAATTCCAACGTTCCTTGATCCAAAAGATCACGATCACTCCATTGGAGGTTAAAAAATATTTCGAATCCTTGGCAGACAATGAAGTCCCAAACATCAGTACACAGGTGGAAATTGGTGAGATCACCATCGAACCGGAATTGACCAAAGACGAGAAGAATGTATTTAAAGAGCGCGCAGAGAAATACCGCCAACAGGTACTGGATGGTACCGATTTCGGTACGGTAGCACGTTTTTATTCAGAAGATAAGGAATCTGCAAAAAGAGGTGGTGAATTGGGCTTTGCACCTAGAACAAATTATGTGAAGGAGTTCTCCGCAATGGCTTTTAAATTAAAAGAGGGCGAGATCTCACCGGTTTTCGAAACGGAATATGGATTCCACTTCTTGCAGGTATTACAACGCCGTGGAGAGGATGTTAATGTCCGCCATGTCTTGATCCTTACCCAGCCTACGCAGGCAAGTTTAGATCGCGCGAAAACCAAATTAGATTCTGTTTTGAATCTGGTTAAAACTGGTAAGATGAGCTTTAGTGCGGCTGCATCTAGATATTCGGATAATAAAGAAACGAAGTTTACAGGAGGTATGGTTATCGATCCTAGATCGGAAAACCGTTCAACGATTATTGCTGTTGAGAATTTGGAAAAAGAGGTTTTCGTTGCTATTGACCCGATCCAACCTGGAGAATATACAGCATCCTATCAATACCAGGATCCTAGAACTGGAAAGATAGGTTATAAATTCAATTATTTGAAGACGCGTATCCCGCCACACCGCGCAAGTTTAGAGCAGGATTTTGCAACTATTCAGTTTTATGCGCAAGAGGATAAAACCCGTCGTAAAATGAGTGAGTGGTTTGAAAAGAAAACAAAGACTACGTTTGTGCAGATCAATGAGGATTTTGGTTCTTGTGATGAGCTGAAAATCTTTTCGAAGAGTAATTTGGAGGATGTAGCGGTGACTGCTGCGCAGTGAGATGTTAGATATTAGATATTAGATTATAGACATTAGACATTAGACATTAGAAAAAACGCGTCATTGCGAGGAACTTAAACGTCATTGCGAGGAACGAAGCAATCTTTACACTAANNCGTTCCTCGCAATGACGTATTATAGCTATCATATCCTAAAGCTCAACGCTTTAAAACAATCCAATTTCTACCTTTCCCACATCATTTCCAAAATAACCTTCCAATTGAAATCATCTTTCAATTGCCAGATCCGGATATAACTAAACTTTACCACCTTATCCTTCATCCCTACAGTAGCTGTTCCTAACGTATAAGCAAACTCACCACTATAAGCGCGCCCTACCTCCGTTGGTTCCGTATCGATCTCAATCCGGTCCTTTTTCAAAAAGTCAAGCACCTTATCCCTGCCTTCTATCTCATCCTTCCAAGGGAAATAAAAGCGAGCATCATCCGCCAAGAACTCTTTATAACCCGTTCTGGTATCCGCTTTCAAGATCGTAGAGAATAACTCATCCGTTTGGAAAACGACTTCCTCACGCTGCTGCAATCTCTTCTCCGAACGGTGTTTCAGGTAATTCTTGCTATCCGGTTCGTAATATTCCAATCCTTCGGATTTTTTCTTTCCAAAGTTATCTACCTCTGTACGTAAATGGATCTTCCAGTTCCCTTTTTTATCCCTGCGCCATACCGAAAGGTATTGACCAAATCTTTTTGGCGAACCTACTTTTTGAAATTCCATAGGGCCTGAGGTCACTCCCCAGTCCAAACTACGGGATACCAAAACCAGATTAGGTTCCCAGGTCAACAGATCGGGAATATTAGGTCTATTATCCAAATAATTAACGGCATTCACAGGAGAGGGAACATAAAAGGTAGACTGTTTATCTACCATATATTTGAATCCAGCATGTGGACCCTCTGATTTTGATATGTTTGCTGCTGTTTTATCTACGTTCAACAATCCCCCAACCTTCTCAGGCATCTGGGCAAACGCAGAAACGGAAACCAAGGCAGCGGATAGTATTGATAAGCCTTTTTTATAGATCATTCGATATAATTTCTGCTATCTAATCAAATCTTATTCCAAAGTGTTCCTTCCTTGCTGTCCTTGAGCTGAATACCTATTTCCGTAAGCTTCTCGCGGATACTATCCGAAGTCACAAAATCTTTGTTTTTCTTAGCTTCATTGCGGATTCCAATAAGAATCTGCATCAGATCGTCCATATTGTCCACATCTCCAACCTGATCATCTTTCAAGCCCAAAATATCGAAAACAAAATCCGATACATAGCCTTTCAATGCTTCTAAATCGGCTGCTGTAATCGTCAGTTTACCATCGTAAAGCGAATTGATGATACGAACCACCTCAAACAACTCTGCAATCAATACAGGGCTATTGAAGTCATCGTCCATCGCGGCATAAGACCTTGCTTTGATTTCCTCCAGGTTCCCAAAATTGGACTTTCCAGATACCGAAATCTTATCCAATAGCGCAATGGCAGACATCAGTCGTTTATAGCCTTTATCGGCAGCATCTAAAGCTTCATTGGAGAAATCCAACGTACTCCGGTAATGGGCCTGCAGCATAAAGAACCTGACAGCCATTGGCGAATATCCCCTATTCAATAAAGGATGATTCCCAGTGAACAATTCCCCAGGAAGAAAGCCATTGCCTGCAGATTTGGACATCCTTGCACCATTGACGGTCAGCATATTGGTATGCATCCAATATTTGGCCGGTGTAGTATGGTTACAAGCTTCAGATTGCGCAATTTCATTGGTATGATGGGTTGCAGCCAAATCCATTCCACCTCCGTGGATATCGAATTGATCACCCAGATACTTTCTGCTCATGGCCGAACATTCAATATGCCAGCCCGGGAAGCCTACACCCCAAGGCGATGGCCAACGCATGATATGCTCTGGCTTAGCCTTGATCCATAAGGCAAAATCCAACCTTCCCTTTTTCTCATCCTGCCCCCCCAGTTCACGGGTATTGTTCAGCATGTCTTCCAGGTTCCGGTTGGTCAAGATCGTATAGTTATATTCTTTAACGTATTTATCCACGTCAAAATACACCGTACCATTCACTTCATAGGCAAAGCCGTTCTTCATGATTTCCTGAACCATTTCAATCTGCTCAGAAATATGTCCTGTAGCAGTTGGTTCTATGCTTGGTGGTATGGTATTGAACATGCGGAGCACATCATGGAAACCCAAGGTATATTTTTGTACAATCTCCATGGGTTCCAATTGCTCCAATTTAGCCTTTTTAGCAAATTTATCATCCCCTTCGTCATTGTCCCCTTCCAGGTGACCCGCGTCGGTAATGTTGCGTACATAACGTACCTTATAGCCCAAATGGACCAAATAACGGAAGATCAAATCAAAGGAAACAAAAGTCCTACANNCCCTACAATTCCCTAAGTGAACATCACTGTAAACAGTTGGCCCACAAACATACATTCCAACCAGATTGGGATGAATAGGCACAAATTTCTCTTTCTTGCGCGTAAGGGTATTGTATAATACAAGATTATGCTCCATAATGAATTGTTGCTGCTATTATTTTTGTCTAAAGAATATTTGGATCGGCACACCGCTGAAATCAAAGTTCTCCCGCAATTTGTTTTCAATAAAACGTTTGTATGGATCTTTGATGTACTGCGGCAAGTTACAGAAGAAGGCAAACATAGGTGATCTGCCTGGCAACTGCGTTACATACTTAATCTTGATGTATTTTCCTTTTGTTGCTGGAGGTGGATATTTTTCAATGATCTCCAACATCACATCATTCAATTTCGAAGTAGGGATCTTCTTGGTTTTGTTCTCATAAACTTCCATCGCTGTTTCCACCGCTTTGAAAATACGTTGTTTCTCCGTTACGGAAGTAAAAATGATCGGAACATCCGTGAAAGGTGCAATCTTACTCTTGATGGTATCTTCAAAAGCTTTTGCGGTTTTATGGTCTTTCTCTACCGTGTCCCATTTATTCACCAAGAGTACAATACCCTTTTTATTTTTTTCTGCCAGGTGGAAGATATTAATGTCCTGTGCCTCGATGCCATCCTTGGCGTCGATCATCAAGATTACGACATCCGAATCTTCCAAGGCTTTGATAGTACGCATTACTGAGTAGAACTCGATATCCTCGTTTACCTTTGATTTACGACGAAGACCTGCTGTATCTACCAACAGGAACTCATGCCCAAATTGGTTATAATGAATACGGATCGAATCGCGGGTTGTTCCGGCAATAGGGGTTACGATATTTCTCTCTTCACCCAATAAAGCATTGGTCAAAGAAGATTTACCCACATTCGGACGACCAACGATCGTGAATTTTGGCAATTCCTCTTCTTCCTCATCCTCTACATCCAGCTCTTTTACCAATTCATCCAATAACTCTCCTGTACCTGAACCGGTCATGGAGGAAATATTATAGACTTCACCCAATCCCAAAGAATAGAATTCGTGGGTATCGTGGGTTTGCTTTGCACTATCGACCTTATTGGCAACCACAAATACAGGTTTGCTGCTCCGTCTCAGTACATCGGCAATTTCATCATCCAAATCGGTGATCCCTGTTGTGGCATCCACCACAAATAAGATAGCGGAAGCTTCATCGATAGCGATCAATACCTGATCACGGATCGCTGCTTCGAACACATCGTCCGAGCCATGCACAAAACCACCCGTATCAATTACGGTGAACCGCTTTCCTACCCATTCCGCTTGGCCATAATGACGGTCGCGCGTTACGCCACTAAAGTCATCAACTATCGCCTTCCGACTCTCCGTCAAACGGTTATATAATGTGGATTTACCGACATTCGGTCTTCCAACAATTGCTACAATATTTGCCATATTTATTATTTGATTGTTACCTCACGGCAACATTTTTCAGGTACCATGTAAATTGCAAAGTTACGCAATAAGTTTAGTTTTTAGATAGGGATAGACAAAAACTGCTCCCAAAATAATGACTGCCCCAAAATAAAAGCCGGTACTCATGGCTTCGCGTTGACCAAAAATCAACAGGGCAAGGATAATTCCATAAACCGGCTCCAGGTTAGTGGTCAGAGCCACCGTAAAAGCAGACAGTTCTTTCATGACCGCAACGCCTAACACATAGGCAAAAGCCGTACATACCACGCCAAGAAGCAACAAATACATGAGATCTTTTTGACTCAGGATCATCTGCGAATCAAACTGGCCGGTATACACCAATAAACCGCTGACCACCAAAAACGCGCCGATCATTTCATAAAAGGTAATGATGCTTGGGCTTGCTTTCTTTACCATCCGTGCATTCAATATTGAAAAAATACTGGCACAGAAGGCACAGGACAGCCCGAAAACAATCCCCCAGAAATATTTGAACTCAAATTTGAAGATAAGGTAAATCCCGAATATGATTAACAGCCCTACCAGCACATCCGAAATAGCGATCCGCTTTCGATTGATGATCGGCTCCAAAATCGCGGTAAATAAGGTAACGGAGGATAGCGTCACCAAGGTGACGGATACTGTTGAGATTTTGATGGCATGGAAAAACAGCACCCAATGCAAACCAACCAGCACACCCACCCCAAGATACTGCCAGATTTGTTCTTTGGAAACCCGAATGGTTTTCTTTTTATAAAGGAAAAATACATAAAGGGAAATCGCTGCGATCAAAACCCGGTACCAAACCAAGTGCAGAGCAGAAACGGAGATCAATTCACCGAGAACCCCAGTAAAACCCCAGATAAGGACCGTAAAATGCAATATGAGAATATTGCGGTTAACAACAAGTTTCATGGTTTGGCCTATTTAGGCGCCTTCTTTAAAAGATAAAAACTGATGAACAAGAATATAACGTTCGGTATCAATACGGAGATCAAGGGATCCAACCCTCCTTTGATGGAGAACATACTTGAAAACCTTTCCAATACGATATAGATACAGCTCAAGCCAATCCCAATACCCAAACTCAAACCAATACCTCCCCGGACTTTCTTGGAAGAAAGTGCCACCCCAATTACCGTTAGGATAAATGCAGAAAATGGATTGATGATACGTTTATATTTTTCCAGGAGCAGGTCGTTCATCATCCCTGTTCCTCGAATCTCTTCTTTACTGATACGGGTTTCCAATTCTTCCTGACTCATCGTCGTAAAGATATTCTCATAGACCTCAAAATCCTGCGGACGCATATCCAAGGTGGTATCACGTTGATCGCCTGACTCCATTCTTTCGGCCAGACCATCGATATGGCGGGGGGGAAAAGAAGCAATACTCCATTTATTCTTGGTAGAATCCCAGGTTATCCGTTCGGCCATCATCTTCTCGATCATTTTATCCCCATCGAATTTCTCCAAGGAAAAATTATACCCCACTTTGGCCTTATAATCAAAGGACCCCATATAGACATAGGTATTCGAATCAATCTGCATGTGGGTTGAGGTGGAAGTTCCTTCCACTTTATTCGGCTTCACATAGACATTTTCAAAATTTACCTTGACCTTGTTGGTAAAGGGGATCACGTAGATGTTGGAGACCAGGGTCATCGCACAGATCAATCCGGAACAGATCAGATATGGGCGAAGCATCCGGTTAAAGCTCATCCCTCCACTGAGGATAGGCACGATCTCGGTTTGATCGGCCATTTTGGAAGTAAAGAAGATTACCGCAATAAAATTAAAGAGCGGCGTCAGCATATTGATGAAGAAAGGTAGACTTCCTAGCGCATAATACTGCAGGAAGACCTTAGACATCGGTGCTTTGTATTTGTTGAAATCATCGATCTTCTCCGAAATATCAAATATGATGATAACCACACAGAAGATGGCTACCGTGAATATAAAAGTAGAAAGGTACTTTTTAATGATATAACGATCGATAATTTTCATACCAATTGGCTTATAATCTCTGGCCTAATTTCACGACCATTTTGTTCTTCCATTCATAAAACGTGCCATCAAGGATTCGCTCGCGGGCTTCGTTCACCAACCAAAGATAAAAATGTAAATTATGTAAGGAAGCAATCTGTGCCCCTAAAATTTCTTGCGACCTGATCAAGTGACGTAAATAGGCTTTGGTATGGATCTGATCCACCAAAAGATCACTCTCCGCCTCAATCGGCGTAAAATCATCCTTCCATTTCTCGTTCTTGATATTGATGATTCCTTCACGGGTAAACAACATCCCATTTCGGGCATTTCTGGTCGGCATTACACAGTCGAACATATCGATTCCCAAGGCAATGTTTTCAAGAATATTCACCGGCGTACCAACGCCCATTAAATACCTCGGTTTTTCTTTTGGTAGGATATTCGTCACCACTTCGGTCATGGCATACATTTCCTCTGCGGGCTCACCTACGGAAAGTCCACCAATAGCATTTCCTTCACGCTCGAAAGAGGCGATCACCTCAGCCGATTTCTCGCGCAAGTCTTTATAAACCGATCCTTGAACAATAGGAAACAAGGTCTGCTCATAGCCATATAGTGGTTCGGTACTATCAAATCTATCGCAACAACGCTTTAACCAACGGTGGGTCATATCCAATGATCTTCTGGCATACCGATAATCGCAAGGATATGGCGTACATTCATCAAAAGCCATGATAATATCAGCGCCGATCACCCGTTGGGTATCCATCACATTCTCCGGGGTGAACAAATGTTTCGACCCATCGATGTGCGAACGGAAGGTCACCCCCTCTTCCTTGATTTTACGAACCTCGGTTAAGGAATACACCTGATAGCCTCCCGAATCGGTTAGGATCGGGCGGTCCCAGTTGATGAATTTATGCAAGCCACCAGCTTTGTTCAATACTTCCAAGCCTGGACGAAGGTACAGGTGGTAGGTATTTCCTAAGATGATCTGTGCTTGAATATCATTGACCAGTTCATGTTGATGTACCGCTTTTACGGTTCCTGCTGTACCAACAGGCATGAATATCGGGGTTTTTATGGTGCCGTGCGCGGTTTCGATCTCACCGGCTCTTGCTCTTGAATTTTTATCTTGTGCCTGAAGCGTGAATTTCATATTTATCCTTAATCGTCGGCAAAAATACTATAAAATTTCGAGCCTATGCTAATTCCGCTATTTAATTAGTATTTATTAACATCCCAAAGACATTTTAGGTCGAGAACCTGTATCTTTGACCCTAATTTATGCCATTTAATTTCGATATCTCCTTTAATTACTTCCATATTCCTTATGGATTACTGTTATTGCTGTTGCTGTTTCAGCTATATTTTATCCTGTTTGTTTATGGGAGGCTCTCGAGGTATAAGGTCAAATCCTATCAGGAGGCGACTGAAAAACCTGCGGTCTCCGTGATTATATGTGCCCATAACGAGCAGGAAAATCTCCAACAATATTTGGGAAGTATACTGGAGCAGGAATATCCGGAATTTGAGGTCATTGTGGTGAACGATTGTTCCAGCGATGAGACCAAATGGGTATTGAAGGAATTTTCCAGCAGGTATGCCCATCTTCGGGTAGTGGAGATCAAGGAACATATCCAGCTGAAGCATAGCAAGAAATTTGCACTTACCATGGGGATCAAGGCCGCCAAGCATGGCCTTCTGCTGATGACGGATGCGGATTGTCAGCCAATGAGTCGGCAATGGCTGGCAGAAATGGCTGGAGCCCTGCAAGGAAAGAAAGAATTGGTGTTAGGTTATTCGCCTTATTTCAAATATCCCGGTTTTCTGAATAAATTGATCCGATTTGAAACCACGCATACGGCGATGAGTTATTTGGCTTATGCATTGAAAGGTGATGCCTATATGGGTGTTGGTAGAAACCTGGCCTATAGCAAGGAATTGTTCTTCAAGGGAAAAGGGTTCAATGCGCATATGCATATCAAATCGGGGGATGATGATCTTTTTGTGAATGCCAATGCCAATCGGAACAATGTGGAGATTGCCATTCATCCGGATGCTTTTGTGGAATCAGCCCCAAAGACGACCTGGAAAAGCTATTATAAACAGAAGGCTAGGCATGCGGGTGCATCCGTATTGTACAAAGCCCGCCATAAAAGCATGTTGGGCATTCAATTGATCAGTGCTGTGCTATTTTATAGTCTACTGTTGGTCAGTGTTATTTTATTGCCTAGCTTCTGGTATGTGGCATTGGCAGCTTACCTGATCCGATTGCTTTGCCAGCTTTTGGTCTTCCGGGCGATCTACAGAAAACTTCAGGTGTCTGACCTATTGGTCTGGCTCCCAATATTAGATTTGTATTATTATTTTTATATCTGTTTTAATGGTTTATTCAATAGGAATAAGAAATTGAAGAGCTGGAAATAGATAGGTAATTTGTTTAAAAATAGGTAATTCGTTTAAAATTAATTTGTTCATCGTGAATCCAACAGTAGATATTATTTACCAATACTTTCCGAAGCTTACGGAAAAACAGAAAGAGCAGTTTGCCAAATTGGCGGAGGTTTATCCATTCTGGAACGACCAGATCAATGTGGTTTCCCGCAAGGATATAGAGAGTCTTTATCTGAAGCATGTGCTACATTCGTTGGCGATCGGGAAATTCGTTGGGGAGTTGGCACCGAAGACAAGGGTTTTGGATGTGGGTACTGGCGGAGGATTTCCAGGGATTCCTTTGGCGATTTTATTTCCGGAAGTGCAGTTCCATTTGGTGGATTCGATCGGTAAGAAGATCAAGGTGGTAAGGGAAGTAGCAGCAGCATTGGGACTAACGAATGTGGAAGCGGATCATATGCGGGCGGAGGAACTGGATTATAAGTATGATTTTGTGGTTTCTAGAGCGGTGACCAGGCTGGGGGATTTTATCCCTTGGGTAAGGAATAAGTTTGAGAAAAAGGATAAGAATGGGATTCCGAATGGGATTTTATATTTGAAGGGAGGGGATTTGAAGGAGGAAATCAAGGAAGCAAGAGTTAAAGCGGAATTGCATAAGATCTCGGATTTTTTTAAAGAGGATTTCTTTGATACGAAGTATGTGATGTACGTGCAGATGTAGGAAGGGCGTCATTGTATGCCCCCGCGTCGTAGTATGCACCTCGCGTCATTGCGTGCNNTCGTTCCTCGCAATGACGTGGACCTTCGCAATGACGTGGACCTTCGCAATGACGTGGACCTTCGCAATGACGTAAACCCTCGCAATGACGTGAACCCTCGCAATGACGTAAACCCTCGCAATGACAGGTAAAGTTCCTCGCAATGACCAACCAAACGACAAAGGCCTCTCAATCGAGAGGCCTTTGTTCGGAAATATTTATTACTAATATTTTTAAAACTAAAAATTATCCATAAAAAATGGGTAAGCCCCCTTTATCGCACCGCTCAACCAAATACCCTTGCTTTGTTCCCAACCTGGGGGAGTCAATGGGAGCTGGTCGTAAAGGACTTACCCACGGCAAAATTAACAAATTTTTAATGTTTCCGAAAAGAAAATAGCATTATCCTGCTATCCACCTGAATCTCAGTCAAAAAATTACATCTTCTCTTCATGATATTCCCCTTTTAGTGCGAAATATCCAAAAACTCCCAGCCCAATACTAATAATTGGCGTAAGAATAAACAGAATAATAATCCCAAAAACCACATCTTCCTGATGACCGGACATGATTTTTGGCAATCCAAACTTTGCGATACAGAAATAGGCGGTCAGTAAAGCCAGCCCGATCCACAACCATCCTAATATTTTTTTTAATCCTTCCATAATTAACTCAAATCTTTTGCAACCATATTTTTATTGATATAAAGAGCGCCGATGATGAAACTCACCGCCGAAATAATGATCGGGTACCAGAGCCCTTCCAAATAAAAGGTAGGATCCCCAATGGTCTTGGCATTGGTCGCCAAATAGGTAGAAACTGCTGGCAATAATCCCCCGAAAATTCCATTACCGATATGATAAGGCAAGGACATGGACGTATAACGGATCTTAACCGGAAATATCTCCACCAAGAAAGCGGCGATAGGCCCATAAACCAGTGTGATATAGATGATCTGAATAAAGATCAACAAGATCAGTTTGATATAATTCCCCCCATTGATATGTACCGTTGTTTTATCCAAGGCTTTTACTTCTCCCTGAACAGCTTTTCCTTCCCTACTGATCAAACTTTTATGCTCTTCCTTTAGGGTAGTTCCATCAGAAAAGACCTTTTTGATGGTATGCACTTCATACACATCCTCTCCTTGCTGGCTTTCCGAGTAATTTTCCGTTCTGGACGCCACGACCTCTTCTTTTAGCGCAGAGTTAGTAATGTTATACATGGCTTGGTAGATCGGTCTGTAGGTAAGCACCGCCAATAACATCCCCAGCAACATCACCCATTTCCTGCCCAATCTATCCGACAACCTTCCAAAGACCACAAAAAACGGGGTACCGAACAATAAGGCGATCCCCAGGATGGTATCCGCCTGGTTGGATTCCAGCATCATCACAGTCTTCATATAGCTCATGGAATAGAACTGCCCGGTATACCAGACCACCCCCTGTCCCATTGCAGCACCAAATAAGGCCAACAAAACGAACTTCAGATTATATTTATTACCAAAACTTTCCTTCAATGGATTGGTAGACGTTTTCCCTTCAGCCTTTGCCTTTTTAAATTCCGGCGATTCATCCATATTCTTCCGGATCAGGTAAGAGACATAGACCATCAGAATAGATAACAGGAATGGAACACGCCAGCCCCATTGATCAAATTGGCTTTCCGTGAGGAAGAATTTGGTCAATAGGATCACCACCAATGAAATGAACAAGCCAAAGGTCGCGGTGGTCTGAATCCAGGAGGTCCAATAGCCCCGTTCCCCTTTCGGTGCATGTTCTGCCACATAGGTTGCAGCACCTCCATATTCTCCTCCAAGTGCCAATCCCTGCAGCAATCGTAATATCAACACGATCAATGGCGCCATAAACCCAATCTGTTCATAACTTGGAATACATCCTATGAGGAATGTAGCGCCTCCCATCAACATCAGGGTGACCATAAAGGTATATTTTCGACCGATGAGGTCGCCCAAACGGCCAAAGAATAATGCGCCGAAAGGTCTGACCACAAATCCGGCTGCAAAGGTGGCCAAAGTGGATAAAAATGCGGCAGTAGGATTATCTGCCGGGAAAAACTTGGTAGAGATAACGACAGAAAGACTCCCGAAAATAAAGAAATCGTACCATTCGATCAGGGTTCCCAGCGAGGAAGCCCCGATCACTTTCCAGATCCCCTTCTTACTTACTTGTTCTTGCATAGATGTATTAGGTTTTAGGTAATTTGTGTTATTTAAATTTAAGGTAATTTGTGTTATTTAAATTTAAGGTAATTTGTATATTTTTCCTGGTAGAGATTGTATGAGGCCTTTCAGCTCCAATTCCAGCAGTACGATGGCGAGTTTACTCTGTGGCCAATCGCAGTAATTTGCCAATTCATCGATCAATGCCTGTCCTGCATCCTTCAGGTAGCCATATACTTTCTCTTCATCGGCATTCAAATCCTGGAGCATGCTTAATTGAACACCCGAATCCTTTTTTGGTTCAGACGGACTTTCCCAACACATCAATTGCATCAGATCCTTGGAACTTCGGATCAGATGTGCCTGATGCATCTGAATAAGCTGGTTGCAACCATTGGAATACGGCTGATCCACATTGCCGGGATAGGCACATACATCACGATTATAGCTATTGGCAATATCGGCCGTGATCAAAGCGCCACCCTTATCGGCCGCCTCCACGACTACGGTTACATCGGCCAAACCTGCAATAATACGGTTCCGCATAGGGAAATTGGTCTTATCAGGTTTCGTTCCAGAGGTAAACTCAGATAAAAGACTGCCATTTTCCATGATCCTTAATGCCACCTCCCGATGTTCATAGGGATAGATCCGGTCCAATCCATGCCCCAATACCGCAACATTCGGAATGTTATGGCTATTCGCGGCCTTATGGGCTATAATATCGATCCCAAATGCCAATCCACTGCATACCAATACCTCTGCCCTTCCGATTCCGCCCAGTAGCTCTTCGGTCAGTTTCCGGCCATAGTTGGTTGCATTTCTCGTCCCGACTACGCTGACCACTTTCTGTTTATTATAATCCACCTTGCCTTTGCTGAACAAGAGCAAAGGTGCATCATCGCAATTCCGGAGTCTCCGGGGATAGCGTTCATCTTCGAACCATAATACATCGATCCCATGTTTTTCAGCGAATCGGTATTCGGATTCCGCCTCATGCATATATTTCTTGGAAAGAATGGTTTCAACGACCTGTTTACTAATTCCCGGAATAGCGTTTAATTGCGATCTGGAACTTTGGAACAACGCATGTAGCGAGCCAAAATAGGCCAATAACAACTTGCAGGATTTAGGTCCGATTCCCTTTATTTTGGTAATCGCAATTTGCTCTATTGCATTCATTATTTCGGTTAGCTGGAATTAAATATAAGGATTCGATGTGCTTTCTGCAACATCTGTAAAACTTAAATGCTTAACTTTGCAGGGATAAATTCAGCGATTATGGAAATGCAAGAACCTTTTGATATAGAAATTAATGGTGTGGAATATTCGGTTTTCCCGGATGAAAAGGATACTTATACGATTTTTAAGGATGGGAAGGAGTATGTGCAGATTATTAAGGATACGGAGACTAGTTGGCTGAAATTAAATCCGGAAACGGGCTTGCCGATGTTTGGTATGGATGAGGAGGTAAATTTGATCGGCGCGGAGATATTGAAAGCGGAGTAGTTTTTTTTAGAATTTTGATATTATCTGATGCTTCTTACTATATCGTTTTAAGTTAAATAAGAAAATAAAGGCTTTTAGAAAGTGTTTTTGACAAACTAGTAGGATGTATTCTACAAGCAGATTTACGCCATGGACAATTGTATAAATTGAACTGTGTTTGTGTCCATGTAATCTGGATATTCAGACATTTTGTCAACTTTTCTTCTTCATTCTGGTCAATTCGTTATATCAGCAACAAGCCTAAACGATACACCGCACGCACCTGGAATTTTTATTTATTTTTCTGTTGTTTCTTTATTGCTTTTTCATAAAACGGAGCAATTTCCAATATAATCTTTTCTCCATTTCGGAAAACCAGTATTATAGAATCTCCCTTTACTTTACTGATAGAATCTCCAACTTGCATCTTTCCCCAAAAATATGGATGAATTCCTCTACTCTTATTATCAACAAATTCAATCATAGAAGCATTGTGATTAAATTTATCATAATATCTCCTTTCAATTTTTCCATTATAGGAATCTTCAATTTCTAAATTATAATTTTCTTTCATCATTGATATTATATCCTTTTTATAAATGAATTTAAAAACTAAAAAAAGACATATTCCTATCGTTAAAACAAAAACTATCGGATGAACCTTTATTCCTCTTTGCTTTTCCATATCAAAGTAACTATAGTTTTAAAACCTATATTATAGTAGAACTATCACAGCCCAAGGCTTTTAAAACCTCTGCATTTTTTCAAACATACCTATTTAATAAATAATGCATATCTTGCTTGAATGTATCCTTATCAAAGTCATTCACTTTTTTTGGCAACATATCTAAATTAGACATTGTATTCAATATTCTTTTTGCGACTATTTTCAGACTTTCACTATTTGTACCAGAGACAAAGTCTTCATACTCACTTAATGTCAAGACTATATCATCGATAAATATTTTATACAGCCTGATATCTTCAGTTGTAAACCTATTATTTTTCACCTTATCCTCAACATAAACAGGTTTTTTCTGTTTAAAAAGCGTCTCGTATCCAGTAGGAACTAGAACGCAAGTAAGACCAATAACATAACTTTGAATACTTTGCCCATAATCTCTTTCACGAAGAAAGTTACCCATCTCAATGGAAAGATCGTGAAGTATTCCTGTTTTATGCTTTCCTCCATCGTCAATGGTCAAGCTTAGATCAAAATTCATATAAGTACAACCGGTTTTTACCACTAAAAACTGAACAATAATAATAATAATATTAATAATGATGACGTTTGGACAAAAAATGAGCCTCTGCCGCAAAGAAAAAAAGCTCTCGCAGGCTGACCTGGGAAAGCTTTCCGGTATCAATGGTGATATAATAGGTAAATATGAGCGGGATGAGATGAAGCCCAGCTTTGACACCGCTAAAAAACTGGCGGATACCCTTGCCGTGTCCCTCGATTACCTGGTGGGCGATGGAGATTTAAAAGTACTGGATAAAAAAACACTTCAGCGGCTGGAAGATATTGAAAAACTATCCGAAGCCGATAAACAAAATATTTTCTACACGCTCGACAACCTTATTAAAGCTGCTAAGCTCAAAGCTATTCAATAATATAACCCGGACGCTGCCGGTCTTCTGTTGTTACTTACTATATTCTATTTCCTTTAGATGTTCTATTGCTCTGCTGGAAATTGGCTTTCCCTTTGATTGCTGCATAAATGTTTCAACGACTTGGTTTAAAGTATCAAAATTCCCTTTTGTCTTTAAGAGTGTGGTTAGATATTTAAACCTTCCTATTTCCGTAGTACCGGCATAGCCATCATTTATCCAACTGTTTATTAAACCTTCATCAGACAGGCGTTTATTTATTTCGGGCATTACAATACTTTGAACAGTTTGTATTACGTTAGAAGTGATGCCACTCAAGTTGTCTGATGTTCTGGCATTCCACCAATAATCAGGACTACCCGGCATAAAACTCCCAACCCTTGCTTCCCAATGACACTTTTCAACTTCCGGTTTTGCGGAACTATTATAGTCATATTGTATTTGCCCCAAAACATCGGAATAGATGCCAAAATTGATTGTAACTTTAACTACTTAGCCATTTGCTCCAAGCCAAGCATCTTTCAATCTTTGCAACGGAAGGTAACGAGAACCGTCTACCTTAGTTTCTATACCCCCAAATAACCCATTATGCCAAACATCTAAATCCATATAACGCTTGCCAAATGGTGTCCTTTTGAAAACTTCTATTTACTGTTCGCCCTTCGCTCTCAATGCTACTGCTAATTCGTCTCTAAAACCAATTACCTGCTGTTCTATTCGCCTGAAATAAAGACGTCTCCCCTTAGCGGCATTACTTGCAACTAAGCTAGAACTCAGAGTAACTAGACTTGTAGTCCCTTGAGTATATGCAGAGCCATATCCCAGTGTAAAAGCTTCAGCCAATCCTATTCAAGATTGCTCTAGAGCTGACCAATAATTTCCCTTTACTAATTCATCCCCAGATCTCTTAGCAGCACCCCCAAACGGGTATACTACTCTGAAAATCAACCCCTTGTTGATTCCAATCAACAGCTTTTAGTATATCAAAAGCATTATTGACCCAACTTTTCCCTGTTAAATCTATTTCAATAACACCTCCCCAAAAAACCTTGGTTGGAGGATCTTCTCCCTCACTCCATCCACCATTGGGATCATATCAATTAACCGGAACATTTCCCTTGCCTACATATAGTAAATAATCCTATCCATATGGATTAACCGATAACCAACGTACTATTGCAGGATCGTAATTACGAAGATAGAAATTATTCCACCCGGTTTCTTCATCCTTCTCACTAACTTCACCTTGGTAGCCATAACGTGAAGGAATTCCAAACCTTCCGGTGACGGATTTCCACTAAGTCATGCATGTATATCTATATAGATTAAAAGCCACTGTGTACAAGGAACCTTCAGGTAAAAGTGGTAGTTGAAGAATATCCATGAAGAAACAAAAGCCAGCATTTCGGCTGTCTTTTTTATATTCTTTTCTACTTTAGGAAGGTTCTACAATCCCTTTAAAGTATTCGCTAATAGGCTGATAATCTACCTAATATTTATCAAACTCTTTTTCAATATTCGACTTTTTTAAATACTTCTCACCTTTACCACTCTCGTCCTGATCAAAAAACCAAGGGCTTATTTGTTTCATCCATCCTTTTAAGAATATTAAATTAGACTCAGTTGGATAAAATTTATTTATAGTACCTATATTTCTATTGAGTATTGATTGAAGCTTATGTTAATCTAAATTATTACTTCCTTCAACCAAAAAATACCAAACAACAAACATCTGTCTAACCAACATTATAGATGAAGGTATTTCCTTGTCAGAAATCCCCTTTTCAAGAAGTTGAATTTGACTAAAATAATCTATTTCCATATTGTCATAATTTTTAAGGAATGAAAGCTGTGGCAATTCTTGGCGTCCAATATTAATCTATATATTGCTTCACAACCGTTTTTTCAAACATCTTCTCCTCTTTCCATAACACTAATCTATAATAATCATTTCCTGAATAATCAGAATCTACTGTTGACAGATTTGCCGAACAAATTCTAACTCTATAATAGCCTGAAGGTAATTTCATATCCTTGACAGTTTGAAAATCAGGACAGTCTTTTATCATAAAATGACCTGATGTAATTTCAATACTACATTCTACAATATGATCATAAGAATCTTGATTTTGCAGTTCTGGTTTTTTATCAACAACATCAACTACAACCTTCAACACCCCACTTCTTTCTGTCCGAACTATAATAATTCTGTTTGATGAGTCAATTCTTGAAAAAAAATCTTCCTCATCTAACCAAAAGCTTTGAGATAATCCTCTATCTCCATTGTAACCCTCCCTATTTTCG
>DCOH01000052.1 GCA_002322865.1 Sphingobacterium sp. UBA1575 | reverse complement strand
GCATGCTCATCTTCTATCAGTTCAATGGTATTAGTATTGGTGGTTAATACCATTTTATGCATTGTACCCTTTTTAGTGGGATGATAAGTGGCAACATATAAATCTGTATATACTCCGGTCTGAATATCACTATTGATCATCGTGATCTCTTCTCCAAAATCCTTGACCAAAATTGTCTTATCATTACCTATACTGTAATCGTAGGCATATAATTTAGATCCATCTGCAAAGAACAAAGCGGTTCTTAGACTTGAAAAGGCATAAAACTTAGATTTAGCCAAATCTGCNNTACTGGTCGAGGCGAATTTATAGATGAAATATTGACCTGATGTTTCATTTTTCATCAAGGCAAATACATTTCCCTGGAATGAACCTCCATCCGTGTTCCTTGTATTCTCCGCGTAGACCATTGTTCTATCCGTTTGGTTCCAAGGAAAAGGATCAGTAGGTCGATCACTTAGCAAACTTACATTGGCAGCGGATGAACTTGCATAAACAAATCGCTTATTATCCAAATCAAATAAGGTGTAAGTGCTTATTGAACCTGGCCCATGCATGATTTTTGGATATACTTTGAAAGTTGGGGTATTTACGCCGGCCAATCGGTTGACTGGATTTCCATAAAAATCATTGCCTCCACTTGTTAGATCAGAGGTAAATGCATCACCTGTATTGGTAACAACTAGACGTCTTAAACTATTTACAATGGTACCACCTCTGCTATTGATCCGTGGAGCTATATCCATTGGAAATATATTTTGTGGAAGATCATAATTGGTAAATAACTGATTTCTAAATATATTATCAGGATTGGTCTCAAAAGTTGCGGGATCCACATAATAGGCATTTTCCTTTCCGATAATCCATTGTTTATTAATGGCTGGCCTTGGAGGATAAGCTCCGGTATGCAGAATATCTACTGCTCCTTTAAATCTTGGTACACCGTTTTCATGTGATAATCCCTTAATGATGGTGGTATCATCCACCGACATCGCGATCATTTCTACTTCTACAAATCCTTCATCGTCTTCGCCAATTAACAAAAATCCTGTAGCGGAGGGGATTTTGACGCTTAATAAGGTATATCCAGACCAAACCACACCTGTTTCTTTATCCTTTACTTTTAGGTAGAGTGTATAGGATCCTGGGGTCGCCATAACTGGATATACAAGGTTTCGTTCTGTACCTATAATCGTACCTTTTTTGGTGCTAATATTCACATTAGCACTGGAAACCAATTTCCATTCATAAGAATATCGATCCTGATTTTCTCCATCCATCGAGAATTCAAGCTCTGGATTGATAATCAAAGTATCTGTTTTGTATAACAAGGTGCGGTTCCCACCCAAATCTTTAATCGTAATTTCCGTTATATCGTGGTATGCGTAATTCCCCAAATCCTTACTACAGGAAAGTATAAAGAGGATAATCACACCATATGCAAATATTATTTTTTTCATGTTCCTAAGGATTATAAGGTACACCAATAGTTGTAGACCAAGAGACACCACTTACCCACATCAATCGACCATCATTTTCCAGAATTGGGGTTTTATTATCATATTTTTCTTGTAGGTAAGCGCGCATTACTTGATTGAGCACATCTCTTCTCGCATTTGGCATCGTGGAGGCACTCTGAAAATCATCATAGATCAAATTCATCAGTTCGCACATCAAGAGGAATTTTTTTACAGTAAATTCTCCCCACAAACCTCCCTCTTTTCCTGCAGTACTTGCACCCCACCAAACTGCAGGCTTGGTGATGGCTCCATTCATCTCGATTAGATGGAAACTGGCATCAAAAGTGGCTTGACGCTCTGATTTATAATAGGGCGAAAGATAGTACCATTTAGGTATGGCAATCGTGAAATCTTTGCTTGGTATTAGATTTACTCCCAGCGTTTTAATTTCTTCCAAAATATTATCTGACCTGAGTAATTTGATAGGGATATCAGTATACACTTCACCGGCCTTTATTGTGTAAGTTTCTGCTGGAGCCTCATAATTTTCTCCCAATATGCCAGTTGTACTATCTTGGTTGACCCTTAAACCAAAAGAACGATCATAATCTTTTGGTTTTCCGGTTGCCATAACCCTTAATTTGATCTGTGTTTCATCACCTTTAATATTTATGAAATTCACGGTTGAGAAACTTTGGAATGGCCATTGGGTACTGTCTAAATGTGCTGGGCCCCATTGCACGCCAAAATAAATTCCTTCAGAACCTTCATATTTCATAAGTTCCTTTTCACATCCTGTAAATAACAGGAAGAAAAGTAGTAGGCTGGGAAATATTTTAAATATTTTCATAATTAATTTCTTTGACTGGTTTCACTTTCAGGTAATGGGAATGAATAAAATCCCTTCTGCATAGGAATTCGATCTATTCCTGGACGGCTTGGGCTTGGAATACTGCTCAATTGGCGACGTTTAAAAAAGAAAAACGACTGCCCTTCGCCTAGGAATTCTCTTAAATATTCATTTTCGATAATCTGCTTAAGCTCCTCTGCATTGGTTAAGGTAATTTCAGGCAAACCGCGATGTACATTTAACTTGTTAAGATATTGTGCAGATTCCTCCAAGGTCGATGATGTTTCTGCGGCAATCAAGTACATTTCCGAAATCCGGATCAAAGGGAACATATACCGGTAAGCATTGGAAACTCCCTCCGAATCTGTTACATCCAAATATTTAGTGAAATACAAGATTTCCGTACTTGAATTATTTACCCGTTGAGCCCAATGTAATTTACGTCTGAAATCATTTTCATTTGGATAAAGGACCGGCACTCTTCCTTCTGCTACATTACCAATAAAAGTCAAAATCTGGAATTGGTTAAGTGAGTAGCTATATTGGAAGTTATGAATGGATAAACGGTTTGTATTGTACAACGCGAATAATACTTCTGTCGAGAAGATCCGGTCTGGATATTCACCTCTATTGTTGACTGCCTCGGTAGTTACCCAAGGGAATATTTCGGATCCAGTTACTTGACCTTTTTGAATGACCTCCAAGGCCATTTCTTTGGCTTTTGGCAAATCTCCTGACCAAAGGTAAACCCGGGCTAATAAGGCACATACCGCAAAATAATTCATCCTATATTGTCTGAAATTAAGTTTATTGGTATTAGGATCATCAAAATTCAACACCCCTTTGGTCAATATGGGATCCACCGTTTTCAGTAGTTCTTTTGCATCCAGAAGATCTTTAAGAATCAAGTTGACCAACTCTTTATTACTGGATAATGGTTGCACTTTTCGCTCATGTTGGGTCATGTAGGGCAAGACTTCAAGATCTTGATCCTCTTGATAATTGGACCCAAACAAGCGTAGGAGATCAAAATGAAGAAATGCACGCAGCGCAAGCCCTTCTCCTTTGTAGATACCATAATAGATGTCGCCTAACATCTCCTTTTTATCATCTGCATGGAATAAAACCGCATTAGTATTGGCAATCAATTCATAGGCATTTGTCCATATCGCTTCTCCCCTCGCCTTATATTCATCATTAGCAAAGTCATAGTTTGAATATTGCGCAAAAATGTGCTCTCGGTTACTTAGATCAAAATATTGCGCCATAACATCCAGCATTCCTCCAGACAAGTTGGCACCATAAAGGGCATTTTGGTTCAGATCGGCATATACTCCATTGATGGCGATATTAAAGCCATCTACGGAAGAGAAAACCTGTTCTTCCAAAATATTATCCTGTGGTTTTACATCCAGAAAGTTATTACAACTTTCCATTATCAACAGCACCGGAAAAATATAGATTAGATTTTTTATAATTCTTTTCATAATTAGACAGTATTAAAAACGACCAGAAATGGAGAATGAAACCGTTCTGGCGAAAGGATAATTAATACCTCGCTCATTCGTCACGGTTGAAACCCTGAATATTTCATTCAAATAGAGTCTTGATTGCAGAGCCTGAAAGCCAAATCGCTTCGTCCATCCGCCATTTGTTTCATAGCCCAAGGATACGGACTCGCAACTGAAAGTATTTTCATCCGCAATGAATCGGGAAGATATTGGGGTTGGATTTGTCAAGGAAATACCTTTGAATTGTGTTTCATCGCCTGGTTTTTGCCATCTTTCGTACAATGCTCGACGATCCTGATTACTTCGAAGGCCCTCAAGGGTGATATTTTCCACTTTGTTAAATAGGGTGTTCAAGAATATCTGACCACCATATCGGTATCTAAAATTTGCAGAGAAACTGAATCCTTTGTAAGCCAACATGGTTCCGGCTACACCTTCCCACGTTGGAGTTGAATTACCTAACACTTGTTCATCCGCAAAATCGTGGACGAAAGTTTGGGTTCCATCCTTTTTTAGGAACACTTCCCGACCTGTTGCTGGATCAATCCCTAAGGACTTAACCGCCCATAGGTCAGTTGTACTAGCACCATCATAATACCGTTGAAGGTTTCTACTGGTATTTTCCTTATTTAAATTATCTAAGGAAGTTCCAATATCATAATAAGTGGATTTTAGATTTCTTGCATTAAAGTTGATATTCCACAACAGGTTTTCTTTAACAATGGCTCTATAGGTAAAATTTGCTGTTAGACCTGTTGTTTTTTGCGCTCCTACATTCTGAGCAATCTGGTTGGTCCCCGTAGAGGTAGGCACTTGTACATAGATCAATAATGGATCGGTAGTTTTCAGGAAATAATCAAGGTTCATGTAGAACTTTCTGTTCAGTATTTCCAGATCCAATCCAAAGTTTCTATCCAATGTTTTTTGCCATTGCAAATGTGGATTTCCCCAATCACTAATAATGGCACTAAGCCCGAAAGGATTTGGATAGTTTAAGTTGTAGATGTAGTTATTCATGGTCATGTAGGCATCAAAATTTTGATTACCTGGATTTCCGATTGAGGATCGGATTTTGAACATAGACACGTAATCAACCAAATCAGCCATGAAAGCTTCTTGATGTAAATTCCAAGCAGCACCTATAGCCCAGGTTTTTGTAAATTTATTACTTAACCCAAATAAGGAAGAGCCGTCAATTCGATAGTTAAAATCGAATAAATAACGATTTCTGAAGGAATACCCCAGGTTTGAATAGTAGCTTAAGGACCTCCGGTCATTGAAACTGTAGTTTGGTCGAGAACCTTCCACATAACCCATGGAAAATTTAGGTGCCCAATATTCTTCATCTTTATATCCTGCTACAGCATAGGATCCTAATTCATTTTGGGATAAATTGGCTCGGAAGCCGATCAATGCATTTAATGTATGATAATTATTCTTTCCTAAGGCTTTACCATAGGAGGTTGTAAAGTCAAAATCGAAGTTTTTGGTTTGACCATTGGATTCGGTATATCTACCTTTATTTTCAGATGTCGCGTTCACATGAGACTTGGGAAAAGGAGCATTAAATATCTGGCCTCTGGAATTTCCTTTAGCAAAAGAAAACCTTCCTCGGATTCTTAATGCATCAATCAGACGCCAATCGGCTTCAAAATTATTACGGAACTCGGTGTTGTTCCCTTTATTGAAGCTCTTCAGATAAAAATCGTACATTGGGTTATACAACTCTGTTGATGGTCCGAATGCATTTGTAAAACTTTCTACCACTCTTAATATTTTTCCATTCTCATCATATTTTCGATAATATTGGTTCATTTTGGAGAAGGCGGAAAAATCAACAGTGTTATTAGAGTTCTTGTTATAATCTATCGTGAAATTATTGGAGAAGGAGAATCGATCCAAGCGGTAAATAAGCCTTACATTTCCACCGATTACATTTCTATCTGATCCCTTCATAACACCTAGGTTATTCCCATAGTTAAAACCTAAGCCATACCTGATCCGTTGATCACCCCCTTCTACGTTAAGATTATGCCTATTGGAAGCCACTTTTCTTAGGGGTTCATTCATCCAATAAGAATCTACGCCCCTTTTCACCTCTGCTAACCTAGCATTGTATAAAGAAGCTTGGTATTCATCGATGATGACTTGATTCTCGTCCAATTGACCATACAATCCCGATAAACGCTCAAAAGTCAACTTTTCTTCTGCATTCATGAGGTTGTAATCTGTAAGGTCGGCAAAACTGAAATTCGTATTATTACTATAAGTGAGGGTCAATTGGCCCGGTTTAGGTTTCACAGTTTCAATAACGATTACGCCGTTAGCTGCTTTTGAACCATATATGGCCGTTGCAGCAGCATCTTTTAATNNGGAAGCTACGCGATCGATTGGTAGATCGAAAATTACACGCAGGTTGGATTCGAAACCATCTAATATAAATAAGGGTTGGTTAGGATCTGTTCCAAATTGTTGTCTCAATCCAATTACGCTCGTTTTCCCTCTAACATTTACATCAGGAAGCACATTTGGATCAGAACCCATTAGATTGTCTTCTTCAATGGCAAATGCGGGATCTAAGGATTTCAAAGCGACCAAAACATTTAAGTTACTGATCATCTTCAATTCCTTTGCTGTATAGGTACGGGAAGATCCAGAAAAGCTTTCCTTATCACGTGTATAGATCCCTGTAATTACAGATTCCTCAATTTTTGTCACCTTTTCTTCCAACACCACTTCAACCGATCTTCGGTTCACAATTCTAACCTGTTGGTCTTGATAATTGACGTGTTTAACAAGGATGAAGCTCAAAGCTTCAGAAACATTCGCTATGAAAACTCCTTCGGCATTGGTTTGGCCTAAAGCATTTTCATTTCCTTCTGCAAAAATGGACGCATTGGAAATAGGTGAGCCATCAATCGATTTTACCAATACCCGTAAACTAACCTGTGCGGATTTCGAATTAGTAGATTCCGCTTTAAATATGGCTATGGTATTGTTTCTTACAGTAAAATCGACTCCTTTATTTTCCAGAACCAAAGACAAGGCTTCGTCTAAAGATTTATTTTTTAGATCTACATCTATTACTTGTTTTAGATCTAAGGTATTATTGATATAAATAATATTATATCCAGTCTGTTTTTTGATTTCTTCTAAGCATGCGCTTAGGGTTTTTCCTTTTTCAGTAATGGTAACTTTTTGGGTTGAACTTGCATAGCTTATCTGAATGATCAAGGCAAGTAAAATCCCTAATAGGTGTTTCATAATTATTTGATTTTGGTTTTTTAATTGATATACATAATTCCCCATGCATTTAATTATTTCACGATAATCCTCCTTCCTTTTATTTCGAATTGGTTTCCTTTTACAAGGCTAATGGTTTCTAACAGGGTTTCAATGTCAGAAAACTTTGATAGTTCTCCCATGTATTTAATATTGGTATCGGCATTGACATAATCCACTTCTACATTATACCAATCTGCTACCTCAGACATGATTTGTTTAATGTTTTTTCCTTCCAGATCGAAAATACCGGCTTTCCATGCAGTAGATTTATTTTTATCAAATGTCTGCACCTGGTAGGTGCCGTTCCTAGCAATCAGGATTTCTTTACCGGGATTTAAAACTATTTGGAAATGGCCATTGGTGACCTGAATTTTTCCCTCATAAAGTGATGCCTGCATTTCATTTTCAGATTTTGAATTCACATTAAATTTGGTACCTAGCACTTTGATCATATTATTTCCAGCCTGTACTTCAAATGGTCTTCGAATTTTTTCTTTCTGGACTTCAAAATAGGCTTCACCTTCCATGATAACTTTTCTACCTTGGGGATCAAATCTCGATGGAAAGGTTATCTTGGAATTAGCATTTAATGTAATCTTTGAGCCATCTTCAAGGATTACGGCTAGATTAGCTCCTTTTGGAGCTTTTATCTCTTGCCAATGAGTTTTAGAACGTGGTAATGGAATCACGCGTATAAGTCCTGTGTCTATGCGCTCCACTTGAACACCTTTAAATACGTACAACGAATCCATTTTGAGGTCGGAAAGGTTAATGTTTTGCTCGCCATCTGTGGTAAGAACGCCATTAAAACCTCCAGGAATAATAGTTTGGGATGTTATTTCTTCTAAAGGTAAATGCTCTTCAATGTAAGTTTTTTTCAAAAGCAACCAGGATCCGACCAATATGATAACGGCAGCAGCAACTATTGCGGTCCAACTGAATTTTCGATGCTGTTGAACCTTTCGGAGCGCCTTAATTTTAAGGTTCTCCAATTCGTGTTTTTCCCAATCCAAATTGGATTTATGGTTAATTGAATTCAACCAGTCTTCAAAGATTTGTACCTCTTGTGAATTAGCTTTCCTATTAATAATTTTTTCTATAATTTTGTAGAAACTACGTCGTATCATATTTCAGGCTTTAATTAATTAGTAACCTAACCTTTTTATTACACATAGGATTTTTTTAATTTTTTTTATAANNAACTTAAATTTTGAAGAAAGATTATTAGGATTGATCCATAAGGATAGTTTAGAAGCGTTTGAGTTGGCCTATAATCAGTATGCCCATGGATTGTTGAAATATGCCCTAAAAAAAATAGGTGATAAAGAAATCGCGGAAGATATTGTTCAGAATACATACGTGGAGTTTTGGGAAAAAAGATTTGAAATCAAATCCAATATTTTTGGCTTCTTGTTTCAATCTTTGAAGTTTCAGATTTTCAATTATTATCGATCAGAAAAAGTAAGAGATAAATACCTATTGCATCTCAGCGTATTCCTGGATGAAATCAATAAGGTTACACCTCAGAAATACCTGGAGGCTAAGGAATTATTCCATGAAATTGAAGCTCTCACTCAACAGCTTCCTAAGCAATGCCGAAAAGTCTTTGTAATGAGTAGATTTGAATATAAATCCAACGATGAAATTGCGAAGGAATTGAATATCTCCAAAAGAACGGTTGAGAATTATATTACCCAAGCATTAGCCTTTATCCGGAAGAAAAATCAATCTGCTTATATTGTTCTAACCTGTTTTTAACATCCAACATTCCGTATATTTGCCGATATGGAAATCGCTGATCAAATATTTAATATTAAAACTGAGGAAGAGTTCAATAATGCTGCACTTTCTGTTTTTAAGCATCAAGCGGACCATAACCCTATCTATAAAGAATTTCTCCAAATTCTAGGTAAAGAGCCAAGTTCAATAGTAAATTATCGGCAGATTCCTTTTATGCCCATACAGTTTTTCAAGACCCGTGAAGTTATGGAAGAGCAAAAGGAGGCTGAGGTAGTTTTTAGCAGCTCTGGGACTACAGGAATGGTCACTAGCCAACATTTAGTTGCAGATAAATCTTGGTATGAAAGAAGTTTCAGGCTGGCTTTTGAGGAATTTTATGGAGAAGTTAGTGCTATAGCCGTCCTTGCCCTGCTGCCAAATTATCTGGAAAGATTGGGTTCTTCCTTGATTTATATGGTTGATGATTTGATCAATCGCTCGGATCAAGCAGAGAGTGGTTATTTTTTATATAATCATCAGGAATTAAAAAACACCTTAGATGGATTAAAACTGAAAGGAACAAAAACTATTCTTTTTGGTGTGACCTATGCTTTACTTGATTTTGTGGAGGAATTTCAGGTTGATTTCCCAGAACTGATCGTCATGGAAACCGGCGGAATGAAAGGGAAACGAAAAGAAATGATTAGAGAGGAACTCCATGCCATCTTATCCAGAGGATTTGGGGTTTCAAAAATACATTCGGAATATGGAATGACCGAATTATTGTCCCAGGGATATTCCAATGGGGACGGTTTATTTAAAACGCCTGCTTGGATGAAGATTTTGATCAGGGACACAAATGATCCTTTGACCTTAATAGACGATAAAAAAACAGGAGCGATAAATGTTATTGATCTTGCCAATTATCACTCCTGTTCTTTTATTGCAACCCAGGATCTGGGTAAATATCATCCCGATGGTTCCTTCGAAATTTTAGGTCGTTTTGACAATTCCGATATCCGGGGATGTAATCTTTTAGTTCAATAATATTTTTGCTAACGTGTATAACCAGCTTAATTCTAATTAGCTGATTTATCTAATCTGCTAAATTGAATTACTGTAAACTTGGATCATTGAAGGTATTACCAGCATTTAAGTCGCCGGATTCATAACCTTTTTTAAACCAATAGGCACGTTGTTCTGATGTTCCGTGGGTAAAAGATTCTGGATTAGAGCGTCCTGTGCTTTGTTCTTGGATATGATCATCCCCAACTGCTGCGGCAGCACGCATCCCTTCCATGATATCATCAGCTGTTAATTTCACATCACTCAATTGAGTAGCATAATGCGCCCATACACCTGCATAAAAATCCGCTTGAAGCTCTGTCATCACCGATATTTTATTGTACTCACGTTCGCTCATCTGCGCACGCATCGCATTGGTTTTATTCAAAACTCCGAAAACATTTTGGATATGGTGACCGATCTCATGCGCAATCACATAAGCAAGGGCAAATTCGCCTTTAGCACCAAAACGATTGGATAATTCCCTGTTGAAACTCAAATCGAGATAGATGGTTTGGTCTCCAGGACAGTAAAAAGGTCCGAAAGCCTTCTGTCCATATCCACAACCTCCTGTTTCTGTTCCTTCACGATAGATGGCCATTCTAGCTTTAGGATAGTTTTTTCCATTTTCTTGGAATAACTTACCCCAAACATCTTCTGTACTCGCCAATACCACATCTGAAAATTCTATCAATCGATCTTCTTCCGGAGTGGATTCTACCGGACCCTGTTGAGTTGCCGGACCAGCTTGATTTTGAACCTGATTTAAGATCTCAGAAGGATCCCCGCCCATCAGGAAACCGATAATCAGAACAATAACTCCACCAATACCCCCTAAAGTAAGTTTTTGCCCTCCGGACATTCCTCTACGATCTTCAATATTACCGCTGCGGCGGCCGCCTTGCCATTTCATAAGTATATTTCTTTTTTAAGTTATAATGATTCTTCCATACACAAATTCTTTGCCATAAGTTAGGAAACCTTCAATTTTAATGATTCCAAAAGGCTCGTTTAATTTGCTTATCTTTGGGATAATTAAATATCCTATTTTTTTATGTTAATAGACGAATTAAAAAGCAGAAGTGAAAATACATGTGAACTTTGCGGTTCAACGGAAAACCTAGAAATCTATGAAGTTCCCCCTACTTCTACTCCTAATTTAGATAACAGCATTTTATGCTGTTCTGTTTGCAAAGCACAGATCGAAAAAACAGAACAAATCCAACCGGATCATTGGAAGGTATTGGGCGAAAGTATGTGGTCACCTCATCTTCCTGTGCAAATCGTGGCTTGGCGAATGTTGAGCAGACTTCGCAATGAGGCTTGGGCATCTGATTATTTAGATATCCTTTATCTGGATGACGAAGCATTGGCTTGGGCTAAAAAAACAGGCGATCATGAAGCGGATGCGACCGTTGAATTTCACCAAGATTCTAACGGAACGAGGCTATTTGAAGGTGATACCGTGGTATTAATCAAAACTTTGGATGTTAAAGGGTCTAGTATTTCAGCCAAATTAGGAACTGTGGTTAAAAATATTCGACTTGTCCATGACAATACCGAGCAGATAGAAGGCAAGGTCGAAGGGCAAACCATCGTTATATTAACAAAGTATTTGCGGAAAGGGTAATCTCCGCATAAAAAATCAGCGAAATGAGAAAGTTATGTGTGATGTTGGGTTTGATTTTGGCGACTTTTCAGTTGCAGGCTCAAACAAAAATTGGCTCAGCAGAAATTGAGAAGGTAAAGGATAAAAAAAACAT
This sequence comes from Sphingobacterium sp. UBA1575, assembly GCA_002322865.1. Taxonomy (GTDB): domain Bacteria; phylum Bacteroidota; class Bacteroidia; order Sphingobacteriales; family Sphingobacteriaceae; genus Sphingobacterium. The sequence goes on along the minus strand of DCOH01000052.1, from coordinate 32,694 downwards.
CCAATTATTGGATGTAAGGACCAATAAAGAGTTTCAGGATGGACATATCAAAAACGCCAAAAACTTGGATTGGAACAACAAAGATGAATTCAAGAATGCGGTTGCAAAATTGGACAAATCCAAACCTGTTTATGTCTATTGTTTGGGTGGTGGTAGAAGTAAGCAGGCATCAGCTTATCTAACTGAAAAAGGTTTTCAAGTTTTTGATTACAGTGGAGGCATGATGGATTGGAGAAGTTCCAATAAACCGGAAATAAGGGAGAGTAAAGAAGGTTCATCAACGGATTCGAAAAGTAAAGCTGTAAAAGGACTAACAGAAGAACAGTTTAACCACTTAATTAATTCCCAAGATATGGTTTTGGTAAATTACTCCGCTGTTTGGTGTGGGCCTTGTCAAGAATTGAAACCGACCATCCTGAAGATCCAAAAAAGAGAAGCTAATAAAGTAAAGGTCGTGAGATTGGATGCGGATGAAAACAAAAACCTATTACAGCAAAAAAAGATTTCTCAAATTCCTAAGTTAAGCCTTTATAAGAAAGGAAAGGAAATTTGGAGTCACACAGGGATGATCTCTGAAGCGGAACTAATGAAACAAATCAATAAAGCAGCCAATAAAAAATCTTAATACGTGAAAGAATTAGCATTAATATCAGGAGCCTTTTTGGGCATTCTCTCCATTATCTTGGGTGCATTCGGCGCTCATGCCTTAAAAAAAGTACTTTCTGAAGAAAGACTAAGTTCGTTTGAGGTTGGGGTTAGGTATCAGATGTATGCAGCTTTAACATTACTAATTGTAGGCTATAATTTCAAATTTGTAGAAAGCTATGAAAATTGGGCAGTGTATGGATTGTTATTCGGATGCATCTTATTCTCTGGAAGTATTTATTTATTGAGCTTTAAGGATAAATGGAAAGCTAATTTGAGGTTTTTAGGACCTGTGACACCTCTTGGTGGATTATTGATGATCGTAGGATGGGTGGTAATTTTATTATCCTTTTTGTAGGGCTTCGTCTTCCTTTGACGATGCCCTTATAACTCCTGATACCATTTCAGGTACAAATCAATTGCCTGTCTTTTCTCATTAGTCAAATGATAGTCTAGGCTCTCGTTCAGGTAATATTCGTAATCAAAACCAGGCATCTTTGGCAATCCTGGAATCACATCTGAAGGTCTTGAAACTCCATCCTTTAAAGCTTCATTGAATTTTTTCAAGAAATCATCCGGAAGCTTTTTATTCGCAACCCAGGCTGCAAAGGCAAATGGTAGACCAGTTAATTCCTTCCAATAATGCCCCAGATCATAAACATAAGGAACAGTAGATTTTTTACCAAAAGTTCGGTCACCAATCAAAACATACGCATCAGCTTCCCCCTCCGAAACGATTTCCACATCCCTTTTCCAATAACGCTTCAAAAGAATCTGAGCCAAACCATTGGAAGTACGAGATTGCTTATCCAATAATAAGGTTTCAACCTCCTCTATGGGCTTATTTGAAAATATAAAAACAGAATCCACATAATCCCTACTGCCGATGCAGTAATCACCCACTAAGTAATAAGTATCCATTTTACTGAGGGCGGCGATGGGAATAATACCCATATCTGCTTCATCATCTAAAACTTTTCTAGCACATTCGCTAGGATAATCCAACATCAGATCAATTTCTTCGATCACTTCTGAGTCCTTAATCCCCTGCAGAAAAGGCAGAGTATTGGTATAAGAAACTGCAGAAACTTTAATTTTCTCCATCTTTTAATGCTGATAAATGGGCTGTATTGTAATAATCAATAATGTTGAATTGATTATTCTGATATTCTAAAATGTATAGGGCAGTATTGGTATGCGGAAAATCATCCATTTGGCATACCGGAACTTCCGTCAAATGGCATAACATAATCCGTAAGGCTCTTCCGTGCATGCAGACCAACACGGTTTCTTCCTCTTCCTGGGCCAACATGTATTCTACGGCCTCCCTTTGTCTTTCTACCAAAGTATTTGGGGATTCCCCTTGGTCAATCGCTAAATCAAGCTCATTATTCCGCCAAGAAGTTACCACTTTTTCAAAGCCGGTCATGATTTCCGGAGTCTGCTCCTGCCCTTCGTAAATCCCCCAACTGATCTCATCCAATCCAACAAGTTCTTCCGATGGAATCCCATGGGCTAAAAATGGTTCTACGGTCTGATGCGTCCGCAATAAGGTTGAAACGTAAATCTTATCAAAGGGCACATGTTTATATGCCTCGTAGAAAGCCTGTGCTTGTTTTATTCCATTATCATTCAGTGGACTATTCACCCCTCTCCCCTGCACAATGCCTTTTAGGTTAAGGTCGGTTTGTCCATGACGGATAAAATAAAATGTTTTCTTCAATTTTTTCCCTTTTTATGAATTAACTACAGGTAAGGCGTAATATTGTTTTTTTGGATTTTCATCCTCAAAGACAACATCCTTGTAGTCTGTAACCACATGGTATAAGGTATCCCTTTCAATCGGATGACGTCCCACTTTTTTAATCAATTCAACCAGTTCCTTGGTAGACATTGCCGGATTCTGCTCTTCAGCTCCTGCCATGCTATAGATTTTGGTGGTATCATCCAAGGTGCCATCGATATCATCAACCCCAAAACTTAAGGACATTTGTGCGGTGTTTCTTGAAATCATCGCCCAATACGCCTTAATATGCGGGAAATTATCCATATAAATCCTGGCGATGGCGTAATTCCTTAAATCTTCAATAACGGAAACTTCAGGCACATTCGACATCTGATTATCTTTATTTCGGAATTTCAATGGAATGAAGGTCTGGAATCCACCAGTTTTGTCCTGCAATTGACGCAGGCGTTCCATGTGATCTACACGGTGCCAAAACTCTTCAATATGACCATAGAGCATGGTCGCATTGGTATTCATCCCTAATTTATGCGCTTGCTCATGGATATCCAACCATTGCTCGGCAGTACACTTATCATGGGCAATCTTCTCTCTTACCTCAGGATGGAATATTTCCGCCCCACCTCCAGGCATGGAATCCAAACCACATGATTGCAGGTATTTCATACCCTCATAATGGCTTAATTTAGCCTTTTTGAAGATATAGTAATATTCTACCGGTGTTAATCCTTTAATATGTAAGTCTGGACGATGTTCCTTGCAGCGCTTAAAGAATTCTGCATAGAATTCCAGGTTCTGTTTCGGAACTACCCCACCAGTGATATGCACTTCAGTAACGGGTTCATTGTCATATTTCTTGACAATGTCCATCATGCCGTCAACATCCATTTCCCAACCGTCATCACGGTTCTTAATCATCCTGGAATAAGAACAGAATTTACAATCATAAACACATACATTGGTAGGTTCGATATGAAAGTTACGGTTGAAATAAGTGATATCGCCATGCTTTTTCTCGCGGATATAATTCGCCAAAACGCCCAAGTATCCCAATTCAGCATGTTCGTATAAATAGACGCCTTCATCAAAGGTGATTCGCTCCTGATTGAGCACCTTTTGAGCAATCTGTTTTAGTTCGTGTGATATCTTCTTATCGTTTAATAAAAACGCTAATTTCTGTGTTGTTTCCATGACGCTCTCCTATTATACAAAGTTATGAAAACTAGCCATAAATGGCTAATCCTTTAAGCGCTTATCCCTCAGCGAATTGCTGCATATCGATCAATCGCTTGTATAGACCATTCTTCCCAATAAGCTCCATATGGGACCCTACCTCCACAATTCGACCATCTTCCAACACTACAATTTTGTCCGCATTCTGAATCGTACTTAAACGATGGGCAATCACTACCGTCGTTCTATTTTCCATCAGTTTATAAAGAGATTCCTGTACCAGACGTTCAGATTCGGTATCCAAAGCAGATGTAGCCTCATCCAACAACATAATTGGAGGATTTTTAAGAACTGCCCTTGCGATACAGATTCTTTGGCGTTGCCCACCTGATAATTTCGAGCCCCTATCTCCAATATTCGTGAGGTAACCCAATTCTGTACCCATAATAAAATCATGGGCATTGGCTATTTTGGCTGCTTGAATCACTTGCTCCTTTGTTGCCGATTCATTAGCAAAAGCGATGTTGTTAAAGATCGTGTCGTTAAAAAGAATGGACTCCTGATTGACAACCCCAATCAATTGCCTCAAGGATTCCTGATCCAAATCACGCAGATCCTGTCCATCAATCTTTACGGTTCCTGATGTGGGATCCATAAACCTTGGGATTAGATCGACCAAAGTCGACTTACCTCCACCCGAAGGCCCTACAAGCGCTAAGGTCTGACCCTTTTGGATATCAAGATTGATATCTTTTAGGACTTGCTTCTCTTCGTATGCGAAGCCAACCTGTTCAAATTTAATACTATTTTCAAAAGATTGAATCACTTTTGCGTCCGGTTTATCAGCAACTTGATTCTTCTCATCGATCAACTGCAACACCCGCTCACCAGCGGCAATACCGTTGTGGATGTTGGTAAAGGCATCCGTCAATGCTTTTGCGGGACGCATGATCTGTGAAAAAATTCCTATATAGGTTATAAATCCAGCAGCTGAAAGATCGCCTTGTCCGGTCAGAACCAAACTACCACCATATAAAAGAATAATGGCTACCATACAAACGCCAAGAAGCTCAGAAACTGGCGAACCCATTTGTTGCCTTCTGACCATCCTCCTATTTACTTTTGCATAATTATCATTCTCGTTGTTGAATTTATTCTTAATATAATTCGCAGCATTAAAGGATTTGATGATCTTAATTCCTGAAAGGGATTCTTCCAGTTAAGTAATCATGTTCGCATAGGTACGTTGTCCTTCTTGGGCTTGCTGTTTTAGCGTTTTAACGATCCTCGAAATAAAAAATGCGGAAATTGGAATGACTAATAAGGAAAACAAGGTCAATTTCACTGAAAGCATAAATAGAGCAACCAAATAAGCGATCAATTGTAGTGGCTCTTTGAAAACGACTTGAAGAGTCCCGGTAACCGAAAACTGCACAACCTGCACATCGGAAGCCACTTTGGAGATAATATCCCCTTTCCTTTGGTTGGTAAAATAACCCAAATGTAAATTCATGACATTATCGAACACCGACTTACGAAGGTTCAATAAGGTATGGATCCGTAGGTTTTCCATGATCCTTTGGGACAGATATCTGAAAAGATTACTGATGAAAACAGATATTACGATGACCACACAGGTATATTTCAATGCTCCATATGCACCATAGTTGATATACAAATAATTCGCATAGTAATTAAAATAATCCAATAGATTTAAACCCTCCGGCATGTCCATAGCCTGAGGTACGGTATCTTGAGAATTAAAAAGGATTTGCAGCAATGGTGCCAACAGAGCAAGGTTTAAGGTGCTGAATACCACCATAATCAAGGTACATATGATATATGGAATGGCATATTTCTCTATTGGTTTGGCAAACGAAAGTAGTCTAAAATATGTTTTCATTTAAAAAACTAAGATTACAAATGTACTAATTTTTGCAACCTTACTTGATTTTAGCGTCCTTTCGTTCAAAAATGTTGCATTCTGCTGTCAAATAAAATTAGGCATATGGATAAAAAAAACTTTAATATTCATAGTACATATAATTTTCTTTTGTTAGGATATCAATGGGCATATACTGCAAATTTTTCACCTTCCTCTTAGCTATAAAGTGTTCATACAAAGCAACAAATGCCCTGTATCCCTGCTCTATGGGTTTTTGGCAAATCAAAAAATCAATATGTCCTGATTTTAGGTATTCGATATTCTGAATGGTATAATCATATCCCACCAACTTCACATTCTTTAACTTATGCTTTCGAATAAATTCAGCCACTAAATGAACCCTACCATTCGTGACAAAAATCAACCTAACATCCTTTTTCTTTAATAATTTATCCAACTCATAGTTTAGGATTTCCACACTATCGGATTCCAAGTTGATATTAGTAAGATTGATCTTTTTGAAAGTTTCCAGCATAAAATCCTTAAAACCTTCAAATCTTTTCTCTAAATGTTCAGCCGAATCCACATTCTTGGCGATATTCAAAACCAGAACATTGTCCTTTTCCTCTAAAAGGTATTGACAGATATTACCCACTACCCGACCAGATTGGTAAAGGTCTGCCCCAATATAGCTCAAAGCCCTTGCAGCAGGAATATTCGATTCAATGAACACATATTGCACCCTATTCTCTAAGCATTTGATTGCAAAATCCATTGATTCCTTTAAAAATATGGGAGCAAGAATTATTCCGTCGACAGGTTGTTCAAAAATCACATCATACATTTCCACAAAATTCTTCCGATCTTCTTTGTCGAACAAATAATAGCTCAATTCCACTCCAAACTCACCAAATTCGGAATAGGCAGATTCAATGCCCGTGATCGGCGCCTTCCAATATCCCGCTTTATTATGATCGTTGGGAATCAGGATGCCAAATTTATAAACCCTTTTGGAGGCGAGACGCTTAGCCAAGATGTTGGGCTTGTAGTCCATTTCTTTAATAATGTTCAGTATTTTCTCTTTCGTTTTCTGTGCTACACCCAATCGGTTATGTAATACCCTATCGACCGTCGCAATCGACACATCGGCGCGTCGCGCAATTTCTTTTACTCCTGACAGTTCTGTAATCTTCATATAATACTTTAGAATTGAAATGTTTTTAATTATAAAGCTAATTTAATAATTAAAATCGTATATCAATAGTACACTTATTAATTTAACACTTACATTACGGTTAATAGAAATTAAATTTTCCGTTTTATAAGTTTTTCCATCTATTATAAGTTATTGATTATTTCTCAATAATCACATTTATTATGATAAAAATTAAGACAATTTAAGATGAAAATGCTTGAATAAGCCGTATTAAAAAGGTTTTAGTAATTATATATAGCTAAAATATTGACATCCAACTTCAATTTATTAGCACTGAAAATTCGAACATAATAAGTAAAATTGAGTTAAAAACCACTGAAACTTTGTTTATTTTTTACTAATAGTAAAAACCTACCTCAAAACACCTCAACTAAATTTTTAAGATTCTCGAAAATTCAATTAATAGCATCGGATGATTATATTCTTTAAGAATATTGAAGTAAACACGGGAACTTTTTATAATTTTATCGGCAAATAAGGAATAATGGAAATTGATGTAGCAAAACGACTTCAACTTACAGAAGAATATTACTTCTCTAAAAAGCTGAGGGAGATCGACGAAATGAATAAAAACGGTGCCAAGGTCATTAACCTAGGAATCGGAAGTCCGGACCTACCTCCACATCCAGAAGTGATCAAAACCCTTCAGGAGCAGGCCGCATTACCCAATACACATGGCTATCAGAACTACAAAGGCATCCCTGCCCTTAGGCAAGCCATGGCGGATTGGTATCGTCGATATTATCAGGTTGAGCTAAATCCAAATACCGAAATCCTTCCATTGATTGGATCTAAGGAAGGAATTGTACATATCTGTATGACTTATCTTCAAGAAGGCGACAAGGCATTGATCCCCAATCCTGGATATCCTGCATATGCCAGTGCAGTCCGTATTTCTGGAGCAACCATCGTACCTTACGAACTATCCGCTGATAATAATTGGCTGCCAGATCTGGAAGAATTGGAAAAAACCGACTTGCAGGATGTTAAACTGATGTGGATCAATTACCCACACATGCCAACAGGCACCTTAGCCAACAGCAATTTTTTCGAAAGGATCATTGCATTTGGTCAAAAGCACAACATCCTGATCTGCCATGATAATCCCTACAGTTTCATCCTTAACGAACATCCACAGAGTATCATGTCGGTGGAAGGCGCGATGGAAACAGCCATCGAGCTCAATTCCTTGAGCAAATCATCTAATATGGCCGGCTGGCGAATCGGTATGTTGATTGCCAATGAACAACGCATTGGAGAAATCCTACGGTTCAAGAGTAATATGGATTCAGGAACATTCTATCCATTACAGATGGCTGCTGCAAAAGCCCTAAGCTTGGATAAATCGTGGTACACCCAACTTAACGAAGAATATAAGCTGCGAAGGGTTAAAGTATTCGAACTAATGGATTTATTGAATTGCAAATACGATCCAAATCAAGTAGGTTTGTTTGTTTGGGCGAAAATACCAGCAGCTTATCAGGATTCCTATCAATTGGCAGATGATATCCTCTATAAAGCTCATGTTTTTATAACACCTGGAGGCATCTTCGGATCTGCCGGAGAACACTATATCCGTATCAGCCTATGTGCAAAAACAGCTGTTTACGAATTGGCAATTAATAGAATAAAAGAATCTTTAGGATTATAAATAATGAATATAGCAATTGTCGGAGTTGGTCTAATTGGAGGTTCCATAGGCATCCGACTAAAAGAAACCCAGTTTTGCGAAAACCTCATCGGGGTAGATAAAAGCGAAACCAACCAGAAAAAAGCATTACAATTAGGGCTGGTGGATGAATTCCAATCGTTGGAAAATGCATTAGCTAACTGTAAAGTTATCATATTGACTATTCCTGTGGATGCTATTATGGTGTTACTTCCCCAGATTTTGGATAAGGTGACCGATCAGGTCATCATTGATATGGGCTCCACGAAGACCAATATCCTGAATCTGATCAGTGATCATCCGAATCGTGGCCGTTATGTGGCAGCTCACCCCATGGCAGGAACGGAATATTCCGGTCCGGAAGCGGCTATTCCAAATCTGTTCAAAGATAAGATGATGGTCTATGTCGAGGCCTTTAAATCGGATGAGGATGCGTTTGAATTGGCAGACAGCATCACAGAACAATTGGAGATGAAAACATCCTTCATGACGGCCGATGAGCACGATATGCACACAGCCTATGTCTCGCATATTTCCCATTTAACTTCTTTTGCTTTAGCCTTGACCGTTCTGGAAAAAGAAAAATCCCAAGGAAGAATCTTTGAACTGGCAGGCTCGGGTTTTCAATCCACCGTACGTTTGGCAAAATCGTCGCCCGATATGTGGACTCCAATCTTTAAACAGAACCGCAGCAATGTGTTAGAAGTGCTGGAAGAGCACATCAAACAACTGCAGCATATCTACGATAAAATTGAAAAGGAGGATTATGATGCCGTGCATAAATGGATCAAGAAATCAAATAAAATCAAACGCATAATCAAATAGCTTTATGTTGGAAAGAAAGAATTTAAGCAATGATCTTGTCAAATTGATCCCGCTGATCAAAGAAGATTATAAATGGCTATACGCAGCAGCATCTGACCCCGAAATATGGGAACAACATCCTGACAAAATGCGCTATACCCCTCTTGGCTTCACGAAATACTTTCAAAAGCTTCTACAGAATGACATCGCCTACCTCATTGTGGATAATGAGACAGAACGTGTTATAGGCGGAACTTCCTTTTACGATTATAACGCGGACAAAAAAACGGTTGCCATCGGTTATACGTTCTTAGCGAAAAACTATTGGGGTGGTAAATACAACCAATCCATCAAACAGCTGATGTTGGACTTCGCTTTTGAAACAATAGATGAAGTATTTTTCCATGTCAGAAAAGGAAATCTCCGATCTCAGCATGCTTTGGAAAAAATCAATGCCCAATTGGTCAGGGAATATCCAGCGGAAGATCATTCAGGAACACAACTGGAATATTCCATACACCGGTCTACCCATTGCTCCTTTCCATCAATACCATCAACATCAAACTAAGCACAAAACGTTCCTCATCCACCTCTTTATCGGTAATTTTCACAACTGAGAATTTTCTACCGAAAAAAGAAGGCTCCTTACGGATCTCGAACATAGGCTCATCCAGATCATTCCGTAAAATATAAGATGGATTGAAAATATACCCGGATAACATGCCGATTATTGGCAGCTCACCGAAAAGCCCATCCCAGAACTTAGTCCAAGGATTTTTCTCTTTAATGGTATGGTCATGTACATCTTCTGCATCCATCAGGTTGAAGGTAGATCTCCATAAGGATCTTATCGTCTTACGTCTGGCTTTCCCAACAACTTTGCCTTCTGCATTCTTGATGGTAAATGTCTGTTGAAAATCAATTAATTTATTGGAGATAAGCTCATAAACCAATTCAGATTTGGATTCATCACGATAGACCATAATATGATCCCGCCAAGAGAAAATCTTCTCCCTTACGTAGAAAATGGTTCTGCCTTCAGCATCTTTTGCTACAAAATCATTGGCAAAACTGGTTACTTTAAATTGAAAATGTAAAGGATATTTTAGATCTTTCATAAATAAGTTTAAGATCTAAAAATAATAATTTTTTATAAAGGATTTATAGAAGCAAGGTATTAATATTTCCACTTCAAACGGTCAAATACTTTAGACCATAACCAGATCGGACCGATCGTTAAAAGTTGGACAAAATTACCTTTTCCACTCTTTTTTGAAACAAGGAATAAGCCTATCAAACCAATCAAAGCAATAATACTACATACCAGTATAACTGTTGGTCCACCATCTCTTTCCACATACTCCAATTGGACAATGAAGAAACTCATGATACCAATGCAAAATAAAACAGCATAGGATAAGGTTGGCGCCAATTTCAGGTAGCAATAGATGACAATGGCAATGAAAAATGATCCCCAGTTCAAAAAAGTATGGGCATTCATTTTAACCAAAAAAGCAAGTTGCGGAAATGGGATCATCCAGATCAACCCCATAATCCCGAAGAAAGACAAGCTTAAAAACAAGGTTATGGAACCTAAATTGGAAGTACCATAAGCCTGATCCAGTTCATAAAAATGCTTTTCAACCGGCCGTGAAAATTTAGGTTTCTGCAAGGTCTTTTTATCCTTTTTGTTCATAGCGCAAAGGTAAGGATTATTGCCTGTTTTTGCTATCCTTATAGGCATAATAAAACAATACCGGTAGTACTGCAAAGGACAGCAGCAAACAGATCAACAGTCCACCTACGATCATAATAGCAAGTGGCTTCTGGATTTCAGATCCCATTCCCGTAGACATAGCAGCAGGTAATAGGCCTACAGCACCCATTAATGCAATCATCACAATAGAACGGATCCTACTTTTTACCCCTTCCTGAATCGCTTCCATCAGCTTCATTTTCTTCATGTTTTCCCGCATGACCGCAATCAGAATAATTCCATTGATGGTATTCACCCCGAACAGGATGATGAGCCCAATACCAGCCGAAATACCAAAAACAGTCCCCGTTGCCCATAAGGATAGAAATCCACCAATAAAAGCAAATGGAATAGTGATAGCAGCGATAATGGTATCCTTCATATTGCCGAAATTACTGTACAACAACAGGAGGATCAATGCTAATGAAATCGGAATAACCGTCATCAATTGTTTCGTTGCACGCTCTTTACTCTCAAATTCCCCTGCCCATTCCATATAATTCTCCTTGGGCAGCTTCACCTCTTTTTCGACCAATGCCCTGGCTTCCTCAATCGTACTTCCCAAATCCCTCCCTGAAATACTGAATCCAACACCTATATACCGGCTATTCCCTTCCCTATAAATAAAAGCAGGACCTGTAATATAGCCAATAGTTGCCAATTCCTGTAAGGGAACACTTTGCCCACTACTTGTAGGAATCAGGATATTTCCAATTTTTTGCGGCGTATCCCGATATTCTTTACTGAACCGCAGCACCACGTCAAACTGCCTATCCTTTTCATAGAATTTTGTCACCGCCTGACCGCCGATGGTCATGGAAACTACCGCTTGCACATCCGAGGTAAACACCCCATATTTAGCCATTTTAGAATCGTGCAATTGTATTCGCAATTCCGGAAGACCAATATTTTTGTAAACATTGATATCCGTGATGCCTCGAACCTTGCCGATCTGTTCTGCGACTTGCGTCGCATAATCCTCCAATCGATAAAGATCATCCCCAAAGATCTTGATCACCAATGAACTCTTCACCCCTGCCACATATTCCTCCACATTATCCTGTATCGGTTGGCTAAATCCAAAGGTAATGCCAGGGTACACATTCAACAGATCCCGAAGTTCCTGGATAATATCATCTTTAGAAACCTTACGATCCCAATCCTTTGGCTCCTTAAGCTGCACATTGAATTCAATATTGAAGAAACCCGTAGGATCAGTTCCATCATTTGGACGTCCGGTTTGGGTTAGAATAAAATCTATTTCCTTACAACTGTTTTGCATCAATACCTTCATCTCTTTGGTCAATTTGCTGGATTCATCTAAGCTTACACTGTTGGGCAAGGTAGCTCGAATATAGATGGCACCTTCGTTTAGCTGAGGAAGGAATTCCGAACCATAGTTCAGAAATTTCATCCCACACAACGTCAGCAGCCCTACAAATAAACTTAGGGTCCATCCTTTGTACTTGATGGATATCCGGTACAAGCTATAAATGGTCCGGTTGAAAAATCGACTGATAAAATTCTCCCTTTCCTTCATTCCTTTAGTAAACAACAATTTACACATGGCCGGCACATAGGTCAAACTGAGTATCAAAGAACCCAATAAGGCATAGCCTAAGGTAAACGCCAAAGGAGTAAACATTTTTCCTTCCACCTTTTGGAAAGAGAAAATGGGCAATAAAGCAACAATAAGAATGAGCAAGGCAAAGAAGATATAGGATGCCACACTTCCAGCGCTTTTTTTGATAATCCCCATTTTGCTCATTTTGGCAAAACGTTCTGGCCCAACCCGATGGGACATGGTCGCCAAAGCAACAAATACAGTTTCCACAATCACCAATGTACCTTCCAATAATAAGCCGAAGTCCAGGGATCCCATAGAAATTAAGTTAGCAGGCAGGCCCTGGATCTTCAGCATTATAATTGCAAAAAGAAATGACAATGGAATAACCGATGCCACAATGACTGTGGATCTCCAATTATATAAAAAGATAAAAACGATCAAAGACACCAATAGCACACCTTCTACGATGTTCTTTGATACGGTTTTTACCGTATTGTTGACTAAAACAGTTCGATCAACAATGGTTTCGATCTGAACATTCGAAGGTAATGTACGGCTGTTAAGTTCCTCAATTTTGGTCTTTAGATGCTGAATAACTTCCGAGGGATTTTCACCACGCAACATCACGACGATCCCTTCTACCACATCATCCTGTTCATTGAAACCTACCTTACCTAAGCGAGGTTTACCCGAAACAACTACTTCTGCCACATTTTTGATCAGCACAGGGGTGGATCCATTTAATTTCACTGTAATGTTGCCGATATCCTCCATCTTATCCAATAGACCAACACCACGCACCACATAGGCTTGATCCCCTTGCTGAATCACATCCCCCCCAACATTGATGTTGGATTTGGAGACCGCCTCATACACATCCAAAGGAGTCAAATCGAAAGATTTCAATTCCGTGGGATTGATCTTGATCTCATATATCTTTTCTTCACCTCCAAAACTGATCACATTGGCCACTCCAGGCACGGATAACAATTCCCGCTCGATCACCCAATCCTGGATCGCTGTAACCTCTTTCAACGGAAGGTCACTTTTGATCATATAACGGAAAATTTCCCCGGTAGCACCCGAAGGCGGTTCAATCTCCACCTCAGTTCCTTCCGGAAGATTGACACCCGAAATCTTATTGGAAACATATTGTTGGGCGTAGAAATCATCTACGCCATCTTCAAACTGCACCGTAACAACCGAAAGACCAAATAGACTGATCGATCGGATGGTTGATTTCTTCGGAATGCTGTTCATTTCCTTGGAAATAGGCAATGTCACTAATTTCTCCATTTCCTCGGCACTTCTCCCCGGCCATTGGGTGATAATTCTCGCTCTGGTATTCGTAACGTCTGGAAAAGCCTCAATGGCCGTATGCCTTAATGCATAGATCCCGACGAACAATAAAGCCATTGTAGCAAATAAAATAAAAGTGGTATTCCGCAACGAAAACGTCACGATATGTTGCACAAACTTCTTCATTATGGCCTATTGTTTATTTCTTCAAATATCAAAAGAGCATTGCTGCTGACCACTTTGGAGCCCTCTGCCAATTTTTCTTTGATATAACTAAATTCTTCATTGCTATAGACCACCTCCACTTGCTTTGCTTCTATATGGCAATCATCATGGTACAATAAAATATAATTGCTATTGTTATTAAACAATACAGCCTTATTGGGAATAGCAAAGGCCTTTTCTCCCGGCATTTGCTTATCAATGATAATATCTGCACTCAAGCCAGGCTTAAGATTCAATTTGGGATTATCCAAAACCACCCTGGCTTTCATTACATGTTCATCATCATCGAAAACATTGAAAATCTTATCGATTTTCCCATGGTAGATCTGATCGGGATAAGCAATACTCTTAACCTTCACCTTATCTCCCACTTGAATATGCCGGAGGTTACTGGCAAAAACATTCACCATTACCCAAACCTGATTTAAATTGGATATGGAAAATAAAGCTTCCGACTCCGCATGGATGGATTGTCCAACATTAATATTTTTCTGGATCACATAACCTGTCCTTGGCGCCAATAATTGGAATGAACCTTCTCCCGCTGCCCTGAACATAGACAAAGATTGATTGATCCTATCTAATTCTATCCGAGCAGCATCATAGGCATGCTCCAATTCCAGCAATTCTGGTTTGGCCACCAAACCATCCGCTAATAATAATTTTTTATTAGCTATTTGGTCTCGCAAAAGGGACAGGTGACTTTTTTGGAACTTCCGCTGCTGAATCAAAGATTGAATTTCCGTCGATTTTATTTCCGCCAAAACCTGACCTTTAACAACACGGTCGCCCATTTCAAATTTCACGGCACTTACCAGACCAGATAACAGACTTTTAAATACCACCAAATCGTTTTCATTATATTCAATTTTACCGGGCAAACTGATCTGTTCGATCAAATTTTCTTCTAAAACCGGCTGTATATCTGTTTTCCCCTTTAAGGCTTCATTTAAACAATAACGCTGTTCAACCGCTGCTGTTGTCTGTTTTTCTTCATGCCCTCTTTGGCAACCTATAATCAGTAAGGCGCCCAAAGTGGATAGTATGTAAAATGCTTTCATATATTAATGTTCTGTGCCTATAAGGAAATCCAATTCCTCTAGTAAAACCATGTATTCTTCCTCCCAGCTCAAAAGGTCAATCTGAGACTGCCTATAGGATTGGGTAAAATCCAAATATTCCAATAATGTAATCTGTTGATTGTTCAGTTGCTTGCTAAACTTCCTTAGTAATTCAGCACCTGATGCCTTCATTGGTTGATCTATTCCTCCTAAAGCTTGTTGTAGGTTAGCAATTTTCTGTAATAAAACCTGGATCTGGTTTTCCAACGCCAACCCTTCTGCCTCGTACAAGCGATGTGAACTTTGTAGGCCGTGTCTGGCTCTCTGTATATGCCCTGAATTTCTATTGAATAAAGGAATATCCATTTTCACTCCAATACCTACAAAATTCTGCATGACATTCCCACCTCTTTCATAATTAACAAGAAAATTCAGGTCTGGTACCCTATTGGATTTTGCTAAAGCCAATTCATTTTCCTGTATAGAGATATCCGACTTTTTCAGCCTTAATGAAAGATTCCGTTCTTTAGCTTGGCTAAGGATCTCCTCCGTCGACTTTAGCAATTTTGCAGGCAGTTCCGCCGAAAAATATACATCTTCTGGCTGCAGATTGGGGATTTGTGTTAATACAGCGATTTGATGAAAATAAGCGACCTCCCTTNNTTTAAAGCCAAAGCCTCCTTTTGCAAACTGATCAATTCACTATTGATCCGATAAAAAGATGCAACTGGCATTAACTGTTTTTCAGAATGCTTTGCATAGATTTCCTTTAATTCCGTATATGCAACCATACTTTCTGCTAAAATGGCCGATTGTTTCTTGGTATAGAAAAGCTGCTTATAGTTTTTCCGCAACTCCGACCTGAGGCTTAACAGCAATGCTTCAAATTCCAATTCCTGCGTAGCCTTTTCACTTTCCCTCACTTTTACGCGCTTTTTTCTTTTTGATGCTGTTTCGATCAATTGCTCTATTTCCAAGGCAAACTGTTGGTTTCTCCCGAAATTACCGATTAATAAGGGTTGCTTTTCAAACGTAGAATTGGTCCATAGGTTGACATTGTCTAAGGTAATTGATGGATTGCTCCAGCGTCTTTCCTGTAGAATGGCAGCCTCTGCCCTATCAATTTCATGCCTCTCGGCCAATAATAATAGATTGTTTTCCAGAAATGCTTTTTCCAATGCCTCCAGGGTATAGGTCTGTGCCCAGAGGCTTTGAAAACAGCAATAGAAAAGAGAAATTAAAAATACTTTCTTCACCTTATTTTGTTTTCTGCAAACTTATCGCTTGCAGATTAAGGCGATTTTGGGTTTACATTAGAAATCCATTAGAATTTCAAAAATACCTGCGTACCAACACGGTTACTCCAAATCTGCAATTGAATATGGTGTAGAGAAAATATGATATTAGCCATAGAAAGTCCAATTCCTTTACCGTTATAAGCTTTGGTATTGGAGGCACGAAAAAAGTTCTGCTTTATTTGTTCCAGGTCCGCTTGGGGGATTCCAATCCCCTGATCAATGATCCAGATTTGCAAACGCCCCTCATCTTCGCGAAACATCACTTGAATAGGTTTATTATCCGAATATTTAATCGCATTTTCCAAGAGGTTGTTGATGGCCAAAGCGAGTAATTTGTCATTACCTTCCCATTGCAAGATATTAGGATCCTGAACATGCATTTCCACCGTGATCTTCGCCTTATGGTAGATAATGGCATTTTCAATAACTTGCCATACGATTTCATCCATGCGGACCTGGTTAAATTCAAAGCTCGTCTTTGCACCAGAAAGAAGCATCATATGTTCTAAGGTTTCCTGAAGGTCATTAGTGAACATCTTCAATTGATCGATGGCTTCCGCATATTCATCGGTGGAACGATTACGTTGGTTGGTCACTTCCAATGTTCCTAATATTGCCGTAATCGGTGTTCGCAATTCGTGGGAGACATAATCGATGAAATTCTTCTGTACATTGAAGGTCTGTGCAATGCGATCTACGAAATGGTTATAGGTATTGACCAGATCATTGATTTCGGAATACGATTTCTCCAATCGAATGGGTTGATCAAAATTCTTAGTATCCCTTTCTTTGATCTGTTTAATAATATCGATGATTGGTTGATAGGCAATATGCCCTAAAAATCGTGAAAACAGGAAGATGATTACCAATCCTACTAAAAAAGAAACCAATAGGATCTGCAGTAAGGAATGCATCTGTTCATTGAATTCTGTTTTCGCTTTTCGTGCCATTACAACGAAATCGCCTTCATTATCCTGGTAATAAATGCCATGATAAAAGTAGGAATCGGTACTGAAATAGCCTTTTCCATTTGACCTTACAAATTTCAAAAATCCGGAATGAATATCTGTCAGCATTAACATGTCTCCAGCCGATTTTCTGTTCAAGCTATCAAACACCGCAATATCCCTTCTAGAAATTGTTTTCTGCATTTGACGTTGGATTTTATCATGTTCTAATATGCTCAGTTCATCTTGCTCTAAATAATAAATAGCGCCCAATAAGGTCTTATTTTCCAAGGAATGTTCCTCCATTCTTTCCATTTGAAAGTAATAGGCAAAATAGACCGACACCGATATCAATAAGGAAACGATGGAAAATATGATGATAGAATAAAGGGATAATCTATGTTTCAGCTTCATATTTAATATTTGAACATATAACCCACACCTTTCACCGTATAAATAAATTTTTCGGTTCCTACCTCAATCTTATTTCGCAAATAGGATATATAGACATCAACCACATTCGTATGGTTGTCGAAGGTAATTCCCCAAACCGCATTCAGGATCTGCATCCGAGCAACGGTTTTATTCCGGTTCTCTATCAGGTAGTTCAACAGTTTATATTCTTTAGGGGATAAGTCTATTTGCTCACCATGTAAGGTGACCTGATATTGTTCCGTATCAATACTGAGCACACCAAATTCAAGAACAGGATTTTTACCTTTCTCTTGATACTGGGTCTGCCTTCTACGGGTAAGCGCATTAATACGGGAAAGAAGTTCATCGAAGTGGAAAGGTTTGGTCAGGTAATCATCTGCACCATAATCCAAGGAGGCTACTTTATCTTGAACCGTATTCAGTGCACTCAGCATCAGAACAGGAGTAAAATTGTTCTTATAGCGTAAGGTTTGAACAAATTGTATTCCATCCATGCCGGGCAACATCACATCCAAAATAAGGATGTCTAAAGGTAAATCAAGATAATTGCCATTGAACACATCCTCCGCACTCTTACACAACGAAACCATGTAGCCACATTCTTCCAAACCCTTGATTAGAAAGGAACTGATTCGATGATCATCCTCTACTAATAAAATATGCATAAACTAATTTTTTCTGTAAAATTATAAATATTAATACATAATTTAATAAAAGAAACTGCATTCTAATCAAACTCTAATGTTGAATCAAAATAAATTAAACAAAAAAAGGCTTATCAAACGATAAGCCTTTTTAAGATATTTTTGATTTAACTATTTCGCGTATGAAACGGAACGTGTTTCTCGGATCACCGTCACTTTAATCTGACCTGGATAGGTCATTTCTGTTTGGATACGGTTCGATAGATCTGCTGCCAAAATCTCTGCTTGTGCATCGGATACTTTCTCACTTTCCACTACAACACGTAGTTCACGACCTGCTTGGATAGCAAAGGTCTTTTCAACACCAGGGTAGGATAAAGCCAAATCTTCCAATTCTTTCAATCGTTTGATATAGCTTTCCACTACTTCTCGGCGTGCACCTGGGCGAGCACCAGAAATAGCATCACATGCCTGAACGATTGGAGAGATCATCGATGTCATTTCGATTTCATCGTGGTGTGCTCCGATGGCATTACATACATCTGGATGCTCCTTATACTTCTCGGCCAACTGCATACCTAGAATTGCGTGAGGCAATTCTGGATTATCATCGGGAACTTTACCAATATCATGTAATAGACCAGCACGTTTTGCATGTTTCACATTCAAACCAAGCTCTGAAGCCATGGTTGCTGCAAAGTTTGCCACCTCACGGGAGTGCTGCAAAAGGTTCTGTCCGTAAGAAGATCTATAACGCATTCTTCCTACCATACGGATCAACTCCGGGTGCAGACCATGAATACCTAAATCGATTACGGTACGCTCACCGATCTCCACAATTTCATCTTCGATCTGCGTTCTGGTTTTTGCAACCACCTCCTCGATACGAGCCGGGTGGATACGACCATCCGTAACCAAACGGTGTAGGGATAATCTCGCAATCTCACGACGTACAGGATCAAAACCAGATAGGATAATTGCTTCAGGCGTATCATCAACGATGATCTCCACTCCTGTTGCTGCTTCTAGTGCACGGATATTTCTTCCCTCACGACCAATGATACGTCCTTTGATCTCATCGTTTTCAATATTGAAGATGGATACAGTATTTTCAATAGCCGCTTCGGTTGCTGTACGTTGGATGGTTTGGATAACCACCTTTTTAGCCTCTTTAGACGCTGTCAATTTCGCTTCATCAACAATATCCTTGATCTGAATGATCGCTTGGGACCTTGCTTCTTCTCTTAGGGAAGTAACCAATTGCTCTTTGGCTTCATCAGCAGAAAGACCCGCAATGGTTTCCAATTGCTTGATGTGTTGACCTTTCAATAGTTCAACCTCTTCTTTTTTCTTTTCGTTCAGCTCGACCAATTGATCTAGCTTCTTCGCTTTACCATCTAAATCTTGCTTCTCACGGTTCAGGTTCTCCAATTTCTGGTTCAAGGACTGCTCCTTTTGACGAATGGTATTCTCTTTTTGGGCAACGGTATTATTACGTTGGCTTACTTCCTTTTCATGCTCAGCTTTCAATTGAAGGAATTTTTCCTTAGCTTCCAATTGACGCTGCTTCTTGACATGTTCTGCCTGCTGTTCTGCATCCTTAATAATCTGTGCAGCTTTTTCCTGCGCCGACTGTTCCTGTTTCTTGAACAACATCTGTAATAGATATCGTCCAATAAAAACACCCACAACCAGTGCAATTATTATTGATATAGTAGTTGATATCTCCATTTTTATTGATTTATATGTTAATGTAATAGCAATTATTTTCCAAAAAAAAACCGCAATTAAATTAATCAGGTACCATGTATTATTAAACTTCGATTACACATGATTTGAGCGTATGATCATGACCTAGATGGCTTTCGCAAAATGGCCTACATCTTTGTAATTGCTCGTGATATTGAAGCGTTAAGTTTAAAATAGTGACAACCCGAATTTAATTGCGGCAAATTCGTCGTTAGAAGCTCTAAAGTATAAGAACGCAAACGTTATTTCTTAAAGAAATCTGTCAATAGGTTATCCAATTCGTGAATGCTGCGTTCCAAACCAACATCCTGGCTCGTTGCGCTTTTTTCGGCTTTGATCATTCCTGTAGCGTACTGAAGTACACACATGGATAAAAGATCTTGCTTATCACGAACTGCATAATTATCCTGCAGTTCCTTTATTTTTTCGTTTATTAATTTCGCTGCATGACGAATAACCTCTTCCTCTTCCGTGTCAACACGTAAAGGGTATACTCGATCAGCGATATTTATTTTTATGGAAATTTCTCCCATGTTTTTTGAGCTTAATAACGTTATAAATCTTTCCTTACCCTGCTTTTCCTACTTCAAAAGACTTATACATTTGTCTATTTCTCGCACAAAATCGTTAATTTTTTGTTTTGTGTCAAGTATTTTTTCATTTATTGCGGCTTTATCCACATCCGAATTCTCCAAGGATTTGGCAACTGTCAGAGCTTTAACCTTTTCCTCCAGCTGTTTAACCTTTTCAGAACTCGTCTCAAAGGCTACCTGCAAAGATTGAACTTCTAGTTTTAACAGATCGTTTTCCTCTTGCAGGGCTTCACTTAATTGAATAAGGTTTTTCGTTTTCTCAACGATAATATTCATTTGTGAAGATAAAGACGCCATAGTATTTCGCAATTATATGTTGAATTAACGCACTGATGCGCCAACCTCTTTCTCAAAGTTAATAATTAATTTTTGAATTATGCCATCAATCTGTTTATCGGTTAACGTTTTCTCCTCATCCTGAAGCACAAAACTTAACGCGTAAGACTTCTTACCCTCAGGTAATTTATCCCCTTTGTACACATCGAAGATCTGAACCTCTTTTAACAATTTACGTTCAGTTTTATTCGCAATTAAACGTAATTGGTCAAAAGTGACTTGATCATCCAATAAAAGGGCTAAATCTCTACGCACAGAAGGGAATTTCGATACCTCTTTATACGTGATCCTATTTTTCTTGATCACCTTCAATAGCAGATCCCAATCAAATTGGGCGAAATAGATTG
Source organism: Sphingobacterium sp. UBA1575 (assembly GCA_002322865.1). GTDB lineage: Bacteria > Bacteroidota > Bacteroidia > Sphingobacteriales > Sphingobacteriaceae > Sphingobacterium. The sequence goes on along the minus strand of DCOH01000052.1, from coordinate 11,301 downwards.
GTCCGCTCACATCAGCCTTTTTCAGGTTCGCTTTTGATACCGATCCGAAGGATACCAATACCTTCTCCCCTTTTCTATAGCTCAACCCAAAATCAAAATAGTTTCCTGCATATTCTTCTACGCGAATTCCTTCTACCTTTAACCGTTTGATGATACCATCTACTGCCGCTTTAATATCGTAGAAGCTAACGTTTGATCCTGCATTGTTCCATTGTTCCGTATCTTTTCTTCCGGCAATAGCCAATCCGAACAATTGCTTCTCTACATATTGACCATCCAAAAGGTTATAGGAACGTCCATATTCGAAAACTTTCAGGTCTCCATTTTTACGATTCTGGTTATATCCAACGGCAGTCAAAGCGGAAAACAACAGATTCTGACGCATCACATCCAGATCCGAACTCAAAGGGTTCAACAGATGAACTGCTGTTGCATCATCCTCCAAATAATCAGACTTGGTCAAAGAGTTGCTCAGGATTTCACGGTAACCATTTCCGATTAGGAAATCAGCTACCTGATTCAATAGCACTTCTTTATCCGGTTTCTCCGAGGTATTCAGCGAAGCTTTGATCTGCGATTTTAATTCAATATTGTTGTATCCATAGATCCGTAAAACTTCTTCTACGATATCGATTTCACGAGTAACATCTACTTTGAATGCGGGAACCAATACATCAAAACCTTCGGAAGTTTCATTCTTGGTTTCTATCCCTAAACTCGTAATGATGGATTTGATCTCTTCTGCAGGTATATCCTTGCCGATCACGCGTTGTACCCGACGGTAATTCACCGCGAATTCAAATGGTTTTATAGGCTCAGGGTAAATATCAACAACAGAAGAGGAGACAATTCCGCCTGCTACCTCTGTGATCAATATCGCCGCTTTTTTCAATGCTTCGACAGTAATATCCGGATTCGTGCCACGCTCAAAACGGAAAGATGAATCTGTTTTAAGACTATGGCGTTTAGAAGTTTTACGAACGCTCACTGGGTTAAAATAGGCTGATTCCAGGAAGATGGAAGTCGTACCTTCCGTCACTCCAGAATACTCACCACCAAACACCCCTGCAATACACATAGGTTTTTCTGCATCTGCAATCACCAGATCCTCCGCAGCTAATTTACGCTCCACACCATCCAAAGTCTTGAACAATTCGCCTTCAACAGCCTTACGTACAACCACTTTATTTCCAGCTATTTTATCCGCATCGAATGCATGTAATGGTTGACCTAAATCATGAAGGATATAGTTCGTTACATCCACAATATTGTTGATGGAACGTACGCCAATAGCCTGTAGTTTTGTCCTTAACCATTCTGGAGACTCTCCTACTTTGATATTACTGATATTGACACCTGAATATCGAGGTGCATCCTCCGGAGACAAGACTTCAACTTTGGTCCCTTGCGCAGCTGAAGATTGAAAACCCGAAGTATCCACTGCTTTGGTAGATGATCTGAAGTAAGCAGCCAAATCCCTGGCAACCCCTAAATGAGAAGCAGCATCGGCTCGATTTGGTGTCAATCCGATCTCATAACAATAATCATCCTCCATGTTAAAATAGGTCTTCACTAAACTACCTACCTCTGCATTTGCATCAAGCTCTACAATACCCGCATGGGAAGTACCTAATCCAATTTCATCCTCACCGCATAACATGCCTTCAGAAACTTCGCCACGGATCTTAGATTTCGTGATTTTGAAAGGTTCGCCGTTGGTCGGATGACAAGTAGTTCCTACCGTAGCAACGATTACCTTCAACCCTGTACGCACATTTGGCGCGCCACAAACGATGTGCAGCAGCTCTTCTGCTCCAACATTTACCGTCGTAACCCTCAATTTATCGGCATTGGGATGTTGTTCACAGGTAATCACCTCGCCCACAACCAAACCTTCCAATCCACCTGGTATACTTTGCTCCACTTCTAACAGTTCCACCTCAAGACCAATATCAGTAAGAATAAGGGATAACTCCTCTGGAGTTTTATTTATATCTATAAAGTTTTTTAACCAATTATATGAAATTCTCATATGTTCTTTTTTTCGAATTACAAAGATAGAAATTATGACCGAATTACCTATCTAAACCACATAAACGAACCAAATGATGGTAGCCAATTCCAAAATATTCCTGAATCGATTTTAACTTCTCCCGTATTTGTGTTTGTTTATTGGGATTTACCTCTTTTTTCAAACCTACGATCATCACATTTTTAGGCGTATGCTGATCGGAAATGAACTGCATCACCCTGGTTTCATACCCATAATATTCCAATACCAACGATCGGATGCTATCGGTCAACATCTCCGCGTGCCGCTCAAAGAAAATTCCATATTTCAACATAAAATCCAGCTCATTTTTTGCCTTAATCTTTTCCAGTTCCCTACGGACTTGTTTATGGCAACATGGAGCAACAACTATCAAAGCCGATTCATCCTGCAGCCCCTTATAAATGGCATCATCCGTAGCGGTATCACAGGCATGCAGCGCAATCAATACATCCACCTTCTCTTCGGGTTTATAGTTCTCTATCGTCCCTTGAACAAAATGAAGGTCATCAAAGGTACTGTCCTTTGCGACCTGATTGCAGAATTCTACCAGATCCTCTCGGTACTCCACCCCAGTCACCAGTACATCCTGCTGCAGACTGGATTTTAAATAATCATAAAGTGCGAAAGTTAAATAGCCTTTACCAGCCCCCATATCCACGATGTTCAGCTTCTTATCCTTGGGTAACTCCGCCAAGGAAGAACTTAATATCTCGATATAATGGTTGATCTGTTTCCACTTATCCTGTGCATTTTTATAAACTTTACCTGAAGTATCAGTTAAGTTGAGCGATTGAAGATAGGGCTTGGAAAGATCAGTAATTTTTCTTTCTTTCTGCTTATCGTGCAATAGATTTACAAAGGTTTCTTCCTTCACGTTTTCTCTCCTTTCCATCCAGTCCCCTTTTTTATTCCTTTGAAAATGTAGGATCTCATTTGTTCTTTGCAGACTGATATTCCGGAAGCCTTTAAATTCGGTTAGATTTAATATAGTTGCTAAAGCATCGGAGGAATTAAAGTTTTTCGTCACATCCTTTGTTTTATAACGGTAAACAAAAGACAGCATCAGTTCCCGTTTGATCAGGACCAATTTAATATATACATTCTTCAGATCGCTTTCTGGACCTTTATAGTTTGATAAGGTTAGTTTCTGTAAATCCTGTTTTTTTATCCCTTCATCAAACGAAGAGATAAAATGGTCGAATGGGCTCATATAAAAGAATTAAGTCCCAAAGATAGTTATAGCATTTTTAACAATAAAATGAATCGTAATAAGTAGGCAAAGACTCGGGGATTAGCTATCTTTGGGATATGCAGAATCCACAGATAAAAGCAGTTTTTTTTGATATAGACGGCACATTGATAAGCTTCAAAACCCATGAAATTCCTAAGTCTACCATCGAAGCCATTAAAGAGTTGCAGGCAAAAGGGATCAAGACCATTTTGGCTACTGGCAGATCCATCAACAGTATTGATCATATTAAATTTCTTGATTTTGATGGATATATCACTTTTAATGGAGGTTATTGTTTAACGAAGGATTTAGAGGTATTGCATCGGGAACCTATTGATGCTAGAGATATTGAATCGGTGTTGGCTTATGCGAAGGAAAAGGCTTTGAGTTTTTCTTTCATGTCGGAAAGGGAGATTACCATACATGATGTTACCCCGGAAATTGCGGGGATGTATGCCCATTTGAATTTGCCAGTCCCGAAATTGGTGGACATGGAGAAAGTAGATACTGGAAGTATATTGCAGACCAATATTTTTCTGGGACCTGAGGAAGAACAGGAATTTATGGAAAATGTGATGCCGAATTCGCTATCTTCTCGCTGGACACCGCTGTTTGCGGATGTGAATCCGAAAGGATTGAGTAAAAAAGTGGGGATTGATATTTTTTGCAAGCATTTTGGGGTGGAATTGGAGGAAACGATGGCCTTTGGTGATGGTGGTAATGATATTACCATGCTAAAGCATGTGAAAGTGGGTGTAGCGATGGGAAATGCAAACCCGGAAGTGAAGGAGATTTCAGATTATGTGACGGATGATGTGGATGATGATGGGATCTGGAATGCGCTGAAAAAGTTTCAGGTGATATAACGTCATTGCGAGGATAAGCGTCATTGCGAGGAGGTACNNTCGCAATGACGGGTAAAGTTCCTCGCAATGACGCTAAATTCCTACCTAAACAATATCCTGTTTAGCCATTAAATATCTTTCCGCTTCTAGCGCAGACATACAGCCCGTTCCAGCTGCTGTAATAGCCTGACGGAAAACATGGTCCTGCACATCTCCACAAGCAAATACACCCGGAATATTCGTCGCTGTACTATCTGCTTTTGTAATCAAATAACCCGTCTCGTCCATATCCAAAACACCTTGGAACAATTCCGTATTCGGTTTATGCCCAATCGCCACAAAGAATCCAGTAATATCAATATGACTTACCGCTTCTGTCTGATTATTTTTAACACGAAGGCCAGTTACGACCTGTCCATCTCCTAAAATCTCTTCAGCTTCCGTATTATACAATACCTCAATATTTTCGGTATTCATCACCCGATGAACCATAGCTTTAGAAGCCCTGAATTCATCACGACGAACCAACATATATACTTTTCTAGCCAATTTCGCCAAGTAAGTAGCCTCTTCCGCTGCTGTATCGCCAGCACCTACAATGGCCACATCCTGTCCTTTGAAGAAAAATCCATCACAAACCGCACAGGCAGATACTCCAAAACCATTGTACTTTTGCTCCGAATCCAATCCCAACCATTTAGCAGTAGCACCTGTGGCGATAATAACAGTCTCAGCCTCAATATGCTTAACACCATCAATCTCTACCTTATGTATACCACCATCTCTTGAAAAATCAACTTTGGTTGCATAGCCAAAACGAACGGAAGTTCCGAAACGTTCTGCTTGCGCACGAAGGTCCTCCATCATCACCGGGCCAGTAATCCCTTGTGGATATCCCGGAAAATTATCTACTTCTGTAGTTTGGGTCAATTGACCACCTGGTACCATACCTGTATACACCACAGGTTTTAAATCGGCTCTAGCTGCATAAATTGCTGCAGTGTAACCCGCAGGTCCAGATCCGATAATCAAACAACTTACTCTTTCTATTTCTTCCTCAGTTTTCATCATAATATTATATTGGTTCTATTTCTTAAACTTATCTTGTAAACCTTTCAACATATCATCCGTGATTGGTTTTGCAGGTTCTTGTTTTTTATAGGCCGGTTTTACCACATTAGACGGTCTTACCGGCTCACTTGTCCCTTGCTTATTCTCTTTTCTTTTGTTCTTGTAGTCGTTCCAGATGTTCTCCAACACCTTTTTGGTGTACAAGGGGAAATCGCCATTCTGCATCCATGCATAATAACTTGGCTCCACCTCGAAAATCTCCACTACTTTTCTGCCTTTATGTTTACCAAAATTTATGGTTGGATCGCCATCTTCATCAAATACCAAACGGCCAGCAAAATCCACTGGTTTGCTTAAATTGGTAAAGCTATGCAATGCTTCCACATCATTCACCACCGGTTTACTTACCTGTCCGTGCTTGTCTTCATAGTCTACCCCATCGTATTTACTCAACTGGGCTTTCAACACTTCATAAGTTGCTCGCACATCCGCCTCAGCGGTATGGGCATTCGTCAAATCTTGATCACAGTAAAATTTATACGCCGCCTTCAATGTCCGCTGTTCCATCTGATGGAAAATATTCTGTACATCCACAAAAGCACGGCCTTCCAACGAAAAATTTACCCCAGCACGTAGGAATTCCTCCATTAGCATAGGCACATCAAATTTATTGGAATTATATCCGGCCAAATCAGCGTCGCCAATAAATTCTGCGATTTCTTTTGCACGGGCCTTGAATGGAGGCAAATCTTTTACATCTTCGTCATAGATACCATGAAACATGGATGACTCTGCTGGAATAGGCCTTTCGGGATTTACCTTAAGCGTCAATGTTTCTTCTTTTCCTCCAGGAGAAACCTTTAATATCGACACTTCAACAATCCTATCGGAGGATACATTCACACCGGTAGTCTCCAAATCGAAGAATGCTAAAGGTCGCTTTAAATTCAATTCCATGCTGTTTTTTTAATTACGGTTTTTCAAAGTCCCCAAAAATACAAAAACTATCCATCAGAACAGCCTAGTACCTCGACTAAAAAATTAATTCATTGTAAAATTTTTGATTTCCCAATTCATGATTTACCTTTGTCGCATCAATGAAGAAATGGTTAATATATCTGCTTATTCCTGTTATGTTGCTGCAGAGCAACAGTACTTTGTTGATTTGTACCTCTTTTTATTACAATCAAAATTATATTGAGAAGTACCTCTGTATTCAGCGGAATATGGAAAACAACAATTGTCATGGTCAATGTTACCTGGCTAAAAAATTAAAAGCCCAACAGGAACATGAACAGGAAAATTTCAAGGTAAACCTGCAGGAGAGCATTGGNNGCCGAGCAATCCTACAACCTCTTCGCTTCCAACCTACATCCGAAACTATTGGTTGGGGCTCTTTTCCGCCCTCCACTCGTTTAAATTTCTTATTCGACCAAATTCCTTTAACTATATCCATGATGTGGTCAGGAATCCTATTGATTATTTTATTTAAACGAAAAAACACATGAATATCAAATTATTCCTATGCTGCCTATTGGTAGGTAGCACTTTATTCTCTTGCCAAAAAAATGACATTACATACGATCAGAACAAAAAAGGATCCGTTAAGCTAAAGTTTGACCATATTGTTTCCGGAAAAACACTTCAGCTAAAGACCGGCGAATACAGCAACAGTTTTAATGAGCGGTATAAGATCGACATCCTTAAATATTATATCAGTAACATCAAACTGACGAATGATCAGGGCAAGGTGTTCATACTTCCTAAAAAAGAATCTTTTTTCTTGATTGATGCGGAGAAACCATCCTCCCTATTTCCGATGTTCGAAGTTCCGGAAGGAAATTACACCCAATTACAGTTTATCCTGGGCATCGATGAAGAAACCAGTAAATCCCCCGCCGAAGATAGAACAGGTGTGCTTGATATCGCCACTTCGGGCATGTACTGGGGATGGAATTCAGGTTATATCTTTTTCAAAATGGAGGGAACATCGGATGCTGTTCCAAACGACAGGAAGCGATTTGCCTATCATATCGGTCTGTTCGGTGGCTATGATAAACCCACAAAGAACAACATCAAAACCATCAACCTGGATTTAAGCAAAGCGGGTTCAGCACAGGTTAAGGCAGGTTTCAGTTCAGATATCCACTTATTGGTTGATATTGGCCAAACTTTGGATGGCACAAATAAAATGAGCATCGCAAAAAATCCAATGGTTATGGTCAGTGGGCCTAACGATCTGATTGCCGACAATTACAAGGATATGTTCACNNCCTTTTGGGTGATGATCGCGATTTTAAGTTTGGTATTTGCCTGCCAGAAATCAGAGGAAATCATTGAAAACAAGTTCAGGGGCTTTTTAAAGCCTCTGAATTTCCCTGAACCCACCTATAACTTCGCTGGCAATCCAATTTCGGAAAAAGGCTTTACATTGGGAAAAAAGTTGTTCTACGACCCTATCCTTTCTCGGGACAATAGCATCTCTTGCGGAAGTTGCCACATTGCCCAAAATGCCTTTACGCATCATGGCCATGATGTAAGCCATGGAATTGAGGACAGACAGGGAATACGGAACAGTATGCCACTCTTTAACCTGGCTTGGAACAAATCCTTTTTTTGGGATGGTGGGGTGTTCCATTTGGACTTATTTCCCATTGCTCCCATCGAGAACCCTTTGGAAATGGATGAAAAACTCAGCAACGTATTACAAAAACTCCAACAATCGAATACATATCCAAGGCTATTCAAGGAAGTATTCGGAACCTCTGAGATCAATAGCATCAACATGTTTAAGGCCATGTCTCAATTTATGGTCATGTTGGTTTCCGAGCAGTCGAAATACGACAGAGTGATGCGAAAAGAAGCAACCTTTTCGGCAGAAGAAAATGCCGGCTATGCACTTTTTAAAGCCAATTGCAATGCCTGTCATCAAGAGCCCTTATTTACAGATCAACAATATCGGGATAATGGTATTGGCGAAAATAGCATCAAGGATCAAGGAAGGTTTGACATCTCTCAACTGGAAGAGGACCGTCTGAAATTTAAGGTGCCGAGCCTACGAAATCTGCGATACACGGCGCCTTACATGCATGATGGACAGTTTAGAACATTAGAAGCCGTCATCAACCATTACCGAAGGGAGATAAAGGCGACCAAAAATTTAGACCCCTTATTAAAAGAAAAAATGAAAATCGAGTTATCGGACCTGGAAGTCCAACAATTATTGGCCTTTCTCAACACCTTGAACGATGACAATTTTGTTAACAACCCTTTATTTCACGAATTCTAATGAAAAAAATATTCTTATTACTTTTATTATTCCTTCATTTTGTTCCGACCTTTGCTTGCGACATCTGTGGATGTGGCGTTGGAGGAAACTATATCGGATTATTGCCCGATTTCAACAAGCGTTTTGTCGGATTACGCTATCAATTCAACCAATTAACGACCCAATTGGACGTAAATGGCAATCGATCGGTATTAACAACAGATGAAAAATACCAATCCATGGAGTTATGGGGCGCTTGGAACATCAAGGAGAAATGGCGAATCTTAACCATCATCCCCTATAACTTCAATGAAAAATTTACAGCAGGAAATAATTCGTTAAGGAGAAAACATGGTTTAAGTGATCTGGTTATCCACGGTTATTACCAAGTTTTTGGTCGATCAAACAGTAATAAGCAGAATAAACTTGTCGTACAGGGACTTTGGTTAGGCATGGGCATAAAACTTCCTTCTGGTAAATACGATGTTCAGGAACAAAAAACTGCACAATCCGTAAATCCCAATATTTTTCAATTAGGAACAGGTTCTTTAGACTTCATCCCAAGTTTGATGTACGATATCCGAATTCAGGATTTTGGCATCAACAGTAACGTCAGCTATAAGATCAATACCGAGAACAAAGATCATTATCGTTACGGCAATAAAATAGCAGCCAATACTTCAGCCTATTATAAGTTCGCTTTGGGAAAGGACCAACGAATAGCTCCAAATTTGGGACTAGCTTATGAAAATCAATGGAAAGATCGGAATAATGATTTTTTGGTTCATGAAACTGGAGGAGATTTGCTGAATGGAAGTATTGGCTTGGAAAGCAACTGGAACAAGCTTTCTCTGGGGATTAATTTCCCAAAACCGATACATCAGCGCCTTGGAAACCATAGAATAGATGCTGGGAACAGAATCTTAACCCATATCTCCTATTCCTTTTAAATAAATAAGCCAAAAAATTGGAAAAATTTTAATATCGAATAAAAAAAAGCAGCTTTTAAAAGCTGCTTTTCTATATTATACAAAGCTTATTAATAAGCTAAAAGATTTTTACCCTAAGACTTCCTTAAGTCGTGTAACTTGATGATCCACCAACTTCTGAAGTGGTCCTGAAGCCATCATCTTCATCATCATATTCAGCTCAGCTTCAATAACAAACGTAGCTTTTGTAGTTGTTTCTGTTTCTGGTTCTACCTTCCAACGCAAGGTAATCGCAAATGGCGCTTCCTCCGATGGTACACTTACCAATTCTTGGTTCTCTATACGCTCGCTGATTCTCAACGCTAGTTTTGCCATGTTTTTGATAGTGAACTTCGCTTCATCCGCAGTTGAAGTCCAGTTATAGATATTATCTGGCATCAATTGCTCATGGTTGTTCAAATCTGCAAGAAATTGATAAACCTCTTCTAAAGGTTTATGGATAATGGTAGAATTTTGAATGATAGTCATAGCGAATAATTCAATTATTATAATTCAGGATTCCAAGAAGCTGGATCTTGTCTCCATTTTTCTAACAGTTCGATCTCCGATTCTTTGATATAACTGTTTGAGGCAGCTACCCGAATCAAGGCCTCATAATTACATAAACTGTGGAAAGTACATTTCGCATCTTCAAAGTTTTTGCGGGCTTCATCCAAACCGTAAGTAAAGATTGAAACCAACCCCACCACATTGCATCCTGCCTCACGCAAGGCTTTAACAGCAACTAAACTGCTTTTTCCTGTAGAAACCAAATCTTCCACCACAACAACACGTTGACCAGAAATCACTTCTCCTTCAATAAGATTCTGACGACCATGATCTTTCGCACTGCTGCGTACATAGGAAAAAGGTAGACCTAGATCCTGTGCTACAAGTACACCTTGAGGGATACCTGCAGTGGCCACACCCGAGATCATATCCACCGATCCAAATTCCTCTTGGATCAATTGCGAAAGCTTCTGACGGATATAGGTACGGATAGCGGGATGAGATAAAGTTACTCGGTTATCACAGTAGATTGGTGACTTCCAACCCGAGGCCCATGTAAAAGGACTTTTAGGTTGTAATTTTATTGCTTTAATTTGCAATAAGGATTCAGCAACTTTTTGTTCAACCTCATTTAAATAATTCATGGCACAAATTTATAAAATTTATATGAACCAATCTCTGTTAATTTTGGCAGATTTCACCCCTCATATAAAAGAAAATGTTCAAACGATTGGTTTACAAGACATTGATTTGGAAAAACTTTTTATGGAGTCTTCAAAACTTCAAGAAAAAACAATCTACTTATACATACACGAAAATTTCCAAAAAGTTTTCAAGAATATCATCAGTACCACCAGGATTATTAAAGCTGCTGGAGGCTTAGTAAAAAACGGAAATGGCGAATATTTATTTATTCACCGCTTGGGAAAATGGGATCTTCCGAAAGGTAAAGTGGAAGAAGGTGAAAAAATGAAAGAAGCCGCCAAACGGGAAGTGGAAGAAGAATGTGGCGTGAAGTACAACTACCTAGGAAAAAAAGTGGCCACATCTTATCATATCTATTATATGCGTGGCAAGTTTGTGCTTAAGCAAACGAAATGGTACGATATGGGTGTGAATAAAATCCCTAAACTCACCCCGCAATTAGAAGAAGATATTGACGCTGCTGAATGGTTGAAAGTCTCCGAACTAAAAAAAGTAAAAGATAATACCTATCCTTTGATCTATGATATTGTAAAAAGAATAAAAGCCGAAGCCGCTATTGTCCAATCCTAAAAAAGCTATACACAAAAACAAAGTGTATGGAAACAATAGAAAGAGAGTTTGAGTTCGCCGAGCGGACCAGTAAGAAGCAG
>DCOH01000002.1:33210-298581 GCA_002322865.1 Sphingobacterium sp. UBA1575 | reverse complement strand
ACCTCCTCGCAATGACGCAAGGCTCCCATGACGTATCTCCTCGCAATATCGATAAATTTTACAATTTTTAACTACTGATTATCAATATTTTACACTAATATTGAAAAAGAATTCAAAAAAATATTTTGTACTTACGAAATCCTTCGTAGATTTGAGTACGAAATAATTCGTAGATAAATCTAAAAAACATGAAACCTACAGACAGCGAAATGGAAATCCTTCAAGTCCTTTGGAATAAAGGCGAAAGCAGCGTTCGCGAGGTTTTTGAAACCCTGAACAAAAANNAGGCTATACCACCATATTAAAACTCATGCAGATCATGCACGACAAAGGTATGGTGAGCAGAGATACCAGCTCCAAAACACACCTATATAAAGCAGAAATTGAAAAAGAGTCTACCCAGGAACAATTCCTGGATAAAATGATTGATTCGGTTTACAACGGCTCAACCGCCAGATTAGTGATGCAGGCATTAGGCAATGAAAGAACGAGCCAAAAAGAACTGGACGAAATCAAGGCATTCCTGAAAAACTTGGAAAATAAATAGGTTTACACCATTCGATTAAATAAATAGCCATGGAAACTACCACATATAACTTGATACAAGCCTTGGGATGGAGCATCCTACATTCCATCTGGTTAGGAGCGATATGCTATATTCTTGTCAATATCATTAAGCTCATCAATCCAAAACAAAGCGCAGCAGCAAAGTACAATACTGCATTCCTCTTGCAAGTCAGCATATTCTTAGGATTTATGATCAGCTTTCTATTTTACTATAGTAAATATAAAGCCATGCAGAACCTCTACCAAGCGACTCCGCCAGAGATGATCCCCGCGATCAATTTCCAGGAAGGAAGCCCATTCAGCTTGGAACGTATGTTCCCCTATTTGGTAGCCGCTTACCTTATCGGATTTATCACCCAGGTATTGATCCTCTGCAACAGCTATCTTAAATTACGTCAATTAAAATATACAGGCTTGGATAGCATTCCAAAAGAATGGAACCTGTTGTTCAACAAATCAAAGGAAAGTCTGCAGATCAGTAAACGCGTATCGATATTTCTTTCCAAGCATATTTCCGTTCCATTGACTGTAGGATTTCTTAAGCCCTTCGTTCTTTTCCCGATTGCCTTTGTGAACAACCTGAATACGACACAGGTCGAAGCCATCATCCTACATGAATTGGCACACATCAAAAGACAGGATTACCTCTTCAACTTGTTGAAAGTAGTCATGGAGACCATCCTATTCTTCAATCCATTTGTTTGGGCCTTATCCAAAATGATCGAAAAGGAAAGGGAAAACGCCTGCGACGATATGGTGTTGAAGCAGATCAGCACGCCAATCCATTATGCCAAAGCGTTGGTAGAATTGGAAGAATTAAGATTGAAGAATACCCCTGCCCTAAGTATGGCGGCAACAGGTAATAAAAACCACCTATTTCAAAGAATCAAAAGAATCACCAACATGGAAACCAACCATAGAAATGTAAAACAACAACTCCTAGCGGTTTTGGCAAGTTCAGTTGCCATGATCAGCTTAGCGATGCTGATACCAGCGCAACAAAGTGTTGCTGAAGAAATCGAACTGATCGAACCAACGGTACCAGCACCACATGCAGCGCTGAAACCTATGCCAGCTGAAGTTTGCTTAGACACGATCAAGCCTGTAAATGCGGTAAACAAAATCACCATCAACAGCAGGGAAATCGTGGATACCACGGAACTGCCAGCCCATGTTCGCAAGACGATGAAAGAAATGGAGAAGAACTCGAAAGAAATTGCTGAATTAACCAATTCGCCAGAATGGAAAAAACAGATGCAGTCTATCCAGGAAAAAACCGCTAAAGTGAACGACTATTTCAAATCCGACGAATGGAAAAACAAAATAGCTTCCATCAATATCTCCAATGAAAAGATCAACGAGTTGATGAAGGATAAAAAATGGGCGGACATGTCATCCAAGGAAATCAATAAGTTTTTGAACAGTAAAGAATGGAAGGATCATATGGAAAACGTTATGGGTCATGCAAATAACATCACGGTTTACTTTGAATCCGATGACTGGAAAAATCAGATAAAGGAAATTGAATCTCAAACGAAGGATATCGAGATATACTTTGAGTCTCCGGAGTGGAAAAACAAGATGCAAAAGATTGAACAGGGCGGAAAAGAGATCGAGAAATATTTCCAGAGTGAGGAATGGAAGCAAAAAGTGAAAGAAAAGGAGGAGCTGTATAACTCCTACGAGTATAAAGAGATCCAGAAAAAATATGAAGATGATCTGAACCGATTAAAAAAGGACAGAAAATCAAAAGCTAATTAGTTAAAAATCATTTGTTTTGTTGTTTAGTTAAAGTGGGTTCTGCGGAGTCCACTTTTTTATTTTAATATTTCTTATTATTGTAGGACGATACTGGCAGAATCAATGAGTTTTATTTATTACATCGATCTTTTGGGTACCATGGTGTTTGCAATATCTGGAGCAATGGCGGCAAACAGAAATGGTATTGATGTTTTTGGTGCGACCTTTATGGGTTTTGTGACAGCCATTGGTGGCGGATCGCTGCGTGATGTTTTCCTGAACATCCGGCCAGTATGGGTGGAGGATGGCAATTACCTGATCGCTATTTTTATCGGCGTGATCCTCTCCATCATCCTGAACAAACAATTGGACAACTTTGCAAGGACCCTGTTTTTATTCGATGCCATCGGGATTGGATTCTTTACCGTGGTAGGTGTGGAGAAATCCATTGCCTATGAAAGTAGTGCCATATCGGCGGTCATGCTGGGGATGTTCTCCGCCTGCATGGGAGGGGTGATCCGGGATGTGCTGATGAATGTGACCCCTTTGATATTAAGAAAAGAGATCTATGCTTCGGCCTGTCTGGCAGGTGCCATCATCTATGTGCTGCTTTCCCTCACTCCCCTATCCGATGGAATCGTCGCCTTTATTTCTGCATCTGTTGTCTTTACCATCCGCTTTGTATCGGTTAAATACAATCTTTCCCTACCGAGTGTACCCATGATAGAAAATAAATCATAAAAAAAGCCGGTCAATGACCAGCTGATTTATTTTTTTAGGTGTGCTTACCGTTTCTTTTCAATAAAGGTATTCTTACCGTTTCTTTTTCATCTGCGGAAAGGACATCTTGTAAGCTACGCGAACCAATCCTTTTGCGATATTATCCAGTTTACTTTTCAACATGGCCTTTTTCAGCGGTCCGATCTTATCAATAAAAAGCTTTCCTTCGATGTGGTCATATTCATGCTGCACCACACGAGCCGCTAGCCCTGTCAATTCTTCCTCCTGCTCTTCAAAGTTTTCATCCAGGTAATTGATCACCACATTCTTCTTACGCAACACTTCCTCATTGATCTGCGGAATACTTAGGCAGCCTTCTGAAAATGCCCATTTCTCACCGGATTCCTCCACGAGAATGGGGTTGATGAATACCCGTTTGAAATCCTTTGCAGAAGGATCTCCAGGTCCATCCTCATCATCTTCGCCAAAAGGACTGGCATCAATAACAAATACACGAATCGGCAGACCGATCTGTGGAGCGGCAAGCCCTACCCCATTGGCGGCATACATGGTTTCGAACATGTTATCGATCAGTTCCTTCAATCCAGGGTAATCCTCTTCAATCTCTTCAGCCTTCTGACGCAAAACTGGATCGCCATAGGCTACTATAGGTAATTTCATTTATTTCAATTTTCAGCACAAAGTTATTAATTATTTGGCATTAGCGGATATTCTATTGAATTAAGCTAATTTTGCGGCATGCAACAGATCGATTACCAGGCTATCCTTCAGACACTTTCTTCCGAGTTGGAGGTTGCTTTGGAGATGGATATCGCTGGTAGGGCCGTGGTATTTGATGCTCCGGAATTAAGCTTTAAAATTCTGATGGCTGAGGGGCAGGGCAAGGATCCTATGCTCGATCAAGCTAAAAAAACGGTCTACCTGAACGTTCATCAATTTGTTGCCCAGCAGGATAAGGTGATCAATAGGCTGAAGGTAATGGCGGGCCTAGCCAAAAAGATCTATGCACGGGATACGGTCCTTGCGCGGGTGGATAAAAAGGTAGCCCTAGATTTCCAGGAAGAACATCACCTCCAAATCCCTTTACCTGGCAAATACCGATATGGGTTATTCCATCAGGGTGAACTGGTTTCATTGGCCGTGTTCAGCGGAGGAAGAAAAATGCTGGACAAACCTTCCGATTATCGCTCCTTTGAACTGCTCCGTTTCTGCCATAAAGCAGATTTTTTAGTATTAGGGGGCATTTCCAAACTGCTGAAGGGATTTATAGCTCATTTTAAGCCGGACGATATCATGACCTATAGCGATAAAGATTGGAGCCAAGACTCCTCTTTGGCCGTTATTGGATTTCGGAAAATAGCCGAAAAACCTGCCCAACAATTTTGGATAAGCGGTGGCACACAGTTTCCTATCGATGATTTGGAGAAACTGGAGCAAATCAGGTTGGCCTTTCCAGAAGGGTACCTCCTTTCCAATTCTGGAAGCATTAAATTGGTCTATACTGTTTAAAAGCTTGTTTAATTTCTTATATTTAACGCTTAATCAATCGAAATTCACACCTTATGAAACGTAAACTACGCATGGGCATGGTCGGTGGAGGAAACGACGCGTTTATTGGCGCCGTACACCGGATTGCTGCCTTTATGGATGGAAAAATAGAATTAGTTTGTGGAACCTTCAGTGTAAACCGTGAAGTTTCCCTTAAATCGGGTCAGGATCTTTTTGTGCCCGAAGAACGCGTTTATGAAACTTATGAGCAGATGATCGCGGAAGAAGCCAAGC
Organism: Sphingobacterium sp. UBA1575; assembly: GCA_002322865.1. Taxonomy (GTDB): domain Bacteria; phylum Bacteroidota; class Bacteroidia; order Sphingobacteriales; family Sphingobacteriaceae; genus Sphingobacterium. The sequence goes on along the minus strand of DCOH01000002.1, from coordinate 293,751 downwards.
TTCCTGAAGGGGAACGCATGGACTTTGTGACCATCGTTACACCAAACTTTCTGCATTTTGGTCCGGCAAAGTTGGCCTTGGAAAATGGATTCGATGTGGTGGTTGAAAAACCGATGACAGTATCCTTAGAAGAGGCCCAGGAATTAAAGGAAATCGTAGAGCGTACAGGTAAAACGCTTTGCCTGACCCATACCTATTCGGGTTACCCGATGGTGAAACAGGCGAAAGCTATGGTGAAGGAAGGACATTTTGGCAAGATCCGTAAGATCGTTGTGGAATATCCTCAAGGTTGGTTAAGCCGCTTGAGCGAGCGTGAGGGGAATGCGGGTGCTGCTTGGCGGGCTGATCCAAAACGTTCCGGAAAATCCTTGGTCATGGGTGATATCGGTACGCATGCTGCACATTTGGCGGAATACGTATCGGGTTTGAAGATTACGGAGTTATGTGCAGACCTGACCACTTTTGTGGAAGGACGTTTATTGGACGATGATGGATCGGTATTGCTGCATTTTGAGCAGGGAGCAAAAGGTGTATTGATGGCATCCCAGATTTCTGCGGGCGAGGAAAACGCCGTTAGGATCCGTATCTATGGTGAAAAAGGTGGTTTGGAATGGGCGAACGAAGACCCAAACAATTTGATCATTAAGATGTTGGATCAGCCGAGACAGATCTACCGTACCGGAAATGCTTATGCTGCTCCTTTTACCTTAAGTTCTTTTGCAACTCACAATACGCGTATACCAGCGGGTCATCCGGAAGGATTGTTGGAATCCTTTGCGAATATCTATAGGAATTTTGCCTTGACGGTTTCGGCGAAGATGGAAGGAACAGAACCATCGGCAGAGGCGTTGGATTTTCCAAATGTTTATGATGGTGTTCGTGGAATGGCCTTTATCGAAACCGTTGTGAAAAGCAACGAAAGCAATGAAAAATGGACAAAATTTGTGATTTAGAACCAATAGATTACATATTGCAAAAAATAGATCAGGCGAAGGATATTCTTTCGCCTGATTTTCTTGTTATCCTATTGGGTCCTACGGCTTCGGGGAAAACGAGGCTAGCGGTTCAATTGGCAAGGAAGATTGATGGCGAGATTATCTCTGCCGATTCCAGGCAGGTTTACAGGTCATTGGATATTGGAACCGGAAAGGATCTGAAGGAATATGAGGAGGTACCTTATCATTTGATCGATATTATTTCGCCTTTGGGAGAATATGATGTGAAACAGTTCAAACGTGATTTTGAGAGGGTGTATCGTGATATTTTATCCAGGGGTAAAAGACCGATATTATGTGGTGGAACGGGGTCTTATATACTTTCTTTGTTGATGGAGCAGATTTATAGTGCTGTTCCGAAGAATGTGGATTTTCATTTGGAGATGGAGGGTTTATCGAAGTCGGAATTGATTTTGAGGATAAAGGAAATGGAGATTCCTGAAGATTTCCAGATTGATTGGGATAGTAAGAAACGCTTGATCCGGGCCTTGGAGATTTTGAATTATTTGAAGGAAAATGATGTTCCGGAGGTTAAAGGGCCTTTGGTGAAGGATTATATTGCTTTTGGACTAAACCCTTCTTTGGAGCTGCGAAGGAGCAGGATTGATAAGAGGTTGGACAGTAGGTTAAGGGAGGGATTGATTCCTGAGGTGGAAAAGTTGATGGAGGATGGGATTGGTTTGGAGAAATTGGACTGGTTTGGCTTGGAATATAAGTACGCGGCGAGGTATTTGAATGGGGAATTGGATTATGGACAATTTGTGGAAAAGCTGAGGACGGAGATCCATCGTTTTGCGAAGCGGCAGATGACCTTTTTTCGGAAGATGGAAAAAGATGGGGTGGAGATCAATTGGATAGATTTTTGAATGAAAGGTCATTCCATTGAGCCTGCGTCATTGCACCCCGCCGCGTCATTGCGAGGANNTCGTTCCTCGCAATGACGCTGCCCTCGCAATGACGCGGAAAAAAACAAGAAAAAAAAAGCTGCATTTTCCAATGCAGCTTTTCCTTTATAATTTTATTTCTTCGTCTTTGGAATTAAAGAAGTGGAATTCAGTTAGATGATACGAACTCATTTCCTTCACGTTAATCCAACGACCATATTTGAAAAACCACTTCATTCTGCGGGAGATTAAACCCGATTTAATGTAGGCGGCAATGTAAGGATGCACACAAAGTGTAACGCCCTTTTCATTTTGCTCCTGCAAAATAAAGCTCAAATTGTTTTCAATGTCATCCAGCAACACGATGCTAGATCTAATTTCACCTGTTCCGTCACAAGCAGGACACTTTTCATTGGTCACAATGCTCATTTCAGGACGGACACGTTGNNTAGTGATCTGTACTAAACCAAATTTACTAGGAGGGAGAATGGTGTGTCGAGCGCGGTCAGTTGCCATACACTCTTTTAAGAAACCATAAAGTTCCTTCCGGTTGTTGGGCTTGTGCATATCGATAAAATCGATGACTACTATTCCACCCATATCCCGCAACCGAAGTTGACGGGCAATTTCTTTAGCCGCTTCCTTGTTCACCAGGAGGGCGTTATCTTCTTGATTTTCCTTGTTGGCAATGCGGTTTCCGCTGTTCACGTCAATTACATGTAGGGCTTCTGTGTGTTCTACCACCAGGTAAGCACCTCCTTGCAGGTTGACGGTTTTGCCAAAGGACGCCTTGATTTGCTTCTCAACACCGTAATGGTCAAAAATGGGCTCTTTATGTTTATAGAGCTTTACAATTTTTTCCAGGTCTGGAGAGATCTCTTGAATATAGGATTTAACCTCTTCATAGATGTCTTGGTCATTCACATAAATATGGGTGAATTCATCTGTTAAGATATCGCGTAAAATAGTGGATGCGCGATCCATTTCTCCAAGCACTTTTTGTGGAGGTTCGGCTGTTTTAAGGCGTTTGGTAAACAATTCCCATTTAGAGATCAGATCGAGAAGGTCTTTTTGGAGTTCATCAACTCCCTTTCCTTCCGACACCGTACGGATTATTACACCAAAGTTTGCCGGTTTAATACTTTCGACAATCTTTTTTAGGCGATTACGTTCGGTGCTTCCTTTGATTTTCTTGGAAATAGATACCGAGCTTGAGAAAGGTACTAATACAACAAACCTTCCAGCAATGGATAAGTCAGAACTCAGCCTTGGCCCTTTGGTAGAGATTGGCTCTTTGGCAATCTGTACGGGCAACAGCATGTTCCGGCTTAAGATATCCGAAATTTTTCCTGATTTGTCAATGTCCTTTTCAAGCTTTAAACTATTGAGCAGTTTTTCTTGGTAACTGCCATTCTTTACTACCCTTGTCAGTTTGATCAAGGATTGAACCTGAGGTCCCAAATCGAGGTAATGCAAGAAAGCATCCTTTTCGTAACCTACATCTACGAAAGCGGCATTCAATCCGGGCATGATCTTCTTTACTCTCCCTAAGTAAATATCTCCTACCGCGTAATTATTGCCGACCTGTTCTCGATTTAACTCAACAAGTTGCTTGTCCTGTAGTAAAGCAATAGTCACCCCCTTATCGGGGACTGAATCGATAATTAATTCCTTTACCAACAGCTACTTCATTAAGGACGGTTGTAGACTCGCTCTACAACGTTTTTGTCCGGTTAAACCTAAAAACCGTTTATGAAAAAAACAATCTATGATGAGTGTTATCATCATAGATTGTACACATGATTTTACAGGGCCTAAGCCCTAAAAATGCTTATTTCTTTTTGTGTCTATTTTTTCTTAAACGTTTTTTACGTTTGTGAGTAGCCATTTTGTGTCTTTTTCTTTTCTTTCCGCTTGGCATAGCTTAATTTTTTAAAATGTTTAAACGAATGTGTTAATTACTTCTTGAGTTTCTCGATCTCGCGATCGATGAACTGCGAGAGAGAAGGGTCAGCCGCCAACGATTTGCTTTTTTCAAAAGCAGCGATAGCATCATTCTTCATCCCTATATTTTGATATCCTGTTGCAAGGTAAAAATACGACTCTGCATCAGGTTTTAATTCAACCACTGTTTTGAAACGATCGATAGCACGATCGAACTGACGTGATTGTAATGAAAACAAACCTAAAGTTTTGTTTGCCTCGATGTTCTTTGGATCAGCTTCTACCACTTCTCTTAAAAGGGCGATACCCGACATAGGATTGTTTGTTCCTGTGACCATGGCAGCACCAAGACCTGTTTTAGCTTCCAAATTCTTACCGTCCAGGTCAACTGCTTTTTGGAAGGCAGTGATGGCACGTTTGTTCAACGCAACTACCAAAGCACTATCCTGCAAATTCGTATATCCTTTACGGTACGCATTACCTGCTTTCAACCAATAATCGAATTTAGGTGAAATAGTAGCCATATCCTCATAGATGAATCCTTGAGGGACTGCTTTTTCCACATCGTTCCATTTATCGGCCAATTGCTGGTAGATCGCAATTTTCTCTTCCCCAGAAGCTTTATCCGCTTTCTTCTCCAGGTCAGTAATTTCAGAAACAATTGCTGGGTTTAATCCGCGTTTGGAGGCTTCCGAAACGCTAGATAGGGTAAAGTCATCTGCAGCAGCGCCTTGTTCAGTAGCTGCTGCAGCTGTTTCTTCTTTTGTCACCAAACCTTTTACAGGACGTACCAATAGAAAGCCCATGATAAGGACGACTACTAAAGCTACGACGATCTGTATTTGTCTGGTGTTCTTCATGTTAAATGATTATTTTTTATTTCCGTTTTTCACTTTTTCTACAAAAACTTTTGCAGGTTTAAAGCTAGGCACGTAGTGCTCAGGAATAATGATAGCTGTATTTTTTGAGATGTTACGAGCTGTTTTTTCTGCTCTCTTTTTTACCACAAAGCTACCGAAGCCTCTTACGTAAACATTTTCACCACCAACCATGGCGCTTTTAACTACTTTGAAGAATGCTTCAACGGTCTCTTGTACATCAACCTTCTCTAACCCAGTCTTGTTAGAGATCTCTGCAATAATTTCTGCTTTAGTCATATCTATTTTACTCTAATTAATCTAAACCCTGTACCTCATAGGCCTTTTGGGGTTGCAAAAGTATCTTTTTATATTGAGTAATGAAAATATTTTTGCGTTTTTTTAATAACCAAATCGTTATCATTCAACGAATTAGTAGATGAATCCCCAATATTACATTCCAAAAGGCTTGCAAAGCTACAATTATTTTATTGACAATCAAAGTTTTAAAATATTTTCTCTGGATAAAACCTCCCCTAACCACTCTATATCTGCTGGTCGATGTAGGGCGGACACAATAATACGATTTAAAAGGGGACTATCCGCCAACGGATAGGGAAAACTTGATATAACAATCTTGTGATTAATAAGATGTTTGTAGAGTGCCGAAGCTTGCGAGGAGAATACGGGGAAATGGGTAATATGGTTTAGTTTAAGTCCTTTTACCAATCCTTCCAATTGGGAAACATTGGCCTGCATCTGGTCGAAGGCGTGGTTGTAGATGGCTTTCCCGTTTTTCAGGGCATACAATGCTGCTGGGGCTGAAGGTGATGATCCCAAGAAAATGGGATGTTTTTTAATCGCTTTTATGGTCTCGGAATTACCCAGTACCACACCTGCATCCGTCCCCATTCCCTTTGCCAAGGAGGCCAGAACAACAATGTTCAGGTTTGCTACTTTATAGTTTTCAACTGGAGTGGAAACCTGGTTTTTCCGAAGTACCCCGATTCCATGGGAATCATCCAATATCAGGATAACACGCTTATCGTTAGCAAGTTGATTTAATGCGGTGAAGTCGTATAATCTCGGCGTGAGGTTATCCATACTGTTGGAAATCATGACGAATTCCTCTTCATCAGATGCATTGATCTCCTTAATACTGTTAGCCAACCATTGATCAAAGTCTACTGCTACCCCAGGATCATCATCCAGCCATAGCGAAGGATGGCAGTCGGGGGCATAATATACTTTTCTGCCTTTAGTCAAAACCTTGACGGCAATCTGCGCCGCTAAATACCCACTGGAAAGCACCGCAGCATCCTCAAATCCAAACCGTTGTGCCAAATCATGCTCTGCTTCTTCATAGATGCCCAATTGTACATTATTGGTTCTTGAAGTACCATTGTTCAATCCGAACTTGTCGATGCCATCCTTGTATAATTCGATATAATCAGGGTTTTGGAGCAGTCCTAGATAGGCTGTTCCGCCAAAAAACAGATAAGAGGCATCATCTTGGTGAATAATTCGGCCTGTAGGCTGGTTCAGCTTTCGAAAAGAGGTCATGTTTATGGAAATATGATATCCAAAAATACAAAATCCTTTCAAACTGGAAATCCTTCAGTTCATCCGAGCATCCGAACGGTTCATCCCTAAAGATTTTTCGCAGCTGTAACGGGGAATTAACTTTCCCAAAAAAACCAACATATGCGATTTTTACTTCTTCTCTTTTGTTTATTACCGAACCTTTTGATGGCTCAGGAAGTTCGGATTCAAGGCACAATCAAAAACCCCAAAAAAGTCCCCGTTCAGCATGTCAATGTATTTATTGCCGGAACCTACGATGGGGCCATGAGTGATAGTTTAGGAAATTTCCAGTTTAAGAGTTCTGCGCTTGGAAACCAGAAGATCACCTTCAGCAAAGTAGGGTATACCCAACTGGAGATGGAAGTCGAATTAAAGGACAGTCTGGATCTTCAGGTTACCCTCTACCCTATTGAGGAAATTGAAGCCATCGAGATCCGTGCCGGACAGATCATGGTGGGGAATAAATACAATGCGGTTTTATCGCCATTGGATATTGTGACGACTGCAGGAAGCATGGGGAATATTGTCGCTGCATTACAGAAACTTCCGGGCGCACAGATTGCCGGAGAGGATGGTCGCTTGATGGTCAGAGGCGGTGATCCTACCGAAACCCAGACTTTTGTAAATGGTATTCAGGTCTTTCAACCCTATACTTCCTCGGCCAATGGAGTTCCTGTGCGGGGAAGGTTTTCCCCATTTCTGTTTAAGGGCACCAACTTCTCGACCGGAGGCTATGGTGCTGAATTCGGAAATGCCCTTTCCGGGATCTTAAACCTGAGTACCGCCTTGGAATTGGCAGAACCTAAAACAGAACTCTCTTTTTCTACTGTTGGCCTAGGCCTAAGCAATACGCAAAGTTGGAAGGACAATTCCATAAGCATCAATGGGAGTTACACCAACCTGAAGCCCTATACGTCCTTGATTCCGCAAGATATCACCTGGGGAAGGCCCTACCAACAAGCATCCGGAGAAGCCATCTGGCGGAAGAAAGGAAAACAGTCTTTTTTGAGCCTGTATGGCAATTATGCCTTCGAAGATTTTCAATTCGAGGATTACAGCATTGAGTATGATGAGCGGATAAAAACCGGCATCCGATCGCACAACGGTTATCTCAATAGCAGTTACCTACAATACCTACCCAACAATTGGACCTGGGAATCGGGCTTGGGTCTTGGATATTTTAAAAAGGATCTCCAGTTTTCCAGTTTTGGAATACCTACGGAGCAGTGGGGTAGCCATGTTAAAACACTAATGCGCAAATCCATGGGGAACAAATGGCAATGGATGTTCGGGACGGAATTCCTTTATGAGAAACTGGCGGAGAACCTCCAAGAACCTNNTACAGTTATGGCTACGAAAGAAAGCAGTTGGCTGCATTTTCAGAAGGTCAGTACCGCCTTTTTGCTGGCTTGCAAGTGGGTGCTGGGCTGCGCTATATACAGACCTTTTCGGAGCAACAATTTCTGGAGCCAAGAGCATCGATAGGCTATGCAATCAACCGGAACCATCAAGCGTCTTTTGCTTATGGCAGGTATCACCAGGGGGCGACATCTGCGATTGCCAAGTTTAAAAATGATCTCCCATGGACTTCCGCATCACATTATGTGCTCAATTACAGCTATATTGGAAAAGGCCAATTACTTAGGTTGGAAGCCTACTCCAAAGATTATGACCAATTGATCACTTATGATACCCAGATTCCACAATACCAGAGTCGTTTCGAAAATAATGGATTCGGGAGGGTAAAGGGAATTGATGTTTTCTGGAGGGACAGTAAGACTATTCCGTTTCTTCAATATTGGGTTTCCTATTCCCTAACGGATGCACAGAAATTGGAACGTAATTTTACACATGCGGTACAACCTACCTATGTGGCCAAGCATCAATTCTCTTTGGTGGCCAAATATTGGATAAGTTCCATCCGATCTCAGGCCAGTATTACCAATACCTACTCCTCTGGCCGTACCTATTTTAACCCTAATGAACCGGATCGAATGCCCATGACGAAAGGGCAGAATGATCTCTCCGTCAGTTGGTCCTACCTGTTGACCCAGCAAAAAATCCTGTTCTTCTCCATGACCAATGTGCTTGGAAACGAGCCTATCTATGGCTATCAATACCGTAGCCAGGCAGATGCCAATGGTCAATTTGCACGCAAGGCTGTTGTTCCCACAGCGAAGCATTTTGTGTTTGTGGGATTCTTCTGGACCATCAGTAAAAACAAAAAAGACAATCAATTGGAGAACCTTTAACGGTTCATCCCCAAAAATCAACAGTCCGTCTGATTTGACTTGAAATAAAGAACAGCATCATGGAACTTTAATCGTAAATAACACTAAAACAAAAAAAATGAAAACACTAATGATTTGTTTATTGACCTTATGGAGCCTTGCCGGTTTGGCACAGACCCCTTACGAAAAAGCGATGACCGAAGGCCTGGCAAGCTGGAAAGCGGGTAAATCCCAAGAAGCGATGGCGACCTTTGAACGTGTAGCACAGGTAGAGAAGGATAACTGGATACCTAAATATTACCAAGCCATGGTGGGGATCACGAATTCTTTTATGATGACTAATAATGAGGAAAAACTGAAAGCCATTGATGCGGCGAAAGCCCTGATCCCGACAGACGAAAAAAGCTTGAATGCCGAATGGTATGTGCTGAATGCCTTGGCATTGACTTCCGAACTGACCATCGACCCGATGGCAACGGCAATGACTTTGAGCCCGCAGATCATGGAACAATATGAAAAAGCTTTAGCTTTAGAGCCCAACAACCCAAGAGCGATTGCAGGCATGGCCGATTTTTCCATGCAATCCAAGAAATTCATGGGCGGAGATACGAAAGAGGAATGTAAGCAATTGGAAAAAGCGGTATCTTTATTCGATAAGGAAAAAAACGCCACAAAATTCTATCCTTCTTGGGGAAAAGAACGTGCTGCGGCACTTTTGGCTTCCTGTAAAAATTAAATATGAAGTACTTTTTCCTGACCGTCTTATATTCCATAGTGATCACGCTTGTCCTGCTGTTGGTTATTGCAGGGTTTTACTTGGTCAATGATGGAACCCTAGAGATTGCCTTCTTCCAATCGAAGGGTGCCCAAACCGGAATGCTCCGTGGCATTGGCTTAGGAATAGTCGGAAGCTATCTTTCCTATTCCCTGCACAAGGCAATGCCTTCGGAAGATTTGGCTTGGAAAAGGTATTTCTATTACCTGCTATTATCATTTATAATTGTTCCTATCGTGATTTTGGGCATGAACATCCTCCTATTTACCGATAGGAGTTTGGATGGGATAAAGAGCTATATCGCTGAGCTTAGATGGGATTTCGCTTTATTTCCGACCTTTACCTTTATCATCATTGGTTCTATATTTTATGGATTGTTCTTTTACTCCAGCTATAAAAATAAACAGATCAAAAAGCAGAAAAGCATTGCCGGAGAAGCAACAGCTCAGTTAGAGACATTGAAGAATCAAATAGATCCGCATTTTTTATTCAATAGCTTAAATGTATTGATAGGGTTGATCGAAGAAGATAAACAGAATGCCATAACCTATACCAAATCGCTTTCAAGCATTTATCGCTATATCCTCACCCAAAAAGATAAAGAATTAACAAGCATCCAAGAGGAACTATCCTTCGCCCGCAGCTATATTTCACTTTTAAAACTGCGTTTTGAGAACGGAATAAGTTATCAGGAAGGAATTATAGAGGATGTAAGCAAGGAAATCGTTCCTTTGAGCCTGCAATTGCTATTAGAAAACTGCATTCAGCACAACCGCATCTCTGAGGAAAACCCATTGACGATCAGCATCTATCAGGAAGGATCAAAATTAGTGGTATCAAATAACCTTCAGGAGAAGAGTTCACCGAATCCTTCCACGAAGATAGGCTTGGCGAATATTGTTGATCGATATGCGCTGTTAAGTACAGAAGAAGTTATTATAGAGAAATCCGATGCTTATTTTAAAGTCAAAATCCCTATTGTATGAACCTGAACGAAATTCAAGTATTGGTTATCGAAGATGAAAAGCCTGCAGCAAGATCGCTGATACGAAAGTTAGAGCTTATGGGGTTTTCGCATATCGATATGGTCCATTCTGTTCATCAAGGGAAAATATGGTTTGCTAACCATTCCGAACCAGACCTTATTTTCATGGATATACAGCTTTCGGATGGTCTATCATTTGAGATATTGGAAAATCATCCTGTAGATTCCAAGATCATCTTTACGACGGCCTACAATGAATACGCTTTGAAAGCCTTCAAATTGAACAGCATTGATTACCTCTTAAAGCCGATTGTAGAGGAAGAATTGGCCTTCGCCGTGGATAAATATCTAAAAAACCAAAATAGGGCCGATAGGCACATGCTGCATGATCTCAAACAACTACTTGTAAAAGATCATTTCAAAACCAGGTTCAATGTAAAGATCGGCCAACAGATCCGCTTGGTTCCTGTGGAGGACATCGAATGTATTTATGCTGAAAACAAGGGCACCTACTTGTTTACCAAGGAAGGAGATAATTTTTTATTGGATCAACCATTGGACAGGGTGGAAGAAGTTTTGGATCCTAAATTATTTTTTAGAATTAACCGAGGGCAGATCATTCATATCCATGCTATCAAAAACATTGCTGTTCATAGCAACTCCAGATTAAAGATCTATTTTCATAAGTTTCAGACCGATGACGGGATTGTAAGTCGGGAGCGGGTAAATGATTTTAAAAGTTGGATCGATTAATAGAGATGGAAATTTAAAGGAATGTTCACCCCGACGCCAAAGGTAAACCCATCAATGGGCTTAAAATCCTTTTTTGTGTTGATATCAAAGCCATAACCAGCGGAGAACTCCAATAAGTTAAACAGTCCGATTCCTGCCTTCGCCGTAGCGGTATAGGGTGTAATCTCCCCTTTGATAAAAGGCCATACTGCAACATTATTTAAGTAATAAGTAACTCCTAATTCAGGGATTACCGTAGTTTTATCCATCATCCAGGTAAAATTGGCTCCGGCATCAATCTTTACATACTGGCTTTGGTTAGCCGCAAAAAGCCCCCAGGCAGAAGCCTTCAGAAAACTGCCACTTTGATATTGATACCCAATGGAAGGCCCAAATATCCAACCCTTGTGCTGTTGGTTTCTTCGCTGTCCATATCCCAATTGTACCATTAAGAAAAGTACCAAAAATAAATAAACTGCCTTCTTCATAAACCTCATTTTGTTGCCAATTTACAATAAAACCCGAAAGTTCTAATAGTGTTTACTGTAAGTTAATATTAATCCCTTAATTTTCAATAATTTTCTAGTTACACAATCAAATCTCTTAACACATATGAATAGAAAAACTGGCCTTGCCATACAAAAGAAGTTAATATTACGTTTTTATAATCAGAACATATAACATACTGTTCCTACAGTAGATCACACACAACACACAATGAAAATAATTAGTCCGATAAATTCAGACAAGCATCACCTAGGCTTGTTGTGCCCTTATTGTCAAGGCGCAGACCTTTACGTACGGGTCCGAAGGCCATGGTGGGTAAAAACATTTCTTTTTTATCTTCCCCTTAGACGGTATAAATGCAATAATTGTAACCGAACCACTTACGTAAAAGTTATCAAAGGGATTAATAAGTAGTCATAATTCGACAGAAGAATTTTTAATGGCTTTTCGTGTAAGGAAAATATTCCTGTAATCATGGTTTTTGATTAAACTTACAATCAATTAAGCATATTACACACTAACACACATCTGCTATTATGAATCCCTACCTGAGTTCAAAAAACCAGGACTTATTGCTTTTTGCCCAAAAGCGCAAGAAGGAATATGCCTCTGCAAAACCCTTTCCGAGTATTCATATCCATGATTTCTTCAATGCGGAGTTCCTGGAAGAAGTTTTAGCGGAATTCCCTGACCTCTCGAAAGGGGATAATATCGAGTATAACGATCCTTTGCAAAAGAAATTTGCAGGTCAAGGCGAAGTACTTTTTGGCGAAAAGACCAAAGCATTGATGCATTACCTCAACTCCGAGCCCTTTTTAAAGTTCATCAATGAACTTACGGGGATTGAGGAGCAGTTGTTCAGTGATTCGTATTTCTCAGGAGCTGGTCTCCATGAGATCAAACCAGGTGGTTTATTGAAAGTGCATGCCGACTTTAATAAACATCCGGTGAATAATCTGGATCGCCGAGTGAACTTTATTGTGTACCTGAATAAGGATTGGAAGGAGGAATATGGGGGGCATTTTGAATTATGGGATAAGGAAATGAGCCAATGTGTGAATAGATTTTTGCCAGTATTCAATTCCATTGCGATATTTTCAACGACATCCATTTCCTATCATGGGCATCCGAATCCATTAACCTGTCCGGCAGATCGCAGCCGAAAATCATTGGCCTTGTATTATTATTCGAATGGACGTCCAGATGAAGAAGCCATTGCATTCAGGGATGGTCATAACTCTATTTTTGTAAAAAGGAAAAATGATGCTACGGATTCTCAGGATTGGGATGCCTATGCGGAAAGAAAGCGGAAGAAACCCCTATTAAAAAGGATATATCGTAAGATCTTTGGATAAAAAGAGCGATATTTATCCTTATGAGCAATATTACCCTAAAGGAGCTGGCGAAAAAACTGGAACTTTCGGTATCCACTGTTTCCAAAGCCTTGAATGATAGTTTTGAAATCAGTGAAGAAACCAAGGTTCGGGTTCGAGCGATGGCGGAGAAATACCATTATCGCCCTAATATTTTGGCCAAGAGCCTGAAGATGGGTAGGAGCAATACCATAGGCGTCATAATCCCTTATCTATCCAATCCTTTTCAGTCGCAGGTATTGGAAGGTGCCCATCAGGCGGCCTATGAAAATAATTTCAAATTGGTTTTCATGCAGAGTCGTGAGAATTCCAGGATGGAACAGGATGCCCTGAAAACCTTCCGGCAGCAAAACATCGATGGGATCATCATTACCCCAGCAGCAGAAAGCCATATCAAAACCCTGAAACAATATAACCAGGAGTTCCCTATCGTATTGGTAGATCGGATTGATTTTGAATTGGACACCTTTAAAATCGGGGTAAACAGTGAGAAAGGGGCTTATGATGCCACCCAGCATTTAATCGATATGGGTAGAAAGGAAATCCTATTGTTATGTGGTAAGAACATAGGCATCAATAAGGATCGGATTGCGGGTTATAAGAAAGCGCTTTTAGCGAATTATATACCGTTGGATCCCAGCAACATCATACAGGTGGAATACGGGCAGACCCGAGAGGACCTGGTTAAAAACCTGCGTATTTTATTGGAACGGCGAATAAAAGAATTGGATCATCCCATTGGGATCCTCGGTACGACAGACACCCTTACGGTGACCAGTTTAGGAATCCTTTCCCAATTAAACCTTCAAGTTCCTTCGGAAGTGGCCGTGATTGGTTTTGCCAACACCGAAATGGCAGAATCCTTAAACCCTTCCCTATCGACCATTGTACAACCAGCCTTTGAAATCGGATATCTAGGTGTCAGCAAATTAATAGAAACCATTGTTTCTAAAAACCGCTTTGAAATGGAATTTAGCACCACAATGCTCGAAAGCAAGATTATCGAAAGGAAATCGACTAAAGCTTAACCTGCTTCATCTTAGGCACCAATAATTTCATGATAAACCAAGCGATCAAGTACGCCACGGCACAATAGGAAAAGACGAGCATATAGCCTTTATCGATTCCATTAGCCACCGTTTCCCCTTGTTTGGTCAGGTACTTTAAGAATTCGTCGATATTTGCGACATTGAATTTCTCAAAGAAAGCTTTTCTGGTATCTACATTCGCAATCTCTGGATACTTTACCAATAGATTCTCCCCATTCACCTTGCTCCAATGCGTTTCTGCATAATCGAATAATTTTCCAGAATAGATGTTGATGAAGAAGGATCCCAATCCTCCTGCCAAACCACCGATGCCGGTTACAGTTGCGATGGCTTTTTTAGGGAACATATCCCCTACTGTGGAGAAAATATTAGCCGACCAAGATTGATGCGCCGCTGCACCTATACCGATCAGAATAGTTGGCACCCAAAAGGATAAATGTCCGTAAGGCTGGGCAAGAAGGACCAATAAAGGAAAGAAGGCAAAAATCAACATGGCACGCATCCTTCCTTCATAGGCATTCATGCCCCGATTAATGAACAAGGATGGCAACCAGCCTCCGATCAGGGAGAGCATGGTAATACTGTACAGTACAAAAAGCGCCAATTGACCGCTCCATTCGGAGGATTTGATGCCATATACCGAGCTCAGATAGGCCGGCATCCAAAACAGGTAGAACCACCAAACACCATCCGTCATAAATTTACCCACAGCGAATGCCCAAGTTTGGCGATGTTTTAAACAATTTAGGATGGAAACTTTTCCTTGGGTTACAGGAATTGTCAGTTCATTTTCTGCAGGGGGTATATCATCCTGTTGGATATAGGCCAATTCTGCTTCATTCACTTTCGGATGAACTTCGGGTTTATCATACATAAACACCCAAAATCCCATCCATACAAACCCTAAAGCCCCAATGATGATAAAGGACATTTCCCAGCCGTACCATTTAGCTATCACGGGAATACTCAATGGAGCCGCCAAAGCTCCAATAGTAGAACCGGCGTTGAAGATACTGGTTGCAAAGGCACGATCTTTTTTAGGGAAATATTCGGCCGTGGTCTTGATGGCTGCGGGGAAGTTTCCAGCCTCACCGATAGCCAAGACAAAGCGCACAAAAATAAAGAGCACTACACTGACATTGACTACCCTGGAGAAATCATGAATGCCCGCAATCACCTCCTTTGCTCCTTCGAAGCCTACGAACCATTGACCCGCGATTATACCTGATGTCGCTATGCCGCAGAACGCATGTAATATCGCCCCTAAAGACCAGATCGCAATTGCCCATAGAAAGCCCTTTTTGGTATCCAGCCAATCTACAAATCGACCCGCAAAAAGCATCCCGACAGCATAAAAAATAGAGAATAAGGCCGTGATCAATCCGTAATCATTGTTCGTCCAATGGAATTCGGGAGCTATAAAATCTTTCCAGGTTAGGGAGAGTACTTGTCGGTCTAAATAGTTAATGGTAGTAGCAAAAAACAATAATGCGCATATGGTCCAACGGTATTTTCCAGCTTTTTGATGGTTCATTAGTTTTGTAATTGGTATGATGTTTAGGTAAATGCAAAACATCCTGTATAATAAAATCCAATTTGCTAATAAAAGTTCAAATAAAAAAGACCTAATTACGCGAACGTTTTCGGAACATTTCGAAATCGATTTCGCAATAAAAGCAACAATTAACCCATTTCTAATGTTAACTTGTTGACAAATTAAGTCTTATATGAAAACTACATTTGAAAGCAGATACGCAATCGGTCCTAAAGAAACGAAAACCTTGGATACCCAGGGACTTCGTGAAAACTTCTTGATCGAGCAGTTGTTCTGGGAAGATCGTGTACATTTTGTTTACTCCCATTTTGATCGCTATATGACTGGCGGTGCGATGCCCGTTCAGGAAAGGGTAAAATTGGAAACGATCAATGAACTGCTGAAAGAGCCTTTTTTCTTGAGCAGAAGAGAAATCGGCATCATCAATGTAGGCGGCGATGGACAGGTAGAGGTTGATGGGGAAACCTATGAATTGGGTTTTAAAGAGGCGCTTTATATTGGCCAGGGCGCCCAAGAAGTTTATTTCAGCAGCCACAATGCGGCCAAGCCAGCCAAGTTTTACCTGAATTCTACACCAGCACATAGGTCCTATCCAACAAAAAAAGTAACCAAGGAACAGGCGAACAAAATCGAACTGGGAAGCTTGGAGACAGCCAACCATCGGATCATCAATCAGATGTTATTGCATACCGTTTTGGAAACCTGCCAGTTGCAGATGGGAATGACTGAATTGCAGGTAGGTTCCGTATGGAATACTATGCCGGCGCATACCCACGACCGAAGAATGGAAGTTTATTTTTATTTTGATATTCCCGAAGGACAGGCCGTATCCCATTTTATGGGGCCTGTAAATGAAACCAGGCATATCTGGTTGGGAAATGACCAAGCCGTGATTTCACCACCATGGTCCATTCATGCCGGTGCCGGAACCAGTAACTATACCTTTATCTGGGGAATGGCAGGTGAAAACCTGGATTATGACGATATGGACAAAAGCCCGATTACAGCATTAAAATAATCATGAAAACATTCTTAGGGGTTCTATTTCTTCTTGTATTAACTGTTACGGCCTTTGCCCAAAAGCAGATCATCGTCCAAAATCCTTCTGCCCATGCTAGAATGGAATTGATTGCTATTCCTTTCGAGAAATTCAAGGCAAGCTTTTCGGTAGATACCGTTTTTTCTATAAAGGATGAGCAGGGCAACGAATTACCCCATCAATTGGAAAAACTAGGGCAATCTTCCCCACAGAATGTGTTGATATTAGTGGATCTAAAGGCGAAGGAAAAAGTTAAGCTTTCTGTTAGTGCAGCGAGCGGGAAAGTTTTTCCAGCCAGAACCTATGCTCGCTATGTGCCTGAGCGCTATGATGATTTTGCTTGGGAAAACGATGTGGTTGCTTTTCGGATGTATGGCAAAGCATTAGAAGGAAGACCAGATGATGCGCAAGGCATGGACTATTGGGCAAAAAGAACAGATAAATTGATCATTGATGTCTGGTATAAGTCTGGAGATTACCATAAAGACCATGGCGAAGGCTTGGATTATTATTCGGTCGGACAGACCTTGGGTATAGGCGATATGGCTTTTTTCCCAGAAGGGAAAATCCAATACAGTAAACATTATAGCAATTTTAAGCTATTGGACAATGGTCCTTTAAGAAGTACTTTTCTGCTTATTTATGAACCTGAAAATATTCAAGGCCAGCAAATAAAATTGCAAAAGCAGATCAGTTTGGATGCAGGAAGTCATTTCAACCGCATCGAATTATCGATGGAGAATGGAAGCTTAGCAACCACCCCAATTGTAATCGGCTTGGCAAAACGAAAGGAAAAAGAGCCTTTGTTCCTTTTGGGTAAAGGGAACCGAAGTTTAGCCTATTGGGAGCCTGAGATCAATAAAAGCGGAATAACAGGAGTCGCCATCATCATACCATCAGAAAAGGTAGAATTTCTGAACGATAGACCAGAGCAATTTCTACTGTCAAGCAGGGCTAAAAATGATCGTCCATTTGTTTATTACAATGGTGCCACGTGGAACAGAGCCGGAAAAATAACGGATGAAAAGGCCTGGGCAAAAGCAGTAGAAAGCGAAATAGAAAAAATTGAAAAACCATTAAAAGTCACTATAAAGTAAACGATATGTCGGTATTAAAAACATTTGATCTTAGTGGAAAGATAGCCTTGGTAACAGGATGCAAACGAGGGATTGGCAAGGCAATTGCCGAAGGATTGGCCGAAGCCGGAGCAGATATCATTGGTGTTTCTGCAAGTCTGGAAGGCCAAGGTTCTGAAGTGGAAAAATCTATCCAGCAAATGGGAAGAAAGTTTTTCGCGTACCAATGTGACTTTTCAAATAGAGCAGCCCTTTATCAATTTATTGCGGAGTTAAAGCAGGATCACCCACAGATAGACATCCTGTTCAACAATGCGGGGAATATCCTCCGTAAACCAGCGGCAGAACATCCCGATGAATATTGGGATGAAATTATTGAGATCAATCAGAACGCACAATTTATCCTCACCCGAGAGATTGGGAAGGAAATGATTGCCCGTTCATCCGGTAAAATTATCTTTACGGCGTCTTTATTATCCTTTCAGGGTGGAATCAATGTGCCGGGCTATGCGGCATCCAAGGGTGCGATTGCCTCCATGACCAAGGCTTTTGCGAACGAGTGGGCATCCAAGGGGGTCAATGTCAATGCGATCGCGCCTGGCTACATTGCAACAGACAATACTGAGGCATTACGCAACGATGCTGATCGTTCGGCTTCAATTTTAGGTCGTATCCCCGCCGGCAGATGGGGGGACCCAGAAGATTTCAAAGGTCCCGCTGTATTTTTAGCATCTGCAGCATCCGATTATGTTCATGGAACTATCCTAACCGTGGATGGTGGCTGGATGGGAAGATAGGTTTAGGTCTTTCCCTCCATTTTTTATTTTAATTCCTTTAATCTGGTCAAGCCTTCCAGGAAATAATAATCGGCATAGACCAATGGTCCATCGATCTCAGAGTTGTGGGGAAGACTCCCTACACAGTGTTTCAATAGAAAACCACCATTCTCACCATATCCCGCAAAATATTCGGGCCCGGAAAGGGTTTCCAATGTTTCCTTGGCGAAGTTTAAATAGGCTTTTTTATCCTTTCCTTTGGAGAAGGTCGATAGTTCGATCAATGCGGAGGCCACAATAGCTGCTGCCGAAGCATCTCTAGGAATATAATTCAAGTTCCTTTTCGAAAAATCAACTACAGGCGTATAACCTTCCTGTCCAGCATTGAAATCCCAATTCGGAATCTTGTCTTTAGGCAAGTTTGGGTGGTTCATATAGAATTTAGCCGCCTTTTGCGCTGTTTCCAGGTATTCCGGTTTTTTGGTTTCTCTATACATCATCGTGAAGCCATAGATCGCCCAAGCCTGTCCTCGTGCCCAAGTGGAATTATCGGCATAGCCTTGGCTCGCTTGTCTATGCGCTACATTTCCCGACAGGTCATAATCCACCACATGATAAGTGCTGTAATCCGGTCTGAAATGGTTCTTCATGGTTTTATCAGCATGACTGATTGCCACTTGCCTGAATTTAGGATCACCCGTAAGGTCAGATACATAACAAAGCATTTCCAGGTTCATCATGTTATCAATGATAACAGGGTATTTCCAAGGTTTTGATTTGTCCCAACCACCTTTAGAATCCCAGGATTTTATCAAGCCTACCTTAGGGTCATAACGTTTTAATGCCGTATTTGCCGAATAGATAATCAAATCTTTATAGGCTTTAACCTTTGCTGGATCGTTCAGGTATTTGATGGCATTACCATAGGAGCAATACATCACAAAACCAATATCGTGGTTTACCGTAAAATCCTTTGCTTTTTCTAATGCCTCAGTCCATCGGATAGCGGCATTCTTTGTCTGTTCATTTCCAGATTGATGGTATAAAAACCATAGGGATCCTGGGAAAAAACCACCGGTCCAATCCCATTCATTGGTTCCCACGAGTTTACCAGCTTTGTTGGTCGTTCTTGGAAATAACTTGATGGCATCTGCTTCTTTAGTCAGAAATTCATACTGTTTTTCAGCTTTTACAAAGCTTTCCTTAATAAAAGATGGCGGCTTTGCTGCCATACTGATGAACAACAGGGAGGCTACGGCTGCAATACCTGTTTTTTTGAATTTATGGAGGTTGATTTTCATAGTTTATACTTTTAGTTGATTTGCAAAGTCTATTCTTTAATAAGTTACGTAATAATCTTTGGGGAACACTTCGCCGGAGAAAGCCTTTTGGGAAGTCCATTTCTCGGCCGGGCTGCTCCAGAATTCATCAGAAGCAGGCAGTCCCAATGGTAAGAAAGCTAATGAAGCTTCATATAGCGAACCGACATTGGTATAATAGTCGGCTAAATTACCTTGTTTATCAGAGGTAAATCCAAGCACTAACCAGCCGTGTTTATCGTAAATATTATGTTGGTAGATGTTTTTCATGATGGCCGTTAAGCCCGCCCTAACCTGACCGGGTTTTAGGTCCTTCGGTAATTTCTTTTCCAATGCTACTTGCGCTAGGGGTTGAAAACCACCATTTCTATAGGTAGAGCTTCGGCCGATCACTGGGTAATAACCATCCGGAGAAATCATTCTTTCCAGGTGGGTGGCATATCGTTGCATGCGCATATACGCTCGATCGTATTTTTCCTGATAGTTTCCTGCTTTTAAATTCTGTCTTAGGGTTTCCACCAACATACAATGGATCACATAGCCATTATAATAATCAAAAGAAAAGGATTTCCCATCGCTGTACCAACCATCGCCAACATACCACTCCGTATCAAAGGTGTCTACCGCATGATCGATTTTTGTTCTTTCCGGTTCTACCCCGACACTATACAGAAAACTTTCGGTCATAGCGGCAAACAAGATCCAGTTGTTCGGACCGGGTTTTATCCATCGGATATGTTTGAATTCCGTAATCAGCTGATCTTTTGTTTTTTGAGGAAGTGGATCCCAAATCGCTTTTGGAGCACGCATAAACGCTAAGGCAAGGTGGGCGGCATCGACCAAAGTCTGGGAGGACTTATCCCTCCAGGCAAAATAATCCGGAGAATTCGGATCTACCCCGTGGATCAGTCCTTGAATAGTCTGCTCTCTGTATTTCTTTCTAAGCTTTCCTTCGGAAGTATTATCATCGGGTAAAGCCAGCCAAGGAGCAATACCGGCTATTAAACGGCCAAAAGCTTCGAGGTATCCCACCTTTGGATTGCGACCATCAAAACTGCTGGAAACAATCATCGGCATATTTTTTTGAAAAGTGCCTTTGCTGATGTTTTCCAAAATTGGATTGGCCATCTTCTCCAACACAGACACCCAATAACTCCGATCATCAACTTGTTTTTGATCAGGGATTAGGTTGCTTGAAACAGCGCCGATTTTAGTCGCTGCATGGGTACTTTGCATGGATAATCCTGCAAATAATAAGCCTGCCTGTTGTAACCAAGTCCTTCTTTTCATGATTTTGCGTTAAAATGGAGTTCCAATTTAATAAGCATTTAACAATAAAAGATGTTTTATTCACGAAAACGATTTCTTAATTAAATTAAGGGAATTGGGATTTTACTTTGTAAGTTTAATATTCATCCTCTTAACCTATACATTAATCCATGCAAAGAATCTATCTACCGATCTTATTATTGCTGAGCATTTTTTATGTCGAGTCGAATGCCCAGAGCAATTTAGAATACATAATCAAAGCAGATCGCCCTGCCGAATTTTGGGAGGAGGCATTTCCCTTGGGAAATGGTCAAACGGCGGCCATGGTTTTTGGCGGAATATCCGAGGACTTGATTCAACTCAACGACCATACCTTATGGTCCGGAACCCCAGATCCGGGCAACAATCCTGCTGCAGCGGGTCTATTGCCGGTGTTGAGGAAACAGATTTTTGCGAAGGAATATGCAAATGCAGAGGCTACCTGGCGGAAAATGCAGGGACCTTATTCGGCAAGGTATCTTCCTTTGGGTGACCTGCAACTTCAATTTGATCATCAAGCCCAAGAGGCTAAAAATTATATACGAACCTTAGACATACAACAGGCCGTAAGCACGGTTAGCTATGAAGTTAATGGGATTACCTACGAACGATCAGCTTTTATCAGTAATCCTGCAAAAGCACTGATCATACATATTAAAGCAGACAAGAAAAAAAGTGTCAGTTTTCGTGTAAGGATGAGCAGCAAATTAGAGGCTTCCTCAAGCATCGTATCCGATCAATTGGTATTAAAAGGCCGTACGCCATCCATCGTTGCCCATCGGAATTATTTCCCCGAGCAAGTCGTATACAAGGATAAGGAAGGGATGCTCTTTGAGGCCAAACTGGCCATCAAACATAAAGGAGGTACCCTGAAAACTAATGGGGAGTTTTTGGAAGTTAAAGGTGCAGATGAGGCCACCCTTTACCTCACAGAAAACACCAGCTTCAATGGATTTGATAAATCTGCTATGGCAGATGGAAAAGACCCTGGAAAAGAAGCAGCAAAGAAAATGGAATTGCTGTTGAAAAAGGATTATCAAACCTTAAAGAGAGAACATAGCAGCGATTTCCGCAGATTATTTGATCGGGTTGAATTTCAACTTGGTGTTTCCAAGGAACCGAATAACCTGATGACGGATGATCGGATCCGGAATTTTGAGAAAGATCCCACGGATTTCCAATTACAGACCTTGCTCTTTCAATTCGGCCGGTACCTGTTGATTTCCAGCTCTCGACCTGGCAGCCGTCCTGCCAACCTGCAGGGCATCTGGAATGATAAGGTTCAACCGCCTTGGGGCAGTAACTTTACGATCAATATCAATACCGAGATGAACTATTGGCTAGCGGAAAACAGTAACTTATCCGAATGCCATCAACCCCTATTGGATTTTATTGGGGAACTGGCCGTCAACGGAAAGGAAACTGCGAAAGTCAATTATGGAATCCATGAAGGTTGGGTCGCCCATCATAATTCAGACCTTTGGGCAAAAACCTCCCCCGTTGGAAACTTNNAACCTATTATCCGGAAGCTTTCTGTTGGCAGATGGGTGGAGCCTGGCTTTCCCTACATCTTTGGGAACATTTTCAATATACCCAAGATAAAACGTTTCTATCTGAAAAAGCCTATCCATTGATGAAGGGTGCGGCACAATTCATGATGCATTGGCTGGTGGAAGATCCCGAATCAGGGTTTCTGGTAACAGCCCCTTCCAGCTCACCCGAAAACCATTTCAATTATCAAGGAAAAGGGTATAGTCTTGGAAAAGCCACCACCATGGATATATCCATTGTTCGGGAACTATTTGCAGCGGTGATCCAAGCTTCAGCGGAACTAGGATCAGATGCGCAATTTAGAAAGGAACTGATTGGTTTTAAGGAGAGGTTATATCCTTTTAAGATTGGAAAATATGGTCAATTGCAGGAATGGTCGGAGGATTGGGATGATCCCAAGGATACTCATCGGCATATCTCGCATCTTTTTGGTCTTTTTCCCGGAACACAGATTTCCCCCGGCTTTTCGGATGATCTGGTGAAAGCGGCGAAACAAACCTTGGCGCATCGGGGAGATGTGAGCACAGGTTGGAGCATGGCTTGGAAAATGAATTGGTGGGCAAGGTTAAGGGAGGGCGATCGGGCATACCAGATCCTGAACAAGTCCTTCGGGTTTTTAGAGCCTGTTGAAAAGAAGGTGGAAAAAAGACGATCGGGAGGCGGGTTGTATAGCAATATGTTCAGTGGGCACCCTCCTTTTCAGATTGATGCAAACTTTGGGGTAACTGCTGGGATGATTGAAATGCTGATGCAGAGTCATTTGGGTGAAATAAGGCTTCTGCCTGCCTTACCAAGTGTTTGGAAAAATGGAAGGATAAAGGGTATCAAAGCTAGGGGGAATTTCGAACTGGATATGGAGTGGAAAGATGGAGAGATTACTAGGGTGGAGGTAATTTCGCTGGCCGGGAAAGACTGTAACCTGCTGTTCCCGAATATGGTAAGGTCGAAATCAAAAAACCAAACAGGAATCTCCTTTCAGTTCAAAACCAAGAAAGGAGAAAGGTATGTTTTTGAGAAGGTCTAATCTTAGATCTTCTCAAAGTATGGCAATCTTTTCAGCGGAACATCGATTTTGATGGTTTTTCCGCCTTTGTGTATTTTTCCGAGGTCGTCCTTCCATGTTCCATTAGGCAATTTGACCAAGCGACTATCTTCTTCTGTTATAATCGGAGCTACCAAGAATTTATCGCCAAGCATGAACTGATCCTTGCAGGTTTCAAAACCTTGATTGGGGAATTCATATTCCAAGTGCCGAACAATTGGCTCTCCCGTTTTACTGGAATATTTTGCCAGGTTTAAGATATAGGCTCCAAATTTTTCATGTAGTTTGGCCATGTTCTTGGTGATCTCCAAGTGTTCCTGATCCAATATCCGCCAAGGTGCAACTGAAAACTGCATCATCGGCATCAGGGCATGTATCTGAGCGGAACGAACAATCAATTTCTGATTGAATTCATTTTCTTTGATGTTCAGAAAAGTGGCAAAATTTCCACCTCCGATCATATCCGGACAGGTATAAGCATAGCCCAAAAGTCCTGAAGCGAGCATATCCGGAATCAACATCTGCATGGCCCGCCAAGAATATGCTTTATCGCCCAATCGTTGTACCAGTGGCTGATTGCCCATTTTCCATCCTGAACGGTATTCATTAAACGGAAACTCCAATCCTATTTTTGCCCAAGCCATGGTATGGTCTACGGATAATGCACTGCTGTCAAAGCTTGCCAATCGATCCATTCTGTAAAACTCATTGTCGCCGGCATCAAACTTAAACCCATCAATACCATAATCTTGTTGCATCTTTTTCAGTTTGCCCACAAAATAGGCTTTGGCGTCAGGATTTGTAAGATCAAGACAGGCGCTTTTACCATTCCACCAAGAAATGATCGCTGGGCTTTTTGTTGCCTTTTCCTTGATCAGATAGCCTTTGGCGGAAAGCTCCCTATACTCCGGACTATCCGGGCTTATAAACGGACAAATCCATAACATGACCTTGAAACCCATATCATGAAGCTGTTTGACCATCGCTTTGGGATCAGGGAATTTCTCTGCCCGAAAATCATAATTTCCATAATAGCGCTGCCAGTTATCATCGATCATTAATACGCCTGTAGGGAAATCATTATCAACGATAGCCTTTGCATACTTGAGGATATCTTCCTGGTTTTGATTATACATCAATTCGATCCAGGTATTATACTGAGGCTTTAGGAAAAAGAGGGAATCTGGAAGAATAGGGTTTGGTGGGAAGTGCAGTTTGCTGGCCGCCAAATAGGCTGATCGAAGGGTTTTCCCTTCCGTTCGCAGATTTAGATCTTCGTATTTGGAGTCTACTTCGATGTTGTTTTCTTTGGTTATCTGAAATTTAAAAGGCTTATCCGCCCAAAGGAACCTCCCTTTATTCGAAATTAATAAGGGTACGACTTGGTTATTGAGGTTCTGGTATTCCAGGTCAAAGCCTTTGGTTTCCTTTTCAAATGGCATGGTGGATCCTAAGGCCACTGCCCCACCCCACCAGTATTCCTTTGGTTGGGGAACGATGTTGATGCTTTTGGTTTGGGCAAAAACAGAGGTGAAAGCCAGGGTTATGAATAGGGTAAGCGATAAGGATACCTTAGAGAATAAGAAAACTTGCTTCATGTAATTATTTGTTAGCGTTTGTAAAGATAGGTTTTTGGCTGAATAAATTTCTTTAACGGGCAGGTAAATTCCAACTGTTAAATCAATTCCATCAACATATCATAATCATCCCCCATTCTCTTCTTAAGACGCTGCTTATTCTTTTTCACAGCTTCTAAGGAAACCCCTAAAATATTGGAGGTTTCAAATGCGGAAAGACCAAGTTTTTGTAGAAGGATAAATTTGAGGTTGTTTTCTGTCAGATCGGGGTACTGACGTCTAATATTGAGGTAATATTTAGGATATTGTTTATCGAAAGCCTGTTTAAATTTTATCCAATTTTCTTCTGTAAGAAGATGCGATTTTAATACCTGTTTCAATTTGCCATTTTTTTCCTCGAGATGTGCTGATCGAGATTGGTTAATGTTACTGATGACCTCCTGTAATTCTTCGATCTGGGCATTTTTCTCTGTCATATACTTTAGGTAATCCCTAACGGTAGTGCGGGCATCCGATAATTTTTGATCCAGGAGCGTCTTTTCCAATTGAAATTCTAACACTTTCCGTTCATATTTTTCAGATCTTGCCTTTGCCACCTTACGCATATAGAAATACCTGAAAATGATCACTATGCAGATCAACATCGCTAAAATCAGGTTGATGATATTGGAAAACCTGGCCTTTTCGATCCGAAGGTCAGCCAATTTCATTTCATTCAGATAAATCTCTTTATTAAGTAAAAGCTTTGCCCTGACCATGGCCCTATTATTTTCGCCATAATTGCCCTCATGCTCAATCTTATATAAATTCCTTCGTGAAAGCAATTCTGCATCCTTGTTACCCTTCTTATGGGCAATTTCAACTTTCAATTCTTCTATTTCCAATCGATAGCCCAATAAATAGGGAACATTTTTAATGCATTCATCCACCAGATCCAATTCCTTTAAGGCATCCTCTGTTAAATTCTGTTTAATTAGAATCTTGGTTTTTAACAACCTGGCATAAGCCAAATTGACCGAATCCTTCACGATAAGAGAGTACTTGATATCCTCATTCACAAAATCCAAAGCCTTTTGAAGATCTCCCTTATTATGATAGATATTGGCAAAATTTCCTTTAATCCTAGCCAACCTAGTTAGATTATCCTGGATCAAGGCGGAATTCTCCGCCATTTTAAAACTTTTGATTGCTGCAATTGTATCTCGAATAACCAACAGGTTGAATCCCATATTGTCTAAGAGTACAGACTTCAAATCACAGGAATCTGGAGTCAGGTCCAGTGCTTTTTTTAAAAAATACATGGATTTGTCTTTCTCATCCAAAGTTATAAAGACATAACTGAGGTATTGATAGGTTTCCGCGGGCTTCAACTGCTCATGAGGATCTATCTCATCGATCAAAAAAGACGCTTTTAAAAAATAGGGCAAAGACTTTTCAAGCTTTCGGAACTGATAATAATAACGTGCTATAGAAATATTTACCCATAGTATATAGGCCTCTGCATCTTGGTTTTTTGCAATTTGAAGAGCTTTGTTAAAATATTGATCGCTAATCCCGTTTTCTTTTTCCATGGATAAATAGGTCGCTTTACCCATTAATACATTGTAAATAACTTTTCCAAGATCATCCGAATTAGATTCAGTTAATAAGGGTTGTAAAAAACCTTTTAAACCAACAGTATCTGTATCATACTTTTCAGCGGCATTTATATAGGTTTCATCATGAAGAATTCTTTCCCTATTGGTCTTTTGTTGACAACCAAGGAATAATAAATTGGGGATGATAATCCCGATGAACAAACATAAAGCTCGAGCTTGCATGATTAGTTAGACTGTGTGATTTTTATTCCGCGTTGGTTTGTACGCGTAATACCTGCAATTTACCAAGCAGAACGCGATTTATTTCTTAGCAAATCAACCGCGGAAACACAAAAAACTAACAATCAGCGTTTTAATATTTCTATTTGTCCCCATTTGTCCACAAATAACTGTCACAACAATATTTTTTTTTAACCATAACCAAAATATTTGTCCCCTTTTTGTCCCAATATTGTCCACAATGGTGTTTAAACATATAAAATTTGTCCACCATTTGTCCACTAGTCAAATTTTTAAACTCAAACTATCATCACATACATTTGCGGAGTAGCAAATACAAAACCAATACACACTAATCTACTTGATATGGAATTAATTTATTACCTACAGGACGCTTGGTTTTTATTCCTAACCGCGCCCGCTGTCATTAAGATTGCCTTAGCCGTGATCACCTTTGCAGCCAGTATGTTCATCGTAATGTTGCTTGCAGCAACTATTTCTTATTTATTCGATCGAATCAAACAGAACGCTTATAAGAATCTGAAAGAAAAACATCAAAACTTTTTACGTGCCATACTCTTATCTGATGATTTAATGACAACCCATGAGATCCAGATGAATTTTGCCAGGGATTGCGGCAAATTAAACAAGAGCACCTATTATTCCTTAATACCGACCCTACAAAAACTCATTGAAGAACATCCAACAGTTCAGTGTGCTATCAACTACAAACCGCTGATTGCCGCTTTAGGCATTGATAGCCATTTAGAAAATAAACTGAACTTCTCCTCCATCGGCAATAAGCTGAAGATCTTCCATCAATTATCCAGATTCAAAGTACTCATTGCCGATTCCAAAATCCTACCTTATACGTTCAGTAAAAATCGCTTTATCCGAAAAGGTTCCAGAAATGCCTACATCGGTGTAAGCAACAATAACCCTTTCAAATTCTTTGATCAAGAAGATAACCAGATCAATTACTGGGATCAGATCATTCTGATGGAGCAATTAGAAATGCACCATAAAAACAACCTTCCCAATTTTAGTAATTGGTTGAAATATTCCAAAAACGATTCGCAAACCATTTTCCTCATCAAAGCGGCAAGTTATTTTAAACAGTACGGATCTGTGCCTACTCTGATTCAGCTTCTGGACAGTGAGAACCACGAGATCAGAAAAGAGGCAATCAGCGCTTTAGGCCAAATGCAAGTTCAAAAAGTGGAGGAAAAGTTGATGGAAATTTACCCGACGCAACCTACGAAATGTAAGGATGCGATTATTGAGGCCATATTCTTAATCAATTCAAAAAGCGCTTCTGCATTCCTCAAAGAAGCGTTTGAGAACAGTTCTCAGAATGATTCCAAAAAAATGATTGCAGAAGCGCTCTATTTCTATGAAGACCAAGTGCATCCGGTTTTCAATGAAATGCTTGAAAATGCTGAAGGATTCAATAAATCTATCCTTTGCCATGTAAAAAATCCCCTGAATAACCGAACCTTAAAAAGTCCTTCAAATGATAATATCGTGGTATTGGACAACCGTCAAGAGACAGAAATACAACCAATCCAATCCGCCAATTAACCAATTATACACGCTAAATTAAGTTCGCCATGATTTACAGTTATTTTGAATATTTTATATTCTTTTATTCCTCCGCCATGCTGTTATCCCTGCTGTTATTGGGCATTTTCAGCAGTATCAAACTATGGAGATTTAAAATCTACAACCTAAAACAGGATGATGAGTTTCTGATGAACTCGCCACTAACGCCGGGTATTTCCATTATTGCACCTGCCTATAATGAAGAAAGAACCATTATCGACAATGTAAAATCACTTTTAACCTTAGAGTATCCAACTTTTGAGGTGATTATTGTCAATGATGGAAGTAAAGACAGAACATTGGAATTGCTTATCCAAGAATATGACCTGGAAGAAACGCCATACGCCTATACGGAGAAGATCAAAACAGCACCATTTAAACGGATCCTGAAATCTAGAAACCCACTTTACTGCAAACTTACTGTTGTTGATAAAGTGAATGGTGGTACCAAAGCCGATGCATCTAATGCCGGCATAAATGCCTCCCAATATCCCTATTTCATCTGTACAGACGTGGACTGTATCCTGGAACGGAAAACCATGTTGAAAATGATCAAACCCATTCTTAACTCCAAGAACCGTACAATAGCCGTTGGAGCCGTACTGCGCATGTCCAACAGTTGTGATATTAAAGATGGCGTAATAACACGCGTACGCCCTCCTCGTGGTTTGATCCCTAGATTTCAGGAGTTGGAATATATGCGTTCCTACCTGTTTGGAAAATTAGGCTGGAGCTTCATTAATTGTGTTCCAAATGTTTCAGGCGGTTTGGGTTTATTTGATAAGGAAGTTGCCATCAATGCAGGAGGATATGACGGAAAATCACATGCGGAAGATATGGACCTGTTAACCAAAATGGTGGTTTATATGTGCAACAGTAAACAAAAATATACCGTTGACTATATCCCGGTAAGTTGTTGCTGGACAGAAGGCCCACATAACCTCACCATCTTAGCACGTCAAAGAATCCGTTGGGCAACAGGTTTGGCTCAAATTTTCACGGTACACCGAAAAGTTTTCTTTAACCCCCAATATCCCCGATTAGGATTTATCATATTTCCCTACATCTTCATCTTTGAATTTTTAGCCCCCATTATTGAAGCAACCGGACTTTTCTGGTTTGCTTTAATCCTAATCAAAGGGGATGTCAATTGGTCGACCATCTTATTTATGTTCCTCTATGTGTATTCTTTTGGAACCGCCATTAGTACCATGGTCATATTCATGGATAATTTGGTAAAAAAACAATACAAAACATATGGCGAGATTTTTAGCCTATGGCTTATTTCCTTTGTGGAGGGTTTTATTTACCATCCATTTGTGATCTATTTTTCAGTGGTGGGTTACATCCGATATTTTACAACCCGAAATATTCGATGGGGAACCATGACCAGACAAGGTTTCGATATTAAATCCCAAGTTGAACATGCAAAATAAAATCATGCGTCTAGTGGTTGGCCTGGGGCTAATCACTGGATCCATCTGTTCTGTTTATGCACAATCAGATGCAGATTATTATCAATTGGCGAGGGAAGCAGGTAAAAAGAATAACTTCGCAAAGGCTACTGAATATTGCCTTACCGGATTAAAAAAGACTCCCATGGATATGGACCTGAAAGAGTACTTGGGGAAATGCTATTTGGAAACCGGAAAATTAGACCAAGCACGAATCACCCTATTGGATGTATTGCGGAAAAGTCCAGATCGCGATGATGCCCGTCGCTATATGATCACCATTGAATCTTTGGCAAAACGAAATGCAAGTGCTATTTGCTATGTCAATGAACTCTTGGAAACAAATCCATACGACAAGGACCTTTGGTTAAAAAAAGTAAACCTATACCGGGAATTGCAC
This sequence comes from Sphingobacterium sp. UBA1575, assembly GCA_002322865.1. GTDB lineage: Bacteria > Bacteroidota > Bacteroidia > Sphingobacteriales > Sphingobacteriaceae > Sphingobacterium. Next base: position 263,319 of record DCOH01000002.1, on the reverse strand, counting down.
AACAATGTGGAGGCAGAAAAATCCATTAGCCGATTATTACAGATTTTTCCCAACGATCCCGGCGTTAGAAACACCTATCAAACCATTGTAAAAGAAAATGCGTCCACTTCATTAAAAAAAGAAAATCTCGAAGAGGCTGCTATGCAATACCAGAATGCATTATTGACCAGTAAACGAGACCCCGAAATGTTCGATAACCTGATCAATACGCAGATCAAACTGGGTGATTACCATGAAGCGTTGAATTCGACCAATAAAGCCTTATTCTTCATGCCCAACCATGCAGGATTTCTGGGAAAAAAAGCCAGTATACTAGAGGCTCAGGGCAATTACAACCAGGCCATAGCAGTACTTGAACAATCGTTAAAGAGGAACAACAATCCGCAATTAAGAAAACAATTGGATTATTTAATCAGTGAATCAGCAAGGACACAAGCAAACAATGATCCCTATGTGTTATACGGAAAGATCTATGCAAAGAACAAGGGAGACCAAGAAGCCTTTAAATTCCTGCTGAACACGGCAATGGAAAGAGGGAAATATGATGATGCGCAAGCCTTGTTAAGCCCTGCACTGCGCCAGAGACCTAATGATAAATCCTTATTATTGAAACAGGTGCAGTTATTTGAAAGAACGCAACAGAATGCTAAAGCAGAGGCGTTATATGAACGCCTATTCCAACTATATCCAAACGACAGTGATATCGCGGCAAAATACAATCACCTTCGGTATAACCAAGCCCGTATCGCTTTGATCAATCAAGAATATTTAAAAGCAGAATCGGGTTTTCTACTTACGGCTAAGGATCCTGCGTATTCAGATTCATCCAATGAAAACCTATTCAAAGCATATGTTGGGTTAAAAAATAAAGAAAAAGCCATGTTGACCATCGACAAGTTGATCAATAGGCATCCAGAAGAGGAAAAATATCCTTTAATGAAAATTGAGTTCCTTAGAAATATAACGGATTATCCGCCAGCCTATGAGGCTGCAAAACAATTTCATAAGACATTCCCCAATTCAAAGAATTTTCCAGAGGAGTTAGACCTATTGGCCAACCAATATATAAAAGCGCTAATGGCTCAGGAGAAATATAATGAAGTGATTGTGATATCGGATTATGTGATTAGTGTAAATCCAGATAGGCTACAACCTTATTTATATGGTTTGAATGCGCGGGTTTCCCAAAACAAAATGGATGAATCCGTAGGATATATTCAACAAGCGCTGCTTAAATTTCCAAGTCATAAAGATCTTAGGATGCGTTTAGCCGGTATTCAGGGCGAAATGAACAACCATAAACGTGCAGCTGAAATCTTGGGAGACCTGCGAAGGGAATACCAATATAATGACACCATCAGCAATGCTTGGGCTGAAGAGATGTTTCTATATGGTAAAGCGCTTGAATCAGAAGGTAAAAAAGAGGAGGCGATAGCCACCTATTTTTCCATTGTACAGGACAAACCCAATGATCTAGCCACCTCATTGAAACTACTAGCACTGATGAATGAGGAAAAGCAGCATCAACGGGCGATGCAATTAGTAGATCAATGTTTGCAACATCATCCAAACCAAAACGATCTTATTTTTCAGAAGGCCGTTATTTACGAAAATACCGGCGATTGGAATAATGCTTTGATTTATTATGAACAATACGTTCCTACTGTAGAAAAATTGGAAACCGTAAGGGATCATATCAAATATTTGAAATCTAAAAACTACAAAAATAGTATTACGGCATCTTTCACCAATGTGAAATCCGATTCTATTCTGCTCAATATACCTGTTGCTTCCCTTGAATATGCGCATCGAGTAAATGAATGGAACACTTTCATTATCCGAGGGAATTATGCCGGGAAGAATTCGGGAGTTGGCGTTCAGGGAGAAATAGATTGGTACCATGGTTTTAAAAATAAATCAAGCTTTTTGATCAATGCAGGGGTATCCAACCGCTTTTTCCAGAAGTATAAAGTTGCGCTGAGCTATTTCCAACCTTTTGGCCAAGGTTGGCAGGCAGAATTAGGAGGTCGGTACGCCAAGCTATCCAATAATGCTGATTTCTATACCGGCATCGTAGGGTTGGAAAAAACCTGGAACAGCACATGGTTGAATGGAAAAGCGCTTTTCATGAGTGATGGCGATAAAAATTATTATAATTTCTTATTACAGTCCAGATTTTACATGGTCAATGATCGGGATTATTTTTCGGTTATGGCCAGTATAGGAAATGCTCCGGAGGATCAGCGGTTGGATTTTCAACTCAACAATTTCCTTTCCTATGCAAATAGTATGGTCGGTGCTGGATATCGTCATCATCTGAGCTACAAATCAGCCATCGGTTTCCTAGGTACTTGGTCGAGTTATAAAATGACACCTACGGCCTATATCAACCAATATAATGTGAGCTTATTATTCACGACCAAATTTTAAGTGCTATGAAATATTGGTTTTTCATCTGTATCTTTTTTAGCACTTCGCTTTGGGGCTGTAGTAATGCGTCCAACTTAATGTTGTTCAAAAAAGGCGAAATTTTCCCTTATCTGCTTTCGCAACACAACCAGAGCCAAGAGTCCATAAGCTTGTTTAAAAAATTGTTTAAACAGGCTACTGGAACGGATATAGAGGTCATCGATCAAGATAGAAATTATACGGAACAGCCAATTATTCGTTTAATGATAAGTGAAGATCTTGAACAGCTTTTCCGACTAAAGCGTGAGAATAGCATACTTATTATAGAAGGTAAAAACCAGAACCAATTATTACAGGGGATACAGTATTTTTTCAAAGAGTTTGTCTATCCTAAAAAGGGCTATTTCATAGGATCAAGTTCAGACTTAGTGGATAAGATTTTATTACCCGCAACGCTGAATATTAGTAATNNTTATTTATCGGGAGCCATATTTCCCGTTAAATTCTAAACCTGCATTCCAACAGGAATATAATACACAATATTTAGAAAATGAATGGGCACTTTGGGGCCATAACATCCCCAAGTTCATTACGGTAACCAAGGAGATGTACGCCGTAATTGATGGCAAGTTAACTAGTGAACAGTTCAATTTTTCCAGTCCAGAACTGGAGGTTGCCCTAAAATCAGCCGTTGCCCAATCGTTGAAAAATGCACCTGAAAAGCGTTACTTTTTGATTATGCCAAATGATAATGAATTGGTTTGCCAATGTGACCTTTGTCGAAAATTGGGTAATACCGAAAAAGATGCCTCTCCTGCGGTTATCAACCTAATTAATAAATTAGCCAAAACTTTTCCTCAAGCACAATTTTTTACCTCTGACTATCTGACCACCTCCCATCCACCTCAAACAAAAATGTTAAGCAACACGGGGGTGATGGTAAGCACCATGGATTTTCCAAAAGGGATTGTCCTTTCCAATTCAAAACATGCTGCGGCAATTGGAAAGAAATTTCAACAGTGGAAAGAGGTGACTCCGCAAATTTTCTTATGGGATTACGCGGTCAACTTTGATAATTATATGGATGCTTATCCAACCTTATACATCCAACAGGAAAATCTAAAATTCTATAAATCTTTGGGTGTAACCGGGGTCTTCATCCAAGGAAATGAAAATGGCTTTTCTGCATTTGAGGATCTTAAAACAATTACATTGGCGAATGTATTACAAAATTTAGATACAGATATATCCGGATTGATTCGTGCCTATTTTAAGGAAATGGCTGGCGAAAAAACCACTGCCATAAGTGATTATGTCATTGGCATCAATCAGAAAGCTCAGCAAAGTAAATACCCCTTGGATATTTATGGCGGAACTAAACAATCCCTTCGTAAATATCTTCGTTTTGACCAACTGTCCCAATTTTACCAAGATCTTTTGGTGATTGAATCACAGGTAAAACCCGCTTACCGTGAGCAATATGTGAAACTGAAAATCGCTGTGCTCTTTCAATTGTTGGAAATCGCTAGAACAAATGGGCTAAATTCTTATGGATGGGGTCTATATGATGCGGCAACTTATCAGGCCAAACCCAATGAGGATACTTTGAATCGATTAGCCGAATTAAAAAGTTTAGTCGGCCAAGCAGGAGTGGATAGTTATAATGAAATCGGACAAACTTTCGAATATTATCTTTCCCAATGGAAAAGCATATTCCTAGAACATCCATACACAAACCTTTTTTTTGGTGAAAACTACACAGTCAAAAGCAATCTGGATGAGGATTACACGGACTCCTCCATGCTCTTCGACGGTGCATTGGGTTTTCTAGATTATTACAACAATTGGATGATCTTAACCAAAGATAATTTGACTATTGATATTCCAATTACCGAAAAAATCCGGAAGGGTAAAACTATTGAAATTTCTTTTTTAGTGGATAAAAAACATAAACTCGATGTCCCTCAAGCCATCGAATTAAGGACCGAAAATAAGGAAATCCTGCAAAAGAGCATCAGCAATTCCTCTGCTGAAAGACTGATTAAAGTAATATATAGTTTTCCTGTTGCCTTGCGAGATAACGACAAAACGCTAACCCTTAAAATCATTAAAAATAAAATTGGTGGATTCGCTTGCGATGAAATCATGCTAAAAAATTAGATTATGAAAACATTATGCATTTTTCTTGGATTTACATCGCTTTTGTATATCATTGGCTGTAAAACTCCTACCCAAAATACCAGTTTGGAAATTGAGGATTCTGTTCGAACCTACCTGCCTATTCTTCAGGGTGATAAACAGGATATTATTGTTAAAGTGAAGAATACGGGTAAAACCCCGCTTAAGCTGGAGGATGTGCTTCCTTCCTGCGCGTGTACCGATGCCCGTATATTAAACAGCCTAATTCCTCCGGGCAAGTTTGGTTATATACAGATGAAGTTTGATAGCAATAAGAATATCGGTTATGCAGGAATCTATACCACTATCGTTGCTAATACCGCGCAGAGATACCACACGCTTTTTTTTGAGATAAATGTGGTTCCTGATGCGAACAAGACATTGGATTATGAAGAGATATACAGGGATAATTTAATGGCCAATAAATTTTATTTAAGAGAGGCTACGAGGGGGATGTCGATAAATAAAGATTATAAAACAAATTAGGAGAGTTGTTTAGTTGAATAAAATCGGGCTGTGTCTTTAGGGATACAGCCTTATTTTTTCTGCTTATGGTACATAGTAAAAGTATACTGAAAGTAACCTGAAAGTATGCTTTTACTATGGTAAACATATAAAAACATGCTTTAAGTATACTTAAAGCATGTTTTCACACTGAAATCATAGTGTTATATTACTAAAAACAATGGTTTTGAATTTCTTATTGATCATTAATTCGCAAGCCCCGAACGACTAACAGTCACCCAATCATTTACCGTAACAGCTCCCAGATTAACCCCAGTCTTCGAAATAGCCAAGTTATACGTATATTCTTTCCCCGCTTCGAAATCCTCATTGGCTGTACTTGTATAGGTATATTGGTTTCCATTGATGACAAATGTAATAGAAAATGCCCCCGCTGTTGGATTATTTCCAGGAAGCACGATGGCTTCATAAGTTTGACCAGCAGCTGTCATTTTAGGCGAAATCCCCTGCTTCACGGTTGGCGTAGAAATAGTTCCTTGAAATAAATCAAAAATAGCCTTTGTGTACATGCCATTGATGTTGATTACCATGGTACCCCATGTAGGATCAGTATTGCTCAATCCTGCAGAGGCGGTAGGTTTAATGATGATCTTGCTTAATTTATGGTCAAAGGTCAATGGAACGGAAAGTCCAGCGGTTTTTAAGAAGCCAGCGCCTCCATTGTTTGATTTTGCCCATAACAAATCGATTGCCGCTTGGTCTGATTGAACCGCCACATCAATATTTATAGGTCCTGGAAAATTTAACCCTGATTTATGCGGTGCATACGCGATAAAATCTACAGGCAGCATATTTACCGGATAATAGATTTCCTGACCTGTTTCAGGAAGGAAACTCGTCCCGTTAAATACATATTTTTTATTATTGGCTTGCTCTAGAATAACCGGAGTACCTAATTGAACCATGGTAACCCCAATGGCTTGATTGGCTTGCCAAGAACTTGTGGTAGATAGCCCCCCTGTTGATGCTTTTTGATTGGTTATTTTCCCATTAAATTGAATGGCTTCTTCTACGACCTCACTTTTGATCGGATCTTTTCCACAGGAGCTGAACAACAGTGCTGTAGCCATTGCGGTAATTAATAATTGTGCTTTCATATTGATAATAATTATATTTTTAACTTATTTATTTTTCATAGATAACCCGAAAACCTGTTGCTAGATATGCTTGCATTGAATTACTGGTCGACCTAGCAGACGATGTAGCATCAATTGATCTATAACTTCCTCCTCGAACAACATGATATTCTCCAGTAAATTCCCCTGGATCTACCATTACGCCGTTTGGAGAGGGATATCCTGCCAAAACTCCTGTATTTGACCTATCCAAGGTCATCTCCTCGACATTTCCATACATATCATATAAACCCCAGTTATTAGGCAATTTTTGGCCAACAGGTTGGATGGAATTGGAGCTATTGCTAATGATCCACGCATAATCTTCCAGATTGGCGATGTCATTTCCAAAAAAATAAGTGGTGGAAGATCCTGCTCGACAAGCATATTCCCATTGCGCCTCCGTAGGGAGTTTGCCACCAACCCAGTTGCAGTAGGATAACGCACCATGCGAAAAAACCAAGGTCATCGGATATTGCTCATACCCAGGTTCTACCTTCCATTTTTTTAATGTTTCATCATAAATTGGAGATAATTCTGGCCGATTCATATTGTAGAAAAATAGTGCTGAGCCATTCCACATAACTAATGATGGGTCATTTTTAACATAATTAGCATTCAGAAAATCAACATATTCGCTAAGGGTAACTTCATTTTTGCTCATGTAAAAATCCTTGGAAATTTCAACCAAACGAAGCGGTAATTCATATCCGATTGCACCAGGATTTCCATTTCCCATCATAAATATTCCCGCCTTGATAAGCACCGCTTTTCCCCCAGTTGGGAAATCATCCACAGTAAAACTATAAGCATTTGATCGCATCATTTGAAGGGTATTTTTTTGCTTGGTTACTTTTGTTGTTTTCCCCAGTGTCATAAAGATCAGCGCTTGATCGGCCTCGATCGTTTGGGGGGGAACCAATGCCCTATAGGTATACGTTGGATTTTGCGCTCCACCATCCGTTTGCTCTACCCTATACGGACGAAGCCCTGCATAGGTGTTTGTTGATGTGGTGAATCGCTGGAGGAACAAATTATATGTCCCTGAATAGTTTAATCGGTTCAACATCAACTCCATACCTGGATCCGGAGCTGAACCATCCATTGCGGTACCAGGAACTTCGACCTGGATTAAACTTAACGCGTGATGAAATGTTAATCCCACAGTAGCACCGGAGGGAATTGCCGAGATTTTGGCAACCATTAAATCCGAATTGCTGAAATTTGACAAGGTTCGTTGATCCTGCTTCACTTCAAATTTGAAATTTATAGGATCTGTTAGCTTAGGGTTGTACGGATAGTAGGCGTAAAAATCGTAGTTCGCAATATCACGATCCCAGTTTGCATTACTTGACCAGGTTGTACCATCGAATACAAGCTTTGCATTATGGATAAGGTTTCCTGCCGCAGCCAAAGGTTGACCGGCAGGAACAGCAAAAACACCAACACTATCTCCCGCAGTAGAATTAGTCGTAAAATTCGATCTTGCCCCCGGCGGACTAAGTGCCATAGAAGCACCTGATGTATTCCTATGGGTTTTTCCTAATGCTGTACCCACTTGGTCATCATGAGATGCTATTTGAATATCAAAGCGGATGCTTCCTTTCTGCTGTTCATTAGGATTTGCTATCTCCATCTTCTCCTGACAAGCCTGCAACCCAATGAAGAATAAAATAAAAAGCGATCCTGACAACTTTCGGAAGTATGATTTAAGCATTTGTTTCATAGCTGATAAGTAACATTGTTAATAAATAAACCTATGGATTTATAACTATCCGAAAACCTGTATATAGATCAGTATTGAAAGCATTTTTTAACCTTCTTTTATACGCCCCACCGAGGGATCCGGAAGATCCATAATTTCCTCCCCTGACAACCCTTGATTGTGTAGTAAATCGACTGATAGGGTCAATCGTTGGATTTTGTTCAGTATTTGACGAATATTGGTTTAGAAAATCGACTTGGTCTAAAGCCCATTCTGAAACATTTCCACCCATATCATAAAGTCCCCAAGGATTTGGAAGCTTTTCTCCAACGGCATGTACACTATTTGTACCATTACTATCATAAAACCATTCAAAGGGCCGAAAATCGATTGCAAGATTTCCGGAAAAAAAATAGGTTTTTGTGCCGGCACGATAGGCATATTCCCACTGTGCTTCCGTTGGCAAGGTTCCTCCTGCCCAATGTGCATAAGCAAGTGCCCCATACCAAGATACTCGCCTCATCGGATAATTTTCTTTTCCCACGGGTGATTTCCAAGTGTTGTTCTCAAAAATTGGTGTTGCTTGAGCATCTACTACAAACAGCAATACATCTTCTCCATTAATGTTATGGTAAATGCTATTTTGGGATCCACTTCCCGCAGAACCAACTCCTAATGCATTTAAAAATTGAGCATATTGTGAAATCGTAGTCTCATATTTACTCATGAAAAAGCCTTTCGAAATTTTCACCCAATGCTGTGGTTTTTCATAGGAATCAGCTGTTTCTGATGTATCAGGAGCACCCATCTGGAAGGTTCCAGCGGGAATATAAACATAGTCCAATGGATATCCATTCACCGTTTCAGTAGGCGAAACAACGTTTGATTTGGTCCAAGGAACAACCTGCGTAAGGGCAATTTTTACCTCTTTATCCTTTAAGGTGATGGTGTAATCATATTGTTTTCCAGGTTCAAATATTTCGGTAAGGGGTAGTTCAAAGGTCCAGCTCCAGTTGTTGAAACTAAATACTATCCTTCGGTTGGCCAAGTTGTTATGAGGAATAACGATTCCAGAGAGAGTGGAGCCTAAGGAAATGGGTCGTGAAGAAACTGTTTGATTGGAAAGTAATCCGGTAACTAAATTAAAATCTGCCCTATCGTAGAAACCAAAGAGGCTGATGTTTGCTGATGTTATAGCGGTGCCATTGATAACCTGAATATTAAATTTTATCTTACTTAATTGATGATTGAAGTTTAACGGCACAGCACTGTTGGATTTACTTATATTTTGCGCCGAATTACTGTACAATAGATCAATAGCTTGTTGATCACTTTGATTCCCAACATCTACAGGATAGACTTGGCCTATTCCATTCTTAAATGGGGCATATGCAATGAGGTCTACCGCGCCAGACTGTGGATAATAGATCGGAGGACCCTGAAGGTCAAAAGAACCCGTTGTACTGTTAAATACAACTTGCTGATTGTTGGCCAGCAGTGTGGTTAAACCATTGGTTCCGGAAGGTTTTACAAATAGCCCAAAATCATCCTGGTCATTCCAGGTGGTTGCCGAGTTGGAATTCGTTGAGCCTATATTCGCTTTCACCTGAACTTTTTGATCACTGGCGATAATTCCTATATCGCCCTCCCGGGTACAGGAGACCATCATCAGCATGCTGATGAGGATTATTAAAGGGGCTATTTTAACTTTTACCATGCGATTCCTGATTCTTGTACTTCCTTCCAATCGTTCACTCTTATTTCAAACCCGGCCTCAGTATGTGTATCCACATTGGCCGCTAATCTTTTAGGTTGTTGTTTGTTATTGTTAAAATCTGCTAGCTCCATAGAGAGATCTGCCGTAAAATGGAGGTCTACCGGATCACCATCATGGAATATAATCTTCCCATCTACATGCTGTGGGCTGTCTACTATCCCCAATAATCGAACATTGGCTAACCAGGTACCATCTACTTGTTTCTGAAAGTTTAAGGGTATTTTTAGGGCAGGTCCTTCTACTAGGTCTTTTTCAAAATTCCAGGTACCTGAAATACCGGATAGGATAGCTTGAATTGCTTTTACTTTGGATGCGGTAGAGCCGATTGGTTTTAATTGAATGGTTAGTTGGCGAACCTGCTGCTGCATCTTCACTGTAAAGGTTTTTACGGTATTGTTTTCGAAAGGAACAATTCCAAAAGCAGTGAACAGCCATTCTGGAGAAGGATGAACCAGGCCATTTTCCTGATCAACCTTTGCCAAATTTCCATTTATTTGGATATGTTCCGGGGTATTGTATATCCATACCGGATAATTGTCGGGCAATAGATCAGGAAGTGGATTAGAAGTGGCGCTAAAATGAAGCAGTTGATTATTAATTTTAACCGCATAAGATACCGGCAAAGGAACTGTCTGGTCTTTTTGGCTCCAATCGGTGGTCAAAGTGACCTCGCCTTTTTCCACCAGATCCAAATCGAAGCATGAATGGCAAATCATGACGATTAAAAACGCCAAACTGATAAGCGGTATGCGGTATGTTGATCTGCTCATTGCTGTTTAATTTTATTGATGCCTTGCCTTAATGGGGCCGTGTTAATACATTCAGCTTTCGGATGATATTAATGGAAACCTGGCTTGGTCCCCAATAATTTTTCCTTCCTTTATCTTCCTGCAAATAGTAGGTATCATTGATTTCATCATATTTTTTTCGATCGGAAAAGTGTAGATAACCAAGGGTTAATCCCAGATCGATCCAAGTATTTTTTGTTAAGTAATATTGCTTGCCAAAGGCAATCCCTCCCCCTTTAAATTTTCCGATCTCTTGGGCTATATTGTAAGCCCCAATATCAAATTGCAAAGCCAAGTAGGCGTTTCGTGATGGGTTTACATATTGTCTAACTTTGGGACTTATATGAATGAGCCGCCAGTATTTATTTCTTGTTTCTGTTTCGAAATTCCAGTAAGCAAAACTTCCATCGAGCATAACGGCCAATTTATTATTGAATTGATATTCCAAACCTAAGCTAGGCGCCAGAACTGCCAGGCTGGCCAAGTTCGTTCTAAGACTGAACTGCCCAGGAGAAGCACCTTCTACCTCTTGTGCTCCTGCAAACGGAAGGTTTAGCAGGATGAAAAAACTGATTAGTATATTTTTCATAATTTCGCTTTCAGAAGTAGATTAGTTCTACAAAGAAAAAATTTTTTGGAGGAAGGATACAAGAAAAGGGGGGTGGACAAATGGTGGACAATTTTAAAAAAAGGCCTTTTTGAGGTCATAAAACGAAGTTAGATGTAGCAGTTTTGCTTAGTTTCACGTTGAAGTATAACCAATAATTCTAATTTAAACTTATATCTATGAAAAAATTAATGGTTTCGTTTGTTGTTTTTAGCTCTTTATTTCATCTCGCCTGCGAAAAGGATGGGAATAATAAAAACATTTCCGCCTGCGCTTTATCTATGAAGCAGAAATTCGAAAAGGAACTTGTGTGTACAGAAAAGGGCACTATGGAAAGTAATTTATATGTGGGTAATTATAATAACCAAAAAGTTTATTTTGTAGATATTATGTGCCCGAGTTGCAATACAGCAGCACCACAATTTGGATATACTTGTGATGATAAAAAGGTTGTGTTTGAAGATTTTTCGAAGATGAAGGATGTGAAACAAGTATATAATAGCTGTACGAAGGAGTTTATGGAATAATGTAAAAGTTTAAAAAAAGCTTCTCTAGGAAAAGAGAAGCTTTTTTTTGTGACCCCGCTGAGGCTCGAACTCAGGACCCACAGATTAAGAGTCTGTTGCTCTACCAACTGAGCTACGAAGTCGTCCTTAATCCAAATGTACGAACTATTAGACAAAATCATAAGAGTGATTTTGATACAAAACTGTTTTCCATCCAAAAATGTAGTAGTCGAATCACTACATTTTAAAATCCACGTTAAATATTCTTCCCAATTCTATTCGCTTAAACAACTTAAAACAACCCTAATAAAATCTGTTTCTAGGGTTTATCCAACTATTCATATTTCTCAACATTATGAAACATTTTTAAAAAAATTGAACAGATTTAATAGTATTTAACCTTGCTAAAACGTTCCGAATTGCCTTAAAAAAAAACAAACTAAATTTGAAACACTTTAATTTTCAACTATTTGCACTTAAAGTATTTCCAAACCTCAACCACCCTTGGATAACTATCTAAAAAAGACAATCGATTGCATGATTCTAAATCATTTTGCTTAAGTATTAATGTTTTCCCGAAATTTTCTTCAGCATTTCATTAATAAATGTAAAAACATGCAATTTTCTAAAAATTACCTAGACTTTATTTTTTAAACTCCAAGCAGCTTATTGTATAAATAACACCACATAAAAGAAAGATTTTTAAATACAGGATTAAAACAATCATGATTTCTAACCCACAGAAAAATGACCCTCGTCACAAAAATCTGTTTTTCTAATCATTGTTTAGACAACCAACAAAATGGAGAATTGTGTCAGTATTTAATCACACGTTAATACTATTGCCCGATTAAAAATTAGAACTAGGGAACATGAAAACAAACACATCTATCAAAAAATACAGCATGCCTCGGATTGAGGTCATTGTTGTAGAAGCAGAGAATGGTATTGCCGTTGGCTCTGCGAGGGTACAGCCCTACAATTCCAATTATGAAATTTTTGAGGAATGGGATGAAGAACCAAAGACCGACCGAGCAATAGATTGGTAAAAACCCCCGAAATATGAAAAATAAAATCACATATAAACACCATACCCTCAAACATAGCTTAATGCTATTTACATTGCTATTGTTCACCCTTGCCTGTCAAAAGAAATCAGAACCTGGCTTGCAATCCTTGGATGCGGAAATTAAGATTTCCCTTACCAGTATGGAATTTGAGGATCCGACTATAACTTCAGAGACTGAACAACAATCAAACAGCACCTTAAACGCTTTCAATAACAGAAACAGAAGGATGGCATTTAGTAAAGGTAGAACCGTAGATGTTTCCTTAACCGTAGAAGAGCCTTCTAAGTCCAACAACAACATCTCCAAAGGATTAAAAGCCGGCGCCGTACGGAAAACCTTAGCCCCTGGTATTCTTTACGGATTGTTGGTCTATGACAATAATGGCAACTATGTAACGGAAAAACAATATAATTATGGTACAGAATCCACGGTGGCCGCTATACCTTTAGACGGAGGTAGTACTTATACTTTTATCGCCTATTCGATAAACAACACCTCAAATTTGCCTAGCATAATCAATAAACAACAGCTGAGTACCGCATCCATCGAAAACATAGGAACAGAATTGATGTACTTCAAGACCTCCAAAAAAGTGGTCACCGGAATCAACCTGTTGAACGTGATCCTGAAACATCAGTTCAGTGTGGTAACCACGACCCTCACATTAGATCCAAATCTAACTGGATATATTACCAAGCTTGATCAGGCATCTCTAAACCCAACCTATTCGACCGCTAGTTTAAAACTCAGTGACAATTCCCTAAAATATAACAACCTTAAAACAACGGGAACTACCATTACATTTCCACAGATAACGGGGCAAGGCGTCAGAACAATTACCAGCAGCCCAACTTTTTTTATTAGTCCGCAAAATAATATCGGAACCTTGGATTTTGGAACCATCACCATTGATGATGAAATAAAAACAAAGTTTAAAATACCTGACATCAAATTTACGCCTGGATTAAGGTATAGCTTAAACATCAAGTTCCAGACTTGTACCCAGGATGTTTCTGGTGCCGATGGGATGAATTGGTATTTTGAAAAAGTTACGCAAGGCACTGAAACAGGAATTATTAAAGACGGTGTATTTTATAAAAGAGGCTCCACGATAGAAATGCCGATCACCGCACCTGGTGCAGATTATGGTTTCGTGTTCGATATTTCCCAAATAGACAATGCCTTCAATATGGAACTTAATGGCGTAAAGCTTGCCAAAGAAGAACTGCAGTTTGAAAGAGGAGCATCCACAGCACAAAATGTTCGCTTCAAGGACCAAAGCTATTACCAAGGCGTCAATACCGAAGGAGGAACAATTCCTGCCATTTTTAACATGATTGGAACACAACAAATTCCGCTGATAAAACTAGTGATTAGTAAAACGGGAGAAGTTAAACTATACGGCGCGAAGAAATCCAATGGGCCACTTTACGAATTGGAACTTTTTGGCACAAATTCCTTTAATAAATTCAAATGGAATACCTCTGCTCAAGGAACCAACAATGTAAAGATCACCCAAATCGTAGATGAAAGAACTATCCTTATCGGATATGGATCAGGCAAAAAGAAGATTGCCTGCCAATAAAAACGTTAGTGTGATAAAAGGCATTGCATCAACATGCAATATATAAGCCTTTTACCCAGCCCAGGGCTGGGTTTTTCTTTTACAGAAGCAGGTATTTTACGCAAAACCCTAAACAATTTCAGGTATTTTATATTTATTTAGGTAAGGCGTAACCCATTTATGCTTCACACACACAACTATTATATACAAAAAGCTTGGCAATAGCCTGCTTGTTAAACATTTTAAAACTATGGTTTTCAACAACAACACTGTTATTGGAAGGGTTTTCAACCATCTCGCCTTCTACCAGCCTGAAAGAGCGATCCATAGGTTTGTAGACCACCCTTCTGCGCTCAATGAAACTATTCTGCAAGGCAGAATCGTTAAAATGGGCATTCTTATCGATGACGTGCTGGTAAATGATTACGGCAATCAATCTTTTCAGACCATTCAGACCCGCATCAATATTATGTACCTGCCTTATTATGAATATTTGGGCAGAAACTGGACTGGAGCGATTCTTCACATCCCCGAACTGGGCATCCGAGAATTCAGATCCATTGCTGAAACCATTCGATCGTATGATTTCACTATTGATGAAACAGCGCATGACCGCATCGAAGCAGAAACAGATCACTACATAAACAAAAACATTTATAGGCGTATGATTGTTGAAGCATGGAAACAACCTGGTCTAACTGGCTTTGGAATTCACTTGGAATTGAATAATTAGTCCGGAAAGGAAAAATTAGACCCCTATTTAGCACCCTATACTACCTATTAATAAAACAAGCCCCCTATGGAATTCCATAAGGGGCTTAATGTTGATTATTTCTTTTTTTCCTATTTCTTCAGATCCTTTAAGATCTCCTGAACAGCGCGTTCCAATTGCGGATCTCTATCCGCCATGCGGTCTGCTGTCGTATTCTTTACAGCGATATCCGGCGAAACACCCGTTAACTCCAGATCCTTTCCATCCAAGGTATAACATCCCCAAGACGGCAATCGGTAAAATGAACCATCCACCAATCCCTTACCCGAAGTAAAAATAATCCAGCGGTAAGTTTCCGTTCCGATGATCTTGCCAAGTTTCAGCTCTTTGAATCCAGCAGCCGTCATCTCCGCATCACTTAAGGATTGCTCATTGATCAACAGCACAATAGGTTTGGCAGCAGGAGCAAAATTACTCTGCGGCGATTTCTTGCCGCCACGGTACTGCCATTGCAAATAAGGTTTCTGCGATAAGAAGCGTAATACCTCATCATGCACATTTCCTCCTGTATTATACCTCAAATCCAAAATGATCGCATCTTTATTGTTTTCCTGCTCGGCCATATCCAACAAAAAGGTGTTCAGTTCTCCTGCCCCCATGTTCTTCATGTGCGAATAGGCAATGCGGTTGCCACTCATTTGGTCTACCTTCGAACGGTTCCCTTTGATCCATTCATCATACAGCAATTCCTTAAAGGCTGCCCCACTTTGCGGACGGATATTCACATCCACATCTTTTCCATTTCTATTCACCGTCAATTGCAGTTCGCTCGCCAAGGAAGGCATCGTCAGGTAATAATCCCGATCCAAAGATTTATCGATCTTAGTACCATTCACTGCCACCAGCACATCCCCTACCTGCAGATCAACCCCTTTGCGGGATGCCGGACTGTTTCTTACGATCCGCGAAATTTTATAGGGGTTCGATGTATCATAGGTAACCCCCAATTCATTGCTCACAAAATTGAAGTCTTTTCTTTCGTCGGATCCCATCGTACTGAATCCCATGTGGGAGGAGTTCAGCTCGCCCAACATATCGTTCAACAAGATCCGGAGGTCCTGTCTATTGTTTATTCCAGGAAGATAGGAAGCATATTTTTTCTTGATACCTTCCCAGTCCACCCCATGGAAGGTAGGGTCGTAAAAGTTCTCCTCCACATTTGCCCAGGTCTCATAGAACATCTGTTGGAATTCCTTATCCAGGTCCCTGTTGAATTTAGCGCTGATCTCTACCCGCTCCAAACGGTTCTGATCGATGTTGTACTTTTGAAAGGTACCCTGTGCCAGTACAAAATACTTTCCATCCACCTCAATGATGTTGTCAAAACCTCCATCCATCACTTTCTCTGTTTTTGGGGCAGTAAAAGGCTCATACGTAATTCTGTAAAGACCAAAATTTCCTTCATGATTGGATTGGAAGAACAGAAACTGTTTCTCGCCTTTGGCAAAAGCCTTAGGAGCGCCTTGGGATCCTGCAAATGGGCTCACCTGTTGGATACGGTCCAATAGGCCATTGAAATCAATGCTAACCACATTCTTCTTGGGCTCTGCTTTCGCCTCTGGTTTTGCTGCAGCGGTTTTTGCCGTTTTATCTTTTTCAGGCGTCTTCTTATTGTTGCTGGTATCTTTCTGTTCCTTTTTAGGTTCTGCAAAAAGCTCATCAAATTTGCTCAAGCGATAAGGTTCATCGAAATTCTCCAAGGCCATCCGAAAGATGCTGGCATTTCCCATCCCCATCGGGTAAGATGGTTTCGTGCGATTTCCAGCAAAATAGATATACTTTCCATCTGCAGAGAATACCGGAGAAGTTTCCGATACGCCTGTATTTGTCAGGTTATGGGTTTTGTTATCGGCTAAATGGTGAACAAAAATATCTTGTTCAAAATTACGCATGGCGGTGAACAGCACATACTGACCATCCGGTGAAAACGATGGGGGTGAATTTTGGAATGCCCATAATTCATCCTTCACAATGGTATTGCTCTTCAGGGTATTCAGATCCAATATCCGTACCTCATCCCGGCCTGAAAGGTAAACCGCTTTCGTTCTTTCCTTGTTGAAGTTGATGTCCCTATTGTTCCTTTTGTCGGAGGTCAGTTGTTTGGTCTCCCCTTTTCCATCTGCCGAACGGCTGAACCAGTTCTGGTATCCAGCAAAAGTCTGGCTGAAAACCAAGGTCTTGTTGTCTTTTAACCAGATTACCTCCATTACCCGCTCGCCCGAAGAGGGCATTTGCCGAACGAATTTTCCGTCGATATCCGAAACGAACAACTCTCCACGTGAAACAAATGCCAGTTTCTTACCATCTGGAGACACATCGTAATTAGAGATTTGGCCCTTAACATCAAATTCCTTCGATTTTCCAAGCACTTGGTTTCTACCAAGAAGAATAGAAGGTTGAGTTGTTTTTTTAGTCGCTACATCATAGATGTACAATTGATAGCCTTTTTCGAAAATTACCGATGAACCATTGGCCGCTACTTGTGGCGAACGGATGGATTCCTTAAAATTGGTCAGTTCCGTTTTCTTGCCATTTTCGAAGGTGTAGAGGTTGTATTCATCATTTCCTTCATCCGAAGCAAAAAAGATCTTGCCGGACTTATCCACCGATGGCCAAAGATCTTTTCCGATATAATTTGTGTATTCCTTGAAAGATTTATCTTTCGGATTATATCCTTTAATATCTGGATTGAAAGCTCCCTTATAGCGCTTTCTATTGGCAGCCGTATAACTCTCCCAGGTATCCGTAAATAACAATTCTCCACTTGGTGTCTCTACCATTCCATGGATATAGTTGAAGAAATGGGGGATAATTCGTTGGGCAGTTCCGCCTTTGCTGTTTACTTTATAACTGCTCATGCGGTTTTCTCTGCCGGATGTAAAATAGATATGCTGACTATCCCAGCTCCAACTATCCACCTCATCGGAAGATTCGTGGTAGGTCAGCTGTTGGATGTTACCACCTTCCAAAGGCATTACATAGACATCCATATTTCCATTCTGGTTTCCTGAAAAGGCCAACCATTTCCCATCGGGAGAGATTCTTGGTGAAACCTCATTTCCAGACATAGCGGTCAAGCGTAAGGCATTTCCTCCTGTACTGGGCACTTTCCATAGATCACCTTCATAGCTGAAAACGATTGTTTTCGCATCAGGACTCAAGGTCGGGTTCGAAAGAAACGTGGGTTGAACTTGCGCCATGCATGCACTTCCTCCAGCCAGGAGTAAGGCAAGGGTTAATATTGATTTGTTCATGTATTAGGGGTCTAATATGTACTGAATGAACAAATGTAACATTCAGAAACCCAAATTCCATCTATTTATCTAATTTTGCTGAAAATCACAGGTACATGACTTCCCAAACAGCAATAAATCCTAACATCAGTCAACAACATAAAAAAAGGATCCGTTTAGCCGTATCCCTATTTTATTTCGGACAGGGGCTTGGTTTTGCGACCTGGGCAAGTCGCATCCCTACCATCAAAAACGCATTAGGCCTTTCTGAGGCCCAATTAGGAACCCTATTACTGATGATCCCCATCGGTCAATTGCTGACCCTTCCCCTTGCCGGATTTTTGACCAATAGGTATGGTAGCCATCGTTTATTGCCTTGGGCATCTGCCTTTTATGCGCTACTGTTGATCTTTATTGGTTTTTCCCCAAATATATGGATGCTCGGCGCTTCTCTGTTCTTTTTTGGCGTCATGGGAAATATGTGCAATATTTCCGTGAATACACAGGGTGTGCTAGCGGAGGAGCTGTATGAAAGACCCATCATGTCCTCCTTTCATGGAGCCTGGTCATTAGCTGGGTTTACCGGTGCGCTGATCGGGATATTAAGTATGAATCTAGAGTGGACCAGCATCCAACAGTTCGTTGGAATTTGTGCGCTGCTGCTGGTTAATGTATTGCTCAATAGGAGCTTTCTAATTCCGGAAATCAAGAAAGAAAAGGAAAAGACAGAAAAATCGAAATTCAAACCTGATGGTTTGATCATTCAGCTTGGTATCATTGGTTTCTTTAGTATGGCTACCGAGGGTGCTATGTTCGAATGGAGTGGCGTGTATTTTTCAGAAGTGGTAAAGGCTCCAGAAAAACTGATCATCCTGGGTTTTGGTTCCTTTATGGTGATGATGGCTTTGGGACGTTTCATAGGCGATGCGGTCATCGCTAAGATTGGTAGACAACGCACTTTACAGATTTCAGGGATTTTGATGTTTTTTGGCATGTTGGTTTCGGTTATTTTTCCGAACCTGTATGTGTGTACTTTGGCGTTTATGCTGGTGGGACTAGGTGTTGCCTGTAATGTTCCAACCGTATACAGTGTCACCGGAAAACATAAGACCATTCCTGCAGGTGTAGCACTGGCTATGGTCTCTAGCATATCCTTCCTGGGGTTCTTAATGGCGCCGCCATTGATCGGTTATATTGCCGAACTGTTCAACCTCCGTTATTCTTTTGCCTTGTTTTCTCTTTTTGGACTGCTGATGTTTATCATGTGCAGTAGACTTAAAATCTTTAAAAGAGATTAATTGTTATTTAGACAACAATAAACTCTCATTTTTAACAATAACTGCATAGCAGAACAATTTGTGTTAAACAAATTAATCTAAGATTACACTTGTTTATAAAAACGAACAATTCCCTTTTCATTTATTGAATTTTGTAACATAAAATAAGACAAATCCATTTATTTGCCCCTCAAAACCTATTATTCAAAACAAAAAACAAGCTTAATAAAGGTTTAATAATTTTTTAATCATTATTTTCTTTGTTTATATAAGCTTTATCAATAACTTTAAATCAACAACCGAATAAAAACTTATTTACAGGATAAACATATAACATCCTAAAATTTTTAAACCTAACTAACTTATTTTATGGAAAAACCGCAAAACAAGCTGTTGGTTTTACTTATTTTTCTACTGTTGCCATTTCTTTCCATGGCCCAGCGTCAAATTACCGGTGTGGTAAAAAACGCAACAAATGGGGCTCCGATAGAGGGGGTCAGCGTATCGAAAAACCAAGTACCTCAAACAGCGACCAATTCCAATGGAGAGTTTCAAGTGATGGCCAACGTAGGCGACAGCCTATCCTTTACAGGCGTTGGTTTCAAAAAGATTTCCCAGGTGGTAGATGCCCGAAACATCATGGAAGTTACCATGTTCGAGGACGGCAGCGACATTGAGGAAGTAACAGTTGTAGCTTTTGGAACGCAGAAGAAAACTAGCGTAGTGGGAGCTATCACGACAGTAAAAGCCTCAGATCTAAAAATTCCGGCATCCAACCTCACCGGCTCTTTTGCCGGAAAGATCCCTGGAGTTATTTCCTACCAAACCTCGGGAGAACCTGGTGCTGATAATGCCCAATTCTTTATCCGCGGGGTAACCACCTTCGGATACCAAGCTTCTCCGTTGATCTTGATCGACGGTTTTGAAGCCTCCGTTGATAACCTAGCCCGCTTACAACCTGATGATATCGAAAGCTTTTCCATTTTGAAGGATGCATCCGCTACAGTATTATACGGTGCACGGGGAGCAAATGGTATCATCATGGTGACCACAAAAGCTGGTCGTGAGGGTCCGGTATCTGTGAATGCACGCGTGGATGTGAATACCGCCATGCCAACCAAGATGATCGATATGATCGACGGGGTGGAATACATGCGGCTGTACAATCAGGCACGTATCACCCGCGATCCGGTATTGGGGGCTTATTACTCCGAACAGAAGATCCAGTCTACCTTGAACAATGAAAACCCAATGATCTACCCGAACATCAATTGGTACAATACCCTGTTCAATCCATCTACCACCAATACCAAAGCCAATGTGAACCTTTCTGGCGGTGGGCAGGTGGCCACTTATTATGTTTCTACTGGATATGACAAGGAGTCGGGGTTATTGAAAGTGGATAGCCGTAATAATTTCAATAACAACATCGATATCAACCGACTGTTCATCCGTTCGAACGTCATTTTCAAATTAACAAAAACCACCACATTGGATACCCGTATCCAAGGCAGGTTTGAACGTTATACCGGACCTTATGCTTCTGCAAGTAATATTTTCCGGATGACCATGAACAGTAATCCAGTAGATTTTCCAGCCGTATACGAACCGGACGCTAAAAATGAATTTACCGAGCATACACTTTTTGGAAATACCTTTGTAACAGGATCCCTAAAACAGAACCCATATGCAGAAATGGTTCGGGGTTATGAGGACCGCAATGAAAGTAATATCGTCGCACAGGCTACTCTTTCCCAAGACCTTGCCTTTTTGACTGAAGGGCTGAAAATCCAAGGTAAAGCTTCGGTTAGTACCTGGAGCAAGTATTCCAGCCGCCGTACCTACAATCCTTTTTACTACGACCTGGAAAACTATAACCAAATCACTGGCGAATACACTTTATATCCATTGAATCCGACCACCGGACAAGGATATTTAGGGAATGTAGACCCAGGACGCGATGCCAATGGACATTATTACTTTGAGGCACGCCTAAACTGGAACAGAAATTTCGGATTGCATAATGTTGGTGCCATGACCGTTGGGATGATGGAAGAAAAGCTTCTTACCGCAGGTAACAGCTCCTCTATCTATGAAACCTTACCTGAACGGAACATGGGTAACTCCGGTCGTTTGACCTACGACTTTGACAACCGCTATTTCATGGAGCTAAGCTATGGCTTCAATGGTTCGGAAAAGTTTACCGGTGAAAAGCAATACGGCTTCTTCCCTTCCGCAGGTGTATCCTGGATGGTTTCCAATGAAAAGTTCTTCGAACCTTTGAAACCTTTCTTCAGTTCGTTGAAATTACGCGGAACCTGGGGTTTGGTGGGTAATGATGCCATCGCAGGACGTGCAGGTCGTTTCTTCTACCTTTCCGACATTAGCATGGGTGGCGGTGCTTACCGTTGGGGAACAAGTTTCATGAATTCCTATAGCGGCTATTCTGTTAACCGTTATGCCAACCCGGATATCACCTGGGAGCAATCGGAAAAATACAACCTCGGCATGGAAGCCAATTTCATGAACGAATCCCTGAAAATTACCGCCGACTTCTTTAAAGACATCCGTAGCAAGATCTACATGACCCGCCAGAACTTCCCAGCTTCGGCAGGTTTAGAGGCAAGTGTAAGTGGAAACGTAGGGAAAGCAAGTTCCCAAGGTTTCGATGGATCCGTAGATTACATGAAGAACTTCAATGAAAACTTCTGGTTATCTGGCCGTGCGAACTTTACCTATGCAGTTAATAAACTGTTGGAATTGGATGAGCGTGATTATCCAGATGCCTACCTGAAACGTCAAGGTCAGAATATTAACCTTCAATGGGGTCTATTGGCAGAACGTTTATTCGTAGATGAAAATGAAATCAACAATTCCCCACGTCAGGATTTTGGCGAATATATGGCTGGTGATATCAAATACAAAGACATCAATGGTGATGGGGTAATCAACAGCAATGACCGCATCCCAATGGGATACCCAACAGTGCCTGAGATCCAATATGGTTTTGGTCTGTCTATGGGCTATAAGGCATTCGACTTTTCGTTTTTCTTCCAAGGAAACAAAAACGTATCCTTTTTCATCAATGCCACCAGCGAGTCCAACCTATCCACGGGTAATTTTGGTATTGCACCTTTTGCAAACAGAAGAAATACGCTGGCGATCATTGCCAATGATTATTGGAGCGAAACCAACCCGAATACCCATGCTTTCTGGCCAAGGCTATCCACCGATCCAATTGATAACAATACCCAACAATCCTCTTGGTGGCTTCGTGATGGATCTTTTCTTCGCCTAAAATCCGTTGAGATCGGTTTCTGCCCGAAAACATTAAAACGTTTCGGTTTGAATCCAGGAAGCCGCATCTACTTTTCCGGAGAGAACCTTTTCGTAACCAGCCCATTCAAACTTTGGGATCCGGAAATGGGAAGAAATGGATTGGGATACCCTCCTAACAAACGTTTCAACGTAGGTATCCAATTGACTTATTAATCTAAAAGAACCGAGAAATGAAATCATTAAAATATATCATACTTGCAGCGACATTGGCATTGGGTTCTTGTAACAAGTACCTCGATGTAGTACCCGATAACACGCTTCGATTAGAGGATATTTTCAACCTCAAGATCGATGCTTATAATGCCTTGGCAAAAGTATATAGCTATATGCCTCAGGACGATAAAACCCATGTGACCAGCTGGACACTAGGCGATGAATGGATCGGCCGTCTGGATCTGAACAATACGCAATCAAACCTGCGTGCCATCCGCATCATGCGTGGACTGCAATCGCAGACCAGTCCGCAATTAGGCTTTTGGTCGGGAACTGAAGGCGGAAAACCATTATATGTGGGCATTCGTCAGGCTGATGTCTTTCTGTCGAACATCGACAATGTGAAAGACATGACCGAAGGGGAAAGAAACGACTGGAAAGCGCAGGTCAAATTCCTAAAAGCGTATTATACCTTTCTTTTGGTACAACGATACGGACCTATTGTCATCCCCGAAAAAATGGCAACCCCGGAGTCTACCAAAGAAGACCTGTTCCTACCTAGAAAAAAGGTAGAGGATTGTTTCAATTATATTTTAACCTTAATGAATGAAGCGATTCCAGATCTTGTGGAAAGAGCGACTTCCAACAACCTGGGACAGGTAGATCAGGTAGCCGCAAAGGCGATCAAAGCGAGGGTACTGTTCTTCCGAGCAAGCCCATTCTTCAATGGTAACCGCGAATACTTCGGCGATTTCTACGATAAGGATGGCCAACCGTTCTTCCCATTGGAGGAAAACAGGGAAAAATGGAAGGAAGCATTGGATGCCATCAACGAATCTATCGCCTTATGCGAGGCTAATGGTATCGGGCTTTACCACTATGAAAAAGAACCGTTTATCTACGATCGCGAGGCTTTTGCCAACAACAAAGATCGTATGCAAAAACTATACGATTTAAGGATGTTGATCGTAGATCCTTGGCTCAAGGAATTGGTTTGGGCGAACTCCAACCTTGACTATTACGAGCAGGGGGAATTGGCGCACTCTTCCAATATCCGTCTGCCGGAAGGATACGGAGATGGGGTGGTTAATACTGCTACTTTCTCCTGGCAATGGATGGCAGCGACCTATCAGATGGCCGAGCGTTATTATACCGAGAACGGATTACCTATCGATCAGGATCTTTCCTATGACTACAACAACCGTCATGAGATCATCCGCACACCTGGAGCTGCAGAACCTGACTACAACCATTGGAACGGCTATATGCAGCCTGGAGCAGAGACCATCAAACTCTACATGAACAGAGAGCCACGGTTTTATGCCAACCTGGGGATAACAGCCGGTTATTGGAGAGGACATGCCGTTAGGATCAATACCATGATGTATGGAAATGCACATGGTGGTTATAATTCATCCCAACACACCACGGATTTCCTGACCACAGGTATCGGGACCCAAAAGTTCGTTCATCCGGAGTCCCAATCGGGTGCTTGGCAGCGTACGATCAAGTTTCCATATCCTATCATCCGTATGGCCGATCTATACTTGATGAAGGCGGAAGCGATGAATGAATATACCGGTCCATCCCAAGCGGTGTATGACGAGATCAACAAAGTCCGCAATCGTGCCGGCGTGCCGAATGTAGAAGCGGTATGGTCCGATCCATCCTTGGCAAGAACTGTTGGTAAACACCTGACCAAAGAAGGTTTGCGAGATATTATTCTTGAAGAAAGAAGTATTGAATTTGCTTTTGAGGGCATCCACTTCTGGGATATGTGGCGCCACAAAAGGGCGACTTCGGCATTCTCCTCACCAATTTGGGGATGGACGCATACCGGAACCACTGGTTCAACATTCTTTGTCCTAGAGGTAAAACAAGAGCGTAGATTTACCATTACGGATTGCCTATGGCCAATCAGTTTAAATGAAATGAACACGAATGGAAAGCTTATTCAAAATCCGGGATGGTAATTCCTGTCAACACTTATTCAGAAAGATCATGAAAAAATTAGCTATAAATATTCTATCCCTCCTAGTCGGAATAGCCGTTCTTTCTTCCTGTAAGGAAGTGGAACGTTTCAAGCCGAACAGTGATGATAGCACCCCTCCAGGGAAAGTCACCCTAAAGACCTATAAACCGCTTTATGGGGGTGCCCGCTTTTATTACACTTTGCCAAATGATGAGGATTTAATGGGTGTAGAAGCCATATATACCAATCCCAAAGGAAAGAAATTCACCTTTGCCGCTTCTTATTTCACGGACTCCTTGGATGTCTATGGATTTCCAAGTACAGACGAATATTCGGTTCAGCTCTTTGCGGTGGATCGTACCGGGAACCGTTCTGAGGCATTGGATGTAAAGGTTAATCCTTTGGAGCCAGCATTCAGTAGGGTGGCGAACTCCTTACAGGTAAAACCGGGTTTCAGCTCCTTCTTTTTAGATTGGGAAAATGAACTGATGCAGAACATCAATGTCTATGTGGATTTTACTTTTCCACAGAACGGCACCACCCGAACACTCACTTCAGTGTTTTCCTCGAATCTGGAGAAAGATCGCCGTTTCATCAACGACCTTTTCCTTAACCCATCCGAAAAAGTGGATGTGAAGGTTCGGGTAGAAGATACCTATGGAAACATCACAGAAACAATTGACAAGGGGCAGATTTCCCTGTATGAGGATAATAAGATCGAAAAGAGTGCCTGGGTTCTTCCAAACCCGAACGATTCCATTGGTGGAGTACCTATGGTTTTTGGTAATGGCTATGAAGGTAGGAACAGGTATGTGATCGATGATATCATAGACCGTGGTGATAACCTGAATTTTATGCATACCAATAGCCGTGGAAAAACCGGAAAGACCGCAGACGGGAATATGCCTTGGAACTTTATCATTGATCTGGGGGCACATTACGAGCTGAGCCGCATTATCACCGTTCAACGGCACTCTGGAGGCTTGGCCAACATCAATCGCGGGCAATACTACAGAAACGAAAATGTTGGATTGTACAACATGTACATCTGGGATGATGCAACCAACTCTTGGGAATTTGTTTCCCAAAATAAGATCATCGTGCCGGTAGGACTTAGCGACCTGGAATTCGTAAAAAAAGGCGAAGCCGGCGATATGGCCTATATGTATCCGGATGAACCGGCATATACCAAGCCTACACGTTGGTTCCGATACGAAGCAGTAAAGAGTTTCAATGGTAATTATACACTGGATGATGCCAACTGTCTTTCGGAGATTACACTTTATGGTAAAAAAACTAAATAACCTGAAATTATGAAAAAGATATCAAGCAAAATCGGAAGCTACTTCTTCATGTTTGGGGTATTGGCCGCCATGTTCTCCTGTAAGGGCATGTACGATAATATAGAACCTTATTCCAACGAAGTGGTCTATCCGGCAAAATACGACACTATTGTTAGTAAAATAGGTTATGAGCGGGTGGAATTGGACCTGATGAAAGCAGGACGCGTTCCTTCCAGCCAGATCTCCATGGGAAAATCCACCAAGACGATCGTGGAATATGATGACAAACAAATCGTCATCGACTCCTTGGTTTCCTGGGTAAATGTGGCGAACCTGACCCAGCCTAAATTGTATAGGATCAAGGTTTATACGATCGATGAGTTCAACAACAAATCGGTACCTCAGACCATCGCGGTCATTCCTTTTACAAAGGGTGATGTGGAAAATTTAGTGGTGGCCTCTCCCCGGATCTTGGCTTCCCCTTCGGCTGCAGTGCTGGATTGGACCACATCCCTATCCTCTATCCTCTTGGATTATAAGAGCATGAAATACGAATATACGGACAAGAGTGGAACCAAGATAAATGGATATAAAACATTAAATCCACGGATCTTTGCAGCAAACCTCAACGCCGGACAACCGTTCAACATCCAATTGACCTACAATATTGTACCTAAGGTGAATGGGAAACCGATCTTGGATTCCGTTCAATTGGTTAGTCCATTGACGATCAATATGCCAACGGGTTCGACTCCATTTAATGCGGCCGAACGGGATATCCTTGCTGCCAATGGGGTCACAACTTTTACTGCAGATGGCGTAGCATCCATCAAAAAGCTGACTTTCCCGGTACATACCAATACTTTACAAGATCTTTTCTATTTCTCTGGAGTGGAAGAACTGGATTTGACAGGTGGTAGTATTTTTGATCTGAAAACGCAGGCCTATAACCGCAACAGCATCAGTAAGACGATAGGTGGAGGCGCTTATTTGCCTTTTGTAAGGAAAGTAACTCCAATTACAGATGCCAATGCGCAAACTATGGTGGATCTCCTGACACTAGGATTGATCAAGAAGGTAAAATATGTTCCAAATTCCATGGGTATAGACCATTTATTAAAGCCTTTTGAAGCAGCAGGGGCGATTGAATATGTAACTGTGCCAAACGAATCGCTGATCCCTATGAATTTCTTCCTGGACGGTAAAATTCAGGATGCGACCACTTGGGCCTTGGATATTGTGAATCCTGCAACCACCTTCCCAGCAGGAACTGGTATTGTGAATCCAATCAAGGCGACCTTGAAAGGAAAGAACGGAACATTTGTGTTTATACTTCCTAAGGAATATCGATTTAACCTACCGGAATATCGCTTCTTGAAGTTCAAGGTTTATGCGCCGGCAAAATCTGCTTTAAGTGGCATATATTCCCCTTATCAAAGGCTATGGCCAAGATTCATGAACTATTTATGGGCATTTAATACGGAAAGTACCTTCGGTCAGGAATTGTGGAACACCAATGCGAACGATTATAAGATCGCAGATGAAAATTTGCAGAAGTGGACTGATGTTACGATTGATCTGAATACGGTAATGAACCGTCATACGAGGGTGATCGCGATGAATATCGGTGGCGAACCATCATTGACGTTTAATCCGCCAGCTGAAATCACCTATTACTTTGCGAATTTTAGGTTCTCAAAATAGCAANNTCTTAATAAAATGTGTTTGAAAGGTGCAGTCGGGAGATTGCACCTTTTTTCTTTCGATCTTATGGATTGGATTCTTTCAATCTTAATTGAACCATCCAATGATTGGGATGCGCCTTAATGACTTCCTGTTTTAGGCTTTCAACTTTTTTGGCCATGGCTTGATATACTTTTAATGGAATGGCATTCGGATAGATTTTTCTAGCGCTATCTACTAATGTCTCTGCATCTTTATATCGCTTATCCGCATTATAGGCTTCTGCTTGATAGATATACAAGATAACTGGAATTTCGCCTTAAATTTCGTTTACTTCCTTGTTCAATGCCTCTATTAGATCAACCTGAAATTTAGTGTTGTTTCTGGCTTGTGGATTGGATATATAATTCTGATAACCAAAAAACAATTTTATTAAATGGGAGTTCTTTGATTTTTCATCGCGTATTAGTTCGTCTACTTTTTTAATAGACGGCATTTGCTGATTGATGGTATCCGCCTGTAACATTTCTTCAAACAAATCATCGAAGATTTGGTAGACTGCTTTGTCATTTCCATCAATAATGGTGGTTTTTCTGAGGGAGTCTACTTTCTGTTGTATTTGCAAATTGCCTTGAGCATTGCAAAATATAAGGGTTAATAGGATATATAAAGAGATTAATCTTAACATGTTAGTTTTATAAGATATGGGGTTAAAACTAAGCAAAAAGAAAAGGAGAAATGATGGGATGTTTTAGATTTAACAATTAGATAATTTTAGACTCTATATCTAACTTATAAAGCTCCTATTATTCACCTTCAATTCAATTTGTGAAATTAATTAAAAATTCAAGAAACAATTCCTTTTGTAATAAATCTTGGGGAATGGCACACACTTTCCAAGCACATCAAATAACTAATAGTAAAAAATTAAAAAACAATTTGGTAATACTAAAAATAAAATTCAAAGACTTGATTTTTTAAAAGTAATATTTATATTTGTAGTACATAACAACATTAATATAATTTATATTCGTTGATTATGAATCAATTATAACAAACAAAAGATATTATAAACCTAAGTAAATTGCTATGCATACTACTATTTTACGTTGTTATACTTTATTATTGATATTGAGTCTGATGACCTTGTTCGCCTGTAACAAAACCTTCGACAAATATTATGATCCTGAAAGCACTTTAGGCAACAACATTCTCGAGGTTTTGGAAGAAAAAGGAGAATTCAAACTTTTTATTTCATTAATTGATCGTGCCAATTTGAGAAAATCCTTAAGTGAATCTGCTATATATACTTGTTTGGCTCCAAAAGACGAATTTTTAAACGCATATTTTCTGGATGAACTCAACTATAATTCCTTAGACCAGGTACCTATTACCGAAGTGCGGGCCTATATTAATTATCATTTTATTAATGGAATGTATTATACTTATGATCTTGAAAAACGATATACCTCTACAGAAAACCTTATTAACAAGAGTAGAGTAACTAATTATAAAACTAGATCTGAAGGAAAAAATATTGGAAAAAATATTAGAATTTTTTCACCTTCCTTCTTTACTAATCAAGGGGATGATTTTGAATTTAACTATCAAAAAAAGGGGGATAAATCTTTTTATATAGAAGGAGTAAAAATATCCGCCTCACAATGTGATATTGGAGCTAGAAATGGTGTCATTCATATTCTGGACGCCCCATTATTTCCAAGTTTGCGTACTGATTTAGCCATTTCCAAAGACCCAGATCTTTCCATTTTTAGCAGTTGGATTGAACGACATTCTCAGTATGTTCTTGGAGAAGTAGACGAACAAGGAAATGTAGATACAACATTATATAAAAACTTTTCCTTTGGGCGAAATTTAGCTGATGAAAACACGCTATCTACATTATTCGCTCCTACTGATGATGCGATTAAAAAATATTTCGAACCTTATATGGATCTTATAGATAACACATTAGACTCCGTTCCTAAACATGTGATGTATTCTCTAATCCGCTCTTCAGTACATGCTAATCTATGGTACCATTCAGACTTAGTAAGAAACCAACCCCAATGGAATGCATTAACAGGTTACATTCTATTTGGCAATCCTGTACTAGAATCTATTGTTGGAACAACCCCGGCAAGTAATTCATTTATTTATAAAACGAACCGAGTAATGGAATCTCCAGAAATGAGCAGCGTTCGTTCGGGTATCATGATGAAATATAAAATATACAACCAATGGTATTGGATGATGACGAATAAAGGATTAGGCGGTGGAATTGTGGATGTATTGTTTTATCAGCATAGTCCAAAAACACTCTTAGTTCAAAGCGATGAAATATGGGGTTCTCCTTTTGCTCAAGATATGGATCAGATACAATTAGAGAAAAGATTAAAAGAGTGTAGAGCGGGAATCTTTCATTTTAATGTCCTTACAGACGGTGGATTTAAAAAACGATTTTATCCTACAGATGAAGGCTATATTTTATTCGACGATAATAAATTTTTTGATCACACTGGACATTCCGTGAATCTAATTACCAAAAGCCCTGTTTGGGAAAAACCAACTGGTTCTATATATGAAATTGATGGGTTTTTAAATCCATTGGATAGGTTAGATATTAATAATACAGTTTGGAAAAAAATCCAGTCTAACAGCAATTTATCATCCTTTAAAGCCATTGTAGATAAAGCCTTAATGGCTGGAGAACTTCAGCTTACAGGATTCTTTACCTATTCTGTTTTTGCACCATCCAATGCGGCGCTTTCAGCTGCAGGCATAAGTCCTTCTAGTTTAACAGCTGAGGCCGCTAAAAACCTGATTAATAGACACATTGTAACAAACAGGCATTTATTTACAGATGGTGTTTTCACAGGTCAACTAACTAATAAAAAAGGAGAATATTTAACCTTTTCTGGTGCATGGAATACTTTCTCAATTCAATTTCAAAATAATGTGGCATACCCTATACCTTCTTCAAGCAATGTACAAGGAAGTAATGGCGTACTACACGTAATAAATAAAGTGTTATAATAATTTACCTGACCGTTATGTACAAACTTACTCGTTGGTGCTGTATTCTTATTTTCATGATACAACTCATGACTCAAAATGCATTTGCTTTGCAAAAGCAATTAATAGGGAAAGTTTATGATCAATCACAAACAAATCCATTTGGACAAGTCTCCATTCTATTTGTCAACAACAATGATCTAATCTTAAGTGCACATAAAAGCGAAGAGGATGGAAGTTTTCAAATAAACATACCAGCAAATGCAACCAAAGTTGTCTTTTCAAATGTAGGTTATTTAAAACAAGAGATTAAGCTTTCAAATGTATCTTCCTCTTTAACCATTATTATGATGGTTGATAAAAAACAGATTGAAGAAGTTGAAATCGTCGCAACTTCAAAACCAAATGCTGATTTAGGCTTTGTGAATATAAATAAGAGAGAACTCTCGAGTTCTATTGCTTCAGTAGATATGAAAGGGATTGAAAATCTTCCAGTAGTCTCTGTTGATCAATTTTTACAAGGGATGGCACCTGGTCTTCAGGTAGTATCAAACAGTGGTGATCCTGGTGCAGCTGCCTCTATTCGTATTAGAGGGATATCCAGTATATCTGGAATTAATGATCCATTATGGATAATTGATGGTGCAGAAGTAATAGGAAATAATTATTCCGTACAGAGTATATCAGATTTTGGTTTTAGTCCCATTGGCGACCTTGACCCTGCCGATATAGCCTCTATAGATATTTTAAAGGATGCATCTGCCACTGCATTATATGGTTCAAAAGGAGCGAATGGTGTAATTGTCATCCGAACAAAAAGAGGAAAAAGAGGAAAACCTATTTTCAATTTTAATGGCCGATTTACAATTTCAGAAGTTCCTCGCACTATCCCAATGTTAAATGGTGATGAACATCGTATTTATTCCATTGAGCGTTGGACAGGGGGAAATGATAATGGTACTGCTCTTCCAGAGCTAAGAGGCGATTTAACACGTGCAGATGCCTGGAAATTTAACAACAATACCAATTGGATAGATGCGATAACTAGAACAGGAGTATATCAGCAATATAATACATCATTAAGTGGTGGTGGAGACCGAATAAACTATTACTGGGGATTAGGATATACCAATCAATATGGAACAACAAAAGGTACCGGTTATGATCGATTTAATACTCGATTCAATCTAAATTATCGCGTCTCTGATAAATTTGCTGTAACAGCAGATTTGACCTATACCAATTCCCTAACTGATAAACGTGGTACAAAGCATCCATATAACATAAATGGAGACAACGAAATGAATCCTTTACGAATTGCTAGACAAATTCCTGCCTATTTTCCCATGTATTCTAAAAATGGATTAGACTATTTTGTGGATAGGGATGCCACTTCAGTGTCCTTCTATTCAAGATATAATCCTTTGGCTATCATCGATTATTCGCAATTTTTATCTAAGGCAAACCGGCTAATGGCATCAACCAGTCTGAATTACAAAGTACTTGAAAACTTAGAATTTAACATGCAGGTTTCCACAGACTTTCGTGAAGCATCTGACGATTATTTTTTGCCAAGCTTTGCAACTGATGCAATCCCTGGTGAAAGTTTTTATAACGCTGGTCTACAGTCGGAAGGCTACCAATTATTGGTAAACAATGTAAACAAATTATTATGGAAACCTATAACATTAGAAAACCATCGCTTAACCATTACGGGGGTGGCAAACCTTAGTATGGACAAAAGTAATAATATGGAAATTCGTTATTTTAATGGGGGTTCACCACATTTAAAATCCGCAGATGCATCTGCAAGGATATCTTCTATTAGCGGTGGTTTTTCTGATCAACGATATATTGGCATGTTCATTCAAGGGCATTACGCTTTAATGGACAGATATTTTATTACCGCAACTGCAAAATCTGAAGGTGATTCAAGATATGGAAGTAAAAATGCTTATACCGTATTTCCTGCTATTGGTGCTGCTTGGGATCTAACTAGAGAAAAAGTCTTCGAAAAACTAACCTGGATATCCGCTCTCAAACCTCGGTTTGCTTTTGGAATAACAGGAAACCTTCCAAGAATTAATAATATATATGACATAGCATATGCAACTAGAGAAGGATATTTAGGGGAAACTTATATTTATCCGGATAAGTTTGCGTATGAAAACATCAAAGAGGAAAGAACAACAGAGTACAATTTAGGCTTGGACTTTGGTTTCTTAAAGGATAGAATAAGTGGACAATTTGATATTTATAAAAGAACAACCAACGATCTTCTTTTAAAAGAAACGCTGTCAAGTACTTTAGGTTATGAAAACCAATTTGTGAATTTCGGAAAAGTAGAAAATTCAGGAATTGAACTTGGAGTTACCGTTGATGTTTTAAAGGCACAAAAAGATAAGCCTCGATTAAAATCCTTTTTCAATATTGCACTTAATCGAAATAGACTCATTGAATTGCCACGTAATTTTGATGCCTCTTCCTTTTCCGCAACTCGAAATGGATTTGCCTCCAAATTACAGGAAGGGGATGTTATCGGTGCATTTTATGGCTATAAAGCTTTGGGAGTTTATGCTCATGATGAAGACGCTTATTTAAAGGATCCACAAGGAAATTTAATATTTGAAGCAGACGGAGTAACACCGAAAATAATGAGATATGGATCTGTAACCGGGCACCAGTTTCAAGGGGGAGATCTGATTTATGAAGATCTAAATGGTGATGGGATCATCAACCAACTTGACCGAGTACAGATCGGAAATGCCAATCCAACTTTTTTTGGTGGATGGAATAATACGCTTGGGTATAAACAATTTACCTTGGCAATAAACCTTCAATATCAATTTGGAAATGACATTATCAATGGTTCACGAATCATAATGGAAGAAATGTCTGACTCCAAAAATCAAGCACAATCCATTCTTTCCAGATGGCGGAGACAGGGAGATAGGACTGATATGCCCAGGGCTCAACCAAGTAGCGAATGGAACCGCATAGCATCCTCACGTTGGGTAGAAGACGGTTCATATGTGCGATTAAAATCTTTATCATTTACCTATGAAGCCAATGATCTTTTAAAAAAATGGGGAATTAGACAATTAAGCCTATTTGTTACCGGATTTAATTTACTCACTTGGACAAATTACCTGGGTGTAGATCCAGAAGTTCCTATAAAAGGTTCTGTTTACCTCTTCGGAATCGATGATAATTACACGGCTCCACCTAAACAATATACTTTTGGTTTTAGGTTTAATTTATAATGAATAATAAAAATTATAGCATGAATCGATTAATTATATATTTCTTGGCAATTTCTTCCTTCTCATTATTTTCCTGTGATAAGTTCTTAGATGTTGAGGTTCCAGACAATTTAGTACATGATGAATATTGGCAGAATAGAGAACAGGTTCTAGCATCACGAAATGGCATGTATGCTACTCTTCATAACAACATCAATATATTTCAAGTTTGGGGCGACATAAGATCTAGTCTATATACTCCTGGTCCAGGATCTTCGTTTAGCAACGATTATCGCCAGTTCATGGTACATGATATATATCCGACAAATGGTTTAGTCCGTTGGGCATCAGTATATACGGGGATTAATTGGATAAATTCATTTATTAAAAATGCCCCAACTGCCTTACAAAATGATCAGACATTTAAAGAAAGTGAACTTCAAATGTTCATGGGAGAAGCCTATGCTTTACGTGCATTGAATTATTTCTATTTGATTCGAGCCTTTAAAGAAGTTCCAATCATGGAAGAACCTTATGAATCAGATGCTCAAATCTTCAATACAGCAGCCCATTCTGAAGATGAAGTGCTAAATTTTATAGAAAAAGACCTGGAAAAAGCATTAGCTAATACTGCCTCAGATTTTGAGAATATTAATGAGCGTTTTGGTCGAATAACCAAAAATGCTGTTAGAGCAATTTGGGCTGATGTTAAACTTTGGAGAAACCAATACCAAGCAAGTCTTGATTTGTGTGAGTCTTTAGAATCCTACAAGGCTAAGCTGGTGGATCCTCAAGATTGGTTTAGCATATTTAATCCAGGAAACTCGAGTGAAAGTATCTTTGAATATCAATACTTACAGACAGGTTTCTCTTCTCCTATATACGGTTGGTTTGCAAATTTTCAACCTACTAGTGCTGGCGCCAAATATCTTGCAAACTCTATCAACATTGAAATTGATGGCCTCGAACTTTATCCTGCCCAAGATCTTATCAATTGGAGTGCAGATACCATCCGCTTAAAAAATTTTGCTGCTTTTAATATGACCCCAGTAAATTATTCGGCGGGGTCCGGATATGAAATATATAAAATGACTGGACAAACACCTTATGTTCCAAGTTATAGACCTTCGGGAGGGAGAAACATGAATTATATCTTTTACCGATACAGAGAAATTCTTTTTATCGAAGCAGAAGCATTAGCCCAACTTGGAAGATATGCAGAAGCTGAGGAAAGAATAAATTTAATCCGAAAGCATTGTGATATTCCTGTCTTAACACCTGGAGCAATGGGAACTGATTTAGAATTTATGCGATTTCTATTAATGGAACGAGAATTCGAACTGGGATTTGAAGGAAAAGAATGGTTCGCTGCAGTACGTATAGCACGTAGGCCAGGAATGGAAAGTATATTGTTAGAAAAAGCTGCAGAAAATAATTCATTAAAAATCCCATATCAGGTAATTAAAGCTCGTCTTCTGAATTCAGAAAGTTGGTTCTTGCCCTATCATGAAACAGAAATCGAAAATAATAAAGCATTAATCCAAAAGGATTATTACAAGAATAAATAAAACATAAAATAAATTGAATCATGATGAACCTCAAAAAGCTATATGTTTGGGTATTGATTTCAAGCTTTGCATTTTTAATCAATTTTGGGTGCAAGGATAAATATTCAGATATACGATACGATACAACTGATGAAATTCAGATCATGGATTTTCTTGATAGCAGCAAAACATTAAGTGTGTTCAAGGAATTGACAGAATATGTCGGTCAAAGAAATTTATTGAAAACTGCAGGTTCTTATACTCTATTCGCTCCTAATAATTCTGCATTTGAAAAATTGTTTCAAACGCTAACTTTAGATGGTAAACCAATCAAAAAAATTAAAGACGCGCCTAAAGAATTCTGGATTTCATATTTTAAATACCATCTTCTGGATAAACGAATCAATACTAATGAATTTACTCATGGCCCATTACCTTCCCCAACATCCTATAGCTTAAAATATCTAATCGCAGATATTAGTGAATCATATCATGCCATTAAACTGAATAATGTGGCGACTATTGTCGAAAGCAATATAAATTTCAACAATGGATTTATCAATATTCTTGATGCCGTTTTACCTCCTCCTACATCTTCAATTTATGATATGCTTGTTGAAAGTGGAAAGTATAATACTATGCTATCTATTTTTGAAGAAACAGATCTTACGAAATATCTAAAAGATAGTGTGGTTACTTTGTTAATCGAAACTGATGATGCTCTTATAAAAAGCAATTTTGATAAAAATGAAATAGAAAATTTAAAAGATTGGGCTTCTTATCATATTATCCCAGATTCTGGATATTATCTTAATTTGTTGACTGCTCAAAGATTTTATCCATTATATAAAAAAGAGGCTCTTTCTTTTTCTGTAGATAACTATGGGAAATATCAAGTTAATGGAAAATTTAGCTTTAATCAATCTGCTAGTTTTGGAATCGATAAAATTGGTCAAAACGGTATATATCATAGCTTAGACACCCTCCTTCAAATTACACCCGCAGTTCCTTCTAAAATAAGATTAAACCTATATCCACCAGGAAGTAGTTATGGAAATCAAAATGTTTTTGCTTCGCCACCGGCTTCCATAAGACTCAATAACGGCACTCAAAGTTATCATCAAGACAGAAAACTAATGATTGTTCAATTTGATGCCACACAAGCTGGAGATTATTTTTGGCTAACAGTTCCGGATGTTCCTGCTGGTAAATATAGGATTAGAATTATGCAGCGAATGGCAGCAACGAGAGGAAAATTTATGACTATTTATAATGAGGAAATCGTAAAAGAATTAACCGATTTCGCCAAAAAAGATGGAGATTTTGAAGAGTACAGTTACTTTGCTTTTAATTATTGTGGAGATATTACAGTTCAAGAAAGATCTGATGTAAAATTGAATTTTGTATTTCTTGACTTTGGTACCAACAAATCTCCCGGTTATTGCTGTGACCTATTATTGGACATTCTGGAACTCATCCCTATAAATTAACCTGTTGGACTATTAAATACCATGTTTACAAAAAAATATATCATATCCATCTGTTTTGCTATTCTTATAGCAAATAGCAGTATTTATGCCCAAAATATAGCCGCAAAACCTGCGACAGTAGACAGTCTACATCGCTTGGATATTCATCCCTCCACCATATCTATTGTGGGGAAACTATATGAAAAGCCCAATTTATCAGTATCGGAAAGTGGGAATCTAGGAGCCAGCCCAGTATTGATGATTAGAGGGCTAAATAGTATTAATTTATCAAGTAGCCCTTTAATTTATATAGATGGAATTCCTATGAGATACTCTGGGGCAAACCCTACTTTCTTAAGTACTTTCGAACCAGATCGATTAGGTTTTTTAAACCCAAATGACATCAATAATATTCAAGTCCTGTCCTCGGGTATTGAAATGCCAAAAATTGGAGGTCGTGGTTCCAACGGTATATTAGAAATACATACAGAAAGAGGTGAATTTGGTGGAACGAAAGTTGATTTCATAGCTAATTATGGATTAATCTCCTCCAATTTAAACGTGCCACGATTGGATGCTCAAAGCATGAAATCCTATTTATGGTCTAGATTTCAAGAAGAAGGAATGTCTCCAGCCCAATTAGACCAACATCCTATATTTTCTGAAAGTAATCCAAAATATAACTTTCAAAATGATTGGTTAAACATGATTAAAAGGGATGGAGTATTTCAAGACTATCACCTGAAACTTAAAGGCGGTGATGGTGATGCAAATTATCTTTTTGCAGTTGGCTATACCAATAAGGACGGTTTAATAAAAGAAACTAATTTTGAACGAATTGGTCTTCGATTTAATTTAGATTATCAATTGGCTCCAAACATTTCTATTTATAACAATTTATCATACACGAACACAAGTGGGCGTTATAAGGAGTTTGGATCCGATTATAACACCCACCCCATTTATATTGCAAGTGCTAAAGCGCCATTTTTAGGAACTAATTTCGTAAATGCTGATGGTAGTCAGAGTCGAATTCTGGCAAGTGTTGATACGCTCGGGTTAAGCAATCCTCTTGCCCTTGTCAACAACCTTTCTAACAAAAATCAATTTAATCGAATTGATGGAGTAATGGGAGTAAACTGGAAAATTAGCGGTGCTTGGGATTTGAAATCAGATATTTCAATTTCTTATTTCAATTTATCTGAAAAACAATTTCGGCTAGCATTAGGAATTGTCCCCGATCTTTACCGAATCCGACAAAACTCCCAAAGAAGCTCAAGTGAATTCTATTTGAATTGGAATGGTATACTTTCTAATTCAGGGAAATTATCAGATAACCTAAAATATAATACAAGCATACAAGCAGCAATTGAAACCTATGAAGAGAAAAGTGTATATGGAAGAAAGATAAATGCTGGAACTGATGATTTCGAGACACTACAACAAGGAGTTGTTGATAGTGCTTCGAACACAAGATATAGATCAAATTTAATGAGTTACATTGCAGAAGGTATTCTTCATTGGAATGAAAAAATAAGTCTTAACGCCTTTTTGAATGTCCAAGGTTCCTCAAATTTTGGTTCAAATTCTCGCTGGAATATTTACCCAGGCGCTAAAGTTAACTTTTATATAATGGAGAAAAAACCATTCAACAAATGGAGTTTAAATTTAGGCTACAATAGAACTGGCAACTATGAGGTTAGAGGGTTCTACCATTTTAATCAGTATTATCCTGAAAACTATTTCGGATATGGAGGTGTATATTTTGGAAATATTGCAAACCCAGGTCTTCGTCCTGAAATAACTGACAATTATGATATACAAAGTATTATAACGCCATTTGGAAATCAATTACAATTAAAATTAGGCTATTATTTTAAGCATACTAGCGATCTTATAACTCACAAAACCTTTCTAAACGAATTAGGATTGCAAGATAGATTTGAAAACGCTGGATCTATAACTAACCAAGGGCTTGAATTAGGTCTGACTTCACAAATCATTGCTAAAGAAAACATAGCATGGCATCTCTCAACTTCAATTTCAACGTTGAAAAATAAAGTTACTTCTCTACCAAATGGTGAAATTGAACAATCAATTGGAAATATTACTGGAATAGCGAAAGAAGGAGAACAATTGGGATCCTATTATGGATATAGGGTTTTAGGAGTATTTCAGAATGAATCGGAGGTTAATTTAAAAAAATCAGATGGCACAATATACCATCCAGGAGATTATATCATAGAGGACATCAACAATGATGGAATAATTAACAGTATAGATAAGCAAATCATAGGAACGGGTTTACCTAAATTTTTTGGTCATTTATCGACAACATTCCAATATAAAAATTTTGGACTCAACCTTCTTTTCAATTTTTCTCAGGGTGCAGATATATACAATAGCTTTAAGCAGCAAATGCATCTTATGAAGGATTTTGCCAATCAAGACCCTTCCGTTCTAAACCGCTGGCGATCGGAAGAAGAAACAGGTAACGGTTTGAGTCGAGCAGTTTTAGATGACCCTTCAAATAACGGGGCATCCTCATCTCTTTGGGTTGAAGATGGAAGTTATTTAAAATTAAAACAAAGCTCGCTCCATTATAACATAAAGGGTAAACCATCACAATTTTTTAAAAATATAATGATTTACTTAAGTGCTGACAATCTGATTACTTGGACAAAATATTCTGGTTTTGATCCGGAAGTAAATGGATTGAACAATTCCTTATTAAGAAATATAGATTTTGGTGCACCTCCTTTAGGCAAAAGCTTCAAACTAGGCCTTAAAACTTCATTTTAATTTTTGCAAAATTTTTTGTTTATGAAAAATCGCATTCGTTTATACACCCTAATCTCTAGTCTTTTTTTTATAAGTCTTATGGCATCTTGTTCTTCTTTTTTCGAAGTGGAACCCTATAATTCAGTTGTGGAAGATAATTTTTATAAAAGCCAAAAAGACCTCAATGCATCAGCGTTGGGAATGTATGCCCCATTAGCTCGAGATGTCCACAAATTTCTTTTATGGGGTGATGCTCGAGCAGATATGGTTACTACAGGTCAAGCTGAACCAACTCCTTATATAAATGAGTTTGTTATCAATAATGTTAGTATTGAAAATCCCTTTGCTGATTACAATAATATTTACGAAACCATAGCACGATGCAACAGGCAGATGGAAAAGGTTTATGATGTAACTAGTAAAGATGACAAGCTATTGCCCAAAAGTGCAAATGCATATTATGCAGAAGCTGTTTTACTGCGTGCAATATGTTATTATTATTTGGTGCGTACATTTGAAAGCTTTCCAATTATTCGATCTGATTATGCGGAAGAGGTTTCTTATATAGATGAAAAAGGAAATACAATTAATCGCAGAACCTCTGAAATATCCTCAACTGAACTTCGTGGTT
Organism: Sphingobacterium sp. UBA1575; assembly: GCA_002322865.1. Lineage (GTDB taxonomy): Bacteria > Bacteroidota > Bacteroidia > Sphingobacteriales > Sphingobacteriaceae > Sphingobacterium. The sequence continues at coordinate 222,678 of DCOH01000002.1, read as the reverse complement.
TATTAAAATTCCCAACAGATAAACAAGAGGTTTGGAGAATGATCTATAATGATGTTTTAAGTGTTCTCGGGATGCTGCCTTTAAATTTTATGTGGAACAATGAAACGCTTCCATCTGAAGAAAGGTATGGCCGAGTTTCCCAACCTACTGCAGCAACTTTTGCAGCAGAAATAGCCATTTGGCTAGGTGAGTACCAAACTGCATCGGCTTTTTGTAATTCCCCGATAGTAAACAATCAACATTCTTTGGGAACAGCAGGAGCATGGCCAAATCAATTTACGGCCAGTTTTGCATCTCAACACAGTATGTTTCTTTTAGGATTTAGATTCGACAACAGTTTTGAAACCAATAGGTTACAAGAATTTACTTCAAACTTAGCAAAGGAAGGTGGTAAGTATTATTTAAAACCATCATCCCACGTAATAAACACCATATTTTCCCATGAAAGTTCGGATGTTCGGACAAATTTTAGTTATAAAGTTATTGATCAAGATACAATTATTTGGAAATATATCGGATTAGATAATGTTTCTTCAAGGAGACCAGCCTATAAAAGCAATGCAAGCTGGCAGATTTTCCGTTCTGCTGACGCATGGCTACTTAAGGCCATTGCTGATTTACACCTAAATGATTATGCCTCTGCCTTCAATTTCATCAATATGATTCGTGAATCTCGTGGCTTGGTAAAATATTTACCAACAGATATAGATTATACAAATAAAGAATTGATGTTAGAAATTATTTTCACAGAACGTGCAAGGGAATTTGCATTTGAAGGTAAACGTTGGTATGACCTTATGTTATGGTCACAGCTATCAGGTAAAAATATTTTAGCAGAAAAGGTAGCTTCTAAATATAATGGAGAAAATAGAAATTCTGTGTACCAAAAACTTCTAGATCAAAAGAACTGGTATTTACCTGTTCATAAATAATTGAAATCTAATTCCAAATTGATTAGAAATGAAAAGAATAATTAAATATTTATTAGGCTGTAGCATTTGTTTAATAATTTTCAACTCCTGCTATAAAGAGCAACATTGGGATTTTCCAGGCCCTTATGAAGAAGAAAAAATTACTCCTGACTCCCTCCCGTTTCCATTTGATGAAAATAAAATGACGGGCATTTGGTTAATGAAAGACGGCAAACCCGACCTACAAAAAATTTTGTTTAAGGGTTTTACAGACTATTATTCGGGCGGAGACACTATTTCATGGGTGCAAGAACAAAATGGCATGCGTTTGATCCAACACAGAAATCCTTATCCTATTACTAATGCAGATCATGTGGGAGGAAGAGAGAATAGTTATCGAAATAATTATGCTGTATCTAAATATTTTGTTCCTGTAGGAAAAGGAAAAAATTTCTATATGTACTTTAAAGCAACCATTGGAACATTTAATGGTACCGCAGCGGGTATTGTACTTGGAAATAGCTGGGAGAACGGAAGAGAGTTTATTTTCGGTTTTGATGGATTTTCAAACATTGCGCCTCAATTTTTCCTTGATTTTTATGAACGTACTTTTTCAGTTAATCCAGAAGCAGGATGGCCAACTGTTAATGAAGTTATTACACCTGGCGTTCCTGCTGAATTTGAAACCGCAATAGTAGATAATTTATTCTATATAAAAATAAATGGTGTACTGTGTTTCAAAATGCAATTGCCTGAACAAAAACTGTTTTTTTATACACCCAGTATTCGGCCATGGAGAAACTTTTTAACTATTCATGATTTTTATATTGAATCTCAAGAAGCATTTACAGTCAATTATGCTTTTTACAATAAAGAGTTCAATTATAATTTTATCCAACGTCCAGCTTTAACAACAGATAATAATGGCGATGTGTTGTTATTTGCAGAAGGGAGGGGAAGTTATGAAAATGCCTTTCAACGAGTCGCTCAAACTTCTAGACCTATAGCTAATACCGATATTATCTTACGTCGATCTTCAGATGGAGGAAAATCCTGGTCCAAAGAAATTGTAGTAATTGCTGGAGAAAATTCTACTGATACTTATGCTTACCCACAAATATTAAAAAACAACACTGGAACGCTCTTTTTATATTATAGCAAGATTGACTATATACAAAATGGCTCCTCTTTTATACTTGAACCAAGCCAACAAAAAATTTATCAACGCATTTCTAACGATAATGGAAATTCTTGGTCAGGAGAACAAGACATCACCAATCAAATAAAGACCCAATCAATGGATGTTCAATTTGGTTCTGGTCATGGAATAGTTTTAAAAACCATTAATAATAAAGGCCGATTAATATTACCAATGAATGTTGGGTCCAATAGAGTACAAGTAGCCATCTCAGATAATAATGGCTTAGATTGGAAATTAAGCGGCGAAATCCTAGGAAGCAATCTAAGAAATCCATCAATAGTGGAGTTGGCCGACGGTAAATTGATGATGTTACTATCGCACAGTAATGTTACCCCAAGAAATAAAATGGTTTCTTATAGTTCCGACGGAGGTACCACATGGACGACCGCAACATCTTTTTCAAATGGAATCAATACAGGAGATTTTGGTCATACTTTTCCTTCTGTCCTTGTCCAAAATGATGCTGGAAAACAATTTTATGTTTCTCCACTAGGACGGGGAACGGATGTTCGTTCATATGGAATGAGTCCTGTATATGCCAATTCTCCAACACTTTTCACAAGAGATCAACAAAATCAATCATTTATAAACCGAGGCCCTTTGTTTGATAAGATGGCTTATAATACTTACCTAGTTCCAGTAGGAAATCTAGATGCAGTACTTTTACCATCAGGCAAAATCTTGATTGCTACCGAGGGAGGAATAAATACACCATTTGAAGGAATTATTACTTATGAAAAATAACCTGTTTTTAATAATCAATGCCCTTTTCGTCGTTACATTATTATCTTGTACAGATAAAGATACTGGATTAACCTCTGTTTTAAAATTTGAGAAAACACCTTTTATTCCTGATGAAGAGGATAATAAAATAATTAAAGAAAATATAAGAATATTTGAACAAGGAAAGGATGGTTATCATTCGTATCGCATTCCTAGTATAGTCACTGCCCCAAATGGTGATTTAATTGCTCTTGCTGAAGGCAGAAAATTGAGCAGTTTAGACTATGGTGATATTGATTTAGTGGCAAAAACTTCTTCTGACAAAGGAAAAACTTGGTCCGAATTAAGAATATTAGTACATGAAGGGGAGGGAACTTGGGGAAATCCTACCATTGTTACAGATTTTGAGAAAAATAAAATTTGGGTTTTTCTTTCTTGGAACTCTGATAAACATAGTCAACATGGAGGTAATTTTAATGGAAAATACTACCCAGAAGTTTCTCAATGGGGTGACAGAAGGGTTTATTCGATGTTCAGTGATGATAATGGCACAACTTGGTCAAATCCTGTCGATAGAACAGAAGAATTAGTTCCAAAAGATTTTGTGTGGGATGCTGTGGGGCCAGGCACTGGAATTCAAATTGAAAATGGTCACACAAAGGGAAGATTAATCATACCTGCTGGTGAAAGAAATATTTATAGCGATGATCATGGAGTGACTTGGAAATATCAAAGGATACCCAAAAATACTTTTGAAGGTAGTATTGTTGAACTAAGTAGTGGTTTGTTATTAAGAAATGATCGTGCTGTAACAAATATCTGGAATAAAGGAAAAACAAGATATACCTCTAGGGGCTCTATTGAAGGAGGATTTTCAAATTTTATATCAGACCCAAATTTGATTGATCCAAGATGTCAAGGCTCAATTCTCCGTCAATCATTTTATCCGAATCTGTTGGTATTTTTGAATTCTGCAAATAATGAAGGTGACAGTATGAAAGATCGATGTAATATGACTATTCGCTTAAGTAATGATGACGGTAAATCATGGTTTGCTTCTAAACAGTTAACTTACCATCAAATTTCACAAGAAAGTTTATGCAGGTTAGGTTATGGTGGTTATTCCAGCATGACTAAAATAAATGATGTAGAAATCGGAATATTAGTCGAACAAGTAGATAATCCATCTGCAGGATCTGCTATTAACAGAAGACATTCAATAGATTACCATCACATAAACTTAAATTGGATTAAGTCCTTATAAATGTGACAGATGCTTGTCACAACTTATTGGGTTTTCTTAACATTTTTTTTATATTACTAACTTTTAATCATAACTTTTATGTTATTTTGTAGAACATAAAAGTAATTTAATACCATTTACATGCCAACAAAGGATTTGATGAATGACCTAAAACCCATTGAGGTCAATACACGGGCGGATTTAGTTGAAATTCAATTACGCGAATATTTAGATAAAAAGGGGCTAAAAACAGGCGATGTTTTACCAACTGAAATGGATTTATCTGAGGCATTAGGAGTTAGTAGAAATGTATTAAGGGAAGGATTGAGTAGGTTAAGAATGTTAGGATTAATCGAGTCTAAAAAGAAAAGAGGAATGGTTTTAACTAGCCCAGATATTTTAGGTTCATTTGAACGGGTACTTAACCCTCAATTCATGGATACATCAACTTTAAAAAACCTCTTTGAACTCCGTTTAGTGTTAGAGTCTGGATTGGCAGATTTATTATTTCTTAGGAAGACAGATAAAGATATAAAAGAATTAGAAGGTATAATTAAAAAAGAAAAATCAGGCGATAATGATGTATTTCGGGTGAATAGTGAAATTGCTTTCCATGGAAAACTCTATGAAATCACAGGAAATGACACCTTAAAAAGGTTCCAAATAATGCTTTTACCTGTCTTCGATTATGTTTTAAAGAACGAGAATAGAAGCATTAAATCAAATGTTAACCATGCAGATTTGGTTAATATTTTGAAAACAGGCAGTAAGGAAGATTTTGTTTTAGCTATGCGAGAGCACCTTAGACCCCATTATGAATATTTAAATAAATAAAAAAATATAGGATATCCTATGGATGTCTTATATTTTTTTATTATTTTTATTTGTAGTACATAAGTACTAAATAACTAATTTAAAAAAACCTAAACTTAAAAGATGATAAGACTAAATACATTAATAATCAGCTTAATATTCCTTTTTCTAAATAATATTGCCATAGCACAACAATTTAGTATTGACATAAAAACTTACCAGTTACCAATCTTGGCAGACCAATCCATCAATGTCATAAAAAGATATATTATTTACAGCGACATTGATTTACACAATCAAAAAATCGAACTGCCAATCATCATTGATAAATTCAATAACCAAATTGTTAACCAAATTGAGTTATGGCAATCAAATGCCGACACTACTCTAATAAAAGATGGAAACAAAGAAAAATATGAGAAACTTCAATCACAAGTGGTTCAAAAGGCAAAGACTAACTTAATGGCAGTCGCAAATATTAAAAAAGGAGCAAACTATTTTTGGTTGAGCGTACAAGTTCCACCTGTCGAAAATCTACTTACTCCCCTTGATATATTCTATGATGCATTAAAGATAAACGGTAAAAAAATAAAATTTCAAGACTTAAAATCAAGTTCTCATAGATATGCTGTTGCAGTTCGTAGACACAAACAAGATAAGGTTCATACCAGTCGGATTCCAGGAATTATTACCGCAAAAGATGGTTCTTTAGTTTCTGTTTATGATGCAAGATATGAATCGGGTAGGGATCTACAGGGACATATGGATATTGGCGTATCAAGAAGTCTAGATGGCGGGCATTCATGGTTACCATTTGAAGTAGCTATAGATATGGGTGAATATGGAGGACTGGGGCAAAAATGGAATGGCGTATCTGATCCAAATATTATTATAAATGAAAACAACGGAGAAATTTTCGTTGCTGGATTATGGATGCACGGCGTGATTGATGAAACCGGAACTTGGTACCCAGGAATAAAAGATGGAAAAGAAATTTGGAATCATCAATGGAAAACAAAGGGTTCTCAGCCGGGATTCGGCATAAAGGAAACCTCTCAATTTCTTATGGTTAAGAGTCAAGATAACGGTAAAACCTGGTCAAAACCAATTAACCTAACAGAAATGTGCAAAAAAGAGGATTGGTGGCTATGGGCTCCAGCACCAGGACATGGCCTTACCATGAAAAATGGAACTTTAGTTATGCCCACCCAGGGTAGAGACAATTCCGGAAAAGCATTTTCAAATATCACTTTTAGCAAAGATGGAGGGAAAACATGGTTAACATCTAATCCGGCTTTGACAAGGTCAACTACAGAATGTATGGCGGTTGAACTTGAGGACGGGAGAATCATGCTAAATATGCGATCAAATCTTAATAGCACAGAAAAAGGAGAAAAAAACGGAAGAGCTATTGCTACAACAAACGACATGGGAAAAACTTGGATTGAACATCCTACATCTCACCATGCATTAATTGAACCAACCTGTATGGCAAGTATCCATAAACATCATTATTTTGAATATGGAAATGAAAAAACTCTTCTTGTTTTCTGTAATCCAAATTCAAAATATGAAAGGGTTAATATTTCATTGAAAATCAGCAAAGACAACGGAAATACATGGATTACAAAAACTTTACTGGATGAAGGAAAAGGAAGGGGATATTCATGCATTACTTCTATTGACAAGAACACAATTGGAATTTTATATGAAAGTAGTCAGGCCGACCTTGTATTCCAACAAGTTGCTCTTAAAGAATTATTGTAAAAATTTTAAAAAATGAATAAAATAAATGGACTGATTGCAGCAACCTTTGCTGCCTTTAAAGAAGACGGCTCTATTGATTTAGATAGCATTCCAAGCTATGTTGATAAGTTAATCAACCAAAAGGTTGTGGGTGTGTTCATTTGTGGAACAAATGGAGAGGGTCCAAGTTTGAGCACTGAAGAACGCATGCAAATAACCGAACGGTATCTAGAATGTGTCGCTGGTAGAATATTAGTTTTAGTCCATGTAGGCCATAGTTCAATTGAAGAAGCTAGAAAATTGGCCAAGCATGCGGAATTAAATGGAGCAGATTATATTTCTTCTGTTTCAGCATTTTACTTTAAACCTAGCTCGGCTCAAAATCTAGTGGACTGTATGGCCAATATTGCTTCTGCTGCTCCTAAAACTCCATTCTTTTACTATCATATCCCTGCAGTTACTGGAATTCAATTAGATCTAATTGAATTCCTAACTCTTGCAGAGGCACAGATGCCTACACTAGCTGGAATTAAATATACAGCCTCCACTATTCACGAATATCAAGCATGCTTGAATTATAAAAATGGAAAATTTGACATCTTGTTTGGCTATGATGAATTGTTGTTGCCAGCTTTAGCTGTTGGAGCAAAAGGAGCTATTGGAAGCACTTATAACTTTGCTGCTAAATTATATAATAAAGTTATTCAACTCTTTCATGAAGGTAAACACGAAGAAGCAGAAAAACTTCATTTTAAAGCTGTTGAAATGATTCGCTTATTGGTTAAATATGGACCAATTCCTACCCAAAGAGCTATTATGGAAAAAACAGGCGTATTATTAGGAAATTCACGACTACCATTAGCAAATCTTTCCCCAGAAAATATTTCAAATCTTTACAAAGAACTTGATAATTCAGAATTTTTAGCTGTTGTAGCCCATTGTTAAAAAATGCTATGCTGTTTAATGTACTTAAAATCTTGATTTTTATGTTGATTCCAACCACTGTTTTAGGACAGGAAACAAAATTAAAATGGGAATGGGTTTACCTAAAGCCCATTCCTGATCCAATTGGCTATGCAGGGGCATATGTTGGCGTTGTAAATGATTTTTTGATTGTTGCTGGTGGAGCAAATTTCCCAGATGGAAAAGCTCCATGGGAAGGGGGGAAAAAAGTTTGGACAGATAAACTGTTCGTTTTAAAAGAAAAAGCGGGCAATTGGTCAGAATCAACTAAACTTCCCCAGGTCATGGGATATGGAGCTACAGTTTCTTATAATAATAAAATGTACATCGCTGGAGGAAGTGATGAAAACCAGCATTTGGATTCTGTATATGAAATATTTTGGGATAACACTAAAAATTCAATAGCCTATCAATCCATAGCTAAATTACCTAGCCCTATTGCAAATTGTGCTTCTGTAAGAATAAACAATTTTTGGTATATCCTTGGAGGATTAAGGTCACCTAATTCTAAAGAAGCTGAAAATAACTGTTGGAGGTTAGATCTTCAAAACCCTCACCAAGGATGGGAAATCTGTACCAAATTGCCAGCAGAAGGTAGGATGCTTGCAGTAGCTGCAATTTTCAATGGAAAGTTATTAATCATGTCAGGTGTATCCTTAATAAATGGGGTTCGAAATTACTTAAAAGATGTATATGAACTTAATGATGATGGAGAGTGGATTCAAAAAACAAATCTTCCAACATCTTTTGCCGCGGCAGCTGGACCTGCATTTTACGATGCCTTTAGCAAAAATCTATTTGTAATTGGTGGAGATGATGGACGCTTGGCAAAAACTACTCCAAATCATGATCATCCAGGGTTTTCGAATAGAATTTTCATATATGATGGAAAAGAGTGGAATAATAAATCAATAGTAAAGATGGAAACTTTAGATAAAGTCTGGGTTCCAGTTACGACTGGCACTACCTATTGGCGAGGAAGCCTTATAATTCCGACAGGAGAGATTCGCCCTGGAATAAGAAGTCCAAAAGTTTTAGTTGGTCATATAACAAAATAGTCATGATAAATACAGCTTCAAAAGGATACAGCTGGTTATTGGTAGGCCTACTTTGGGTGGTGGCATTTTTAAATTATTTTGATAGGATTCTAATCACTTCTATGCGGGATCCAATCGTGTCAGATTTTAATTTGAATGATTCTCAATTCGGTCTATTAACTTCAGTTTTTCTATGGTCATATGGAATCGTAAGTCCCTTCGGCGGCTTCCTAGCTGACAAATATTCTCGTAAAAAAGTCATCGTTTTATCTGTTTTAATTTGGTCAGCAGTTACTTTATGGACTGGTTATGCTAATTCTTTTGAGGAAATTTTAATTACACGCCTGCTTATGGGTATAAGTGAGGCTTGTTACATCCCTGCAGCATTAGCTTTAATCACCGATTATCATTCTGGAAAAACACGTTCCTTAGCTACAGGTTTACATATGTGTGGGTTATATACTGGACTAGCACTAGGTGGCTTGGGCGGATTTATTGCGGAATATTGGGGATGGCGATATGGTTTCCATGTATTTGGTTTATTCGGAATCGTTTATTCTTTTGTTTTAATATATTTTATTCGTGACAAAAAGGAAGTAAATCAAAACACAATCAATTCAAATGAATTAAATTTTCAATTAGAAAAAGATGAAATTTCTGAAAAGTATTCGGTGAAAGAGATTTTAATATCCTTATTCAAACTTCCTTCATTTTACCTAATCCTATTTTATTTTGCTGTATTAGGAATGGCCAACTGGTTTGTCGCAGGATGGCTCCCTACTTTTCTTAAAGAACAGTTTCATTTAGATCTGGGAACTGCAGGAATTTCCGCAACAGGGTATATGCAGGTTGGTTCTTTTGTCGGAGTAATATTGGGTGGCATTGTAGCAGATCGCTGGGCACAAAAAAATCCGAAAGGAAGAGTGAATGTAATGATTATTGGCTTTTGTATAGGGGCACCGTTTCTTTTCATTATGGCATCTACTAAAATGTTTGCTTTGGCCATAGTTGCTATGTTGATATACGGCCTTGCCAGAGGTTTTAACGATGCTAATTTAATGCCATTCCTTAGACAAGTGGTTAATGAAAGATATATTGCAACAGCTTATGGTTTCCTGAATTTCTTGAGCACGATTGTGGGGGGCGTCATGGTGTACTTAGGAGGTGCTTTAAAAGATGCCAATATTAGCCTTTCCATAATATATCAAATAATTGCTGTTATTCTGTTATTGGCTTCATTATCATTAACCTGGGTTCAGATAAAAAAGACTAATTCACCTTAAACAAAATTCATGAATAAGACTATTTTTTTTACGCTTTTATTTTTTATTGGGGTTTATAAAGTTCAGGCACAGAAATTACGTCTTCCATCTTTTTTTTCAAAAAACATGGTTTTACAGCAGCAGGAAAATGTTAATTTTTGGGGTTGGGCAAGAGCTGGGCAAGAGGTAAAAATTTTAGCCTCTTGGTCAACAGATACTATAAAAACTATAACTTCTGGAGATGCTGAATGGAAAACATCTATTTTAACCCCTAAAGCGGGGGGGCCATATAAAATTTGGTTTCAATCTCAAGATCACGAAATAACCTTAGAAAATGTTATGGTTGGTGAGGTATGGCTGTGCTCTGGTCAGTCTAATATGCAATGGTCGGCCCTTAATAATGTTAAAGAAATGAAAGAAGCATTACCTAGCATTTCTAATAAAAATATCCGCTTTTTACAAATAAGTAATATTGCTGCACAAACCCCACAAAATGATATATATGATAAATGGACAGAATGCGATCCAAAAAGTGCAGAAGCTTTCTCAGCGATAGGTTATTTCTTTGCTGAAAACTTAAATAAAAATTTAGATATTCCAATAGGGATAATAAATGCTAGCTGGGGAGGATCGGCGGCAGAATATTGGGTTCCTAAAGAAGATATATTAAATGATCCTGAGTTATTTAAAAATTCAAAATTGCAAAAAATTGCACCAAGAAAACCATACCAACCCGGTGTTCTATGGAATAGTATGATTCACCCTTTCGCGGGCTATAATATTGCAGGAGCTTTGTGGTATCAAGGAGAAGATAATACAATTTCTTATTGGGGTTATGATCATTTAATGCAAACCTTAATAAGTTCCTGGAGAAAGGCTTGGAATAAAGAATTCCCATTCTATTTTGTTCAAATTGCACCACATTCTTATAAATACGAAAAACCAAATGCGGCATTACTCAGAGAGCAACAAGCCAAAACAGCAATGAGCATTTCAAAAACAGGTATGGTCGTAACTACTGATTTGGTAGATAATATAAAAGATATTCACCCACAAAAGAAAAGAGCTGTAGCCCTACGACTTGCAGATTTAGCATTCGTAAATGATTACGGTATCCGAAAAAAGGATTATCAATCACCCATTTATAAAGACTATATCGTTGAAGATGATAAAATAAGAATTCGATTTTATTACGCTGAAGGAAAGCTGCAAGTAAAAGATAAAGAAATAATTGATTTATATATTGCAGGAAACGATCATGTCTTTAAACCAGCTAATTTTAAAATTGAAAACAATGAATTACTGGTTTTTTCAAAAGAGGTCCCTTTACCTATTGCTGTAAGGTTCGGGTTCAGTAATACTTCAATGCCAAATTTATTTTCTTCAACTGGTTTACCTGTTTCTCCATTTCGAACAGATAATTGGGACTTTTGATAGACAATTATCAATAATAAACTTTATTAAAAAAACGAAAAGAGCATCAAATGATGCTCTTTTTCTGTAGCCTCGAGCAGAATCGAACTGCTATCAAATGTTTAGGAAACATCTATTCTATCCGTTGAACTACGAGGCCGCGCTGCAAATCTAATATTTTACCGCCAAAAAACTTAGCAACATCTGGATTTTTTCTTTGTCCTCAATTTTGGAACTTTACAATAACATCAACATCCAGCCCCACTACCAAAATGATAAACAATGCCAACATATCAGAAAAAATCGCACAACTTGATTGGTCCACCATCAACGAATCCATGAATCAAAATGGCTTTGCCCTTATCCCAAGCCTACTCAATCCTCAAAACTGCGAAGAGCTCATCCAAAATTACGATAACCCATCCCTATACAGAAAGACCGTCAACATGGCAAGATATCGCTTCGGATTGGGAGAGTACAAATACTTCAACTATCCCCTACCAAGCATCATCCAAGAAGTAAGAACAGCCATATACCCCTTTATAGCAAACGTCGCCAACCTTTGGTTTCAGGTTTTGAAAATAGATAGGACATACCCCAACAGCCATTCCGAATTTCTGAAAGAATGTCATGATAATGAACAGTTAAAAGCCACGCCATTAATCCTAAAATATGGAGAAGGAGGATTTAATACCTTGCACCAAGATCTGTATGGTGATGTTTATTTCCCGATCCAGATGGTACTCTTTTTGAATGAGGCAGATGAGGATTATACGGGTGGAGAATTTGTGCTCACCCAACAAATTCCAAGAGCACAATCCAAAGCGACAGTCCTACGTCCAAAAAAAGGAGATGCATTATTGTTTACTACGAATTTTAGGCCAGAGAAAGGTACTAAGGGATATTATCGGATTAATATGAAGCATGGGGTCAGTGAGGTGAAATCTGGGGAAAGATATACCCTGGGGATAATTTTTCATGATGCGTTGAGTTGATTTAGGTTATGTTGAGTTGATTTAATTTATAAAGATGATTGAGCATGTGAATATAAGTCCGCAAGAACTGCATGGGATGATCCGTAGAAAGGAAATCCTGTTCGGTGGGAATAGGAAATTGAAGATCTATGGAAAATTAGGCTGCGGTTCTGGGAAGAGAATGAAACGTGAGAATAGGGTATTTTTTAAGGATGAAGAGGAAGCTTTGGTTGCCGGTTATAGACCTTGTGGAAATTGCATGAGGCGAGGAGTTTCTTCGCTCTGAAACCATAGTGAAAGTAAGGTGAAAGTATGCAAAATGTATGTAAAGGTTAGTTTAGCATGCTTTTTTCTTGGTTTAAGTAGGCTTTAAGCCCGATTTCAACTTGAAAACATGCTTTTTACATACTGAAATGTACGTTTTTATTTTTAGCAAATCGGTTGGATGGAAGATTGCTTCGTTTCCTCGCAATGACGTGAAAAGAGATTGCTTCATTCCTCGCAATGACGTGAAAAGAGATTGCTTCGTTCCTCGCAATGATCCAGAGATAATAGGATAATAATATAAATCACATCTATAAATAATCCCCATCATATATAGACAAAAATGATACTCAATAAACAATATCAATACTTTTCAGCCTTAAAATTCCTTACCTTTGTACCAAGAAAAAGAAAAGAAAATATTATGAGTTTTACAGGTAAAAATTTCCCGAACATTACAGTAGATGCGATCGATTATTTAGGCGACAACTTCACGTTGAACTTATTCGAAAAAGCTCAGCAAGAAAACAAAAAGATCTTGTTATTCTGGTATCCAAAAGACTTTACTTTTGTATGTCCTACAGAATTACATGCTTTCCAAGAAGCAGTTGCTGAATTCGAAAAAAGAAATACCATCGTTATCGGTGCATCATGTGACTCGGCAGAAGTACACTTTGCTTGGTTAAACACAGCAAAAGATAACGGCGGAATCGAAGGTGTGGAATACCCTATCATTGCAGATACCAACCGTAACCTTTCCAGTGTATTGGGAATTTTAGAAATGAAAGAAGTTGAGCACCCAGAGTACGGTACTTTGGTGGAAGGATCAGCTGTATCTTACCGCGCAACTTACTTGATCGACGAAACTGGTAAAGTATTCCATGAGTCTGTAAACGATATGCCTCTAGGCCGTAACGTTAAAGAATACATCCGTTTGGTAGACGCTTACACCCATGTTCAAAAACACGGTGAAGTTTGTCCGGCAAACTGGGAAGAAGGAAAAGACGCGATGAACGCTACACGTGAAGGCGTTGCTTCTTACTTGGCAAAAAACTAAGACCCCCCTTTAAAAAAGAGGAGGCCAAAACCTCCTCTTTCTTTTTATATATACATCTTTAAATCAATCTATCATGTTACAAGAATTAAGCGCAGACAATCTACAAGAAGTAGTCAACAGCAATGATGTTGTGATGGTACAATTTTCAGCTTCTTGGTGTGGCAATTGCCGTATCATGAAACCAAAATTCAAGAAACTTTCTACAGAGAACGAAAACGTGGAATTCGTTATCGTGGATGCAGAAAAGTTTCCAGAGTCAAGAAAATTAGCGAACGTAAATAACCTGCCAACATTTGCCGCTTTCAAAAACGGTAAATTGGTAAACCAGGTTCAAACAAATAAAATCGAAGGATTAACAGAATTATTAAATGAAGTTACCAGTAATTAAACACCTCGTTGAGTTCATCAAAGAAAATGATGCCGATTTCGTATTGGAAACCATTGAAACATTGGAATCCCTGACCGAAGTTTCGCAACTGAAAGATGAAGAACTTGACGTCATCGGTGAATTGATTTCAAATATGTACGGTGCCATCGAGGTAAACAAACTTATCCAAGATGGAACACCACAAAAAGATGCCCTAAATACCTTTATGAAGCGTGTTTTAGGTTCCATCGACAAATAAACCAGAAATTTACCTGCCCTTCTTGCAGTAAATTATATTTTCTTTTCCACAAAAACCTGTGTATAACTCGGTTTTTGTGGAAAAGTTTTTTTTATTATGCCCCCATATTCCATTCTATTTATCTTACTTTTATATTCATTAAAGGTTAGACCAAATTAGCGCATCATCCTGCCAATTGAACCCATGATTGGATCACGGGGTTTAACGTCAAAAGATTTTTAATTGTTGGTAAAAGGAATCAAATTAATTTGATTCCTTTTATTTTTAAGGCAAACTTCCTTATTTTTAGGCTATGATCCTACGAATCCTTAGTCTACTTATATTCCTAGCCCTTCAAATCCCAACCCTTCAGGCGCAGCAATCCCTATCTTCTGCGCAGATCAAACTGCAGATCGATAAATTGAACAGTCTCGGTTCCGTGCTGTATTTTGCGGCCCATCCCGATGATGAAAACACCAGACTGATCGCTTGGCTGGCCAACGAAAAAAAGTTCAAAACTGCCTATCTTTCCCTTACCCGTGGGGATGGCGGACAGAATCTATTGGGTACCGAGCAGGGAATCGACCTGGGATTGATCAGAACACAGGAACTACTTGCTGCCCGCAGCATCGATAAAGGCGAACAATATTTTACTTCTGCCTACGATTTCGGTTTCAGTAAGACCCATGAGGAAACCTTTTCCTTTTGGAAAAAGGAAGAAACGCTTCGCGAAGCGGTATACCTCATCCGCCAATTGCAACCGGATGTGATCATTACCCGCTTTCCGCCCGACAGCCGCGGCGGACATGGCCATCACCAGGCTTCAGCCATGTTGGCCCATGAAGCTTTCCTCGCAGCTGCTGACCCGAAGCGATTTCCAGAACAACTGAAAACCCTAAAACCTTGGCAGGCCAAACGCCTCGTATGGAACACCGCCAATTTTGGGGGCATGAACAATACCTCCGAAGATCAATTAAAAGTCAATATAGGCGCCTACAATCCCCTTATCGGATATTCCTATGGTGAAATATCAGCGCTCAGCAGATCCCAGCATAAAAGCCAGGGATTTGGCGCTGCCACCCAACGTGGAGATGTTATCGAATATTTTGATCATGTAGCGGGTGATAAAGCGCAAAGCGATCTGTTCGAGGGAATAAAAACCGATTGGAGCCGATTAAATGAACCAGGGCTTACCCAACCGATCGAACAGGAAATTAAAAGCCTACAAAACAGCTTCGACCCGAACCATCCCGGCAAGAGTATCCCAGCCTTGGCAAAGCTTCACCAGGATATCCAAAAACTGAAAAACTCTTTTTGGAAAACCCAAAAACTAAAAGAAGTGGAAGGGCTGCTACTGGCTTGTGCCGGTATGTATGTGGAAGCCATCAGCAACAAACCAAGTGCTGTCATTGCTGAGGCAGTACCATTTAGTTTGGATATCATTTCCAGGTCGGAAGAGGCCAACGCCAGTTTGAAAAGCATCAATGGAAAACCGGCAAACAAGCTACTTACCTACAATAAACCAGTAACAGTAGATGGTCAAACAAACGCCGGCCAAAGCTCCCAACCCTATTGGTTGATAAAACCTCATTCCCTAGGGAAATTTGAGGTGGAGGAACGTAATTTTGGAAAACCAGAGAACTTGGACCCCATTAGTGTGGAGCTTGTGTTCCAGGTGGCGGGTGTCGATATACCGGTTAAGAAACCGATCAAATACAGGTATGTAGATCCAGTAGATGGCGAGATCCTTCAGCCCATCAGCATCAGTCCGAAGTTTACCGCAGCATTAACCAGCAATAACCTCCTGCTCCAGGAAAACGAAGAGAAAACCATTGGAATCACGGTGATGAACCATGGGCCAAAAACCGAAAAGGGCAACCTGACCTTTACCCAGAGCAATGGACTAGAGATCCATCCGAATAAGATAGCGGTGGAAATTCCGGCAGGACAAAGTTGGTCTGGACAGATCAGCATCAAAAACCCTAAAAATACCGCCAACAGCACCGTAAATCTGCAGTTCAATGGCGAAACATTGAGCGGCTATAAAAACATTAACTACCCCCACATCCCAAGCATCACTTGGTTTCCGGCATTGACCCTTCAGGTTAAGAAACTGGATCTGGTCAATCCGATCAAAAAAGTGGGGTATATTGCCGGTGCAGGCGACCTTATCCCTTCCTCCTTGGAGAATATCGGCATTCAGGTGGATCAATTGACGGAGCAGCTTATCACGGCCTCCAGCCTTAAAAATTACGATGCCGTTGTGGTTGGCGTACGGGCTTATAACGTTAGCAAGCATATCCAACGTTGGATGCCGGAGCTGTTGAAATATGTGGAAGAAGGTGGTGTAGCGTTGGTGCAGTATAATGTAAATTCCCGGATGGGAACGACGCAGCTTGGACCTTACCCCTTCCAGATCAACCGAAGCCGGGTAACAGAAGAAGATGCTAAGGTGGTCTTTAACGATAAAAACGACCCGGTGCTTAATTATCCTAACAAAATTACAGTCGCTGATTTCGATGGCTGGGTACAGGAAAGAGGTTTATACTTTGCGGATCAAATTGATGCGAAATACCGTACTCCGCTTACTTTTTCCGACAAGAACGAAAGCCCCAACAACGGGTCCTTGTTGATCGCCAATTATGGAAAAGGGAAATTTGTCTATACTTCTTTGGCATTTTTCAGACAATTGCCCGCTGGAGTGCCCGGAGCTACTAGATTATTTGTAAATTTGTTGACTAAAGAAGAAAAATAATAGAATAATATAATGGAAAATCAAATCGACAACTCAAAAGAAATTAATGTAAAAGGAATTATCTTGTTAACCGCTGTAATCTTAGGTGGTTTAACAGCATGGATTGCTACAGGAACATTTTTAGGTGTGATCGGTGGAACGGTTGCGGCATTGGTTTTTGCCATCATCTTCATTACTGCCTTGTTGCCGAATAAACCGCATGACAGATAATGGACTTCCTCCATTTGTACGTAGCTGGAGACAATTCTATTGGTTAATTGTACTCTGGTTAATCGTATGCATTGTATTGATGTATTTCTTTACTAGATACTTCGGATGAGTAGTATCGATTGGATAGTACTCATCCTTACCTTGCTCTTGATCGTCGCCTATGGGATCTATAAGAGCAAAAACGTCAAAAGTATTGACGGCTATATCCTTAGTGACCGCTCCTTACCCTGGTATACCGTAGGGTTATCGGTCATGGCAACACAAGCCAGCGCCATCACCTTTCTTTCAGCCCCTGGCCTAGCCTATACATCGGGCATGAGCTTCGTGCAGTTCTATTTCGGACTTCCATTGGCCATGATCGTCCTCTGTGTCACGTTCATCCCCATTTTTCATAAACTGAAGGTCTATACAGCCTATGAATTCCTCGAGAAACGGTTCGATGTGAAGACAAGGGTGCTAACGGCCTTTTTGTTCCTGATACAACGGGGGATCTCGACCGGGATTACCATCTTCGCGCCTTCCATTATCCTTTCCAGTGTACTACATGTCGACCTCACCCTGACCACCTTGGGCATTGGAGCGCTTGTGATCATCTATACCGTTTATGGGGGTACCAAGGCGGTTTCCTATACCCAATTGCTGCAGATGGGGATTATTTTCGCCGGCCTGTTATTGGCAGGTGTACTAGTGGTGCATTTATTGCCCCAGAACATAGGTTTTAAAGAGGCCTTGCATATTGCTGGAAAATCCGGAAAGGCCAATGCCATAGATTTTAAATTTGACCTCGACAACCAATATACCGTTTGGACGGGTTTGATCGGCGGATTCTTCCTGCAGCTTTCCTATTTCGGAACGGATCAAAGCCAGGTCGGCCGCTACCTCACCGGTGCTTCTGTAAAGGAAAGCCGAATGGGGCTGTTGATGAACGGGCTTTTGAAAGTACCCATGCAATTCTGTATCCTTTTGATCGGGATATTGGTATTTGCCTATTATCAGTACCATACACCGCCCCTATTCTTCAACGAGAAGGAAACCCTGAAATTGGAGCAGAGCCAATATGCCGGGGAATACCGGCAGATCATGCAGGAGCACCAGCAGCTCAGCCAAGAAAAAACTTTGGTCGTTGACCAATTGACCGATGCCTTATCGACCGATAACCAGGATATTATTGCCGCCAGCCGAGATAAACTTTCTTCATTCGGCGAAAAAGAAAAAGCATTGAAGGCGGATGTCGTATCCCTTATCAAGAAAAACGACGAGCAAGCAGACACGAACGACAACAATTATATCTTCCTTAAGTTCGTGATCGATGTGTTCCCAAAAGGCTTAATTGGGCTATTGATAGCGATAATATTCCTGGCTTCCATGGGGGCCACCGCAAGTGCGATCAATTCCCTTTCTTCCACCACGGTCATCGATATCTATAAACGCTTTGTACGCAAGGATGGCGATGATGCCCTTTATTTGCGCGCATCCCGCATCAGTACACTATGTTGGGGAATTTTCACGGTGATTATCGCCTTGTATGCCAATAGACTGGGAAATTTGTTGGAGGCCGTGAACATCCTGGGTTCCCTTTTCTACGGCACTATCCTCGGAATCTTCCTGGTGGCTTTCTATGTTAAACAGATTGGGGGTAAAGCGGTATTCTGGTCCGCAGTTATTACCGAAGCCATTATCATCGGGATCTGGAAGCTGGATATCGTTGCTTTTCTTTGGTTGAACCTGATCGGCTGTGCCTTGGTCATCATCATCGGTCTACTTCTACAATCTGCTTTCCCAAGAAAACAAATCGCTTAATAGTGTTTCCGATAGAGGTCGTAGAGGACCATCTTATCGTATTCCGTGAGGACAGGTGTCCGATCATTCTTGATATATTTCTGCTTGAATACCCGAATAACCGTTTCTGGCCTGGTCATATCATAGCCCATCAGCTTCAGTGCATCCAAGGGATTAAAATTAGCCGGAGCAGGCATTAAGGCATTCGGATTGTACCAGATACCGAATCCGCGTTGAGCCAATCTCTCCCAGGGAAAGAAAGCACTTGGATCATCCTTTCTGCCTGGCGCATAATCACTATGTCCGATAAAGTTCTTTTGAGGAATGGTATATTTCGTCTTTAGGGTATCCAATAAAACCATCAGCGATTTGATCTGAGCTTCTGGAAAAGGCTCGTTGCCATTGTTGTCCAATTCGATACCGATGGATACGGAGTTCATATCGGTAATATTTCCCCAAGATCCACGACCGGCATGCCAGCCACGCAGGTAATCGTTCAGCATCTGAACCACACGACCATCCCTACCGATCACGTAATGGCTGCTCACCTTGCTATGTGGCACCTGAAAAGTGCGGATGGTCTGTGCCATACTGGTTTGGGAAGTATGGTGGATCATCACGAAATGCGGCTTCCGTACATCGTAATGTATGGCAGCAGCAAAATCTGCCTGTTTATTTACCCCTGCACGGAACATATTCCAGGCAATCTCTTCCGGGGTCAATGGTGCTACCACCTGAACAGCCTGGCGCTGGGAATCTACCTTGCTTTTTTCCAACAGGGTATCCACATTAACCACAGTGTTTTCAACAATTGCTGAGGGGGTAATAACAGAAGCTGTTGGTTGCTGTAAAACCTTTGTCTTCTTTGCGGTTGAACATCCGATCAAAAAGACCACCCCACACACCGCAACAACCAATCGTCCTGTATTTTTTAGCATCTATCTTATTTAGGTAAATTTAATAGGATTCCAAGGGCCAATGATTCACTCCATTGCACTTTACCGATCATGTTGTTATCATAGATCATGGTACCGCCTAAAGAAACATTGATCAACGAGGTGATCCTTGAACTAAACGTAGCATCCAAACGATGCGCAGGATCGTTCAGATCCTGGTAATCTGCAAATAGGTTATAACGCGCTTTCAGATTGATGTTCTTCGCGATGTTCTTATCCAGATTTGCTGTTAACTGGAATGCCAGTTCATTCTTGAAATTCTTATCTTCCTCTACGCCATAACGAGGACCTGTTCCTTTATCAGGATTGGATGGGTTTAGGTATTCGCCATATCGGTCGTAATATCCCCGCCCAGAACGTGGTCTGATACGTTGATCCAAGATCAAGGTCTGACGGGCTGTACCTGTACCGAAACGTAGGGAGAATTCCTTGTTTGGCTTATACTCCAAACCGACAGACTCCGTGAAATAACCCGGCGACATGAAAGAGGATTTAACACTTGTAATGGTGTCCTTGCCCGTTTCTTTGTCTCTACCGTAGTTATAAGCGTTGTCAAACTGCGTTTCTACAGTGATCGAGGTATAGATCGCCCAGCTCTTCGATAATTTGTAGGAAAGCTTATTATCCCAGAACAACCTATCGTTGTTCGGCCTTGGCATCTGGTCTTCGTTTTTCAGCTTACCGTATTTCATATCCACATCGGTGGTAAAGTTGAAATTGTTTCTATTGAATTCTGATTTATGCCAGAACAGACCCATTAATGCCCAGGAGTTGAGACCCCCTAATTGCCAAGAATCGCTGAACTGTGCCTGGTTGAAGTTCAATCCCAGTTTGGTCCAGTGTTTCCAATAGTTTACTTTCAGGTCTAACTTAGGAATAGGAACATTGATGTTCTTAATATTCAGGGCTTTTTGTTTTTCTTGTTCGCTGATGCTAGAATCTGGTTTTACGCGCAGCTCCTTTAGATCTTGAGCATGCATCTGGGTAATCCCTAAAACAAAAATGAAAACAGGTAATAGGTAAAATTTTATTCTCATATTAATTTTCTTTTTTGACATCCATTTTTATATCTGGCAATTCTCGCAAAGGTCGTAAATTTGGGTGTAGTTTATAGACTTCGTACATTTTTTTTACATGTATACCCAACTCTTCCTTGCTCATCGTTGATATTTGCTCATAGGATGGTTTAAAGATTTTCATGAACACCTGTAAATCCTCCCCTTCCAATCCAATCAGATTGTGCACAAAATCGGGCGTAAAAATATATTCTACTACGTTCTGCTCATGCAGTTGACCGATATGTGTGGTAAATCTTCGGGCGTTCTTGGCCTCTTTACTGATCTTGCTATAGAGATAATCTATGCTCAGACCCGCCCCTGATGGACCAACGGAAAGCGCTTCCCGAGGTGCTGCCAGATCAAAGGCTTTTTTATAATCGCGCTTCATCTCCTCCAGCACATCATCCGGATTCCTACGCCCTACAACACGAATCTCCTGGATTTGTTTGACAGCTTCCTTTAAATAGATGATCAATGCCGGTTGTTCCTTGATTTCGATGGTATCTGAAATATAACCGGTCTTTCGAATGATCAGCTGATCTCCCGGGCTGACCAGGATATCAAACTCTCCCCTAGAATCGTTATAGGATTTCTGATTAGTATTCACGTTCCGGATCAAGACCTCTCCAACGCGTTGCTTATTGAAGGCATCATACACAATACCTTCCAACCTTCGCTGCGCAAAGCCTGAGTGCGGAATAATAAAAAGTCCGAATAAAAGAAAAAGTAATAGCGGTTTCACTCCTATAAAACTACATGATAGATGAATAGGATGCTAATATTTAACATCTTTTAATAGCTCTTGTAACTATTTTGATACGACCAACAATTGCCCGACCGACACGGCATCACCCGTAAGTCCGTTCATTTCCTTCAATGCGGCAACTGTAAGGTTGTTTTTAGTGGCGATAGCGGTTAGTGTGTCCGAAGCTTTGACTTCATAGATCTTCATGGCAACCGGCTTCTTGATTTCCTCTACGGGAACAGGTGGCTCTACTTCAGCCTTCTTCTCAATGATCTGGTCAACCTTTTCCGCCCTGGCCACGACTTCCGTTTTACGTTCCGGGATATCATACTGCTGCAGATTGTACCGTTCGATCAGATCGATCAGGAGTTGTGGATACCTCGGATTCGTGGCATAGCCGGCATCTTTCAATCCCCTCGCCCAACCTTTGTAATCGTCTTTGCTCAGTTGGAAAAGTTTCTCATAGCGTTTCCTCAACAAGAATTGGGAATGATCTCTGAAGGATTGCTCAGGATTGTCATAGACCCGAAAGCAATCGTTGGGATTGTCATCCGATTTGGTAACTGATTTTCCGCTCCAGGTTCCTCCACATTTGATGCCGAAGTGATTGTTCGCACGAGTAGCGAGGTCGCTGTTTCCATTTCCGGATTCCAAGATGGCTTGGGCAAGTTTGATACTCGCCGGGATGCCATATTTGTTCATCTCTTCGATGGCAATGCCTTTATATTTTTCGATATAGGATAAGCCAGAGACCGAGGTCCCTCGGTTGCCCGAAGTCGTTCCTGTCCTACCTGTGGAGGAGGTTATGGTGCCTTGCGATTTGCCTTGCGGACTTTTCACCACCGATCCCCGCTTCGTTCCACATGAAACAAAAAATAAGGCCAATAGTAAACTGGCCAGCCATACCTTCTTCATCTAAAAGAAATTAATTAAGGTTTGTTTTCTCGTCGTACTTTTCCAGATCGTAACGATCGATCGTGGAAATAACTTTCCTCGACCAATCACTCGTTTCCGAATAGCCAGAACGTGCAATCCCTTTTACCCAAGATTGATAATCCTTCGAATCATGCTTCTTGAACAAGGGTTGAGTCGCCTTTCTACGCTGCAACAATCCTACGAAATCACGGTAGGATTCGCTCGCCGAATCATATCCCTTATAAGCGGAACGGATCTTCGTGCTGTTGTTCTTCCCTTTGATTCCAAAATGATTGTTGAGATAACGTGCGATACGGCTATTGCCATATGCACTTTCATGGATGGCAACCGCCAAGATAACAGAGGCTGGTACCCCTGTTTCACGCATAAGCTTCTGCGCAGCCGAGCTGTGCTTCGCGATATACGATTTCGTTGTGTAGTCTTGAGCAAATACGCTCATAGATGTCAATGTAGTAAGTATACATACCACAAAAATCTTTCTACAATAATTTAGCATAAAACCTGTTTTAGTTTAACACTACTTCTTGCGTAGCACAAAAAGCCCATCTCTGATTGGCAATATCAACTTCTCTACCCTATCGTCACTTGCCAGTGTTTGATTTAATTCAATTATTTGTTTTGTTTGATTGTCCGGCTTATCATCAAAAACCTTGCCTTTCCATAAGACATTGTCAATTAACAATAATCCTCCCGGTCTTACCCGGTCAATCAGTTCATTGAAATAGTATAGATTCCGCTTCTTATCTGCGTCTATAAATACTAAATCGAATATACCTTCGATCTTCGCGATCTCATCGGCTGCATCTCCAATATGATATACAATCTGGTCTGGATAGGGCGATTCGTCAAAATAACCTTGAACACGCTCCTGTTGTTCCTCATTGATATCAATGGTATGAAGTTTTCCTCCTTCGGCCAAACCCTCTGCTAGACATAACGTGGCGTATCCTGTAAAGGTGCCAATCTCTAAGGCTAAGCTCGGTTGAACCAATTTGCTCAACATCGAAAGGACTCTTCCTTGATAATGTCCCGATAACATATGGGGCATGGTTTCTCTCAAGTAGGTCTCTCGATTGACCCTTTTCAACAACGAATTTTCACCGTCCGTAGTATCTTCCAAATAGGCTTCTAAGCGTTCAGATTCTTCAAACATACCGGGCAAAGATAGGAATTAGGGCCTTACCAATCCAAGCAATTTTTATTAACACCCTCATTATCAATTTATTGATAAGTAACAAAGGATGTCCAAATTTGCCTTAAAACGGGAATTTTTATTTTTATACTAATTGTGGAAAAAGTGAAAAGAGCATAAAAAAACCTACCATATGGTAGGTTAAATCTTCATTAATTCTTTCTTAAATCTTAATCTAAAGAAGCCGTTATCAATCGGATGAATTCAGAACGGGTTACATCGTTTTGGAATGCACCGGTAAAAGCAGAAGTAGTGGTTACGGAGTTTTGCTTTTGTACCCCACGCATCGCCATACACATGTGCTTACATTCGATCACCACCGCTACCCCTGCAGGGTTTAAGGTTTCCTGAATACAGTCGCGGATTTCATTGGTCAAACGCTCCTGAACCTGTAATCTTCTCGCGAAGATATCCACCACACGCGGGATCTTGCTCAGACCCACTATATGCCCGTTAGGGATATAGGCAATATGGGCTTTGCCAAAGAAAGGCAACATATGGTGCTCACACATCGAGTACACCTCAATATCCTTTACTACCACCATCTGGCTATATTCCTCTTGGAACATGGCTCCACGCAATACTTCCGCAGGATCCACATCATAGCCATGGGTAAGAAACTGTAATGCCTTGGCAACACGCTCTGGAGTTTTCTCCAACCCTTCGCGCTTAGGATTTTCGCCGATAGCCTCTAATATATCCACATAATGTGCGGCAATTCGTTCAACATTTTTCTCGTTGTACTGATCTATTTTAAGATAGCCATCTTGCTCGGCATCTTCAAATTGTTGAAATTTGCTCATTTAGTAATTTAATTTGGGGATTATTCGCCGAAATATTCGACATAGTTGTTTTCCGTTTCATGCAAGCGTACAGCATGTAGAAACACCTTCTCTTGCTCAAAAAACGGCTTAAGGATGTTGAAGATCTCCACAGCGATCACTTCCGTAGAAGCCATCTTGTCTTTCATGAAATCCACATCCAGGTTAACGTTCTTATGGTCCAATTTATCGATGATCTCTCTAAGGATGATGTCTTTCATGCGTTTCAGGTCAATCAGGAAGCCTGTTTCCGGGTTGATATGTCCCTTTACAGTCACAAACAGGTCGTAATTATGGCCGTGCCAATTGGGATTGGAACAGTTACCAAATACACGCTCGTTTTCCTCTGGAGACCAGTCTTCACGGTACAATTTATGGGCGGCGTTAAAGCGTTCGCGTCGTGTAATATAAATCATAATACAAAGATAAGGCAAATAAACGTAATTTAGTACTTTCAGATAATATATGAAGATACTGTTAGTTGCTGCCACAGACCTTGAAATTGCAGATTCCATTTCCAGCTTTCAAGAATTCGATACGGATTATTTGGTTACCGGGGTTGGCA
Source organism: Sphingobacterium sp. UBA1575 (assembly GCA_002322865.1). Lineage (GTDB taxonomy): Bacteria > Bacteroidota > Bacteroidia > Sphingobacteriales > Sphingobacteriaceae > Sphingobacterium. Next base: position 197,449 of record DCOH01000002.1, on the reverse strand, counting down.
TGGTCGCTACGGCCTATGCGATGGGTAAGCACCTGGCCAACAACAAGTACGATCTTTTGCTGAATGTCGGCATTGCCGGCACCTTCAATCCTGCAGATGAAATTGGAAGTGTGCGTCGAATAGTTTCCGATCGCATCTTTGATTTTGGGGCAGAAACCAAGGATGGTTTTATGCCGATTGAGGAATTGGGCTTTGGCAAATCGGTCTTTCAGGAGCAGCTGCCAGATATGTCCTTAGATCAATCCTTTGAATCGTTGAAGAAATCAACCGCTATAACCGTAAACAGGGTGCATGGTCGAAATTCCAGCATTGAACAGCTCAGAAAAACATTACCCCTTGATTGTTTGGAGAGCATGGAAGGCGCCGCCTTTTTCTATGTTGCTGAGGAGCAGAACAGCCCTGCCATACAGGTCCGTGCCATCTCCAATTTGGTGGAAGAACGCAATGTATCCCATTGGGACATCCCGAAAGCCCTTCACGAACTCAACAGTTGGCTGCAGGGTTTTCTACGTTTGCATCGAAAATAGTACAATGCCGATACGGAAATTCAAGAAATAATAGTATTTTTGCCTAATCTAAACAAACGACATTATCGGTATACTGATGAGAGAAATACAATTCAGAGAAGCACTTCGTGAAGCGATGAACGAAGAAATGCGCAAAGACGAAACAATCTTTTTAATGGGCGAGGAAGTCGCTGAATATAATGGTGCTTACAAAGTAAGTCAGGGTATGCTTGACGAATTTGGCGCTAAACGTATAATTGACACGCCTATTGCAGAGCTTGGTTTTGCTGGTATTGGTGTTGGTGCAGCCATGAATGGTCTAAAACCAATCATTGAGTTCATGACCTTCAACTTTTCCTTGGTTGCTATTGACCAAGTGATCAATGCCGCAGCAAAGCTTCACCAGATGAGCGGTGGACAGTTCTCTTGTCCGATCGTTTTTAGAGGTCCAACCGGTAATGCGGGACAATTAGGTGCTCAACACTCCCAAAACTTTGAAAACTGGTATGCAAATACCCCAGGATTAAAAGTGGTTGTTCCATCAAACCCATACGATGCCAAAGGACTTTTAAAATCGTCTATCATCGATCCAGATCCAGTGATCTTTATGGAGTCTGAGGTGATGTACGGTGATAAAGGAGAAGTTCCTGAAGAAGAGTATTACTTAGAGATAGGTAAAGCGAATACCATCCAAGAAGGTACGGATGTAACGATTGTATCTTTTGGAAAGATGATTCCTCGTGTGGTTATTCCTGCCGTGGAAGAATTGAAAAAAGAAGGTATCAGCGTAGAATTGATCGACTTACGTTCTGTACGTCCTATCGATTATGTAGCGATCATTGAGTCTGTTAAGAAAACCAACCGTTTGGTGATCGTAGAAGAGGCTTGGCCATTGGCTTCCATCTCTTCAGAAATCACGTTCAACGTGCAAAAGAATGCATTTGATTACTTAGATGCACCTATTATCCGTGTTACCTCTGCAGATGTACCTTTGGGATATGCACCAACATTGGTAGAAGCTTCACTTCCTAGCATCGCTAAAGTAGTGAAAGCCGTTAAAGAAGTTTCTTATATCAAGAAGTAATTTTAGCTTCTCTATAGAAAAGGCCTTAGCATTCGTGTTGAGGCCTTTTTATTTTATAACAACTATTGCTGATTATTCTTTATATTTAGAGAGAACTTTTAAAAATCAGATTACTATTAACCAAAATTCATGAGAAAATTATTCTTATTATTTCTGTTGGGAACTGCTGTTTCCACTTTAAGTGCACAGACTACCGAATTTAAAATCAAACTGCCATTAAACAAAACGTTTACCCAAGTTTCAAAAGCCAAAATTGATATGGAAGGAGGAATTGGAGGAACTATAATGGATATGAATATCAAGGCAGAATTGACGGCCAGCAAATTGGAAAACAATATTTACACCGTTGATAACGTCATAAAATCGGTAAAAGTTGACCTTGATGCAGGTGTGGCACAGGGAAGTTATGATTCTGAAAACCCTACAGATGATGAAATTGGAACCATCTTCGCGGCACAATTTGAACCACTGCTTGGTAAAAAGATGCCAACGAAAATGACCAAAGCGGGCGCAGTGAGCAGCGAAGATGAAGGGACAACCGCTCTTAGCCCCTTTGAAAACCTAACTTCTGGATCCGTATTACCGGATAAACCAGCGGCTCCAGGATATACATGGACAACCAAGGAAACTGCAAGTGAAATGACAGTGGTTAGGAATGCAAAATACCTTTCCAAAACAGCAGAGGGATATAATTTTGAATTTACAGGAGATATCCAAGATGCATCAAACACCAAAATAGGTGATTATTCAGGTACCTACATATTAGATACCAACACCCATTACCCAAAAGTAATGACAATAAAAATGAAATTGGATAAAGATGGGCAGAGCATCAATTTAGATTTGAACAATATCGTACAAGGTTTATAATACCTTCCCATAAAAAAAGAGGCAGATCCGGGGATCTGCCTCTTTTTTTATGTATTAAAATGCTTATGCGTTAACTTCTGATTTATATTGATCAGCAGAAAGCAAGCCATCAACATCAGCAACATTGCTTAATTTAACACGGATAATCCATCCTTCACCGTAAGGATCAGAGTTAACCAATTCTGGAGATGCATCGATCGCATCGTTTACTGCCAATACTTCTGCATTAACAGGCATAAAAAGATCAGATACAGTCTTTACTGCTTCGATAGTTCCGAAAACCTCATTAGCAGCAACCTCTTCACCAACAGTATTGATATCAACGAATACGATATCGCCTAATTCGCGTTGCGCGAAGTCTGTAATACCAATAACAGCTTCATCACCTTCCACACGAATCCATTCGTGGTCTTTGGTGTACTTTAATTCTGAAGGAAAATTCATGTCGTAATTATTTGTTTTTCCTTCAAAAATAGGATTAAGAATGCATATTACAAATTTAAATGTATTTTTATCCTATGAATACCTGCATCGAAAGCCTTTACCGCATCGCCCAAAAAAAGGAACGTTTGATCCTCGGATTAATGTCCGGAACTTCCCTTGATGGTCTTGATATCGCGCTTTGCCGCATCAGTGGTTCTGGCCCAAGCTCTAAAATCAGTCTTGAAAAATTTGTAACCCTGGATTATCAGGATGATTTCCGGAACTGGATCCGGGAAATATTCGCCAAAAGACAGATTGATCAGCAGCTACTCTGTGGAATAAATGCTTATGTAGGCAGTACACACGCTGCTTTAATCCTTGAAGCACTAGCGTCTTGGGGCTTAGCTCCCGAAGATATAGACCTGATCGCCAGTCATGGGCAGACGGTCTTTCATGCGCCCCAATCCCTCACCAAGGACCATCGGTTGCCCAATAGCACGCTACAGATCGGAGATGCGGATCATATTGCCGTTAAAACAGGCATCATCACCCTTTCCGACTTCCGGCAGAAACATATTGCCGCCGGTGGCGAAGGTGCTCCGCTAGCCGCTTATGGCGATTTCCTCCTCTTTAGCCACCCCGAAGAAAACCGGATATTATTGAATATTGGAGGTATCTCCAACTTTACCTTCCTTCCGAGCATCGGTGTGGAACAAAAAGCCTATGCTACTGACCTGGGCCCCGGAAACACCATGATGAACCAGTTCATGCACCAGCACTTCGGATTGGAAATGGACAAGGATGCTGAAATGGCAAGCAAAGGCAAGGTACAGCCCGAACTGCTCGATCTATTGTTGGAAGAACCGTTCTTGAGCCTGGGTTTTCCAAAAACCACCGGTCCTGAATTGTTCAACCTCACCTACCTGGAAAAAATAACACAAAACACCGATCTGGAAAAGCTTTCCAAAGAGGACATCATGGCCACCTTAAATGCATTCGCAGCCAAGACTATGATACAGGGAATCCAAAAAGCAACTGCAGAACTGGAAAGTTTTCAGGTATATGTAAGTGGTGGTGGGCTACATAACCCCCTTTTGATGAAACAACTCAAAGAAGCCTTTCCTAATCAGGTTCAGTCCTTCTCCAATTTAGGAATTGATCCAGATGCCAAGGAGGCCTGCCTATTTGCAGTGCTGGCCAATGAAACCGTAGCAGGAAATCCAGAAGATGTAGAAAACATCAAGGACTCCCCTGCTGTCTGTATGGGAAAGATCAGCCTCCCTTTATAGGTGCTGTTTGATAGGTATAAAATCTATAAGACAGATTAAATTGCTTTATTATTGCTCAATCGCCTGATGAATAAAATCCTTAAAAGGAATCATCGAAGAATAAGTCTCAATTACCGTATTTAAAGCCTTAGGAGACTCCATGTCTTTTCTGCTCATATTCTTGTGCAAGATAAAACTTCGGTGCTTTAAAAGGTCTATATGCGGGTTATCGGACGCATATCCTGCAGGAGGTCGCTGCAATCTATCCTCCGCAGACATTTCTTCCGCTTTCCAGCCCCCTTTTTCCAACGCCTTGAACAATTCCTCCGCACTGTAATCAATCTCCTGGCGGATGGCATCCAAATGTTGCTTTTCTGGTCGCCAATAGCCTACCGCCAAAAAAGTTCCTTCCGGCTCGATGTGGATATAATATTCCGGCCCGGCCAATTTTCGGCCATCGATGGAAATTCCCGCTGCAAACCAGGATTTATACGGATCCTTATTCTTCGAAAACCGAACATCCCGGTAAATCCGGAACAAACATTTCTTGGCAGAGATATCCGTATTGATATGGGGATCCAATTTTGAAAGCTCGACAATGATCGCCTCAATAAATGCGGTTACATTCGCTAAGGCAGCCTCATAAGCCGGTCTATTTTCCTGGAACCACTCCCTGTTGTTGTTCTCTTTCAGGTTGTTCAGGAAATCAAAAGTAGATTTTTCGATCTTCATGCGATTAAAATAAAGTCAGAATGATATAAACCAATGGTGCGGCGATCAGCAGGCCGTCAAAACGATCCAGAAAACCACCATGGCCCGGTAGGATCTGTCCCGAATCCTTGATGCCTAAACTTCTTTTCAGCATGGATTCCACCAGGTCGCCAAGGGTACCAAAAATCCCGATGATTAAGGCCATAGCGATCCATTGGATCTGCGTTAGTCCTACAAAATAATGGTTCAGCAACAAGGAAACCAAAATTGCCAAGACTACCCCGCCGATAAAGCCTTCCCAGGTTTTATTCGGGCTGATGCGTTCAAACAATTTATGTTTTCCTAATGCTCTACCCGATAGGTAAGCACCTGTATCATTGGACCACAGCATGATCAGAAATCCCATCGGGATATTCGGGTTGAACGTCGTATCCAAAAATCCCAAACCGATAAAAAACAGAAAGGGGACACAACCATACCATAATCCCAAAACGGTATAAGCAATATCATGGAAAGGTTTTTCCCTTTTGAGGTACAGGGAAGAGATGAACAGGAGCGAAACCAAAGGAACCGCCAATAACAGGCTCAATGGCTGAAGATGGCCCAAAAAGACCGCGGAAGCCAATAACGCCATTACTGCTGCGCAGATGGTTCCTATCCACATCAGTGGCTTGGTATCCGCCGTTTTACAGATCCCGAAGAATTCCCTTGCGGAAAAGATCCCCAACAAGGAAAAAAAGGCCGCAAATACATAGGCATTGAAGATGGTTGCTGCCACTAGAACCAGCACAAAGAAGAAACCGGTAATTGCTCTAGTCTTCATGTTCCAGGTCTTCTTCGGAGAAACTATCGATCAGGGCAACGGCCTCCAATTGATGTTCCTTGTCAACAAGCAGTTCAATGTTTCCAAAAACAGGATAAGAAGAATCCTGTTTGTTCATCAATACGGCCGGAATATCATTTTCAACCAGCATCAATTTCACGATCTCTGCCTGGACCCGGTTCGTATAGGTCCTTATTTTAACCCAATTGGGATTGCTCATAGATTTTCTTTTTATGGGTAACCTGGTAAAAATAATAGCCCAAGGCTATGCTAAATACCACACTTAATATATAATAAACAGTAGAATAGGATTCCATGTTCTGTAAATCTTGAAAAGATTTTCCTTGTTTCTGATAATAATAGGCGACCAAGGTCACGGTAAAGTTATTGATAAAATGGCCAAATATCGGCACCCAGATGTTTTTGCTCCAATAAAAGGCATAGCCAAAGATCAATCCGAGGATCATCCTTGGGAAGAAACCATAGAATTGCACATGGATGGCCGAGAAGATGACGGCGGTTAACCAGATAGCCACATGCATATTGGGAATGATCCGCCCCAGAATACCCTGCAATGCCCCTCGGAAATAATATTCCTCCACAATAGCCGGTACAATCGCCATCACCAGAATATTCAGCAGTAGCCCAGGAATATTATCCACCATGACAATATTTTCGGTCAAATCGGCCATGCTGTCTTCCTTATCCCGCATCCATTCTTCTACGCCTCCAAGCGAATCCGGCAACATCATTTGCTGGTTCAGGCGGCTGATCCATTCCATGCTGGGGTTAAAGGCCAGCAGAAACAAAAGGGTCAACAAAAGCAACTTGATGATCTGGTTCTTTTCGGTAGGAAAATAATTGAAAACCTGTTTTTCACGTTGTTGGAGCAACAGGGCCGGAAATAAGAATGTGCCGAGGCTGCTCACCATCAGCGAGGTGTAAAGGAAACCCTTGGAACCCATGATGCCGCTCATATCCTGACTTTGAAGAATGGATTTAAAGTCACCTGAAAACAGTAGATAGCCAATTACCGCCAATAATTGGGTCACAAAGGCGCAAACCAATGTAAAGATCAATAAAAGGAACAGTGATTGCCAGGCTGAGCCTTGCTTTTGGTAATCCATTAATTATTCGTGATTTCTGGTTTGTTATCTTTCCATTCCTGATAACTCTTTTCCAAGACCTCTGTAAATGCTTCAACGCCCTGGGCGCCAGAAACAGCATATTTACGATCAAAGAGAAAGAATGGTACGCCGCGGATACCGATCTGTCTGGCCTCGTGCAGATCCTGCCGCACGGCCGTTGCATACCTATCCGTCTGTAAAGCTTCTTTGGTTTCTTCTGCTAATAATCCCACCTCGGTAGCCAACTGAACCAGCACCTCCTGTTTCTCAATGTTCAGGCCCTCTGTAAAATGGGCCTCGAACAATCGCTCCTTCATTTCCTTGGCTTTTCCCTTGGATGCTGCAAAATGGATCAACTCATGGGATTTAAAGGTGTTTGCCGGGATATTCGTGTCGAAATTAATCTCTACCCCTGCCTGCTTACCCATCTGTACCACATGATTGGTCATATCCTTCGCTTGTTCCATACTGATCCCCTTGGAACGGCTCAAAAACCCATAGGTACTATCGCCTTCCACATGGGTATATTCCGGGTTCAATTGATAGCTCTTGTATTGCACTTCAATATCCTCCTTGAATGGTAAAGCATTTAAGGCTTTATCAAATTGATGTTTCCCGATATAGCAAAAGGGACACATAATGTCTGACCAGATTTCTATTAGCATACTCAAATTTAGCAAGATTTCCCAGTATCTGGAAAAACAAAGCAATTTGGAGACAACAAAACATCTTGTCTGCAAAAAAAGAAGCCATATCCGAAATGGACATGGCTTCTTCTTATTTATTAAAAACCTTAGTTCACCCGAACCGGATCTTTTGGTTTTTTAAGTTCTTTGTATGGATAGGTTTTCATCTCTTCCAATAACAATTGAACTGTTTTTTCCAATTGCGGATCCCTACCTTCGATCAGGTCCTTCGGCGTCTGCTCGATAAAGATATCCGGTGCTACCCCTTCATTCTCGATGATATAGTTACCTTTCAGGTCAAATACCCCGAAATTAGGTGCTGTAACACTTCCTCCATCCAACAATGGTGGGTAACCACTAATACCGACCAGGATACCCATCGTGGTACGGCCAACCAATTTACCCAAACCTTTATGGCGGAACATATACGGCATCATATCTCCTCCAGAACCAGCATTCTCATTGATGATCATCGCCTTAGGTCCAAAAATTCCATTTCCTGGCGTTGTAAAGCTTCTTCCATCACGGATACCCCAACCGGCAATCAGATCCCTTGATAACAGGTCGATCACATAATCGGCCACAGAACCTCCACCGTTGTTACGTTCGTCCAATAAAAGTGCTTTTTTGTCCATTTGCGAGAAATAATACCTGTTGAAAGATACATATCCCTCTCTACCTGTATTCGGCATATAGACATAAGCAATCTGGTTGTTGCTCAGCTGATCTACCTTTTTACGGTTTCTTTCTACCCATTCCTGACGACGAAGACCTACTTCGTTTCCAAAGGAGATCGGTTTTACCACCACATCCTTCGCGCCGGATAGACTTGGTTTATCATTCACCTTCAGGTTAACCTGTTTATCAACTGTATTGTCGAATAAGCTGTAGATATCGATATCTGCGGTCAGTTCCTTGCCATTTACCGCTAGGATATACATACCTTCATGGATGTTCAATCCAGGCTCCGCCAATGGGGCTTTGAAAGATGGATTCCAGTCCATACGGTTATAGATTTTGGAAATCTTATACCGGTTGTTCTCGATCACATAATCCGCGCCCAATACACCCGAAGAAACAGAAGGTGCAGTTGGTTCATCGCCAGGGTAGATATAACTATGCCCAACGACCAACTCGCCCATCATTTCGTTCAATAGGTAACCCAGGTCCGAACGGTGGTTTACATATGGAAGGAATTTCTCATATTTTTTCTTTACTGCTGCCCAATCCGCACCATGCATGTTCTCCACATAGAAGAAATCCTGCTGCATGTTCCAAACCTCGTTGTAGATCTGTTTCCACTCCTGCTCTGGTTCTACCAATAATTTGATGTTATCCAATTTCAGTTTACCACTTTCACCCTGAGGTTTCTGACCCGCATTTACGATGTAATATCCTTGACGGCTGCTGTACAACATCTGCTTACCATCTGCAGAGATGGTAAATCCGCCGGCGTTTTCAACCAAGGATTTCTCTTCCAATTTATTCAGATCGAAGGCATAGATAGTCCGATCGCGGGTATAGATCAATTGGTTCTCTACATGCCCGTCAAAGCCAAAGGATCCCGCAGGGATCGGTAAAGCCATGATTCTACTGTTGATGTTGGCGAAATCAACCTTAATATCTTTAGATTTCTCGTTTTTAGCATCCGATGATTTAGGGTCTGCTCCTTTTTTTTCAGCTGATTTTCCAGTAGCCTTCTCGTCTTTTGCATCCTTATTCTCTTGCTCTTTCTTAGGTTCATCCGATTTTACCGTTTCTTCATCACTTTCGTTCTTGAAAATGGAAGGCGTTTCGCTGGATAATAGGAAAGCGTAGGCATTGTATTGCGGACGACGGTCGTAAGCGGTCATGTGCAATCCGGAGTTGGTCAAACCGACATCGGTACTGCTCAGGAATACCAGGTATTTACCGTCTTTGGTAAAGATTGGAGATGACACATTACTCATCCCGTCTGTGATCTGTTGGGTCTGTTTGGTTTCCAAATTGTACATGTTCACTGCAGAAACACCGTTAGGCAATGTTTTCACAAAAGAAAGCCATTTGGAATCCGGCGACCAGCTTGGTTGGAACATGTTATAGGAACGTCCGGTATGGGAGCCAAGGTAATCATCTGCTACTTTAACCACCTTTTTGCTGTTGATATCTACATAGTAAAGGTTAAGATGCGAATCATTGAAGAATAACTTCTTGCTATCTGGCGACCAGGTTGGTTGAAAATAGAAGTTGGTTTCTCCTAATTTGATATGGATCGGCTCGTCCACGGCCTTTTGATCACGCAATACCAATTCATATTTTCCATTCTTGTCAGAAAGGTAGGAAATCCATTTTCCATTTGGAGACCAAGCCGGAAAACGCTCATGGCTTCCTGGAGAATTGGAGATATTACGGGCATCACCCTTATCTTTTGGTACTGAGAAGATCTCGCCCCTGGATTCGAATAAGGCCCGCTGCCCCGTTGGGGAAATCTCCCAACCACGGATACTTTCATTCAGATCCGCATATCTGGAGCGTTTGTACATCGCGTCCGCATTCAGACTGATGCTGATCGGTTGGTGTTTTTTGTTTGCCAAATTCAGGATGTGGAGTTTACCCGCTTGTTCGAACACCAATTCAGATCCATTTCCGTTCAACGTCCTGACATCATAATCAGCAAACTTCGTTAATTTCTCCACCTGTTTGCTCTTCACGTCATAGCTGAAAATATTTACTGTTTTATCCCGATCGGAAAGGAAATAAACCTTATCCCCCAACCACACCGGTTTTACATCATTGCATTTCTCCCCTGGAACGATCTGAATATCGTTGGTTTTGGTGTCAAATATCCAGATAGAAGGCATACCACCACCGCGATAACGTTTGAAGGCTACACGATCGCGTTCCGTAGGATCGCTGTTTTTGATGTATGCCCAATAGCGACCATCAGCCGATGGAGAACCCTGATAAGCTTCCGGCATTGGCAATGGATAATCTACGGAAGCATTGATCTTGGATTTGTATAAACGACCTCCTAGGGAATAGGTCAGCTCTCTTTGGGTAGTGAAGTAAACCTCATCATTGGAGATCCATCCCCTCAACACATCCGATGCTGGATGGCTGGTAACTCTTTTTGGTGCTCCACCTTGTACAGAAACCACATAAACATCGGTATTACCGTCGTAGTTTCCCGTAAATGCAATTTGGTTTCCATCTGGAGAGAACATTGGGTTCTGTTCAACCGCGGGGTTTACCGTTAATCTTCTTGGGTTTTGGCCGTTTTTATCAGCTACCCATATATCACCTCCATAAACAAAGGTAATGTGCTTGTCACTTATACTGGGATTCCGCAATAGTAAGGTTTCTCCCGATTGCTGGGCCATAACTAATTGACCCGCCGAAAGTGCAAGAATGGTTAATATTGATTTTAACATATTCATGATTTGGAATGAAGCCTAAAAATAGGAAAATAAGATTGTTTATTGTAATTCAGGTGGTTCTATATCCTAAATATTACCTATTTGTTAAAAAAAAGAAGGGCTATCTGATGAACAGATAGCCCTGAAAATATTATTTGAAAGCAAATTACGATGCTTCTTCGTTTGCAATTTCCTCATCAACCAGGATACGACCACAATGTTCGCAGATGATGATTTTCTTACGTTGACGGATTTCTGACTGCAATTGAGGTGGAATCTTGTTGTGACAACCTGAACAGCTATCACGCTCGATTGAAACGACTGCCAATCCATTACGGAAAGACTTACGAAGTTTCTTGATCACCTTCAATAGACGCTCTTCGATTTGGGTTTCAGCTGCTGCAACATCTTTCAACAATTCATCTTCTTCAATCTGGGTCTCCGAAGTGATGGTTTCCAATTCTTGTTTTTTGCCGCCCAATTCGCCTTTGCTGAAATCAACATTCTTCACAGTTGCATCATAAGCTTCTGTTTTGTTCTTGATTTCGAACTCAGCTTCACGAATACGTTTTTCACATACCTGAATTTCCAATCCTTGAATTTCGATCTCTTTAGAAATAGCATCGTATTCACGGTTGTTTTTTACTTCATTAAGTTGTGATTCGTATTTTTTGATGGAAGCTTGCGCATCTTTGATCATGTTTTTACGTTTCACAATCGAGTCTTCTAATTCATCCAACTCATTGCGAATTTTTTCGATACGGGTGTCAAGACCTGCGATCTCATCCTCTAAGTCTGCTACCTCAATAGGTAACTCTCCACGTACCTGGCGTATCTTATCAATTTTTGTTTCAATTGATTGCCACGCCCATAAAGCTTTTAATTTTTGTTCTACGGTTTGTTCCATTAACTGTAGTATTTTATAGGATTTGTATCTATTTCTGTCAATAGGACAGCAAAGTTAGCAAATTTTTTCGTAATTACTTCCAACAATAATTCTTGAGTAAATTGTTCACTTTCAAAATGTCCGATATCGGCGATGACGATTTCTTCTTCGGCATCAAAAAACTCATGGTATTTATAGTCCGCGGTGATGAAAATATCTGCACCTGAGCGCTTTGCATCGTTCAACAGGNNATCAACAGGAACCCTCCGGCACCACCACAGAGTGCCACTCTTTTTATAGGTTTACCGGATAAGCTGGTGTGGCGGATGACCTGTAATTGAAACTGTTCCTTTAAAAAGGCCAGGAATTCCTCTTCGCGCATAGGCGTTTTCAGGTTTCCGATCGCTCCAGATCCTACCGATGAAAGGCTGTTATCCAGGCTGATGATATGATAGGCCACCTCCTCATATGGATGTGCGGCCAACATGGAAACCAAGATCTTTCTTTCGCGCTGTACGGGAAAGATCACTTCTATTTTGGTCTCCTCTACCCTTTCCTGGCTACCCACAGCGCCAATCACTGGATTGGCTCCTTCCAATGGCCTAAACGTTCCATATCCTGCCGTATTGTAGCTGCATTCATCGTAATCGCCGATGGCGCCGGCACCTGCTTCGAATAGCGCATTTCGCACTTCCTCCACATGCGTACGCGGCACATAGACCACCAGTTTCTTTAACAGACCTGCTTTAGGCCGTAAAATGGCCTGGTTTTCCAACCCTAATTTATCGGCCATCTTGCTGCTTACTCCTCCAGCAATATTGTCCAGGTTGGTATGGATAGCATATAAAGCGATATCGTGTTTTATCGCCTTTATAATCGTTCTTTCGACATAGTTTTTACCATTAAATCGCTTCATCCCCGAGAATACAATGGGATGATGGGAAATGATGAGATCGCATCCTTTTTCAATGGCATCTTCTACCACGGCTTCGGTACAATCCAAAGAGATCAGCGCTTTGTGGACCTCCTTATTTGGGTCCCCCACGATCAAACCGGAGTTATCATAGCTCTCCTGGTAATTGGATGGCGCCAATTCTTCCAAAAACTGGGTTATATCTTTGATTTTCATGTTAATTGTTCGTTTGATTATCCTTCCATTTATTATGTTCGATGATCAACTCCCTGAATTGATTGATCTTATACCAATAACTGATGAAATAGATCAGCATGACAAAGAAAATCACAAAAGTCACAAAGACCGGAATAGGAAAAAACAGTCCAAATGGTGTGAGGTAGATCAGAAATGACCAAGCATAGGCTAGGCCTGCTCTTAAAGCCGGGTTTTCTTCCACTTCTATTTTCCGATCAAAAAATTCATTGTTGAGGGAATAGGAAAGTTTCCTTGCCACTTCAAAATTCCAATATACATTGATGAATGGAATCACAAGGATCCACGCTTGATTAGGCTTTATAAACTGATTTTCCGGTGCTATTAAGGCTAATGTTTTGCGTATGGTGTTGGCATAAAGTGCCCATACAATTAGGGTGAAGATAAAAACGAATATACTGAGTCTATATAACTCTTCAATCAACTCAGGAGATAGGGTTTCTGGCATTTAATGTTCTGTTATATTGATCCGCACTAAAATATTAAAATTACGATTTACCCAGCAAATAATAGAAAAATACAGGGTTTCTTATGGAGATCTATTTTCGTATCCTTCCATTGACCGATGGATTGGGTGAAAATATATTCATCCCCTGCTGTAATATTACAGGCAATACAGAGTTTTGTTTGCGGTTTACAGCTCTTTAATAGTTCTGCTAACAATTGATTATTCCGGAATGGCGTTTCGATAAAAATCTGCGTGGATTTCTCTCTTTGACTTATCTGTTCGATGTCTTTTATTTTTTTGGACCTTGCTGATTTATCGATGGGCAGATAACCGAGAAAACTAAAGTGTTGTCCGTTGAAGCCTGAAGCCATCAAGCTCATCAGAATGGAATTTGGTCCCACCATGGGGATCACCCGGATGCCTCTTTTATGGGCTTCGGCCACCACATCAGAACCCGGATCCGCTATGGCCGGACAACCGGCTTCCGACATCAAGCCGATATCTTCACCAGCAATCGCATTCTTGAATATTTCATGGTAATTGATCTTCTCCCGCTGATGCTTGCCATAATCATGGATGATCAGTTCCTGCTGCGGACGTTTCAATCCCGCTTCTTTCAGGAATTTTCTTGCTGTCTTTTCGTTCTCTACCACATATTCCTTGATATGGTTGATTATATCAGCATGTAATAAGGTATAAGATGCCTTCTCAGCTTCCTGAGCCAAGGGCACAGGGATTAAATACAAAGAGCCTTTTGCCATGTTACAAACCTAATCAATTTTAAAGAAATTCAAGTTGACTTCTTGCCGCAAGTAGGGTGCAAGCGATATGTAAGTGAGTTGTAAGTGTTAAAAGTCACTTACAACTCACTTACACCTCACTTAAAACCCACTTGCAGCCTGTCTATAACCCGAAGAAAGTTTGAAGAAAAAATGGGTTTTAAACATTAAATTTCAAGCGATTATGTAATTTATTTGTCTAAAAAACGTAATTTAACTAGTACAATGGTTGAAGATAGTTGTGCATCTAGGGTAAATTAATATATTTGAAGCAATGACGACACAAACTACATCTGGCGTGAAAATATCCGTTGAGTCTACTTATCAATCCGAGTATTCCAATCCTGATAACGAGCATTTTATGTTCGCCTATCGTATCACGATTGAAAACAACAGCGAATACACCGTGCAATTGTTAAGAAGGCATTGGAACATTTTTGATTCTACCGGCGATATCAAACAGGTGGATGGAGATGGTGTAGTAGGCGAGCAACCCATTTTAGCTCCAGGCGAAAGCCATCAATACTTGTCGGGCTGCAACCTCAAAAGTGACCTCGGATTTATGGAAGGATATTATGAAATGATCCGGGAAATAGACAATTCCATTTTCCATGTACATATCCCTCGCTTTAACCTGATTGCCTCCTACAGGCTGAATTAATCGAGTACTTTTATCAGTATAAGTACACATTTCATATTTAAGGGTTAAGGAGTAACAAATATTTAATAATTTTGTGCTTGGAATTTTACGTCAAAACATCTAGGTGAGTATTTTAAGCACAGAACAAGTTAGCCATTCGTTTAATGATCGCTGGTTATTTCAAGATTTACATTTTGCTTTACAGAAAGGCGACCGCGTAGCATTGGTCGGTATCAATGGTACCGGAAAATCTACCTTATTGAAGATATTGGCCGAACTGGTCGTCCCTACAAAAGGTAGGGTCGTTAAAGAGCGCGGGCTACGAATTGGATATCTTCCACAGGAACCCGATTTCTCCAACCTGAATACCATCAACGATTTCATATTCAGCTTGGACAATGAGCAACAACAATTAATCAAAGAATACGAACAATTAATTGAAAATCAAGATGTTAACTCAAAGCGTTTCATGGATATCACCGAAAGGTTGACCAACCTGAACGCTTGGGAATATGAAAATAACATCAAGACCATCCTGAATAGGTTCCAGATTAACAACTTCAATCAGCAGATTTCTTCCTTAAGTGGTGGTCAGAAAAAACGCTTGGCATTGGCGAAGCTCTTGATTGATGAACCGGACATCTATGTATTGGATGAGCCGACCAACCACTTGGACATTGAGACCATAGAATGGTTGGAGAAACTATTGACCACCGGACAGAAAACAGTATTACTTGTTTCACACGACCGCTATTTTCTAGATAATATCTGTACAGAAATTAGGGAGTTGGATAAAGGGCAGGTCTATTCCTATAAAGGAAACTATGCCTACTTCTTGGAGAAGAAAGCCGAGCGCGAAGCAACAGAAATTGCGGCGGCGGATAAGGCCAGAAACCTATGGCGGAAAGAGCTCGATTGGATGCGCCGTCAGCCCCAGGCAAGAGGTACAAAAGCGAAGGCGAGGATTGAATCTTTCTACGATCTGGAGGAGCGATCCAAGGGTCCGAGGAAGAAAGATAATGTAGAATTATCGGTTAAGGTTTCCCGTCAGGGAAATAAAATTCTGGAACTGGAGAAGGTTGGATTTGCTGTAGCAGGTAAGGACATTATCAAGGATTTTTCTTACATATTCAAGAAGGGAGACCGTATCGGTCTTGCTGGAAAGAACGGTAGTGGGAAGTCCACTTTTCTGAATCTGATCACGGGCATCCTCCCTCCTACTTCGGGTAAAATTGATGTGGGCGAGACGACCAAATATGGTTACTACAAACAGGAAGGTTTGAGCTTCTCTACGGATGAACGCGTGTTGGACATTGTCAAGAATGTGGCCGATTTCATCGAGATGAAGAATGGCGAAGTGATCACGGCATCACAATTATTGACCAAATTTCTATTTCCACCGGAGAAGCAATTTGGTTTAGTGAGCAAGTTGAGTGGTGGAGAAAAAAAGAGGTTGCAGCTGATGCGTGTCTTGATGGCCAACCCGAATTTCCTGATACTCGATGAGCCTTCCAACGATCTGGATATTGATACCTTGAATATCCTGGAAGAATTTTTGGAGGAGTACCCAGGAGTATTGATCTTGGTTTCCCACGACCGGTACTTGATCGACAAACTGACGGAACAATTATTCGTATTCAAGGGAGATGCTGAGGTAGTGATCTATAATGGTAACTATGCAGACTTCAAACTGGAACAGGAAGCGTTAGAGAAAAAGGTAGAGAAGAAAGTTGAAAAAGTTCAACCGGTTCAAGAGAAGAAAAAGAAACTAAGCTTTAAAGAACAGCATGAGTTCGAGTCCTTAGAAAAGGAAATCGAAACCTTGGAGAACCAGGTAAGTGAATTGACCGCAAAACTTTCGAGCACAACAAACCATGTGGAACTTCAGGAGATAGCGGAAGAGATAGAAAAGAGCAAGACCAGTCTTGACAGCAAAACAGAACGCTGGATGGAGTTGGCAGAATTTATATAATACGTTTCACGTGAAACTCAATTATCAGTTCCACGTGAAACCTGAGAATAATCTATGTTTAAAAAATATAATGTAATTGTAGTTGGGGCCGGCCATGCCGGATGTGAGGCAGCGGCAGCAGCGGCTAACCTGGGTTCTTCTGTTTTGCTCATCACCATGAACATNNGAACATGGGGGTGATTGCACAGATGAGCTGTAACCCGGCTATCGGTGGTGTGGCAAAAGGTCAGATCGTAAGAGAGATTGATGCCATGGGTGGATATACTGGTATCATTGCTGACAAGTCTACCATACAGTTTCGCATGTTGAACCTTTCAAAGGGTCCAGCGATGTGGAGTCCGAGAACACAGAACGACCGTATGCGTTTTGCTGAAGAGTGGCGATGGCAATTGGAGTCCATCCCTAATTTGGATATGTGGCAGGATACGGTAAAAGAGGTCATCGTAGAGAACGGAAAAGCTGCAGGTGTCGTTACATCGATGGGCATCCGTATTGAAAGTGACGCTGTAGTTCTTACCAATGGAACGTTCCTTAATGGAGTGATCCATGTTGGCGAAAAGAAATTTGGTGGTGGTAGAACGGGTGAAAAAGCTGCGACGGGTTTAACGGAACAGTTGGTTTCTTTAGGTTTTGAATCCGGGCGGATGAAGACTGGAACCCCTCCCCGAGTAGATGGTAGAAGTCTGAATTATGAACGGATGGAAGAACAATGGGGTGATGAAAATCGCGGTCGTTTTTCCTATACCAATGTAGAAGTTCCAACCGAACAACGTTGTTGTTGGATTACCTATACGAACGATAAAGTGCATGAGGTTTTAAAAACAGGATTTGAAAAATCTCCTATGTTCACCGGAAGGATCAAAGGTCTAGGCCCTCGTTATTGTCCATCGATCGAAGATAAAATCAATCGTTTTGCAGAGCGCGAAAGGCATCAGATTTTTGTAGAACCCGAAGGATTTCGTACCGTGGAAATCTATGTCAATGGTTTCTCCACTTCCCTACCTGAAGATGTACAATTAAAAGCATTGCAATTAATCCCAGGATTTGAGCAGGCAAAAATGTACAGACCGGGATACGCCATTGAATACGATTTCTTCCCACCAATGCAATTGGATCTAACCTTGGAAACACTAAAGGTAAAACACCTTTTCTTTGCAGGACAGATCAACGGCACCACGGGTTATGAGGAAGCCGGAGCACAGGGTTTCCTAGCGGGGATCAATGCACACCAGCGTATCAACGATCTACATGAGTTAATATTGAAAAGATCGGAATCTTATATAGGTGTATTGGTGGATGACCTGGTAACAAAAGGTACAGACGAGCCTTATCGGATGTTCACGTCCAGAGCAGAACACCGCCTATTATTAAGACAGGATAATGCGGATATTCGCCTTACCCCTATCGCCCACAAATTAGGATTGGTATCCGATGAGCGGTTACAGATCGTTAATGATAAAGTAAAAAACTCGGATGATATTGTTGATTTCCTAAAAACAAATTCCGTTTCCATCGACAACATGAATCAGGTGTTGGTAGAAAAAGGAAGCAGTTCCATCAGTCAAAAAACAAGATTGTTCAATATTCTGAGTCGACCACAAGTGGAGATGAATGACATCATCCGAGCAGATGAGAATCTGGCGAACTACCTATCGCAATTTGATAAGGAAACGATCGAGCAGGCCGAGATCAAAGTGAAATACGATAGCTACTTTGAGAAGGAAATGGAAATTGTGAACAAGATGAAAAAAATGGAGGACAAAGAAATCAATCCAGAATTTAATTATAATTCCTTAACTTCATTATCGATCGAAGCAAGACAAAAACTATTAAAGGTAAAACCTCGAACATTAGGCCAAGCTTCCCGAATTTCGGGAGTTTCTCCTGCTGATATCAGTGTTTTAATGGTACATATGAGTTAATTAATTGAAAATCAATATATTACCATATTTATAAATCAACGTAAAATAAAGCGATTTAAGACATTATTTTAAAATTTATGACTCAGGATTCAAAAAAAGATAAAAACTCGTCAAATCAATTAAAAAGCACCTTATTTCAAAGAATAGCTTTTTTAAGCTTTATTTTTATGCTGAGTTTGAGTTTTATGCAATGTGCGAACATGCAAAGACCAACAGGAGGACCAAAGGATTCCATTCCACCAAAAATTCTGAATGAGTCGCCGGCAAACCTAACCCGGAATTTTAAGGATAAGGAAATCGTGATCACATTTGATGAGTATATAAAATTGGCCAATTGGCAGCGCGAGTTCAATCTCTCCCCCGATGCCAGTACTTCCATCCAACCAAAAATCAAGAAGAAGAATCTAATCATTACCCTACCTGATTCTTTGGATGCTAACACGACCTATACGATCAATTTTGGAAAAGGCTTGGTCGATTACAACGAGAGCAATCCCTTAATGAACTATACCTATGTTTTCTCCACAGGAGACAAATTGGATTCATTAACCATTGAAGGATCGGTGATGAATGGCTATACCAAAGAATTCGATCTGAGCAAGGATAAAGAGGTGATAGCGATTTTGATCCCAACCAGCAAAGACTCTATTTTCGGTAAGAAAAAAGCCTCCTATTATACCAGCGTGGATTCATCTGGAAACTTTAAGTTCAATAACCTCAGGGAAGATACATACCGGGTATATGCAGTCAAAGACCTTAACAACGATAAAATCTTCAATGGGGATGATTGGATCGGTTTCCAGAATGATAGCATCGTATTGCGACAGAATGTAACGGGCATTAAATTGGAATATACCCAGGCTAATCCGACAATCTTCCGTAATCTGGACAAAAAGATGGATACCGATGGTTCCATGTTGTTCACGTTCAATAGAAGCATCAATAGTCCAACAGTGCGGATATTGGAACCTTCCAATCTGGATGCGGATAAGATTATCCGATTAAGTCCAGAAAATGATACCTTAAGGATATATACTTCGTCTATCGATTATGATTCGGTACGTGTGGAGTTGTCAGAAAACAATAAGGTATTGGATACCTTAAAGTTTAGGAAAGCCAGAAATATCAAGGTGGATCAGCACATACAGCCGATCCTGAACATCACGAATAAGGTAGATCGGGTAAAACATATCCAATTGAGTGCGAAAACCCCAATTGCATCAGTAGACAAGAATAAGATCATCCTAACAGAAGACTCGGTATCGCGGCGAAATTTCCAATTACAACAGGATTCTATTGACAAAGAACTATATCATATCCGTTTCAATTGGCGGCCAAATAAGAATTATGAACTGGTTCTACAGGAAAAAGCCATCTTAGGACCATTCGATGAATTCAACAAAGAAAATAAAACCAGTTTCACGTTGAACGAAGCCGATAATTACGGCGATATCAACCTGACATTCAATGGATTGGACACCGATAAAAGTTATATTATCGAACTCATTGATGAGAAAAAAGATAAGATCTTTGATAAGAAAATATTACCGGCGGATCACAAGCTTTCCTATATTAAATTTCCTGGAGGTAAATACAGTATCCGGATTATCGAGGACAGCAATGCCAATGGTAAATGGGATCCGGCGGATGTATATGCACGGAAACAAGCCGAAAGAATATGGTATTTGGATAGGACGTTTACCATCAGGGCAAACTGGGAACAGAATGAAACCATTGAAGTTGCCTTTCCATAAGGAAATCAATCGGCTAAGCTATTCAATGGCCTCATCTAAAATATTACTTTTCTTCCTGGAACCAGGAAGAATATAGCACGTAATTATGTGGTAATTTTTGTAAGAGATTGAGCTGCTCCTCGGTGAGTGGCTTTATTTTTTTAGCAGGAACACCAGCGTATAAGAATCCCGATTCACAGATACTGTTTTCCAATACCACCGCCCCAGCAGCAATGATCACTTTGCTTTGAATATGGGCTTTATCCATGACGATAGCACCCATCCCAATGAGTACATAATCATCTATGATACATCCATGTACAATGGCATTATGCCCAATATTCACATAATTTCCAATATCGGTATCATTCTTCAGATAAGTTCCATGAATGGTCACATTATCCTGTATATTGGAATACTTACCGATGCGGATATAATTCACATCCCCCCTGATCACGGCATTGAACCAGATCGAGCAATGTTCTGCAATTTCCACATCACCAACAATGGTACAATTGGGCGCTAGGAAGCAGTTTTCAGCTATAATAGGCTGTTTATCTTTTACATGAAGTATAGTTGCCATAGATTGGTTTTAAAGGATCGTATCTTCTAAAATATTAGCATGTTGCGGATAATCCGTCGTGTAATGCAATCCCCTACTCTCTTTCCGCTGCGTAGCAGATTTAACCACCAAATAAGCCACCTGAATGACATTCCGAAGCTCACATAGCTTAACCGACAATTTAGTGTTCTTATAGAATGATTCTGTTTCTTCATGGAGTAATCCCAATCTACGCATCGCACGTTCCAACCTAAAATCAGAACGAACAATTCCCACATAATCGCTCATCAACTTTTGAGTTTCACGCAGGTTGTGGGTCACCAAAATATCCTCATTACTCAATTGGGTATTGGAATCATCCCAAGAAGGAATATCTTCCTGATAATCGATAGATCCAACAATTTTGCTAGCATCTTCAAATATTCGGTGCGCATAGACAGCAGCTTCCAATAAAGAGTTGGATGCCAAACGATTGGCTCCATGCAGACCAGTAGAAGAACACTCTCCACATGCATACAAACTTTTGATACTGGTAGCTCCGTATTCATCCACCATAATACCACCGCATAGATAATGCGCAGCAGGAGAAACCGGAATAAAATCCTTGGTCATATCCAGACCAACGGAAAGACATTTTTCGTAGATATTAGGAAAATGTGAAAGAATATCGGCTTTGGATCGATGGGTGATATCTAAATACACATAATCCAAACCGGATTTTTTCATTTCGGCATCTATAGCACGTGCAACAATATCCCTCGGTGCTAGCGATCCCCGTTCATCATATTCCTCCATAAAGGACTCTCCATTCGCACGTCTCAATATACCACCAAAACCACGCACAGCTTCGGAAATCAAAAATGCGGGATATTCTCTCGGATTATATAAAGCCGTTGGATGGAATTGAATAAACTCCATATTACGTACTTTTCCTTTTGCACGGTATACCATAGCGATACCATCACCTGTGGCAATCGTTGGGTTCGTTGTACTGGAATACACATGTCCAGCTCCACCGGTTGCCATCAAGGTAACCTTTGAAAGAATCTTTTCCACTACCTTGCTTTTTGTATTTAACGCGTAGATACCATAGCAATTGATGTTTTCAGAACGTTTATCCACATGTATTCCCAAATGATGTTGAGTAATCAGATCAACGGCAAAATAATGTGTTAATATCTCGATATTAGGATTCGCATGGATCTGATCCAATAGCGCCCTTTCAATCTCATAACCGGTAATGTCCTTATAATGAAGGATTCTATGCATGGAATGACCACCTTCACGGGCCAGATCATATTCGCCGGAATCCTCCTTATCGAAAGAAGTACCGTAAGCAATCAGCTCATTTATACGAGCAGGCCCTTCTTTCACCACGTTTTCCACAACCTGGGTATCACATAGACCATCTCCTGCGATCAGGGTATCTTCAATATGTTTTTCAAAGCTATCGGTTTCATCCGTTACGACGGCTACCCCACCCTGCGCATATTTTGTATTTGACTCATCCTCATTGGCTTTCGTTACGATAAGCACTTTTCCTAGCTTAGCAGCTTTGAGCGCAAAACTCAAGCCTGCAATTCCTGATCCTACGACTAAAAAATCAACTTTTCTATCCACAACCTATGTTTACTGTTATATCCTTTATTAATACCTAATAAACCAACAAATTAACAAAATATGTGGAAAACCTGTAAATAACTCGTGGAATAAAATTGAAAACTTCTCAAAAATCAACATCGCTATCTATTTCCACACAATTATTACCAAAATATTAAGAGCAAATGAATGTAATATTAACAATTCCCCACAAACAAACATTTCACAAAAAAATATGGAAAAAATAAAGGGTCAAAAATGAGCGGACTGAAAATCAAGAGATAAGGCTATAATACCTGTGGATAACTTGTGAATAAATAGAGAATATCCATTAAATAAAATTAAAAATCCTAAAATTATCCCCATTATCCACATGCTAATAAACAACAAGATTCTTCTTTTAAAAAAAGAGTTATTAATTATTGAAAAAAAGGAATGTGGATTTCGTTTCATTTTCTTTGTTTACTTTTGTGTAATCGATCAATGAAATCACATTTGTCAATTAATCGAAACCAAATGAATAAAACTTTTGAATACGACTTGGAGGCGAAGGGCTATATTGATGTGGCGATAGACCCGACCATCGATCTGGTTGCAGAAATCAATAGGCTAAAGAAAGAGAAGAATGCCGTTATCCTTGCCCACTATTATCAGGAATCTGAGATTCAGGACCTTGCTGATTATATTGGCGACAGTTTGGGCTTATCGCAACAGGCTGCAAAGACGGATGCGGAGGTGATTGTATTTGCCGGTGTTCATTTCATGGCAGAAACAGCGAAGATACTTTCTCCAAATAAGAAAGTATTGTTACCTGATTTAAAGGCAGGATGCTCTTTATCAGATAGTTGTCCGCCACATTTATTTGCAAAATTCAAAGAGAAATATCCGGATCACTTGGTGATCACCTATGTAAACTGTACGGCTGAGCTGAAGGCTTTATCCGATATCGTTTGTACTTCCAGTAATGCGGTGCAGATTGTGGAAAGTTTACCGGAGGATCAGAAGATCATCTTTGGTCCTGACCGTAATCTAGGCGATTATGTGAAGAAGAAAACGGGTAGGGATCTAGTGCTTTGGAACGGTGCGTGTATGGTGCATGAGATCTTTTCGCAGGAAAGGATCGATGCATTGCGAGCAGAATATCCAAATGCGAAGTTTATAGCACATCCAGAATGTGAGGAACATATCCTTGCCCAGGCAGATTATATCGGTTCTACATCAGGGATGTTGAAATTTACGATCGAGGATGCAGCAGATACGTTTATCGTGGCTACAGAATCGGGTATCCTACATCAGATGCAGAAGGCCTCTCCTTCTAAGACGTTCATTCCAGCGCCACCAAACAACATGTGTGCTTGTAATGATTGTCCGCATATGAAATTAAATACCCTGGAGAAATTATACAATTGCTTGTATTACGAGCAACCAGAGATCATTCTTCCGGAAGATATCATCAAACGAGCGCAGCGACCTATTGAAAGGATGTTGGATATTTCTGCAAAATTGGGATTATAATATGTTCGATAATATTGAAAAAACAAATCTGAATGAAATGGGTGAATTTGGTCTGATCGATCATCTGACCAAGAATATTCAGCTTACCCAGAAAAGTACCATCAAAGGTGTTGGAGATGATGCCGCTGTATTGGATTTTTCCAATCAGAAGGTTTTGGTATCTACAGATCTCTTGTTGGAGAATGTTCATTTTGATTTAAGGTATGTTCCACTTAAACATTTGGGATATAAGGCGATACAGGTAAACCTGAGTGATATTTATGCCATGAATGGTATGGCTTCACAGGTTACTTTTTCGATTGGATTATCCTCTAAGTTTCCCTTGGAAGCGGTGGAGGAGATTTATGAGGGGGCATTGATCGCTTGCCAGAACTATAATGTGGATTTGATTGGTGGGGATACGTCTACTTCGGCGCAGGGATTGGTGATTTCGGTGACCAGTATAGGTTATGCAGAGGAAGCTAAGATTGCTTATCGTTCTGGAGCGAAGGAAGGCGATTTGGTTTGTGTTTCTGGGGATTTAGGAGGAGCTTATGTTGGCCTGCAGTTATTGGAAAGAGAAAAGCAGATTTTCTTGGAAAATCCTGGTATACAACCCGATTTGGAAGGAAAGGATTATATCATTGAAAGGCAGTTGAAGCCGGATGCAAGGAAGGATATTGTGCAGTTGTTGGCGGATCTGGAGATACAGCCGCATGCGATGATCGATGTTTCGGATGGCTTGGCATCGGAGATCTTGCATATCTGTAAGGCTTCGAATGTAGGTTGTAAACTGTATGAGGAAAAGATTCCTATTGATCCGATGACCTATGAAACGGCAAGGGAATTTGGATTGGATCCTACAGTTTGTGCATTGAGTGGTGGTGAGGATTATGAATTGTTGTTTACCATTGCACAATCGGATTATGAGAAGGTAAAAGGACAGCTGGATATTTCAGTAATTGGACATATTACGGAGGCATCGGCAGGATGCCAGATGATTTCTAAATCGGGTAATGTGCATGATATTACCGCCCAAGGCTGGAATGCTTTCAGGGGGTAGGAATTGCGTAATTGCAAG
Organism: Sphingobacterium sp. UBA1575; assembly: GCA_002322865.1. Lineage (GTDB taxonomy): Bacteria > Bacteroidota > Bacteroidia > Sphingobacteriales > Sphingobacteriaceae > Sphingobacterium. The sequence continues at coordinate 172,272 of DCOH01000002.1, read as the reverse complement.
CCCGCGTCATTGCGAGGAACGAAAGAAAATTTTTTTTTATTTTAAAAATTTTTTTTTTTNNCGATTAGTGTAAAGATTGCTTCGTTCCTCGCAATGACGGGGTCTATCATCTAATATCTATCATCTATCATCTATCATCTATCATCTCCCTTCCCTACACCTGTATCACCCCAACATTATATTTCCCCATTTCAGCATTATGACTAGCTGCTTCTATCCCCATAGAAATGATTTTCCGCGTCTCTGCGGGATCAATTACCCCATCGACCCATAATCTACTGGCCGCATAATACGGACTCAACTGCGCCTTGTATTTCGTCTCTATATCCGCCAATAACTTATTCTTATCTTCCTCCGAAAGGGTAACATTCTTTGATTTCAATGCTGCTTCCTGGATCTGCAATAATGTCTTTCCTGCAGATGCTCCACTCATCACCGCAATTTGCGCCGTTGGCCAAGCATAGATCAATCTTGGATCATAAGCTTTTCCACACATCGCATAATTTCCCGCGCCATAGCTATTCCCTACCATAAATGTAAACTTCGGAACCACCGAATTCGCCATTGCATTCACCATTTTGGCACCATCTTTAATAATTCCGCCATGTTCCGATCGCGATCCCACCATAAAACCGGTAATATCCTGAAAGAATACCAAAGGAATCTTCTGCTGATTACAGTTCATGATAAACCGAGCTGCTTTGTCCGCAGAATCCGAATAGATCACCCCTCCCATCTGCATTTCGGTTGCATTTCCTGGTTTCTTCGCCTTCACTACTTCCCGTTGATTGGCAACAATACCTACCGCCCAACCATCAACCCTTGCCAATGCACAGATCAAGGTCTTACCATAATCCTTTTTATATTCCTCAATACTTCCCTCATCCACAATAGCCTTCAATATTTCCAACATATTATAGGGCTTTAAACGGTCTTCCGGTAAATATTGATAGATCTTTTCCACCGGATATTCCGGTGCCAAAGCTTCTGTTCTGGAAAACTTATACCTAGGTTCCTCTCCAAATTTATCCACGATATTCCGAATGGCATCCAAGCAGGATTCATCATCAGGATATTTATTATCTGTAACACCCGATATTTCAGAATGGGTAGACGCTCCTCCCAATGTTTCATTATCGATTACCTCACCAATGGATGATTTCACCAGGTAAGAACCTGCCAAAAACACTGATCCGGTTCCTTCCACGATCAAGGCATAATCCGACATGATCGGTAAATAAGCCCCACCGGCAACACATGATCCCATGATCGCGGCAATCTGAGGAATTCCCATCGCCGAAATCTTGGCATTATTCCTGAAAATGCGTCCAAAATGTTCCTTATCCGGAAATATTTCATCCTGCATCGGAAGATAAACCCCAGCAGAATCCACCAAATAAATGATGGGTAAATGGTTTTCCATGGCAATTTCCTGTGCCCGGAGGTTCTTTTTACAGGTCATTGGGAACCATGCCCCCGCTTTTACTGTTGCATCATTGGAAACAACGATACATAATCTGCCCTTTACATAGCCCATCACCACGACAACACCTGCATTCGGGCAGCCTCCATGTTCCAGGTATTGCCCATCTGCTGCGAAGCTGCCAATCTCAAGATATTGGCTCTCATCATCGATTAAATAGGCAATTCGCTCCCAAGCAGACATTTTTCCCTTTTCCTTTTGTTTTTGGATTTTATCTAATCCTCCACCTAAAACAAGGTCCTCGTGCTTCCTACGAAGTTCATCTAAAAGTTGTTGCATTTCGATTGAAATTATATAAAATATAAAGGTTTATAGCGTTAAATTATTTTAAATATCATAAAATATAATTTGTTTTTTATAATATTTGTAAAAAATAATTAGAACCCAAATATAAACTAAAATAAAATAATATTATGCATTACGTTGATTCTGACGAACAATTGTCAATGGTAAAGGAAAGTGCGCGTAATTTTGCGAACACCTACATTAAGCCCCATGTAATGGAATGGGATGAGGCACAGATTTTCCCTAAGGATTTATTCAAAAAGCTAGGTGAACATGGATTCATGGGTATTATTGTGCCTGAACAATATGGTGGTTCAGGTCTGAGTTACCAAGAGTACATCACGATTTTAGATGAAATATCTAAGGTTTGTGGATCGATCGGATTATCCGTTGCTGCCCATAATTCCCTTTGTACAAACCATATCTTAAGCTTCGCGAACGAAGAGCAGAAAAAGAAATATTTACCGAAGTTGGCAAGTGGCGAATGGTTAGGAGCTTGGGGATTAACAGAACCTGGTTCCGGATCTGATGCAGGCGGTATGAATACCGTAGCGGTAGCTGATGGTGACTACTTCGTATTGAATGGCGATAAAACATTCATCACCCACGCTATTTCAGGTGATGTGGCTGTGGTGATGGCGAGAACCGGTGAAAAAGGAGATAAAAAAGGAATTTCTGCGTTTATCGTTGAAAAAGGAACACCTGGATTTTCTGCTGGTGCAAAAATGGATAAATTAGGCATGCGTGCTTCGGAAACGGGAAGTTTGTTCTTCGAAGATTGCCGTATCCATAAAGACCAGTTGATCGGTGAGATTGGGGATGGTTTTGTGCAGGCCTTGAAATTGTTGGATGGAGGTCGTATTTCCATTGCTGCTTTATCCTTGGGTATTGCCCGTGGCGCCTACGAATGCGCGTTGAAATATGCCAATGAAAGAGAACAGTTCCAGACGAAGATTTTTGATTTTCAAGCGGTTGGTTTTAATTTAGCGGATATGGCGACCAAGATAAATGCTTCGGAATTATTGATCCGTCAGGCAGGTTATCTGAAAGATCATGGTAAAAAAGTAACAAAAGAAGGCGCTATGGCGAAACTTTTTGCTTCTGAAGTTGCTGTTGAAGTATCCAATGATGGTGTTCAGATATTGGGAGGATATGGTTTTACCAAGGATTTCCCGGCTGAGAAATATTTTAGGGATGCAAAATTATGTACCATTGGTGAAGGAACAAGTTCCATTCAGCGGATGGTAATTGCAAGAGAAATCAAAAAAGATGCTTAATCAATCCATTAGTTTGGTAGACTGTCCTCGAGATGCCATCCAAGGCATGAAGGTACAGATTCCTACCTCAAAAAAGATAACATACATCAATAGCTTGTTGGAAAGCAAGCTATTTGATTGTATTGATTTTGGAAGCCTCGTCTCTCCGAAAGCAGTACCGCAAATGGCAGATACCCAAGAAGTGTTGGAAGGATTGAACCCTTCTGATACGAAATTATTGGCCATTATTGCCAACTACAAGGGGGCAGAAAGAGGCGTAGAATTGGGAAGGATAGATTATTTAGGCTATCCCTTCTCTATTTCCGAAACCTTTCAAAGGAACAATACGAACAGTACCATCGCACAGGCTTTTGATACCGTGAGAAGCATACAGGATTTATTGGCTTCCAAAGGGAACCAAGAGTTGGTGGTGTACATATCGATGGCCTTTGGTAATCCATATCAGGATCATTGGGATACCGACTTGGTATTGGAGTGGGTCAATAAGCTGAAGCATGCAGGAGTGAAGAATTTCTCCATTGCGGATACCACTGCCGAAGCCACGCCAGAGGTAGTAAAGGATCTTTTTCTGAAATTGAAACAAGAATTTCCAGAAATTCCATTCAGTGCGCACCTACATTCTGCCATAGAAAATGCATTGTTGAAAGTCAATGCGGCCTATGATGCGGGATGCAGACGTTTTGAAGGAGCTATTTTGGGATATGGTGGATGTCCTTTTGCCAAGGATGATCTGGTAGGTAATATTCCGACGGAATTATTGATTGATCGTTTCCAGAAAGGTACTTTTGAGCAGGCAGCGAAATTGATGCAAGGATTCCAAGATTTGATAAATAATGAAGTATAATTTTATTTCCACCAAGCAGGAGGGACATGTTTTTTACTTGACCTTGGATAGGGAGGCCAAACGCAATGCCTTTACCCCTACGATGGTCAATGAGGTGGCACATGCGATAGAAGAGGCCAAGCAAAATCAGGCGGTCAATTTATTGGTATTACAGGCCAATGGACCTGTTTTCTGTGCTGGAATGGATCTGAAAACTTATCAGGACAGAAGCTTGGATCAGTTGAATCCGGCTATTGAAAATAAAAATATTTCCTTGGGTGAGGTTTTTGATCAATTCAACAAACCCTCCATTGCCATCTTGGATGGGGATGTAATCGCAGGAGGTTTTCTTTATATTTTGGGCTGTACTTATGTATTTGCCAAAAAAGAGGTGCAATTCAAACTCCCAGAACTCTCGTTTGGTATATTTCCTTTCCAGGTCATGGCCAGTCTATCCCGGGTGATGTCCGAAAAAAAGATCATGCAGCTATGTCTTGATCCGAACGCTTTTGGAAGTGAAAAGGCGATGGAATTCGGAATATTGGATGGTATTAAATCCGATCAGGAGATACAGGAATTTATTGCATCCTTTGCAGAGAAAAGCACCTTTGCGATGCAGGCTGGGGCAGATGCCCTTAAGGCGATCCGCGATATGGAAAGTGCGAAGCAATACGACTACCTGTTGTCTTGCCTAGAGCAATTGAAAGATCGGGAAGAAGTGAAGCAGCAGATCCAATCGGGAATCAAGAAATCCTAGGATACGCGTTTTTCAATCCAGAAGTTATTATAGCCCAATCCGATCTGGATATCCAATATCTTTTGTTGGAGCATTTCCAGTACCGCTAGGAAATTATATACGAATTGAACCTTATTTTCAGAATTAGCCTTTAGGGCAGAAAAATCCATGGTATTGTTGATATCAATGAGTTCTGCTATGGCCTTTTTCTGCTGTTCAATGGTATAAGGATATTTGATGACGGTATGTTTTACCTCTTGTATCTTGTGCGAATAGGTGTACATCAAGCGTTCGTAGACCAACATCAACTTGTACAGATCAAAGGAAGCCAGATCTTCTTCAATGGAACGAACACCAGTATTGGCCAATTTAAGGTCGAAAGCTGTATTTCCCCGTTCATAAAGTTTCGTGCGATCCTCTTCCATGATCTTTAGTTCCTCACAGACTTCTTTGAACTGTTTATAGAGCAAAAGTTTCTGCACCAATTCCTTCTTAAGATCGATTTCATTCTCATTCTCATCAAGATCTGGTCTCGGCAGGAGCATCTTGGCCTTGATACGCATCAAGGTAGAAGCCACAAAAATAAATTCGGAAGCCAATTCAATGTTCAGGGACTGCATATGCTGGATATATTCCAGGAAATCGTCCGTTATTTTTGATATGGGGATTTCATGGATATCCAGTTCATCGCGTTCGATGAAGAATAACAACAGGTCGAAAGGACCTTCAAATTGTTCCAGTTTGATCTCGTAGTTTGTCGTATCCATGAATTGGCATCAAAATTAAGAAAACAAACAGGATTATAAAATTGTATATATATACCGTATGTTAATGGAATTAATTGTTACTTTGTAACTTATTTCGAAAATTTTCACGTTATGCAGGTAGAAGCAGGACCGCTATTACAGAAAATTCAATACCCTTCTGATCTTAGGCAGTTTAAAGAGTCTGATTTAGAAGAGGTTTGTAAAGAGTTAAGGCAATACATTATTGATATTGTATCGGTAAATGGCGGACATTTTGCGGCGAGTTTAGGTGTTGTGGAGTTGACCGTAGCATTGCATTATGCCCTAAATACGCCCTATGATCAGGTACTTTTTGACGTAGGCCATCAGGCTTATGGTCACAAGATATTAACCGGAAGAAGGGATAATTTTCATACCAACCGTATATTGGGTGGTCTCTCTGGTTTTCCGAAACGTAGCGAGAGTGAATACGATGCTTTTGGTGTCGGCCACTCCTCCACTTCCATTTCTGCTGCTTTAGGAATGGCGGTTGCTTCGGCGTATAAAGGAGAAACAGATCGCCAGCATGTGGCCATCATTGGAGATGGTGCATTGACCGGTGGTATGGCCTTCGAAGCCTTGAACCATGCCGGAATCGAAAAATCCAACCTATTGGTTATTTTGAACGACAATTGCATGTCGATCGACCCCAATGTTGGGGCCATGAAGGAATACCTGACCAGTATTACCACTTCTAAGAGCTATAATCGTTTTCGGGACGATCTGGTAGCTGTATTAGCGAAGATCTCTAAGAACGGACCAAATGCCTATGGTTGGGCGAAAAAGCTCGAGCTGAGCATCAAAGGCACCTTATTAAAGAACTCCAACCTATTCGAATCCTTAAATTTCAGATACTTCGGTCCAGTTGATGGACATGATGTGAATAAATTGGTCAAAACCATTGAGGATTTGAAACATATCAATGGACCTAAACTTTTACATGTTGTTACGGTAAAAGGAAAAGGTTATGCCTTGGCGGAAAAGGATCAGACCAAGTGGCATGCACCAGGTCTATTCGATAAGATCACCGGTGAGATCAAGAAATCGGTTAGTGATAAGCCACAGCCACCAAAATATCAGGATGTTTTTGGACATACCTTGGTTGAATTGGCTGAGAAGAATGATAAGATTATGGGTATTACCCCAGCAATGCCTTCCGGTTCATCGATGAACATCATGATGAAGGCGATGCCGGAAAGGGCCTTTGATGTCGGTATTGCAGAACAACATGCTGTTACGTTCAGTGCCGGATTAGCTGCACAAGGCTTGGTACCTTTCTGTAATATCTATTCCTCCTTTATGCAGCGGGCATTTGACCAGGTGATCCATGATGTGGCCTTACAGAACCTGAATGTGATCTTCTGTTTGGATCGTGCCGGATTGGTAGGCGCTGATGGACCAACCCATCATGGGGCTTACGATATTGCTTATATGCGTTGTATACCTAATATGGTGGTTTCTTCGCCAATGAACGAAGAAGAACTACGTAATTTGATGTATACCGCCCAGTTGCCAGATAAAGGCCCATTTACCATTCGTTATCCAAGAGGTAATGGAGTGATGCCTGACTGGAAACTTCCTTTTAAGGAAATTGAAGTGGGTAAAGGCCGTAAGTTATGCGATGGGGAAGAAATTGCCATCCTGAGTTTCGGAAGTATCGGAAATGAGGCCAGCAAAGCCATCCTTCGATTAAGAGAGGACGGTATTCATCCGGCTCATTATGATATGCGTTTTGCCAAACCATTGGACGAAGAGTTATTGCATGAAGTATTCAACAAATACAATAAAGTAATTACGGTGGAGGACGGTTGTTTACCGGGCGGTATCGGATCGGCGATTCTGGAGTTCATGGTAGACCATCATTATCAAGCAGAAGTGGTACGTTTGGGTATCCCGGATGGTATTGTGGAGCATGGAGAGCAAGCCGAGCTATGGCAGATTTGTGGTTATGATGCGTCAGGTATTGAATTGCAGGTTCGTAAAATGACAAAAGGAATTAAAACAGAAAGTTTGGTCGGATAATTGCTTACATATAAGCGGTTATTCAAAGAATTAGACAATATAGGAAGGGGTGCCATTGGTACCCCTTTTTTAAGTTAAAAGTTTTCCACAATCTAAATCGACAGCCTTAAATTTTCAATTATATTGTAAAAAAATTCTTATCGGAATTCAATATGTTGATAAAATAATTTTGCTTAACATTTTAAGGGGAAAATTGCTAAAAAAACGGCATAAATACTTGAATAACAACGATATCTTGTTTTTTTGATTTTTTAATTTTTTAGCTCAAATTTTTTTGTCATATTCGTTGTAGGCAAAAGTTATAAACAAGATTTTTGTCAAATATTGGTTATCAAGTTATTAACAAAAACAGAATGGAAAAATCGTGTACAAGTGTTTGGGAAAATTGTCTTTCAGTCATAAAAGATAACATTCCAACGCAAAGTTTTAAAACATGGTTCGAGCCCGTTAAAGCTGTACGTCTTGAAGGAAACGTTTTAACTATTCAAGTACCAAGTTTGTTTTTCTACGAGTGGTTGGAAGAGCATTATGTTGGTATCCTCAGAAAAACAGTTAAAAAGTTCTTAGGAGAGCAAGGTCGTTTAGAGTATAATATTGTAGTGGAGAAATCTTCTGCCAACACACCTTATACCACGAACATGCCTTCTAATGGAAATGGTGCGGAAGGAAAGAAACAATCTATTCCAATCCCTGTAGCAATCAATAAGGATTTCAAGAATCCATTTGTATTCCCGGGGTTGAAGAAGATGCATGTGGATCCACAATTAAACCAAAACTATACATTTGATAATTTTATTGAAGGCGAGTGTAACCGTTTGGCGCGTTCTGCCGGTTTTGCGGTAGCAAACAAGCCTGGAGGTACTTCTTTCAACCCGCTGATGGTCTATGGTGATGTAGGATTGGGCAAGACCCACCTGGCACAGGCTATTGGTAATGAAATCAAACGTAATTTACCGGACAAATTGGTTATCTATGTTTCTTGTGAGAAATTCTGTCAGCAATTTGTGGATTCCCTGAAGAACAATACGATCAACGATTTTGTGAACTTCTATCAAGCGATGGATGTGATCATTATGGATGATGTGCACAATTTTGCGGGTAAGGAAAAGACACAGGATATTTTCTTCCATATATTCAATCACCTACATCAAACTGGAAAACAGATCATTTTAACATCAGATAAAGCACCTAAAGATCTATCCGGATTAGAGGAGCGTTTATTGAGCCGTTTTAAATGGGGATTATCTGCCGATATTCAGGTTCCAGATCTGGAGACCAGAATGGCGATCTTGAAAAAGAAAATGTATTCGGATGGTATTGAATTGCCGGAGAATGTGGTAGAATATGTGGCGAATCAGATTGATAATAGTGTAAGGGAATTGGAAGGGGCTATGGTTTCGTTATTAGCCCAATCGACATTGAATAAAAGGGAGATTGATCTGAATCTTGCGAAATCGATGTTGAAGAACTTTGTGAAGAATACGCATAAGGAGATTTCTATGGAGTATATCCAGAAGTTGGTTTGTGAATATTTTGAGGTTCCTGTGGAAATGGTGAAATCGAAGGTAAGGAAGAGGGAGATTGTACAGGCAAGACAGATTTCCATGTACCTGGCGAAGAACCATACGAAATCATCCTTGAAGAGTATTGGTAATTTCTTTGGTGGAAGGGATCACTCGACAGTTATTTATGCTTGTCAGACGGTAGAGGATCTGATCGAGACGGATAAGAAATTTAAAACGTATGTTCAGGATATACAGAAAAAGCTGAAAGCTTCTTAGGTAAGACAATAAAGAATTGGAAGTCCTTCAGTATTGAAGGACTTTTTTTTGTGTTTGGACTTTAGATACAAAAAAATCAATTGATGATTTCTCCATGGTTATCAGCCAACCTATCCCGAAATTTTTGTAGTTCTTCTTCCGATTGTTTTCTCCAATCGGTTAGTTCAGCAATAATTTTCAAAGGCTTTTCACTTCGATAAGACCTTGTTGGATTTCCTGGGAATTTTTTATTCGTAAGGTTAGGATCATTTTCAAAGGGTCCTGTAGGTTCGACCATATAAACTCTCGGCTGGCCAATCCCTTTTGCTAATTCAGATGCCAGCCCTGCCCCATTGGCTGACCCTGTGAAATAAATATGATTCATTTTCAAATCGGATTGGTAATTGGAATTTCCTCCTGCTGTTAGTAAGTCCCCAATCTTTAGATCGGCCTTTGTTCCGTGATAAAAGGGACCTGGGTCAGACAGGTTGTCTTTATATTTTAAAGCCAATTCGGAATGTAAAATGGCTTTGTTTTTATCATTTAATTCTTGATAACATTGGGAAATATTTTCATGCAGGGTAGGATAAGCACTTTTAATGGCCTCGCTATTATCTTTTAAGGCAAAATCTAAAGCAATTATTAGCCAATTAAGTTTTTCTTCGGTACTTTTTTGATTTCTTGCAATATAATATGCAGAAAGATATTTTTCAAAACTGTTAGAAGCCTCTTCCCAACCTTTTGTAAATAATCTAAGTGCCTCTTCCGGTTGATTTTTTTCCTCCATATCCATTCCTTGGATACAAAGTTTAACAATGTTGTTAAATGGTGAAAACTCCATCTATATTGGTCTTTAAAAAGATACCTCTAAATCTATCTATTTCTTAAGGAATTTGAAGCATCTATTCATAACAATTTTTGTTTGAAAAACAGAGAAGTCCTTCAAATTTGAAGGACCTCTCTTTATGAAACATGCATAATAGTCTATAAATTATCTATTTCAATAGTCAAACAGTCAAGAGGTTATTATTTTTGCTCTTGTTGTTGTTCTTGCTGTTCGTTTTGTTCTTGTTGTTGCTCATGCTCTTTTTGCTCTTCCTTTTGTTCTTCTTTAGGCTGAACAACCGGTTCTGGAGTTTTTTCTGATTTTTTCGCTGCACGTTCCTCTACAATCTTCGCATAAAGAGGTTTTTGCTCATCAGTCAACAATTCACTTACTTTTTTATCCATATCAGCTGTCAATGCAGCGATTTGGGTTTGCTTAGCATCTTCTGCTTGTGCAGTATCTGCTTTAATAGCCAATTTTGCTTTTTTGTGCTCCAATACAATGTTATATACTTGAGCTTGTTGTTCTTCTGTCAATTTCAGGGTTGAAGTCCATTCAGTGACAGTTTGTTTTGCTTTTTCTTCAGGGTTTACATCCTGTGCAAAGGTCAGAGTTAATGAGAATAATACTGCGGATACTGCTAAAAATAACTTTTTCATGATTTAATTTTTTTGTTTAACGTCTAATTATTTACTCCGTTTTTGTACAATAATAACAGCTAAACCCGCCACTTTATTGTTTATTTGTATCAGGTTTGTTACTTTTTAACATTTCTTAACAAGTAATATTTACGAACAATAGGATATAAATTAGCAAAAAACCTACTTTAATTACCTCTAAAGGCAATATTGTAGGATAGGTTTAAAAAAAAGTGGACACATCAAAAATCTTATCGTTAATTATCCATTTTATTGCGGTGCTATCCCATAGCGCACTTCAATATAGGTTTGATTGAGGGTTAGAATCGTGCTTTAAGTAGGGATAAAGCATGGTTAAAGTAGTGAGGTAGTATGTCAAGCATACATTTTAGTTACTTTCAGGTTACTTTCGGTATGCTTTTACACCGAAGCCAACCATAAAGTATAGTATCCCTATAGCAGCCCATTTAACCATAAAAAAAGCCTTCCAAAAATGGGAAGGCTTTGATGTTTATTTTATAGGTAGTTTATTTCTGCTCTCTACGTTCTCTTTGTTGAGGGCGGTTTTTAACCATTTCCTCATATTTAGTACGTTGTTCAGGAGTCAAAATGGCATTGATTTTCTTTTGTTGATCCTCACGCATTGCCTTCATCTTTTCCATTTTTACTTCTCTGCTTTCCTTTTCATCTTTGAATAGCTCTTGCTGCTTTTTACCACTTGCCAAAAACCATTTATTTAAGGAATCTTTTTGAACTGTGGTAAGTTTTAATTCCTTATCCAGGCGTTCGATCTGTCTTTTGGCCATTTCTTCCGGATTACGCATTCCCTCGCGTTGCGGACGGTCCTGTGCTTGACTGAATGTTACGGCGGCACATAATAATGCAGCTGATAATATTAACTTTTTCATATGATATCTATTTTATTGTGCTATAAATTTGATAAAATATTTCCGTAAGTATCTAATATTTAGCCGTTTTTAACCTCTGTTAAGGTTCATTAACAGTCTTTTCCAATAATTGAAGGAATTCTGCCTCCTTATCGATCTGAAAAGTGATGGGAAGGTAATAAATAGGTAGGAAGGAAAGCTTCAACAGATCAAGCCGCTGCGCATCCTTTTCCGTGGTCAGGATTATCTTATGGTTGGAGTCTATGCCTTTGTATTGCCGGATGATTTCCTTGTAATCCTGGTCCTTAAAATCATGGTGATCCTTAAAGGCCATATGGACACGTTTTTTGGATGAATTGGAAAGTTCTTCCAATAAAGGTTTTGGATTCGCAATGCCGGTAATAAGGAGGATATCCATATCCTGCAAAGAAAAGGGTTTTTCCAAAGGATTGGAAAGCCACACAGGTTCCAGGTATTGCAATTTGGAATAATAGATCGGCGCATTACTATATCGCCTGATCTTTTTTTCAATCCGAAATTTCTGCTCTTGGGAAACCTGCGCAGGACATTTGCTGATCAATACCACATCCGCTCGTTTAGTTTGGTTGAAGGTATCCCTGAAGTTTCCGGTAGGCAATAGGATGATCGGATTAAGAATGGAATGAAAGTCAAAAAGTAGGATATTGCATTTCGCGGTTATCTTTCGATGCTGATAGGCATCATCCAGAATAATCAGGTCATGGTTCCTTTGCAACTTTTCGATGCCTTCGGCCCTATTTTCATCCACGGCTACCGTAATAGCCGGGAAATTCTTTTTGAACTGCAGGGGCTCATCCCCTACCATTGCCACATGATCATCCGGGCCAACCAAACGGAAACCTTTGGTTTTTCGGCCATATCCGCGGCTAAGGGTGGCCATTTTGTACGTATTGCTAAAGTATTGGATCAGGTATTGGGTGAGGGGGCTTTTTCCAGCGCCACCAATCGCTAAATTGCCGACGACGATGCTCCTAACTGCAAATTCCCGGGTTTTGAAAATACCAAGGTCATATAATTTGTTTCGAAGCCAAATTATGAGGGTATATAGGATGGTAACCGGAAATAATAACCACCTTAACAATTGCATAATTATCTTTTTATGAGCTTGATCCCCACATCATTGACACCTCGAAGGGGGTTCTCTGCCATGTTCTGTTCAAAAGAAAAACTATATTTTCCGGTATCCGGAAAGGAAAGACCTTCTTTTAACAGTTTGGTCTGTTCATAGAGATTGCCGGCGGATTTACCTATCCAGCGGCCATCTGGCTCCGCCAAACTGAATTCATATCGGGTGGACTTGTTGGCCATCCCCGGTCCTTCCTCATGTAAAAATACATAAATGTTGGAAAAGGGATAGGATACGGCATGCCTCAAATTGATGTAAACATCGTATTGTGCATCCTTGTCCGTTATCTCCACTGTATAGGCGGGTTTAAAATTGTAATCCCAACTGACGTTGGGAATTACTGTATTTTTTTCATAGAAAGGAACATTTTCCTGGCAAGAAGCAAGGAAAATCATCGTAATAAAGAGCATGATCACTGCTTTCATCTTCAACGCCATTAACCTTCCTTATTGCCGTCCTGGTTTTTATTATTGTTCGGTTTTCTATTCCGATTGTTCGGTCTTCTGCGCGGTTTATTAGCATTCTCTGCCGAAGGATTCCCTTCCTTCGTATTCGAATCTTTAGAACCTTCTTTCGCATTCACCTCCTTCGGACCATCATTTTTCCTACGCTGATTTTGTTGCGCTCGCTGATCCGGTCGCTGGCGCTGTGCATTATCCTGTTGACCTTGACCTTGTCTTTGGCCGGCCTGCGCATTTTCACCAGTAGGTTTCTTTTTAGGTTTCTTTTTCTTCTTCCTACGGTTTTTATCATCCAAGCGGGTAAGGCTATCCTGGCCGACCACATTTTCGTAATCTGGCGCAGCTGCCTTAGGCTCTTCTACCTTTTCGGTATTGATCAATTCTGGTGCTTTCCGACCCTGAGCATTGATTTCGGCGATTTCCTTCACCCTATCTACAGGAAGAGGAATCCAACTTTCTGCATGCGGATAAGAGAACCACATGGTTTTCTTGAAGATATCGGTTTTTTGCAGGTAGGCCACACCAGCTACGGTTTCAATACGGTCTACATTGTTCGGGATATCCTTCAGGGCATCCATATAGCTATCCAGCTCATAGTTCAAACAACATTTTAGTTTACCACATTGTCCGGCAAGCTTTAGGGTGTTCAAGGAAAGGTTCTGATACCTTGCTGCTGCCGTAGATACGGTCTTGAAATCCGTAAGCCAGGTTGAACAACAAAGCTCGCGCCCACAAGACCCAATACCACCTAGGCGGCTTGCTTCCTGGCGCATACCAATCTGTCGCATCTCGATACGGATCCGAAAAGCTTCGGCCATTCTTTTGATAAGTTCGCGGAAATCGACACGCCCTTCTGCGGTATAGTAGAAGGTTGCTTTTGTCTTATCGCCTTGGTAATCCACGTCTGAAATCTTCATGGATAATCCCAGTTCCAGCGCTAAATTTCGCGCACGGTGCATGGTTTCCCATTCCAGATCCTTCGCCAGGTTATACTTAGCAATATCGTTCTCATTTACCTTTCGGTAAACTTTCTTCACGACATCTTCTGGTTTTACATTGTTTTTCTTCAGTTGAAGCCTGACCAACTCGCCGGTTGAAGCCACATGGCCAATGTCGTATCCCCCGGTATTGGGTTCTACGGCGACCATTTCGCCCATTTCTAAGTAGAGATTATCTGAATTCACATAAAACTCCTTTCTAGAGCCTTTAAAGCGAACTTCAACAATATCAAACGGTTTATAGTTGGAAGGAAGGTCCATATCGACCAACCAATCGTATATATCTAATTTATTACATCCGCTGGTCATACAAGTACCGTTGTTATTACAACCTGCAGGTACTGTACCTAATTTACTGCTGCTTCCGCAACCACCACCGGATGAGCAACTGCCACATCCCATATTTTGTATTTTATATATATTGAGTCCCCTGAGGGAACGTATTGTATTTAAATAATAAAACTAACTGCAAAGATAAATCTAAAAATAATATTTTAGGATTTGCATTTCTTTCCACAGAATAATGTGTTTTTTCCAGCATTTCGATAGCTGCTTCCAGTTTTTCCAGGCTGCTGATCTCACTGAACTTCTGTACAAATTCCAATTCCGCATCCTTTAAAAAGACTAGATTGGGCATTCCTTGGTTTAAAAGCACGATCTGTCTTAGGACATTGATGCTGTACAACAAGAACAGTTTTTGGTTCTCACGACCTAATTTACTGATCTCCTCATCACAGATCTGGATGATGTTCAATCCAGAATCCGTTACGATAAACCTGAACCATCGGATCAACAGATCGAAATTGGTATTGTCCTCCTCGTGCAATTGTTCAAAAGCAGACTGCATATTTCCATCGGCAATAAAAGCGATCTCGTTCGCCCGAGAGGGGTCAATTCTTTTTTCGTTGATCAGGTATTCTGCGATATCCTCTTGGGGCAATTTGTTCACTTTGACCAATTGCGTCCTGGAGATAATGGTATTCAAAATCTTATCCTGGTTTTCGGCCACCAACAAGAACAAAGTCTTTTCTGGCGGTTCTTCGATAAGCTTTAAGAGCGCATTTCCCTGGGTATCCAAGTATTCGGGCAGCCACATGACCAAGACCTTATATTCGGCCTCAAAAGACTTAAGGCTTAATTTTTTGATGATGGAATGGGCTTCAGCAATATTGATGTTCGCCTGTTTGTTCTCGGCTTCCAATTGGTTCCTCCAGAAGCTAAGCCCCATATAAGGATTTGCCAGAAAAGCTGCACGCCAATCTTCCATGTAGGTGCTAGAGGTCTCTTCGGATTTTTTCGCAAAGAATGGATAAGAAAAGTGAAGATCCGGATGGATCAGTTTTTCATATTTCAAGCAGGAGGCACATGTTCCACAGCTATCAGCAGCGGATCTGTTTTCGCAATTGATATATTGGGCATAGGCCACTGCAAGAGGGAGCGCACCGGAACCTTCGGGGCCTAAAAATAACTGCGCATGACTCACTCGATTCTCCTGAACCGTCGCGATCAATTGTTGCTTTAGTGCATCATGTCCTATTATTTTCTCAAACTGCATACCTGATTGCACAAATGTACAAATTTAAACCCGTTGCTTTTTAAGAATGTCCCTCTTATATCGAATTAGGATTGTAATTATTTAGATTCTTTTACGTATTATTGCATATAAAAATCTATTAAAACAGAAATGAGATTTATTGTATCCACCTCTATATTACTCAAACAATTACAAGCTATTAGTGGGGCTTCCAGTTCAAGCACCGTATTACCGATTCTGGAGAATTTCCTATTTGAAATAAAAGACAATATCCTGACGATTTCGGCTACGGATCTACAAACCAGTATGGTTACGAATCTTCAGATCGAGGCAAAAGAAGAGGGTCGCGTGGCGATGCCTTCCAAAATCTTGATCGAGACGTTAAAAACCCTACCGGATCAGCCGGTCGCTTTTTCGGTGGATACCAATACCTTGGCGATTGAGATCTCTGCTGGAGATGGTAAATATAAATTGAGTGGAGAAAATGCGGATGATTTTCCAAAAATTCCTGTGGTAGATAATATTTCTACGGTAAATATTCCAGCGGGAACTTTATTGGAGGCCATCAATAAAACCATTTTTGCGGTAAGTAATGATGAATTGCGTCCTGCGATGTCGGGAGTTCTGGTTCAGTTGGCTGAACAATCTACGACTTTTGTTGCTACAGACGCGCATAAATTGGTAAGATACCGCCGTACGGATGTTACTGCAGAGAAAGCGACATCCATCATCCTTCCTAAGAAAGCCCTTTCGCTATTGAAATCTTCTTTACCATCGGATGATGTGAATGTTTCTATCGAGTACAACAATACCAACGCTTTCTTCCAATTTGGAAACATCAACCTTATCTGTCGTTTGATCGATGAGCGTTATCCGGATTACGAGGCGGTAATTCCTCGTTTGAACCCTAATAAATTGACTGTAGATCGTTCTTTGTTCCTGAATACCCTACGTCGTGTAGTGATTTTTGCGAACAAAACCACACATCAGGTTCGTTTAAAGATCAATGGCAGTGAATTGCATATCTCTGCAGAGGATCTGGACTTTTCGAATGAAGCACACGAGCGTTTGAGCTGCCAATTTGAGGGTGAAGACATGGAGATCGGATTCAATGCGAAATTCTTGGTGGAGATGTTGAACAACCTTTCCTGTGAAGAAGTTGTTCTGGAAATGAGCACTCCAAACCGTGCGGGCCTATTGGTGCCAGCGGTTAAGGATGAGCATGAAGATATTTTGATGTTGGTGATGCCAGTGATGTTGAACAATATTTAATTAGCAGAAGACTTTGGATTTTATATACGCGATCATTGACTTTATTCTCCACATTGATGATCATTTGGTGGAGATTGTCAACAACTATCAGACCTGGACATACCTGATCCTATTTTTAATCATATTTGCGGAGACAGGATTGGTGGTTACCCCATTCCTTCCTGGCGATTCCTTGTTGTTTGCTGCAGGGGCCATTATTGCTAAACCGGAAACGGATCTGAATATCTTCGTTATGTGGATCTTGTTAATGGTGGCGGGGATTATTGGTGATATGGTCAATTATCATATCGGAAAATACATTGGACCAAAGGCATTCAGCGGAAAATATAAGTTCCTGAAAAAGGAATATTTGGAGAAAACGGAGAAATTCTATGAGAAATATGGTGGCAAGACGATCATTTATGCGCGTTTTGTGCCTATCATCCGAACTTTTGCGCCATTTGTGGCCGGTGTAGGATCGATGTCTTATGCGAAATTCGCTTCTTATAATGTTATCGGAGCGATCCTTTGGGTTACTTCCTTTTTATTCATCGGTTATTTCTTTGGTGGATTGCCTATTATTAAAGACAATTTTACCATCGTGATATTTGCTATTATATTCTTATCCATGCTGCCTCCGATCATTGAGGTGGTTAAGGAAAAATATGGAAAAAAGAAGGAAGCTCAATAAGCTTCCTTTTTTGTTTTAATGGCTAGGTAATTGGTGCAATTGTTGTATAGTCAATACTACTTTTTACTATTATGGAAATCATATCTGCCCTTATTGATTTTATTCTTCATATCGATAAACACCTGATCGAGATTACACAAGAATATCAGGCTTGGACCTACCTCATTTTATTCCTGATCATATTTGCCGAGACGGGTCTGGTCGTGACGCCATTTTTACCCGGAGATTCGGTTCTATTTGCAATGGGTGCTCTGATTGCAAAACCGGAAACCAACCTGAGTTTAGGGATCATGATTTTGCTGTTGATATTCGCAGCTATTCTAGGGGATTTTGTGAACTATGAAATAGGGAAGCATTTTGGGAACCGGGTGTTCAAACCGGGTTCGAAAATATTTAAACCCGCCTATTTGGAGAAAACGCAGCAATTTTATGAGAAGTATGGTCTGAAAACCATTATCTATGCCCGTTTTGTACCCATCGTGCGGACATTCGCACCGTTTGTGGCGGGGATAGTCAGGATGCCTTATCGCAAATTTGGACTATACAATATTTTGGGCGGCGTATTATGGGTATCTCTATTTCTTATTGGAGGATATTTTTTCGGTCAGATTCCGCTGGTGAAGAATGATTTTTCCATCGTTGTCTTGTTGATCATCTTTATTTCCCTTTTACCGGCTATTATCGAGATCTTCCGGAATAAGAAAACAGCTTCCTAATTCCTTTTTCAATTAAACGCTTCGTTTGCAAAACAGTCTTTATAGAAAATACATGCCTATGCGATTCATTTTACTTGCACTCCTATTGTGGGTGAACCCTATTTTTGCGCAAAAATCCATTAAGACCGACCGTCGGGAAGCGAAGAAGGCTTTCGAATACCTGAATGATTTTCGGAGTAATCCGGACCGGTATGCTCGGGATTTGGGAATATCCAGGTTAAAGAATGTGACAAGGACGAGGTTGGTCTGGAACGATCGACTGGCAAAAGTGGCGGAGGCTAGGGCATACGATATGGCCAAGAGGAATTATTTTGACCATGTGGATCCGGATGGTTATGGTCCTAATTACCATATTCATCAAGGGGGTTATAGCCTGAATCCCGATTGGTTGAAGAAGCGGCGGGATAATAGTTTTGAGTCTATTGGGGCCAACCATGAAACGGCCGTGGATGTGATCAAATCTTTTATCATCGGAAAGGGTTCTCCCGGATTTATGCATAGAAAACATGTGTTGGGGATGACCGATTGGTATGGATCTTTAAAGGATATTGGGATAGGCTTTGTGCGCGTTCCGAAAGGGTCTACCTATAAAACCTATATGGTGGTGCTGATCGCCAAACATGATTGGTAATTAAGAAAAAACTTTAGACTAAGATTTTATACCTTTGCATATGATAAAATCGATGACAGGTTATGGTATGGGGACCTCTGAGAATGGTTCTGTAAAATATACCGTAGAAATAAAATCGCTAAATTCTAAATTCTTAGAGCTTAATCTGCGTTTACCGAAAGCGGTTTCCGACAAGGAGCTATTCCTTCGTGGGGAGTGCAGCAAATTGATCGAACGCGGAAAAGCGAACATCAGTGTTTCTACCGAATATGTAGACCAAACCGCCAAGGCAGCTAGTATCAATGCCGATCTACTTAAAGAATATTACCAACAATTACAGCAGATTGCTTTTCAATTGGGCGATAGCAAAGCCAATATGTTTGAGCTTGCCTTGAATATGCCGGAGGTGATCAGCAACAACGATGAGGTGGATGAAGAAGAAGGAAAAGTATTGGTTGCAGCATTCCATGCTGCCGTAAAACAGTTCAATAATTTCCGGGAAGACGAAGGTGTTGTTCTGAAAGCGGATTTGGCGCATCGTGTGGAATTGATTTTATCTCACCTTACGGAAGTTGAATCCGTAGAAGGAAGCCGTATCCCATTGATTCGCGAACGCATCAACCAATATATGGAAGAAGCGGTAGGGAAAGAAAATGTGGATATGAACCGTTTCGAGCAGGAATTGGTTTTCTACATCGAAAAACTGGATATTACGGAAGAGAAGGTTAGGCTGCGCAGCCATTGCAACTATTTTATCCAAGCCTTGAATTCCAATGATTCCAATGGTAAGAAATTAGGTTTTATTTCGCAGGAAATGGGCCGTGAGATCAATACCTTGGGTTCGAAGGCGAACAATGCGCAGATCCAGCAGATCGTGGTGAAGATGAAGGATGAGCTGGAAAAAATCAAAGAACAATTATTAAACGTTTTATAGCATGAGCGGGAAGCTATTGATATTCTCTGCCCCTTCTGGCGCAGGAAAAACCACCATCGTCAAAAGATTATTGGAAAAACATGGCGATAAGATCTCCTTTTCCATTTCGGCAAGTACGAGGGCACCTCGTGGGCAGGAAGAAAATGGCGTGGATTATTACTTCATCTCTACCGATGATTTCTTACATAAGGTAGCGAAGCATGAGTTTATTGAGTTTGAGGAAGTTTATTCGGGTACATTTTACGGCACCTTACGTTCAGAAGTAGAGCGTATCTGGGAGGCCGGAAAACATGTTATTTTTGATATTGATGTGGTTGGGGGCTTGCGTTTGAAGTCTAAATTCCCGGATCAAGCATTGGCGATATTTGTGAATCCACCGTCTTTGGAGGTCTTGAAAGAGCGTTTGAAGGGCAGAGGGACGGATTCGGAGGAGAAGCTGCAGGAACGTTTTGCGAAAGCGGAATTGGAGTTGTCTTATGCGGATAAATTTGATGTGATCTTGCAGAACAATGATCTGGAGACCGCTTGTGCGGAGGCCGAGCGATTGGTGTTGGATTTCATTAATTCGTAAGCATGGCAAATAAGGTTGGATTGTTTTTTGGTTCATTCAACCCCATTCATATTGGGCATCTGATCATTGCCAACTATATGGCGAATTATACCTCTTTGGATGAGGTTTGGTTTGTGGTCTCGCCACAGAACCCTTTCAAGGATAAAAAGAGCTTAGGAAATATCTACGATCGTTTGGAAATGGTGAATCTGGCCATTGAAGGCGCGGATAACCTGAAAGCGAGTGATATTGAGTTCCATTTGCCTCAACCTTCATATACGATTGATACCTTGGTCCATTTGGCGGAGAAATTTCCGACGAAGGAGTTTGTGTTGATCATGGGGGAGGATAATCTGCAGGGATTCCATAAATGGAAGAATGCGGATGTGATCCTGAGGGATTATAAAATAATTGTTTATCCAAGGCCGGGTTATGATGGTGGAGCATTGAAGAGCCATACATCTGTCACAATGACCGAAACACCTGTCATGGAACTGTCATCTACATTTTTAAGGCAGGCGATTAAGGAGAAAAAATCGATTAAGTTTTATACGCCGGATTCGGTGATTGATTTTATTGATAAGAAGGGGTTATATTCTTAACTTCGTATATGACAAAAAAGAGACCTACCATCTTGGTAGTAAACGATGATGGCATCACGGCGCCTGGCATCAAGGTGCTATTGGAAGTGATGCAAGAATTGGGAGAAGTGGTGGTTGTGGCGCCTGATAGTCCACAATCGGGAATGGGACATGCCATCACCATTGGCAAGCCACTTCGATTGGATAAAATCGACCTATACCCTGGAGTAGAAATGTATAAATGCTCCGGTACACCTGTAGACTGTGTTAAATTAGCCGTAAACAAGATATTCAAGGGTAAAAAACCTGACTTATGTGTATCAGGGATCAACCATGGGCTAAACTATTCTATCAATGTACTTTATTCCGGGACCATGTCTGCTGCGGTAGAGGGGGCTATTGAAGGAATTCCATCGGTGGGTTATTCGCTAGATGATTTTGCTTACAATGCCGATTTTTCCCATACCAGACCTTATGTAAAAGCGATTGCGATGCAGGTTTTGGAACATGGACTTCCTAAAAACAGTTTGCTAAACGTGAATTTCCCAAATGTTAATAAGGAAATTAAGGGCATAAAAATATGTCGGCAAGCAAATGCCAAGTGGTTTGAAGAGTTTGATGAGCGCTTAGACCCCTACCAAAGAGAATATTTTTGGATGACCGGTAAATTTGATCTCCAGGACCGTGGCGAAGATACCGATGCTTATGCCATCATCAATGGTTTTGTTTCCATCGTTCCTACGCAATTTGATATGACGGCACACCATGTGATTCCGGAGTTGAATTCATGGAGTTTTGATATTAAATAGATGAAGAATAATTTATTGATCGGCTTTGTGCTGGGCCTGATATTTCCGGTCATGGCCTTTGTCCTCAGCAAGCATACGGATGTTCAGATGCAGCTTTTTCCGGATAAGCCAACAGGATTGTATGTTATTGCGGGAGCCATCAACCTGATGAGCTGTTATGTTTGTTATAAAAAAGGATTGGATAAAGTTGGAAACGGTTTTGTTTTGGCCACCTTTCTAGGCATGTTGCTGATGGTCTTCAGCAAAACCTTATTCATTCCAACGGATTAAGAAGAAGAATATGGAATTAACATTAGGGTTTTCACCCTGTCCGAATGATACGTTTATCTTTGATGCATTGATTCACAACAAGATAGCTTGTGGTGATCTGTCGTTTCACGTGGAATATCATGATGTGGAGACCTTGAATGAAAAGGCCTTCCTTGGAGAGTTGGATATCACCAAGTTGAGCTACCATGCATTTGCTTATGCCACAGAAGATTATGAACTTTTGGACGCGGGAAGTGCTTTGGGTTTTGGTGTAGGACCTTTGCTGATCAGCAAGGACCCTGCTTTGGCCGAAGAGCTGCGTGCTTTTGCTGGCAAACCTCTTCCAGCACACTTACGTGCGTTGAAAGTGGGCATTCCTGGAAAATATACCACCGCTAATTTCTTATTAGGATTGGCCTATCCGGAGCTGAACAACAAACAGGAAATGGTTTTTTCGGATATTGAAAAATCGGTATTGGATGGGTCCATCGATATGGGTCTGATCATTCATGAAAACAGGTTCACTTATATGGATCGTGGGTTGTACAAAATCCAGGATCTTGGCGATTATTGGGAGAAAACAACAGGTTCCCCTATTCCATTGGGCGGTATTGTGATCAAAAGATCCTTGCCAGAGGCGGTAAAACTTAAGGTAAATAGGCTTTTGAGGGAAAGTGTGGCTTTTGCTTTTGCCAATCCCAAATCAGGGATTGATTATATCCGCTCCCATGCGCAGGAAATGGATGAAGCCGTGATGTACAAGCACATCGAATTGTATGTGAACAAATATTCAGCGGACTTGGGAGAAGAGGGTAAAAAAGCTGTAATTGAATTATTTGAGCAGGCTAGAGCCAACAATTTAATTCCCTCGAGCGCTAAAAATATATTTTTAGTAAAATAATTGATAAAAAAAGTTTTGGGTTTTGTTAGTTATCAACCTTAATAACTAAATTTGCCCGATTAGTGTCAAAATGTCTGCATCTTTTGTTTGGAGTCATTATTGTACAAGCGATTACAGAAATAAAAAATTATGTTAAAGTTTTTAAGTAAATTATTCGGTAGCAAGTCTGAGCGAGATATCAAGGCTATCATGCCTTTAGTAAATAAAATCAAGGAAGAGTATGAGAAATTGGCGGGCTTATCACATGATGAGCTACGTGCGAAAACTCAAGATTTTAAAAATAGAATCAGCGCTTACTTGCAAGACATAGATAATGAAATCGCAGATTTAAAAAAGAACGCAGACTCGACAGAGGATATGGAAGAAAAAACTTCCATTTACGATAAGATCGATAAATTAACAAAAGATCGTGATAAAAAGCTTGAGGAAGTATTGTTAGAGATATTGCCTGAAGCTTTTGCTGTTGTTAAGGATACGGCTCGCCGTTTTACCGAAAACAAGGCCATCGAAGTTACGGCTTCTGATTTTGATAGAGAAATTGCTGCCCGGAAACCGAACGTGACCATCAATGGCGACAAAGCTGTTTGGCNNACGGTGAATGATTACTTGGCACGTCGTGACTCGGAGTGGAACGGACCAATCTTTGAATTCCACGGAATGAGTGTTGACTGTATCGATAAGCATCAACCAAACTCTCCTCAGCGTCGTCAAGCCTACCTGAGCGACATCGTTTATGGTACGAACAACGAATTTGGTTTCGATTATCTACGTGATAACATGACCAATACGAAAGAGGCCATGGTTCAACGTAAATTGCACTTTGCGATGATCGATGAGGTGGATTCGGTATTGATCGATGATGCGCGTACGCCTTTGATCATCTCTGGTCCTATCCCAATGGGCGACCAACATGAATTCCATCAGTTGAAACCAAGGATCGAACGTTTGGTAAACGCACAGAAGGCTTACATCAACACGGTATTGAACGAAGCGAAGAAAGCAATCGCTGCGGGTGATACGGATGTGGAGAAAGGTGGTTTAGCTTTATTACGTGCTTACCGTGGTTTGCCTAAGAACAAAGCGTTGATCAAATTCCTATCGGAAAGTAATCACCGTCAGGTATTGCAGAAGGTAGAGAACTACTATATGCAAGAGCAGAACCGCCAGATGCCTAAGGCTGATGCGGAATTGTTCTTTGTGATCGATGAGAAAAACAACCAAGTAGAACTTACGGAGAAAGGTATTGAACTGATCACGGCTACAGGTGAGGACCCAAGTTTCTTCATTCTACCGGATGTAGGTTCGGAGATTGCAGAAATCGAGAAAATGGATGTTGCTTTGGAAGAGAAAGC
Source organism: Sphingobacterium sp. UBA1575 (assembly GCA_002322865.1). Lineage (GTDB taxonomy): Bacteria > Bacteroidota > Bacteroidia > Sphingobacteriales > Sphingobacteriaceae > Sphingobacterium. The sequence goes on along the minus strand of DCOH01000002.1, from coordinate 147,948 downwards.
AGCTAAGAAAGAAGAGTTGATGCGTGATTATTCCATCAAATCGGAACGTATCCATTCGATTAACCAACTTTTAAAAGCGTATACCCTATTCGAACGCGATGACCAGTACATCGTGGATGAAGGTAAGGTGAAGATCGTTGATGAGCAGACAGGTCGTATTATGGATGGCCGTCGCTACTCTGACGGATTGCACCAAGCGATCGAGGCGAAGGAAAATGTGAAAGTGGAAGATGCTACGCAGACCTATGCAACGATTACCCTTCAGAACTATTTCCGTATGTACCACAAATTATCAGGTATGACGGGTACTGCTTCTACAGAAGCGGGCGAGTTGTGGGAAATCTACAAGCTGGATGTTGTTGAAATTCCAACGAATAAACCAATTCAACGTGATGACCGTCAAGATTTCATCTACCGTACAGCACGTGAAAAATATAATGCCGTAGCGCAAGAAATCCAAAAATTGACAGAGGAGCATAGACCGGTATTGGTGGGTACTACTTCGGTTGAGATTTCGGAATTGTTGAGCCGTATGTTGAAATTACGTGGTATCAAGCATAATGTCTTGAACGCGAAATTGCACCAGAAAGAGGCTGATATCGTTGCGGAAGCTGGACGTCCGGGACAAGTAACGATTGCTACCAACATGGCGGGTCGTGGTACGGATATTAAGCTTATTGAAGAAGTGATCAATGTGGGTGGTTTAGCGATCATCGGTACAGAGCGCCATGAGTCTCGTCGTGTTGACCGTCAGTTAAGAGGTCGTGCAGGACGTCAAGGGGATCCGGGTTCTTCCCAATTCTTTGTTTCCTTGGAAGATCCATTGATGCGTTTATTTGCATCGGAGCGTATCTCGAACCTGATGGTAAAAATGGGTGTTGAAGAAGGCGAAGTGATGCAACATAGTATGTTGACCAAATCTATCGAACGTGCGCAACGTAAGGTAGAGGAGAACAACTTCGGTATTCGTAAGCGTCTATTGGAATATGATGACGTGATGAACTCCCAACGTTCTGTAATCTATACCAAGCGGAAGAATGCTTTATTTGGAGAGCGTTTGGATGTGGATTTGAACAACACCATCTACGACGTTGTGGAAGATGTGGTATTACAGGCGAAAGAAGATAATTCTTACGATGAGTTCCAAATCGAGGTGATCCGTATTTTTGCGGTTAATCCTGAAATCTCCCAAGAAGAATTCAGCAGCAGTTCGGCTAATACCTTAGTAGAGAAATTATTCGATCAGGTGATCAATTTCTATCACCGTAAGGCGGAGCAAGTGGCTACCCAGACCTTGCCTGTGTTGACCAATGTGCTTGCAGAACGCGGTGGAATGATCGAAAATATTATAATTCCATTTACAGATGGTATTCGTGGCATCCAAGTTGCTACAAACTTGGTTAAAGCTGTAGAAACTGAGGGTAAGGAAGTTTTCAAATCATTTGAAAAGGGAATTGTGTTGGCATTGATCGATGAGGCTTGGAAAGAGCACTTACGTGAGATGGATGATTTAAAACAATCTGTTCAGAATGCGGTTTATGAACAAAAGGATCCGATTATTATTTATAAGATGGAAGCCTATAACTTGTTCAAAACCATGTTGGCAGGTATGAACAAAGATATCGTTAGCTTCTTGTTCAAAGGAGAGATCCCAGGACAGGAGCAACAACCGCAGAACATTCAGGCAGCACGCCCAGAGCAAAAGGTAAAAGTGGTGGAATCTAAAGCGGAAATCAGCTCTCCGACCGGTGTGAGTGAAGAGGATCTGAACACTCAGGAGCCTCAGGTAACTCAGCCGATCCGCAAAGAGCAAGCGATTGGAAGAAACGACGAATGTCCTTGTGGTTCTGGTCAGAAATATAAGAACTGTCACGGAAAACAAGCATAAAAAAAATGATTAATAAAGGATTTATTGTAGGTTGCATCATCTTATTGTCTACACAGATTACGAAGGCACAGGATGGAAAAGTAGAGGTGGTAAAGGACACATTAATTAGCCTATTACAAGACTTCAGAGCATTTCATGCAATAAATCCAACTGCTTCAAAAGCACCAGTAAGTTTGGAACCTAAAATCTTGGACAAATCGAAGGCACGCCGGGTGAAAGTTCGAGGTTTTAGGGTACAGATTTATTCTGGTGGCAATAGGAATGAAGCAACCAATGTTCAGAATAGCTTTATTCGCCAAAACCCTGATATGAACGCTTATCTTGATTACGTGGAACCGAATTACAGGGTAAAAGTTGGTGATTTTACCAGCCGTTCTGAAGCTACAGCATACATGAGACGTCTTCGTGGTACATACAGCAATGTATTTGTATTTGTAGAGGATGTCTGGACGTGGCAATAGTGGAGGAAAATCATGTCATCAATCAAATCCAGGATTCAAGAACTAGCGCAATCCTATTTTCAGGATACGGTCAATAACCGTAGGTTTCTACACCAAAATCCAGAACTTTCTTTTGAGGAATACCAAACATCTGCCTTTGTAAAAAGGGTTTTGGATGATTTGCAGATCCCTTATGAATCCATGGCCAATACGGGCGTGGTAGCCTTGATTAAAGGTGATTTACCGTCTGACAAGGTCTTGGCCTTGCGTGCGGACATGGATGCCCTACCGATCACAGAAGTAGAAGGACGTAGCTATGGTTCACAGAATGTAGGTGTAATGCATGCCTGTGGGCATGATGTGCATACTTCTTCCCTATTGGGTGTTGCGAATATCTTACAAAGCTTAAAAGGTGCGTTTGGCGGAACGGTTAAACTGATTTTTCAGCCTGGAGAGGAACGTTTGCCGGGTGGAGCTTCCCTGATGATCAAAGAAGGCGTGTTGCAAAACCCAAGCCCTCAAGGTATTGTTGGCCAACATGTGATGCCTTTTATCGAGGCAGGTAAAGTTGGCTTTCGATCGGGTAAATATATGGCCTCCTGCGATGAGTTGTTCATGACCGTTCGCGGAAAAGGTGGACATGGTGCCCAACCTCACCAAAATATAGATCCTATTGCCATTACGGCGCAAATTATCACAGCGATGCAGCAGATTGTTAGCCGCAATGCCGATCCTCGAACGCCTTCGGTTTTATCCTGGGGTAAGATCGTGGGTAATGGCGCGACGAATGTAATTCCAGATGAGGTTTATTTGGAAGGGACCTTTCGTACATTCGATGAAGCTTGGCGTGCGGATGCGCATGAAAAGATGCTGAAGATGGCGGTAGGTATTGCAGAGAGTATGGGCGCAAGTTGTGATTTTGAGGTCCGTAAAGGCTATCCTTTCTTGATCAATGAGCCGGTTATTACGGAAAAGGCACGTTCTTATGCCGTTGAATATTTAGGGGCAGATAAGGTGTTGGAGCTTGATCTATGGCCGGCAGCGGAGGATTTTGCCTATTATTCGCAGGAAACCAATGCCTGTTTCTATCGATTGGGTACTGGAAATGTAGAAAGAGGAATCAATTCAGCGGTGCATACACCGACATTTGATATCGATGAAGAAGCATTGAAAACCAGTATTGGTTTAATGTCATTTATTGCTGTATCTTATTTAGCGGATTAGGCTATGTCTTCCCACCACATCGTTCGAGAAAACCAGGAACCCGCTTTATTTATTGGAGATCCACATCTTTTAGCGGATGATTATGTCAATCAACTGTTGGAGTGGAGTCCGACCATCATAACTTTATCTTCCCATTACGAAACGCTTAAATCCAGAGGCATCAAGATTGATGTACTTTTGAATTCGGAGGAGTTGATTAGAGAGGAATTGGAGGAGAACCTAGTGGTTATTCCTTATTCAGATGATTATTTGGTGGTGCTTTTTCAATATTTGAAAGAGCGGAAGAATTATGCTGTGAACCTGATAATGGATCATATAGGTTGCAAGGACCTTCTGCCCTATCTGGCTGATTTTAATATCAATGTTTTTAATGGCGGCTATAAACTGATCTTCATCAAACAGTATGAGAAATGGTTGCCGCAAGGCTATCAATTATGGATCCCCGATTCGGAGGCCCTTCGCATTTCAAACGTGCGATGGCTTAAGGAAAGCCTATTCGAGGTTGAATCGGATGGTTTTGTAAAGATTGCCCCTTTGTCGGATTACATCATGTTAGGAGAAGAATTATGATTAAGATTATTCCAGCGACCGTAAATGATGCCCGGATCATCCACGAATTGGCCCATGCCATCTGGTATCCGAGCTATAAGGATGTGATCAGCCTAGATCAGATTGAATTTATGTTGGAGAAATCTTATACAGAGGAAGCACTTATTGCGGCAATGGAAGCTGATGTTTCCTTTTATATCTTATTAGAGAGAGGCTTTCCGGTGGGTTTCATGTCCTTGGAACCGCAAAAGGAATGTTTAAGAATCGGGAAACTTTATCTTTTGCCCAATACGCAGGGAAAGGGATATGGTAAAGTGCTAATCGATTTTGCCGCCGAACAGGCTCTGAAGGCTGGAATTACTGCACTGGAACTGAATGTCAATAGAAATAATCCAGCTTATGGCTTTTACCTAAAGCAGGATTTTGAGGTAGTAGAGTCGGTGGATATCCCCTACTACCAATATGTACTGAACGATTATGTGATGCGCAAGCCGCTTCAACCCTAATGGATTTAATCTCTTAATTTTTCTACACGAGAAGGCGTCTGTTCGCCTTTGATGATCCCTCCTAATCCTGCTGCAATAGCTTCAATACTTGATTTGATATTCTGGATATCCAAGGTTTCTACTTCATCATCCACGGTATGGTAATAGATGTCCTTATCGATCTGGGATGTGGAGAAAGTATGCGCAGGAACTCCCAAAGCAGCTAGGACAGCATTATCGCTGCGGTAGAATAGGTTCTGTGTTTTGTAAGGATCCGGATGGAACGTAAAAGCGGAACCCTTAAGGTTTTCCTGCATCAGTTTGCCTAAATTGGAGGCATCATAACCGGTGATGTAAAGGCTGTTCGGCCCAAACTTGGAATCCTTTCCGATCATTTCGATATTGATCATCGCAACGACCTGCTCCGGATTGATGTTATTGGAGAAATATTTGGAACCAAACATACCGATCTCCTCCCCTGTAAAGGCCACAAAAATCAATGTTCTTTCGTTGTTGTCCAGCTTTTTGTAATATCTCGCCAACTCGATCATAGCCGTAGTGCCGGAAGCATCATCATCTGCGCCATTAGCAATAGAATCCTGGTTAACTGCTGGCAGGATGCCAATATGATCGTAATGTGCAGAAATCACCACATATTCATCTGGTTTTGATTTTCCTGGGATGATACCGGCCACATTGAACATGGGAAGTTCTGATTCCGTAATTGTTTGGGTTATTTTACGAGGTATTGGTAATTCATCAGCAATGATGAATACCTTTCCTTTGGTGATTTTCGGAGCCTGTTCCTTGAAATAGATGTTTTCTCTGCCCATCATTCGTTTGAACCTAGCCAAGAAAGCCGCATGTGCTTTATCAACCAATACAATAGCTAGATTGGTGTCCTGTTGTACAATCTCCCGGAATTTTTTGGAGAAATCTTCCTCTGCTGATATTCTCAGTTGTTTGACATCTACATTATCCAGATGATTTTCGGAAGGATATTTTCCAATGATCAGGAATTCCTCCGGTTTAAGGGCTTTCCCATCAAATTCTACAGACCCTTCCCCCATTTTATTACGGAACACCTTGAAGGATTGTCTGTAATTATCTTCCGCATAAGGCTTAAGGCCAATACTTTTGAATTCCGAAGCAATGAAATCGGCGGCTTTCTCGATATCCGGAACGGAAAGAGATGACCTTCCACGCATTTCGTCGGAGGCCAGGGTATTCAATATTCGGGTAATATTTTCTTTGCTGCTGATTTCAATGGTTTGGGCAAAGGATAGCTGGCAGGCCAATCCAACCCCTAACAAGGAAAGTAATAACTGTTTCATGTTTATGGTAATAAAGTAAACAATAATGTCATAATTCAAATTGTAGGTTTGAATTTAAAAATTTGGACAGACATTTGCTGTAAATGTAGCTGTAAAAATAATTATATTTGATAAAAAGCAGATCATGAAAGAAATAAGTGTTCAAGAATTAAAGGATATGATGGATCACAACGTTGAATTCCAATTAATCGACGTACGTGAGCCATTTGAATATGAAGTATCGAACTTAAACGGTGTAAATATCCCATTATCGGGCGTGGTGATTGAAAAGGACAAAATTTCTAAGGATATTCCTGTTGTTATTCAATGCCGTTCTGGAAAGCGTAGTGCACAGGCAGTTATGTTGTTGGAGCAAGAAGGTTATACCAACCTTTCTAACTTAACAGGCGGAATTTTAGCATGGAAGGAAGCCTTTGACCCAGAAATGGATGTTTATTAAGAAATAATATTCAAAAGGAAATGCCCAAGTATACTTGGGCATTTTTGTTTTTATAGATTTTCATTGAATTTCTGTTAAAATAATTTAGGCTTTATTAAAAAAAGATTAAAAATGATGTTTTCTGAGGCTTTGTTGTTATAAAAATTTTAAAAGAACTAACTTTATAATATTATACCAAAATGTAAACAAATACATTATTTATGTCTAAAGAAGCCAATATAACACAGAGTTTCTTCCAAGGAGTTGCACGTAATTTTGACAAGGCTGCAAAATTCACCAAATTCTCTCCAGGAATCCTAGATCAGATCAAAGCATGTAATTCAATTTTAAGGGTAAAGTTTCCGGTGAAGATCGGAGATGGCATCGAAGTGATTGAAGCCTATCGTGTACAGCATTCCCATCACAAGCTGCCGTGTAAAGGTGGTATCCGTTTCAGTATGGAGGTAGATCAGGATGAAGTAATGGCTTTAGCCTCTTTGATGACCTACAAATGTGCCATCGTGAATGTGCCTTTTGGAGGTGCCAAGGGAGGTATTAAGATCGATGCCAAGAAGTATAGCGAATATGAGCTGGAAAAGATCACACGTCGTTATACGACAGAATTAGTGAAAAAGAATTTCATTGGACCAGGTACAGATGTTCCTGCTCCGGATTACGGTACTGGCGCGCGTGAAATGAGCTGGATCGTGGATACCTATACCACCTTAAATCCCAATGAAATCAATGCTCAGGCCTGTGTTACGGGAAAACCTATTTCTCAAGGTGGTGTTCGAGGTCGGACAGAAGCTACCGGATTAGGTGTTTTCTTCGGTGTTCGTGAAGCATGTAAGGTGCAGGAGGACATGGATGCCTTAGGTTTGACGGTAGGTGTGGAAGATAAAAGAGTAATTGTTCAAGGCTTAGGCAACGTGGGCTATTATGCGGCCAAGTTTTTCCAAGAAGCAGGATCTAAGCTTGTCGGATTGATTGAATACGAAGGAGCAATCTATTCAGAAGATGGATTGGATTTGGAGGCTGTTGTGGCGCATCGTAAGCAGACAGGGTCTATTTTGAACTTCCCAGGAGCGACGAATATTGAAGAGTCGGCAAAAGGTTTGGAATATCCATGTGATATCTTGATCCCTGCGGCTTTGGAGTCTGTTATTCATAAAGGAAATGCGGATAAGATCCAAGCGAAGATCGTTGGTGAGGCGGCAAATGGTCCATTGACACCGGATGCGGATGAAATCTTCTTGAAAAAAGGAATCATGGTTATTCCAGATATCTATCTGAATGCTGGTGGTGTAACGGTTTCCTATTTTGAGTGGTTGAAAAACCTGAGCCATGTGCGTTACGGACGTTTGGAGAAACGCTTCAGCGAGAATATGTATGCCGAGATCTTGAACATCATTGAATCCATGACGAACCAAAAGGTTTCTAAATTGGAAAGAAAGATTATTCTAAGAGGACCTGATGAGGTGGATTTGGTGTATTCAGGATTGGAGGATACCATGATCGGATCGTATCAGGAAATCCATCAGATCTGGAAAAACACAGAGGGTGTAGAAGATCTACGGACTGCTGCCTTTATCTGTGCGATCAATAAAGTAGGCGAATCCTATAAAGAATTAGGCATCTTCCCGTAGGTAAGCGTTATTATCCTTACCTTTGTTCGTATGAACAAGATGTTTCACCAGACTAAGCAGGCATTTATGTTTAGTCTGGTTTTTTATGCTTTATCTTTTCTATTGTTACTTTTTAAGGTAGGCATGGCTCCTATTATGTTCAGCATTTCTATGTTGTTGTCTTTGGTATGGGTCGTTTTGGTGCTCATGGAGATCATGAAATCAGGGCGCATATCCAATTCAGAAAGACTTTTATTAGCCCTATTTATCATCGTATTCAATATTATCGCCGGAATCGTTTATTTTTACCTTTTGAGGGAACGGGTTACCGGCATTAAAATCATAAAAAAGAAATGACAAAGAAATTTATATTAAACATTGTACTGAATTTATTCATCGTATTCTTGGTACTTAGTGGCTGGGCAGCTTATAATAGTGGGAATATGTTGATCTTAGGGATTTCCATTGCTTTGATGGTTGTTCTGATCTATTTAAAAGTAGTTTTATTGAAGCAGGTAAAACGAGAGGTAAAAACGAAGCAGAATGAACGCATGCAGCAGCAACAGCAAAGTGTAAAGCATAAAAAAGGGGCTAGAAAATAGCCCCTTTTCCGTTATATTGTAATTCTATTTTACGAAAGGAGGTTTCTTAACCACCGCTTTGATCGGTTGGTTACGGATCGAAATAAAGATTTCGGTTCCTTCTTTTGTAAATGCCGTATCTACATAGCCTAAGCCAACAGATTTTTTAAGGGAAGGTGATTGTGTTCCAGAGGTAACACGACCGATTTTATTACCTTCAGCATCTACGATCTCATAATCGTGACGAGGAATACCTCTATCGATCATTTCAAAGCCTACCAATTTTTGGGATACTCCTTTTTCCTTTTCTGCTTTCAGGTTTTCCGAGTTTACAAAATCCTTGGTGAATTTAGTAACCCATCCCAAACCTGCAGCTAATGGAGAAGTGTTATCGTCGATATCATTTCCATACAAGCAGAAACCCATCTCTAAACGTAAGGTATCCCGAGCACCTAAACCGATCGGTTTAATGCCATATGGTTTACCAGCTTCCATGATCGCATTCCATACTTGTTCTGCATGTTTATTGTCCACATAGATCTCGAAACCACCTGCACCAGTATAACCAGTTGCAGACACCAATACATTCTCCACACCTGCAAATACCCCTTTTTGGAAGGAATAATACTCCATTGGTGCCAATTCGATATCCGTTAAACCTTGAAGTGCATCCGCAGCTTTTGGTCCTTGAACGGCAAATAAGGAAGTTTCGTCGGAGATGTCTTTCATCTCTACACCAAATTCATTGTATTTGCTGATCCAGTTCCAATCCTTTTCGATGTTTGAAGCATTGACCACCAATAGGTAAGTCTGATCGTCGATTTTATAGGTTAAGAAGTCATCAACAACACCGCCAGTTTCATTCGGAATGTAGCCGTACTGTACTTTTCCATCATAAAGTTTGGAAGCATCGTTTGAAGAGATCTTTTGGATAAGGTCTAGGGCTTTTTCGCCTTTTAGGATAAATTCTCCCATGTGGCTTACATCAAACATACCTACGCCCGTGCGCACGGTTTCATGCTCGTCGTTGATACCTGAATATTGCACAGGCATATTAAAACCAGCAAAAGGAACCATCTTAGCACCCAAAGCGATATGTACGTTTGTTAACGCAGTATTTTTCATGATAATTCAATGAGTTTTAGTTCTTACAAAAATAGGAATTTAAACGACAAAAGGACGTTGTTTTACTAAAAGTTAAGTATACTATAAGGAAATATTCAGGATTTGAAGCGCTTTTTGGAATTCAGGTTGCAATTCAGCCTGAATAAGGATCTCTTTTCCGGTTTTTGGATGGATAAACCTCAATTGGCTCGCGTGCAAGAGCATGCTGTCGTGGTTAAAAGTTTCTTTCCAAAGTTTGTTCTGTTTGTTGCAACCGTGCGGCCGATCTCCGATAATTGGATGGAAAATATGTGCAAAATGCCTTCTGAGCTGATGCATCCTTCCTGTCTCGGGCATTGCTTTGACCAAACTGTATCTTGATGTGGGGTGTTTTCCGAAGGGAAGATCGATTTCTGCTTTTTTTAGCAGTTGATAATGGGTCAAGGCATCCTGCAGAACCCCGTTCTCTTTTTTCAGCGGATAATCAATGGTTCCCAGTTCTTCAGGGTGCCCGCGCAATATGGCTAGGTATTCCTTTTTGATCTGGTTATTGGCGAAAGCCTGTTGGATAAGGCTGTCCATTTCCTTGTTCAGGGAAAACAAAAGTATGCCTCCTGTTTTTCGGTCGAGACGATGGGCCGGGTAAACGGCCTGTCCAATCTGGTCGCGGAGTTTTTGTAGGGCAAATTCTGAGGTATCGGCAGCGATGGATGAACGATGAACCAAAAGACCATGCGGTTTATTGATCGCAATCAGGTCCTCATCCCGGTAAAGAATCTCTAACATTATTGGTTTTTGAGTACTTCGATCAATTTATCTGCCTTTTCATCCAGTTTAGGGCTTATCCAGACTTGGCCAAAAGCCCCACCACCCACTATGACTTGCTCTCCATTCCAGTTGATCTTCGACAAGGAAAAGAGATAGTAATTGGATGTAGTGGTATAGGAATTGACAAATTCGCGAATCACCTGGTCTCCGAAAAGCATCATGCCCAGTTCTACAGCGCCCTTATCCTCGTACTTCAATTGCTTTTGCAGGATATCCTTGGCCTTGGTGCTGAGGGCACCCTCCATTTTTTCTTTGGAAGGGTTGGTGAATACGGCCGCCAACATGATCAGCACTAAGGTTATCGCGAAGATTCTGGTTTTGCTCATGGGGCAAAGTTAATGCTAATTGGCCAGATAACTAAAAAATCAAACTAATTAACCAAACGGTCAGCGCATACATCAAGAACAGGAATACCAACACGAAAGCAAATAGGATGATGCCTATGGTAAATAAAATGCCGACACCAGATCCTTGGTGCTTGTTTTCATAATAATGTTCCCGCAGTAGTTTGATGTTCTTTTCATTCGCCTTATTGAAAAAATCGAAGATGTTTCCAAATAAGGGAATGGATCCCAAAATGGCATCATAGGTCACATTTAGCAACATTTTTATGGTCAGTTTTCCACTTGCCCCGTTTCGGTACATGACCGTTACGAGCACCAGGGAAATGATCAATGTGGCCGCCTGTCCAGCAAATGGGATAAAATTAAGAATGGGGTCTAGGCCAAACTTGAAGTTTCCAACACGGAAACGACTATCCATTAAAATAGATAGCCGTTCCACCCATTGGAAATCCTGGGATATTCTCTCTTGCTTACTTACGTAGCGATTTTCCATATTATTTTAACTCGAAAACTGCATCAATGTTGCAGGTCAATTTTATAGGACGAATGTTCAGGTCTAATCCCTCACCTGCAGCATCCATCTCTGCATTGGCAGTTTTGGCCATGCTGTACATTCTTGGTTGCGGCATGATCTCGTTCCAGTTCACATTGCTATTATCATTGATCATTAAGGCCTTCCCTACCGAACCACCATCAGCATTCGCTAATATTTCAGCATTCGTACGGGCATCCTTAACCGCTGCGGTTTTCAGTTCCTTTTCAATCTGTCTTTTTTGCGAATGATCATAACCTGAAATCGATGTGCTCTGCAGTCCTTTAGGATCAACTTCGTCCATCATGGTGTTCAGATTGTTCAAATTAGTTACCTTAATGCGGTACTGTCTAGATTGCAAAAGCTCATTGTTCTTCTTTTTGGTCTCTGCATTATAGCTATAGATGTTCTGGATCGTAAAATCATCCTTCTTAACCCCATTTTTCATGGCCGCATCAAAAAGTTGTTTTTCCAATGTCTCAACACTAACCTTCTTTTTGCTGTTGCCATCCTGATAATATTCTTTCAATGAGATGGATAAGTAAATGATATCCGGGGTTACTTCTTTTTCCGCATAACCACGAGTTGAAACTCTTCTGCTATTTTCCATAAGTGAATTTTGTGCTTGTGTACTAACAACTGCGGTTAATAAAACAAGGAGTGTTAATATTTTTTTCATATTATTTTTTGTTTCTTTAAGGTGATTGACAAAAACCTTTCCAAAATAGACAGATAAAAATTTAGATTGTTTAAAAGGAAAGGGGAAAAAATTAATTCATTTTTAGAAAAAATATAATATCTTTAAAAAAAACAATAATTAATAACATGCAAGAAGGAGTAGTAAAATTCTTTAATGAAGCCAAAGGTTTCGGTTTCATCATTCCAAATTCTGGCGAAGGTGAAATCTTTGTTCACGTTTCAGGATTAGTAGACAAGGTTCGTGAAAAGGATCATGTGTCTTACGAAGTGGAACAAGGCCGTAAAGGTCTTAACGCGGTAAATGTAAAACTTATCTAAGGAATAGATTCAAATATATTTATTGTGGCAAAGCTCATTGGTTCATCATCAATGGGCTTTTTCATTTTTAGGCTATCGAGCCTCAACTAAAGATTTCCTCCAAAATGTATAATGCGTTCAATTCGCCAAAATTCTCTGTGTGCAAACGATAATAATCGATTATTTTCTGTAATAAATACGATCGATCCTCTTTATTTAGTTTTATTTTGTTACAATCGTTAAAATTTGTTTGCAGTAAATCCCTTAGGGTCTGGCTGTAAGGCTCCTGGATGACCTGTACATGCCCAGGTAAAACCGAGGTAAATACTCCTTCTCGTAGATCAAAATACGGTTTGTTACTGATGGCTGGCCGAAAGCCGAGGTAATGGCTCAGCTTTAAAAGGAATACCAAATGGAAGTTGGCAAGACCCTCCCCGCTCTCATCTAACCAAATAATAGCGTTTTCCAGAAAATGAAATAATTGGGGGTCAGAATGCTGATGGCGCAATACTTTATAAAGCACTTCATTGAGGAACATGGCCAGGGAACTTTTTACGATATCCAAAGGAATGGATCGTAAGGTAGGCACCTGATGCGCTTCCTTTATCCGCTGCAGGCTCCCACCCTCTTTATTATAGACCACCAACTCCAACAAATGCAGGGGTTGTAGCATATTCGTAGGAATCTTGGCCTTAGGCTTGCGGGCCCCATTTATTAAATACGATTGCAGACCGAGGGCTTCTGTATAAATCTGTGCAACGACAGAGCTCTCCGAATAATTGGTGATCTTTAATGGAATACCCTTGGTTTGGATCAGCATATCCCCTATTCCTTCTCTTGATTCTGTTCTTCCTGTTTTTTATTCCGATCATCGATCAGGGTGTTGCGGTCGATCTTACGAAATATGCGGTACACCAAAAGAACAAATCCATATCCAAACAAGATCACTCCTGCGGTCATGAGTATCTTATACCAATGATTTTCGGCTTCCATCAGGTCGTAGCTGATGTAAACGGCGATTATCCCGGTAATTGCGAGTGATAAACCTTTAACTAGATATTTATTCATTGTGAATTGTTGAAAACTATTGTTGGCAATAGCTATTAATGCTTATGCAAAATACAGTATTTTTGTTGACTTCTACAGACTCCACAGATATTTTTAAAATATTTCCTAAATTTCTATTGTATTTCCCAAAAGAAATATAGATATTTGCACACTCGTTTCTAAGAGACGTTTACAAATAAGAACAACAATAAAAAATCGAATATCATGTCAAGAATTTGTGATTTAACAGGCAAGACGGCATTAAAAGGAAATAACGTATCTCACTCGAACGTTAAAACTAAACGTAAATTCTATCCTAATTTACAGACTAAACGTTTTTACATTCCTGAAGAAGACCGTTGGATTACATTGAAGGTGTCTACATCAGCAATCAAAACTATCAATAAGAACGGTATTACAGCAGCGATCGATAAATTCATCAAAAAAGGTCATATTTAATAGATAGACGCCTGTTGTATCAACAATAATAAGAATCATGAAATTCACCCGTGAGGGTATAAATAAGTAAGACAATGGCAAAAAAAGGAAATAGAGTACAAGTTATCCTTGAGTGTACTGAACACAAAGAAAGTGGTCTTCCGGGAATGTCTCGTTATATTACCACGAAGAACAAAAAGAACACAACTGAGCGTTTGGAATTGAAAAAATTCAACCCAGTATTGAGAAAAGTAACTGTTCATAAAGAAATTAAGTAATTAACTTTGGATAGCGCGCTATCCTGATAAAAATATAATACCATGGCAAAGAAAGCGGTTGCATCATTACAAAAAGGTGGTGGTAAGGAATACACTAAAGTAGTTATCACTACTAAATCTGCAAAAACTGGCGCTTATACTTTCAAAGAAAGTATGGTACACAACGACAAAGTAAAAGAGGTTGTTGCTGCAGCTACAAAATAAGCAGATCGATATTCCTTTTTTTAAAGTTTTTCTTTAAAAATCTTATTCATAGCCGTTTTGGTATATCCAAAAGGGCTTTTTTAGTATCTCGTATTTCAGTATATTTGGTTCAACATCATCCGGTATTATAACACATTAACATCATGGGATTATTTGATTTTTTCAAGAAGAAACAGGAGACCGTAGAGGCCCAAGAGGCCTTGGATAAGGGCTTGGAGAAAACCAAAGAGGGGTTCTTTTCCAAGATCACAAGAGCCGTAGTAGGGAAGTCGACCATTGATGATGATGTGTTGGATAACCTGGAGGAAGTATTGGTGACTTCTGATGTCGGTGTTACCACCACATTGAAGATTGTGGACCGTATCCAAAAAAGGGTAGCGGAAGATAAATATGTATCTACAGATGATCTTAACCGATTATTGAAGGATGAGATCCAAGGATTATTGGCTGAGAACAACAGCAATGATTTCGAAACCTTCGAGTATGGAAATCAGAAACCCTATGTGATCATGGTGGTGGGGGTGAATGGCGTTGGAAAAACAACGACCATTGGTAAATTGGCCCACCAACTGAAAGAAGCAGGAAACAAAGTGGTACTCGGTGCTGCCGATACCTTTAGAGCGGCGGCAGTTGATCAGATCCAGCTTTGGGGCGAACGTGTGGGTGTTCGTGTTGTTGCTCAACCGATGGGCTCCGATCCGGCATCCGTTGCTTATGACACCGTTAAATCGGCGGTAAGTAATGGCGATGATGTAGCGATTATCGATACGGCAGGACGTTTGCACAATAAAGTAGGTTTGATGAACGAGCTGACAAAGATCAAGAATGTGATGCAGAAGGTGATTCCGGATGCTCCGCATGAGATCTTGTTGGTATTGGATGCCTCGACCGGCCAAAACGCGATCGAACAGGCAACCCAGTTTACCCAAGCCACCGATGTGAATGCCCTGGCATTGACCAAATTAGATGGAACAGCTAAAGGTGGGGTGGTCATCGGAATTTCAGACCAATTCAAAATACCTGTAAAATATATTGGAGTAGGGGAGAAGATCGGTGATTTACAGTTATTTAACAAAAAAGACTTTGTAGACTCTCTATTCAAATAGGGGTAGATTCTCTATTCAATAGGCTACAACATTCATATGAAAACAAAGAAAGCACAAATCGGTTCAGCGATCCAAAAACCACGCGTCAATGTGGTTACTTTGGGCTGTTCCAAGAATATACACGATAGCGAAGTATTGATGGGTCAATTGAAGGGCAACCAATTAGAGGTAGTTCACGAGGCCAGCAACATCCAATCTTCGGATATCGTGGTGATCAATACCTGTGGGTTTATCGATAATGCCAAACAGGAATCCATCGATACGATCCTACAATTCTCTGACCTGAAAGAACAGGGCAAAGTGAACAAGGTGATTGTGACGGGATGTCTATCCGAGCGCTATAAACCAGAGCTGCAATCGGAGATTCCAAACGTGGATGCCTTTTTCGGCACCAATGACCTTCCGGAATTATTGTCCAGTATCGGGGCAGATTATCGCCACGAATTATTGGGAGAAAGATTATTGACCACGCCTTCCCACTATTCTTATTTCAAGATCGCAGAAGGCTGTAACAGACCTTGTTCTTTCTGTGCCATTCCTTTGATGCGCGGAAAGCATGTGTCCAAATCCATCGATGATCTGGTGAAGGAAGCTAAATTTTTAGCCTCCAATGGCACCAAGGAATTGATCCTGATTGCACAGGATCTTACCTATTATGGGTTGGATATTTATGGCAAGCGTAATCTTTCGGACCTGATGCGTCATTTATCCGATGTAGATGGAATAGAATGGATTCGCCTGCAATACGCCTATCCTTCCGGATTCCCAATGGATATTCTGGATGCGATGAACGAGCGCTCCAACATCTGTAACTACCTGGATATGCCTTTACAGCATATCTCCGATCATATGTTGAGCTCTATGCGCCGTGGTACCAATAAGCAAAAACAGATCGACTTGGTGAACAAGATCAGGGATAAAGTGCCTGATATTGCATTGAGAACTACATTGATCTGTGGTTATCCAGGTGAAACAGAAGAGGACTTTCAAGAAATGTTGGAATGGGTAGAAGATACCCGTTTCGATCGTTTGGGATGTTTTACCTATTCCCACGAAGAAAAAACCCATGCTTATTCCTTGGAAGACGATGTTCCTGAGGAGGTAAAACAAGAGCGTGTGGACCAGATCATGGAAGTGCAACAGG
The DNA here is from genome assembly GCA_002322865.1 of Sphingobacterium sp. UBA1575. Lineage (GTDB taxonomy): Bacteria > Bacteroidota > Bacteroidia > Sphingobacteriales > Sphingobacteriaceae > Sphingobacterium. Next base: position 131,383 of record DCOH01000002.1, on the reverse strand, counting down.
AAATTTCCTACGATATCAACCAGACCAAAGTCGGCAAAGAATTTAAGGTGCTGGTGGATCGTGTAGATGGTGATTTCTTTATCGGCCGGACCGAATACGATTCTCCGGAGGTGGATAACGAAGTGGTATTGGATGCAAAAACAAATTATGCTCGAATAGGCGATTTTGTACAAGTGAAGGTGGATCGGGCGGAGGACTTCGACCTCTACGGAACGATTGTCAGATAACTGAAAGAATTGAAGGCAGGTAACTGCCTTTTTTTTATTTTTCGTATTTTGGAAAAAGATTACCTATTCTCAATAAATAAGACAAGGATAAGATGAAGGCCACTTATATAGACTACAGTGACACCAATAGTTTTTCAAAAACCCTATTGGCCTATTTAGGGAACAATGAAAAATTGGCGCCCTTTTATGGCAATAAACCCGATATAGCCGGGTTTGGGGAACAGATCAAGCAGAAGCAAGGCTTTGCTCACCGAGAATTATTGNNAATTATTGGTCAAGGAACTGAAAGATCAGTATAAGGACCTGCTGGAATCTTCTCCACTGGTGGCCCAGCATATTCAATTATTGTCCGATGAAAACACCTTTACGGTGACCACGGGCCATCAATTGAACATTTTTACAGGCCCACTTTATTTCATCTTCAAGATCGTAACGGCAATCCGTTTAGCGGAAGATCTGAAAAAAGCATACCCTGACAAAGAATTTGTCCCGGTGTACTGGATGGCCACCGAGGACCACGATTTTGCAGAGATCAACCATACACGGGTCTATGGCAAAAAGATCGAATGGAAGGAGGATGGAATTTCTGCTACGGGCAGGATGAGCACAGATTCGATGGCAGAAGTCGTGAAACAATACACCAATACTTTTGGATTATCCGATACGGCAACCAAGCTAACCGAGATGGTTCAGGAAGCCTACCTAAAAGGAAGGTCTTTAGCAGATGCCACTCGAGTCTTTGTCAACGAGATCTTCAAAGATTACGGGTTGGTTATTATCGATGCCGACAGAAAAGCCTTTAAGGAGCTTTTTGTACCCATCATGACCGAAGATATCCTTCAAGAAAAAAGTTTCAAAGCGATCAACAAGACGTCAGAACAATTGGAAGAGGAGGGTTTTGATACGCAGGTTCATGCGCGGGAGATCAATTTCTTTTATTTAACGGATCAATTCAGGGAGCGTTTGGTTCGGACTGAGGATGGTCGTTTTGAAGTACTCCATCAGAATCTCTTTTTTACCGAAGCAGAACTCTTGGAAGAGATCAAGAATTTTCCAGAAAGGTTCAGTCCGAATGTGGTCATGCGGCCGATGTACCAAGAGATCATTCTTCCAAACTTGGCCTATATTGGAGGAGGAGCGGAGATCGTGTATTGGTTGCAGCTGAAGGCAAATTTTGATCAATATAACGTGCCTTTCCCAATCCTGATCCCGAGGAACTCGGCCATGATCAGCGACGATGGTTTGGCAAGTAAGATCTTCCGGTTGGATCTTACCTTTAAAAGTATATTCAAGCCCTTGAATTCCCTGAAGAACGAATATGTGAAGCGGAAAACCAAACAGCGCTTGCAGCTTCAGGATGAATGGATGGAAATGAATGCCATTTTTGGACGCATCAAGTTAAGGGCCCATAAGATAGACCCCACTTTGGCGGCAAGTACCGATGCGGTAAGGGCAAGGCTGAAGAAAGCCATGAACAACCTGGAGAAGAAATTCCTGAAAGCGGAAAAGAGAAACCACGAAGATGCCTTGATCCAGATCGAGCGCATCAAGGATAGGTTGTTCCCGGGAGGAGGATTACAGGAACGTACCGATAATTTTGCCGTACTATACCTAAAATACGAGGAAGATTTGGTCAAGGAATTGGTCAAGGCATTCCATCCGTTGGATTTTAAATTCACCATCCTTTATTAGTTTTTTATCATGACGGAAGAACAGTTAAAAGGCAGTAATTTTTATAGATATTATAGTGAAAAAGCTGGCCTAACAGATGCTGATTTTCAAACCCTTCAACCGTATTTTGAACTGAAGGAGCTTTCGCACAATCAGTATGTGATGCGCTCTGGCGAGGTTTGCCGTTCCGTGCTGTTCGTGGAAGAAGGTCTCCTGCAGTTTTTGTCCCTGGATGAAAAAGGAGGGGAGCATATCCTTCAGTTCGCCCCGGAAAACTGGTTGATCTCCGATCGTTCCAGCATGTACTTTGACGAACCTTCCTTGTATTTCATTAAGGCCATTGAACCCAGCAAAGTGGTGTTCATTCACCCGAATTTCTTTACAGAAGCCGGTAAACTGAATTTCGATTTCAGCATGTTCACCGAAAGGTCATTGCAACGGAGTATCTATTACCTGCAAAAAAGGATCAACTCCTTGCTGGCGATGACCGCTAAAGAACGCTATCTGGAGTTTATGGAGCTTTATCCAAGCCTTTTGTTACGGGTTCCCCAATGGATGATCGCTTCTTATTTAGGCATCACCCCCGAAAGCTTAAGCCGGGTAAGGCGAGAGATCGCTAAAGACAGCTTTTAAACCGAACCATAGCCTAATGGCAGCGCCGTTCTATTCATAGAACAACTCTGCCATCATGCATCGCGCACTTCCGCCGCCATATTTTTCAATACTATATAGCGGGGCATGCAGTATTTTACCATGCTTTTCCAAACGCTTGATCTGTTCCTCATCCAACGCTTCAAATGCCTGGCTACTCATGCAGATAAAAGGTTCACCATCCGTGTTTTTTACTTCCAGGATATTGCCGGCAAATTGATGCATCTGCTTTTCGCTAATGCTGATGATTTCTTTTCCCGTTTCCTTCAGCTTATCAACAACCAACAGCCTTTCTTTTTCTTCCTTGATGCTATCCAGGCAGATCAAACAGAAAGCTGTCCCGATGGACATCATCACGTTGGTATGGTATATCGGAAGGTATTGGCCATCGACCAACTGAACGGCATGGAAAGCGATGGTTTGATAGCCTTGATCTTCGCCGTACTGTTGGAGCACCTGTTCATCCGCGCGGTCGGAAATAGAGCAGTAGGCCAGTTTATTCACGCGATCCAAGATCAGGACACCGGTTCCTTCCAGAAATTTGTTCTGGTCTTCAAAATGGGTGTAATCCGTTAGTTTTTCAAAATGATAGCCCAATTTGTCCAATTTTCCCAAGTAGTTCAATGTTCTTTCACGACGTCTGTTTTCGGCAAACATCGGATAGAGTATGGCCTGGTTCTTATGGAAGGAGATCACGTTGTTCGGGAAAAGGCTGTCGGGTGTATCCTTACTGCCATCATCCTGAATAACAACAACCTTTATCCCCGCACTTTTTAAGGTGTTTACGAAGTTATCAAATTCGGCCAATGCCAGTTCGGCCAATCGTTTCGATTCACTGTCATCTGATTGGAAATAGTTGTTTACCGCAGTCTCTTCATTTTTTCGAAAGCTGGATGGCCTCACCATCAAGATGCTATCCGTTGTTTGCATATATGATATCTAAAATAATTATCCTCTACATAAAGGAAGGGTTGAACAGCGCAAAAGTCCCTCTTGTTTACCGATTTCATGGTAAGGAATAGGCTCCACGACAAAGCCCTGTTCCGTTAGCCAATTGTTCAAACGGGTGAACCGCTGCTCGGATACCACTACCTTTTCATCGATAGAGAACACATTGGAGAACATTTGGTACATCTCCTCCGCCGTAATATGGAACAGGTTTTCCTTGCCAAATAAGTCGATGAGATAGGTATAATCTTCCTGATCCAAAAATCCACCTGGATAGATGATCCCTTTATACTTGCCAACGGGTTGGAAGCAGCAATCGAGGTGTAAGGCATTCTCGCGGGCATTGCTCATGGACTTAACCAAATTGAATTCCTTTACTTTTTTGCCCGGAAAAAGATCCCGGATAAATTCAACACCCTTCATGTTGGTCCTGGCGGTATTGTAATCCGCATAATCAGCTCCTTTATGGGTACCGATAAAGATATGATCGTTCCATAGAATAACATCTCCGCCTTCCATATGGATATCTTCAGGTGCGGTAACCAACTTATCCGATGGGATTTCTTTGATCAGGTATTGGATAGCTTCCCACTCTTGAGCCCGATCGGGAAGGATATTGGATTTTATAAAATAATCTTCGATCACGAATCCGATATCACGGGTAAAAATCTGGTTGAGGTTGGGTATCACCTCTGGACGGTATACCTTGACCTCATAATTTTCAAGAACCGTTTTAAAGGCATCCATTTCTTCTACCATATCACGTTCGGTGGGGTATGTTCCAGCCAAGATATGTTCCAAAGATTTGGGGTCGTAAGCCTCTTCGGCCTTGGGGGTAGGTCCACTTTGATGGGCAATACCCAAGATAACAGATTTTAATCGGTTTGTCTCATTATTAACTTGTAGTTTCAGCATAAAATTTTAATTGACTTGCGCCTAAATTAACAAAGATTCCTATCATTATTAAAAACGGCGATATTATTATAAATTCTTAATTTTTAAGTCGTTAATGCTGTTATTTCTTTATAAAATGGGCGGTCATCAATATCGAAAATGAAAGGAAATTGTTTATTGATTGTCTTTTTTTTAAAGTATAGGTATACATTGTTTTACGATAATAGAAGAAGCGTTTTGCTGTAAAAACAAGGAATTAACCGCCTTTTTAAAATTCTTGTATCGTATTGGGTTTGAAATTGTTTTGCGCATAAAATTATACGCAATCGTTTGATATAATTATAAAAGTTTTGCGCCCTATTGTGGGTTAAGAAATTCGCGTGAAAAAGCGTATCTTTGCACATCAGTTCCAAAAAGTTACAATAAATACAACAATGAGTAACGTATTTTACCAAGAGAAATTTGAGGATCGCCACAACGGTCCAAGCTCTACGCAAGTAGAAGAGATGTTAACCGTTTTAGGCGTGAGTTCCTTGGACGAGTTGATCGAGCAGACAGTCCCAGCGCAAATTCGTAAAAAAGAGGCATTAAAGCTTCCAAAAGCACTTAGCGAAGTAGCTTACCTGGAAAAGATTGCTCAAATCGCAGAGAAGAACAAGGTTTTCAAGTCTTATATCGGTCAAGGGTATAATGATGTGATCCTTCCTGGGGTTATCCAACGTAATGTGTTTGAAAATCCAGGATGGTATACACAATATACACCCTACCAAGCGGAGATCGCACAGGGCCGTTTACAGGCTTTGTTGAACTTCCAAACGATGGTGTCTGATCTGACCGGATTGGAAATTGCAAACGCTTCCTTATTGGACGAGGCTACAGCAGCAGCTGAAGGGATGTTCATGTTGTACAGCGCACGCAAGAACAAGGATGCCAATGTATTTTTGGTTACTCCAAACATCTATCCACAAACATTGGATGTATTGCAGACAAGAGCAGTTCCATTTGGTGTGGAAATCCGTGTTGCAGACCTTACGGTAGAAAATCTTACCGATGAGGTATTTGCTGCCTTCATCCAATACCCAGCAGCTGATGGTTCCATCGCTGATTATAAAGAATTCACGGCATTTGCCCATGATAAAAACATCACGATCTGTGTTGCTACCGATCTGATGTCATTAGCGCTATTGACGCCTCCAGGAGAATGGGGAGCAGATGTGGTGGTAGGTAACTCCCAACGCTTTGGTGTACCAATGGGTTTTGGTGGGCCTCATGCGGCATTCTTTGCTACAAAAGATAGTTTCAAACGTAACATTCCTGGTCGTATCATCGGGGTAACCTCTGATTCGAATGGGGAATACGCTTTGCGTATGGCTCTACAGACCCGTGAGCAACATATCCGCAGAGATAAGGCATCTTCCAATATCTGTACAGCACAGGCATTATTGGCAATTATGGCCTCTTTCTACGCGGTTTACCACGGTCCAAAAGGCATTAAGAACATTGCATCTAGAATCCATGACCTTGCTCGTTTGACTTCTAAAGCCATCCAAGCATTGGGCTATAAACAAACCAACGAAGCTTACTTCGATACCTTACGTTTCGATGTAGCGGATCAGTTTGTAGCGTTGAAGTCTGAAGCGTTGAACAACGAATTGAACTTCTTCTATGGCGAAGGTACCGTAGGAATCTCCATCGACGAAACGACTACTTTCCAAGATGTGGAAACCATCGTCAAAGTATTTGCTAAGGTAACTGGCAAGTCCTTGAACGAAGTGGATGTTCAGAGCTTTGTAAACGAATTAGAGGAGGTTATTCCGGAGAACCTAGAGCGTGCTTCAGAATACCTTACCCACCCTGTTTTCAACAGCTACCATTCTGAAAGTGAGATGCTTCGTTACATCAAGTCATTGGAAGCGAAGGATCTTTCTTTATGCCATTCTATGATTCCTTTGGGATCTTGTACCATGAAATTGAATGCAACTACGGAAATGGTTCCTGTAACATGGGCTCGTTTTGGTGGTCTGCATCCATTTGCTCCGGTTGACCAAACAAGTGGTTACATGCAATTGATCAACGAATTGAACGATTGGTTGTGTGAGATCACCGGATTTGCTAAAATGTCCTTCCAACCAAACTCTGGTGCACAAGGTGAATACGCTGGATTAATGGTTATCCGTGCTTACCACCATAGCCGCGGAGATTTTGATAGAGATATCTGTTTGATCCCTGCTTCGGCACACGGAACCAACCCTGCATCTGCCTCTATGGCAGGATTGAAAGTGGTTGTGGTAAAATGTGATGATCGCGGAAACATTGATGTGGAAGACCTGAAGGCAAAAGCTACCGAGCATGCTGCGAAGTTGAATTCCCTAATGGTGACTTATCCATCTACCCACGGTGTATTTGAAGAGCCGATCGTAGAGATCTGTAATATCATCCATGAAAATGGTGGTCAGGTATATATGGATGGTGCGAACATGAATGCGCAAGTTGGATTGACCAGCCCAGGTTATATTGGCGCAGACGTTTGTCACTTGAACCTACACAAAACCTTCTGTATTCCACATGGTGGTGGTGGTCCTGGTATGGGTCCAATCGGTGTGGCAGCACACTTGGTACCATTCTTACCGAACCATGAGGTTATTGAGATCTCTGGTGAGGAAGGTATTTCCGCAGTATCTGCGGCACCATTCGGTTCGGCTTCCATCTTGGTTATCTCTCATGCCTACATCGCGATGATGGGCGGAGAAGGCCTGACAGAAGCTACCAAAACAGCGATCTTAAATGCCAACTATATCAAAGCTCGTTTAGAGCAACACTATCCGGTATTGTATGCGGGTGCCAACGGTCGTTGTGCGCACGAGATGATCTTGGATTGTCGTTCTTTCAAAAACGTAGGTATTGAAGTAGCGGATATCGCAAAACGTTTAATGGACTATGGATTCCATGCTCCAACGGTTTCTTTCCCTGTGGCAGGGACCTTAATGGTTGAACCAACCGAGTCGGAATCTAAACCAGAATTAGATCGTTTCTGTGATGCCTTGATCGCTATCCGTAAAGAAATTGCTGCGGTTGAAAATGGCGAGGCTGATCAAAAAGACAACGTACTTAAGCATGCGCCACATACAGCGCGCGTAGTGACAGGTGATGAGTGGGATAGACCTTACTCTCGTCAGACTGCAGCTTATCCAATCGAATATTTGAGAGTGAATAAATTCTGGCCTTCTGTAGGTAGAGTAAATGATTCTCAAGGAGATAGAACCTTGATATGTTCTTGTCCTCCAATCGAAGCTTACGCGGAAGCATAAGCTTAGGTAAAATAAAATTTTATTAGAAAAGGTGTCTTTTATAGGCACCTTTTTTCGTTTCTAGGTAATCTCAAAAAACAATTATTAAATTGAAAATTTATTGTATGTAATTCTTGGGTTGCCGACCCAAAAATCTTATGTTTTCCTATGGTAAAACGATGATTTCGCTGTGAAATCATGGTTAAATCATTGTTAAAGCATGTTTTTATATGCTCAACATAGGATTTACATACTTTCACCATGCTTTCACTATGGTTTCGGAGCGAAGTAAATTTGATTTGATACCCTGAAATTTCAGTTAAGTTTAAGAAAACTTAATACAGCCTTCACTCCAACGAAAAGGTTAAAGGTTATTTTGGTTTATTTAAAACTGAAGAGATGATGAATATGGAGAATTTTGTAGCATTAATTGGCTGGATTGGGGTTTCTTGCTGTACAATAGGATTTTTGTTGTTAAACCTTAAATTGATTTCATTTGATTCCTGGAAATATCAAATGATCAACATTGTTGGTGGACTGGGATTAGTGACAAGCGCATTATATTTTAGGGATCTGCCCAATATCACTTCCAATTCCATGTGGGTAATTATTGCTGGATTCGGGCTTTATAAAAGCTTTAATGCTCGTAAACAGGTTAAACGGAAGAAGACTTTACAGATGAATTAGTCAATAGACAGACCAAGTGTTTGATAGGCATAGTTTTTATATTCCAATAGTTTCTTTTCGTATTCCTCCTTTTCCGAAATAAGGCTTAGGTAATAATATGCACCGTCTACCATGATGTAAATTAAATCTGCGCTTTTCTCCGTTGATGGTAGGTTGACTATTCCTGCCTCATTACATTTATCCAGCACATCTCTTAAATGGCTTCTGAGGGAGTCCTGAAGGTTTTTGAATTTCATTTTTATAAGCTTATCCCGAAACCCCAAAGCATAACAACTGTAAAATACACTGTCATTGAACAAAGAATTCCAAGATTTGAATAATTTATGGATGAGTTCAATTAAAAATGCTTTCAAATCATGATCTTCTATTTTTTTTCGATTATAGATAACCAGGTATTTTTCTAAAATATAATCGATCAAGGAATAAGTTAACTCCTCTTTATTTTTGAAATAGTGTATGATCAAACTTGGGTTTACATTCATTTCGGAAGCGATCTTAGCAATAGACGTATTTTCTAGGCCTTCCTTTTTTGCCACGGCATAATATTTTTTAATAATCTCTTTTTGACGCTCGTCTTTTAAGCTATTCCTTCCCATTAAAAATAAATTTTTTGAATGACTGTTCAGTTAATAAATGTCGCAATAAATATCAATACAATATTTGATATTTCGTATACTAATTCTGTGTTGATTTTCACAAAACAATGGTTTACAGTAGTATATATTTGTTTTATTAGCTGCTTAATCATTTCTTTAACCCACTGAAATTCCCAAATCACATAATCTTCATTTTCAAATAATATTGAATTAATACAATTGTTTTAGGTTTGATTGTTGAATGAATGTTCAATTAATTTATTATGATGAAGACTAACCAAAATAAAAAGATTTCAGCGTACAATATGCTGACCATTTCTTTTCTCTTATTACTTGTTTGGATAATTCCAATACCACTTTTGGCACAAAGCGATGCGGTAACTGGAAAGGTGACCGATATGCAGGGAAAAGCAATTTCTGGGGTGAGTATATTAGTTAAGGGAACCAACAAAGCGACTTCCAGTGATAATGCCGGTAATTTCCGGTTGGATGGGTTGGCAAACAATTCCACCTTGATTTTTCGATACCTAGGGTATAAAACCCAAGAATTGATTGTACAAGCAAATGAAGAGCTTGAGGTCAAGCTCGAGGTGGATGCAAGTAATTTGGATGAAGTTGTTATCGTAGGCTTTGGTACCCAAAAGAAAATTAATCTTACAGGAGCGGTAGACCAAATTTCAGGAAAGCAATTGGAATCACGGCCGGTTACCAATGTGATGCAAGGCTTACAGGGCGCGAGTCCTGGATTGAACATCACCTATGGAAATGGTAGCCCAGGTGGAATACCTAACATCAATATCCGCGGGACAACTTCCATCAATGGAGGTTCGCCACTCATCGTGATCGATGGGATTCCAGTGTCTGATAGTTGGGATCTGATCCGTTTGAGCCCTAATGATATTGCGACGTATACCGTTTTGAGGGATGCGGCATCAGCGGCGATTTATGGCGCTAGAGCAACCTATGGCGTTATTCTTATTACCACCAAATCGGGTCGTCAAGGAAAACAGTCCATTGGGTACAATGTGACCACCGCCTGGGGTAAACCGACCGAAATGCCAGATCCAGTTACAGACCCATATATCTTTTCACGTGTTTTAGAAACTTCCACCGATAACACCCCTTGGGATTATGTCAACTACAGTGAGGCACATTATAAATGGGCAAAAGAACGATCGGATGATCCAAGCATAGCAGATGTGCGGATCAACCCTGATGATCAGACCCAATGGGCCTATATGGGAGGAAACAATTGGAATGATTATTTTCTTCATAACGCCTCCTTTTCCCATGTACATTCCTTAACATTTTCTGGAGGAGCCCAGGTTAATAATAGACCAGTAAACTATTACCTATCCGCAGACTTCACCAAAGAGAATGGATTGAACCGATTGGCAGCAGATAACTGGCAACGAAGAGGTATCAGAGGGAGGTTTTCATTTTCCCCAGTGGCTTGGTTGAAAGTGGATAATAACATGAATATTTATCAGACCAATAGAGACCGACCTAATGCAAGCCTGACAGATATCTATTATTTAAAACCTACCGATGTGGCAGTGAATCCAGATGGTACCTGGGGGAATAATCCTGCCGGCCGGTTAGCCGCGAAATTAGTGGATGGTGGTAAATTGAATGAGAATATGTTTGGTTTCCATAATATTTTTAATGCTGTTGGAACTTTCTTGAATGGAGACCTGACCGTAACGGCAGACGCTAGTTTTAAGCGGGAATATTGGCGATATCCCGAACACTCCAAAAAATATAAAATTGGATTTGGCCCAAATGATGTACGAGAAGAAGGTGGAAATGGCTATGTACAGGATAGAAGGGGAGAAATATTCAACGATGTATTCAATTTATATGCTAACTATAACAAGAAGATAGAAAGGCATGCGATAGGATTAACTTTAGGGGTAAACCAAGAAGAATACATTTGGAATACTACCCAAGCCTATCGGGATAAATTGATCTCTTCCACTTTACCTTACTTAGCATTGACGTATGGAGATCCAAGGATAACCGCTGCACACAGTACCTATGCTACCCAAAGTGCCTTCGGTAGGATCAATTATACATTTGATGATAAATATATCTTCGAGGTAACGGGTCGTTATGATGGTTCTTCAAGATTTCCAAAAGGAAGTCGTTGGGGATTCTTCCCATCTGCATCAGCAGCTTGGATAGCAAGTAATGAAGAATTCTTCCAAAACTTGAAACCTACATTTTCAAACCTGAAGTTCAGGGTTTCCTACGGAAGTTTAGGAAATCAGAATGTGGGTGATTTTTCTTACATACAAACTATGTCGACTGGCCTTTCGAATTATTTAATCAATGGTTCTCAGCAACAGGTGGTATGGGGCGCTCCACCGTTGACCATCGACCCAACCACCTACACTTGGGAAAATGTAGCGACGTTGAATTTCGGTGCTGATATTGGATTTTTGAATGATAGATTTTTTGCCGGCTTTGACATTTATACCCGCGAAACCACAGGCATGTTAACCGCTGGCCAGGAACTTCCAGGCGTATTGGGGGCATCAGTTCCCAGACAGAATGTAGCCGATCTTAGAACCAAGGGTTGGGAAGTTTCGGTAAGTTATAAAGATCAATTTGAACTTGCCGAAAGGCCGTTCCGATTCGATGCTAAAGTTATTCTTTCTGATTCTAAAGCGAAGATCACAAAATTCAAGAATGACCAACGCTTGCTTTCCAACTATTTTGAAGGCTATGAATTTGGAACCATTTACGGCTTAGAGAGCGATGGATTTTTCAAGAATCAGGCAGAGATTGATGCGCTTGACCAAAAAGCCATTATTCCTTGGGGAGCATTGACGATCGTTAATGGTTGGCCAAAATTTAAGGACTTGGATGGCAACAATAAAATTGAGTTGGGACTGACGGAGAATGATATGAAAGACCGAAAGATCATCGGTAATTCGGCCGATAGATTCCGGATTGGCTTTAACCTCAATATGGATTGGAATGGATTCGATGCTTCTGTTTTTCTTCAAGGTGTACTGAAACGCGACTTTTATCCAAAACACTATTTGTTCTGGGGACCGTATCAGCAGCCTTATGCCAATGTCTATCCTTGGCATTTGGATCACTACAGAGAGAATTCGGATTCCGAAGAGCAGCGCGCAAAACATTCCAAGGCTTATTTAGCTGCCGGTTTGGCTGATGCCAACCATGATGCGACCTACCCTGTATTGCAATCTTGGTTAGCCGAAGCAAATGATGGAAAAGGGCTTGCTATTCCGAACTCCCAATATCTATTAAATGGTGCATATCTACGAATAAAGAACGTAACACTGGGTTATTCCCTTCCAAAAGACCTTACTGACCGCTGGAAATTAGGTCGATTGCGATTTTTTGTAACCGGCGAGAATATCTTCGAATTCTCCGAGGTGAAGAAATTTGTCGACCCAGAAGCGATAAATAATGGAACAGACAATAGTGCTTGGGCATATCCATTTCAACGAAAAGTTGCAGCAGGTTTGAACCTGGATTTCTAACTCAAATCGATTAAATGTCATGAAAAAATTAAGAAATATATATATACTACCGCTAGCAGGATTAATGTGCTTCACGATATCCTGCAAGAAAGGATTTCTAGATCGCTTTCCACAAACTTTGATTACACCAGAAGTTTTTTTTAAAACCGAGGAAGATCTTTCGCTTTACATGAATGGTATGGTCAGCTTGCCCAATAGGAATAGCTATTTGAATGATCAATCTACAGACAATGCCTCCACAACAGGTGCGGTAGAGATAAAGAACATGATGACCGGAAGCCCTTCTTCCCAAACCATTACAGGAGGTTGGTCTTGGGGGCGACTTCGGAATATCAATTATTTTTTAGAAAACTATACCAAGGCAAGCGTCAGTGAGGAGATAAAAAATCATTATGCAGGCTTAGCACGATATTATAGAGCTATATTTTATTATGATATGGTCAAACGGTATTCAAATGTTCCATGGTATGATAAAACATTAAATGCCTCCGATGCAGAATTAAAAAATCCACAGAACAGTAGAGAAGAGGTCATGACCAAAATCTTAGAGGATCTTGATTTCGCTGTTAAGAATGTTCGGGAAAATGTTCCAACGGGAACACCAGGTAAATGGGCTGTTACTTTGATGCAGGCTAAAATTGCCCTTCATGAAGGTACCTATAGGAAATATCATGCGGAGTTGAAATTGGAATCAACGGCAGAAGTGTTCTTAAAGCTTGCCGAATCCGCTGCCCAAGAAATTATTAAATCTGGAAAATTCAGTATCTATAATTCAGGCAAGCCAGAGGAAGATTACGCTACACTTTTTGAATCTTTGGATTTGACCAGCAATAAGGAAGTTATTCTAGTAAACGCTTTTGATCAAGCTAAGAATGTGACCCAAAATGTTAACTCCGTTGTTTTTGGCGACTATGAACAATCACCTAGTAGAGATTTGGTTCAAAGTTATCTGATGAAAGATGGAAGCCGATTCACAGCTATCGCAGGGCATGAGCAATTCGGATTTGTTCAGGAATTTAAAGATAGAGATCCCCGATTGTCACAGACATTGATTTATCCAACCTGGTTAAGACAGCCTGGTAATACAACCTATATCCAACGATTGAATAAAAACTTTACAGGATATCATCAGCGGAAGGGTTATGTGAATAGTGTCGATCAGAATGTATTGAATGGAATTGATTTTCCTGTTCATCGATATGCTGAAGTACTACTGATCGTAGCGGAGGCAAAAGCAGAACTAGGAATTATCACCCAAACAGATTTGGACAACACCATTAATATCCTTCGGAAACGGGTGGGGATGCCTAATTTAGTATTAGCTTCGGCAAATGCAAACCCAGATCCAGCCTTAAAATTAGATTTTCCAAAAGTAGCCGGAGTAAACTTAGGAACTATCTTAGAGATCAGAAGGGAGAGAAGGGTTGAACTGGCATTTGAGAATTCGCGCTATGATGATCTGATGCGTTGGAACGCTGGAAAGCTTTTGGAGAACATCCCACAGGGAATGTATTTTCCGGGCGTAGGAAACTATGATATGAATGGCGATGGCGTGCCTGATATCAAATTGATCCCTGAAGGACAGACGATTCCTAGCAACCGTGAGAAAAATTCTTTAGGTGTTTCGTTGGTATATTATACCATTGGTAGGTTTGGTGGTTCTGCAGGTGTATATTTGAGTGAGGGAACCCAAGGCGGAACCATGGTGACAGAAGTTCGCAAAAGGACTTTTGTAGAACCTATGTATTATTATCGACCTATTCCTGAAGTTCAAATGGTGCTTAATCCTATTTTAGAACAACCTTTTGGATGGAAATAAATCAATTTAAATCAAATAACATGAAAAAATTAGTATTCGTATGCTTCTTAATTTGTTCGAGTACCCTAGCTTTTGCTCAACAAAAATTTTCTTTCGCCTTCTTTACAGATATACATCTGAATAATAATGCCAAGGCAAATAGTTTTAAAGGACTTGAACAGGCAGCCTTGCTTGCTAAGCAACAGCAGGTCGATTTTATTTTAACAGGTGGTGATAATGTGGATGTTGATGCCATGAAAGAGGACAAATTGTCCCAAGCGAAGGATCTCTATCAACGATATCAGGACTTGGTGAAAAAAACAGGGATGAAATGGTATTTTACCCTTGGGAACCATGACCGGTATTGGCATTCTGATGGGGAATATGGAACAGGACTATTCCAAAATTATTTTGGTAAACCCTATTATTCCTTTGAACATAAAGGATGGAAATTTATTGTCCTAAATAGTGCAGAAATCTGCGATGGTAAATATTGTGTTTCTGATGCGCAAAAGTCGTGGTTGGCTGATGTGTTAGCTTCTACACCTAGTTCTCAACCTATCATTGTTTCTGCTCATGTACCCTTTCTATCCTTGTATTACCCGGTTTTAGAAGGTTATTACACAGATAAAGACACCTTTAAAAACCAGCAGGAAATACGAGCGATGTTCGATAAACACAATCTAAAATTAGTCCTTCAAGGGCATCAACATTTATACGAAGAGATTAAGGTAAAAGGGGTGCAATATATAACTGCGGGAGCAGTTTCTGCGAATTGGTGGTCTGGAGCCTTCCATGGAACAGAAGAAGGATTTTTAAAAATCAATCTTGATGGCGATAAGTTCAATTGGGAATATGTTGATTATGGCTGGAATGTAGTCAAAAATTAATCTATTCTTTTTACGCATATCAATCAATAATTCATAATCAAACGGCGGTCAATGACATTCATTGGCCGCTTTTGTTTTTCAGAGCTGTTTTAATTTCTTATTTTAGGTTCAAATCAACCCCTTGACCATGAACAGATACGCTTACCATATCCTATCCATTCTGACCTTTATACTTATTTCCACATCCTTGCATGCCCAGAAGAAATTGTTTCAATTTGGATTGGAAAAAAACTTTGATGAAAGTATCATCAATCCCAAAGCGAAAGGGAAAGCCATTACTTGGTATGATGTAAATACCTCCGATACCACTTGGAAAGCCAAGGGAAATCTCCTTAAGAATTCAGGAAATCCAATCGGGGTGGTTCGATCGGAGAAAATGTATGAGAATTTCATCATGCATGTAGAATGGCGGCATTTGGAAAAAGGAGGCAACTCGGGGATTTTTGTATGGTGTGATGCCAAGGCGGATCCCAAAACCCGATTACCCATGGGGATGGAAGTACAGATGTTGGAGCTGGATTGGGTGAACATCCATGCGGTGAATGGGGTTCAGCAACCTATCGCCTATGTACATGGCGAGCTGTTCGGAGCCGGTGGTATGAACGCATCCCCGGATAATCCCCGAGGGAGCAGAAGCAAATCCTTGGAAAACCGTTGCCTAGGTGTGGGGGAGTGGAATAAATACACGGTCGTCTGTATTGATGGAACGGTGAAACTCGCGGTGAATGGAAAGTTTGTCAATAGCATCCGTTTGGCCTCCAAGAGGAAGGGATACCTCTGTCTGGAAGCAGAGGGAGCCAAGATGGAATTCCGTAATCTGCAGATCATCGAATTGGAACCGGGTATAGAAAGACCAGAATTCGTTGTAGATGCGCTCTAAAACCTTATATTTGTTTACCTATTTAAAAAGACCATGCTAAAAAATACCCTAACATACTTGTTCATCGCCCTTTTGGCAACCTCCTGCGGAGGTGGAAAATATGCGGCAACAGAAAAGGTTTATAAGAAAAAGGCCAAGGAATACGCTGCCATCTATAAAGAAGCCCCAGTAGAAAGCCAAATTGCAAAAATAGCGGCAGCCAACAAGGAATGGATCGGCTCCATCAATTTCGGGATGAGAAAACCGAATTATGTCATGATCCACCATACGGCTCAGAAAGACCTGGACCAGACGGTTAGAACGTTCCATAGCGAGCGGGCTGCGGTAAGTTCGCATTATGTGATCGGTAGGGATGGAAAAATCGTGCAGATGGTGAATGATTATTACCGCGCGCACCATGCCGGAGCCGGCAAATGGGGAAATGATACCGACCTGAATTCCTCTTCCATCGGGNNATCGGGATTGAGTTGGACAACAATGGTACAACAGATCCTTGGCCAGAAGTTCAGATCAATGCGTTGATCCAGTTATTGGCATATCTAAAAGAAAGCTATAAGATTCCTCAGGCCAATTTTATTGGACATATGGACTATGCCCCAACCCGCAAGAACGATCCTTCCCGGTTTCCTTGGAAAACATTGGCCGATAAGGGATATGGGTATTGGTACGATGGGGTGTTGGAGACTCCTCCAGTAGGTTTTGACCCTAAAATTGCGTTACGCATTATTGGATTTGATGTGAAGAATCTGGATGCAGCCATTAAGGGATTCAAATACCATTATATTCAAAAAGATGTTACATCCGCTACCTTAACGGATGAGGACATGAAGATTCTCTACGCTATATTCAAGAAATTTCTATAGGAAAGCCAAGGGAAAATACGTAAATTAGGTAGCAACCATAGATCCTTTTTTTATGAAAAGATACCTGATTATATGTCTGCTGTTGGTACAGTACATTTTTGTGCAAGCCCAAACAGCGAAAATCACCTTTGAAAATACGCTGTCCAAAACTGGGGAAGTCGGTTTTTATTTACCCGGACCTCCCAAATCCTCTTCTCAACTTTTTGGGGATTCAGCCGAAGGAAATTACTTTTTTAAGGATGGGATATTTAAGCAGGATATCCATGTAAAGGAATTAACACCCATCTATTATTATGCTGGAAAGCTGAGAGGATACCTGTATGTTTCGCCAGGGGATGATCTTCATGTAAAATTTTCCAGAATTGGAGACAAAGACAGTGTTACCATAACGGGTAAAGGGGCAAACAATAACCAATACCTAGGATTAACAACTTCGCTGAACAGGGAGGCTTTTAAAAATGATACCCTTCCGGATCGGGTACTGCAGGAGATCAAAAGAATAGAGCTCCAGAACCAATTAGCTATTCAGCAGTATATTAAAAAGCATAAGCCAACAAAGGCTTGGAAAGATATGATGGCGCTTAACCAGCAATATATTCCCCTCGACCTATATGTAGGGTTCAATGGTAACCAAAAATTCAGCTATCGAAATAAAAAGAACTATAAGGAACTGAAAGCGATTTGGGACAAAAAGCAGGATAGTTTGTTGAATACTGTTGATATTCAGGATCCGAAAGCCGTCCAATCGGAGGTCTTTTACCATTTTTTGAGCAATTACCTACTGCGGAAAAAGGAATCCCTATGGGAACAGATGAACGATTCTTCCGTGATGCAGAAATATTATCCTGGTATGACTCGGGAAGAGGCCTTAAAAATGCATTCCAGTGATATGGAAAACCAATTTGTAGAGCGGATGATCAACCAGGAATTTCAGGGCAAGGTGAATGAATTGGCTTATGCCAGTTTGTTGGACAATATCCAGCGGGACAAGAAGACCAATGCTGCCGCAATCATTGGCAGATTCGAAAAGAAATATCCAAACAGCGAATACCTGAAAGTATTTGCACCGATGATATCGGAAGTAAGGACCAATGAAGGCCGGAAATTGAACGATAAAATGATTTTCATCCCTAGTGGATCCGAATTCAGCAATTTCGATCAGGTATTGGAAAAAGTGAAGGGGAAAACCGTATTGATCGATCTTTGGGGCAGCTGGTGTGGGCCATGTCATCAGGAGATTCAAAAAAATGCTGGACCATTGAAGAAACACTTCGCAGACAAGGACGTCACGTTTATGTACATTGCCAACTATGATGAGGGCAAGGACGAGCAACTTAAGAAACTGATTGCCTACTATAACATGGAAGGCTTACATATCAATGCCAATAGAACACTTACGGACGATATCATAAAAAAAACGGGCGCCTCTGGCTTCCCGTCTTATATCATCATCAAAAAAGATGGATCTTATGAACTGTCTAAGGCAGGTTATCCGATGAAAAGGGATGTACTCATTAAACAGATCGAAGAAAGTCTTTAGACTGTTTTTACGAATTTCTCATCGAAGTTCTCGATATCCACAATGTACTTATTGTTGATCAGGAAGTCGAACAAAGGTTTTGCTTCCTCGGATACCGGTACGTTCTTCGTTGTTACGATCTTATTGGTTTTCTTGTCCAAATAAGGATACGCATATAATTTCACGTTTTTACTGAACATGCCGGAAATATAGGATAGCAATTCGTTGGTGTACTGCTCCTTGTTGTAATTATCGGTATTGAAAATATTCTTCAGGTTGGATACGTTGGTCGCAATACCTACATTCTTAGGTTTGAAGGTTTGTACGAATTCAGCCAAATGGTTATTCCTTCGGAAGTTCGAAACCAAGATATTGTTCCCTGTGGAACATAAGTATTCTGCGCGCTCAGCGAAGTATACCAGATCCTCATCGGTAATGCTGGCGTTCTCATCCAATACATTCCCCATCAAGACTTCGATNNGATCAGCACCACGGTATCCTCTGGAACTGCACCGGTGTTCTTCCGGAACTCTTCCACAGCTAGGTTGAAGAGGTCAAAGTTTGGATTGGACTTTTGGCGGTATTTGGTACGAAGGATAATGATGTTCTTTTTGTAGAGATAATCCTTGATCTGCGCTGCTTTTCCATCGGGTCTGAAGATGGCTGCCTTGGCGAATCCTTTGGCGATCAGGTACAGGTTCAACAGACGCTCATTTGCATTGGCAAATAAGGGTCCGGATACTTTGACCAGGTCAATTTCTACCGAACCTACCGAAAGGTTGTCTACCAGCGATTCGATCATGGTCTGCAGGTTCTCTGCGTAGTAATAGGCCGCAAATACCAGGTTAACCCCTAGGATTCCCAATACTTTGGATTGTAGCCTGTTGTCACTATCCAACAAACGAACGTGCATGACGATGTCATTGGTCGGTCCATCTACCTCATGTTGGAAACGGATCCCGATCCAGCCGTGCGGCTCGTTGGTCTTCGTGAAATTCAAGGTGGTTACCGTATCGGCAAAGGCAAAGAATTTTTTGGTCTGGTATTTA
Organism: Sphingobacterium sp. UBA1575; assembly: GCA_002322865.1. GTDB lineage: Bacteria > Bacteroidota > Bacteroidia > Sphingobacteriales > Sphingobacteriaceae > Sphingobacterium. Next base: position 111,908 of record DCOH01000002.1, on the reverse strand, counting down.
TCACCCTGTAAACGTTCGGTCAGGAGGTCGAACTCATGGGTCAACATTTTATTCAATCTGGTGCGGCTCACATATCTTCCGGACTCTTCCACGCCATAGATGGCGTCGGAGAAAGCCATATCATAGGCCGACATGGTTTTTGCAATGGTACCTGAGGCAGCACCTGCCTCAAAGAAGTTCCTTGCTACTTCCTGTCCGGCTCCAATTTCAGCAAATGTACCGTAGATATCTGCGTTGAGGTTGATTTTAAGCGCTTTTCGCTTGGTTTCGTAAATTTCTCTAGCCATACGGCAAAGGTAACAAAATACCGCTAAATATTGCTTACAGCAGGCCTAACTTGTTGAAGGTATAAAATAGGGCAGAGCTGTGTAGCGCCTGCCCAATCTTGTTGTCGAATAGAAATTGTTTGGCTTCATCGATGCTCATCAGTACGACCTCGATGTCCTCGGATGCGTCAAGTTCCTGTTCCTGAACCTTCTTGCCCCCTTGAAGGAGGTAGGTATAGGTCAGGTTGCCCGAAGTGGCCGGGTTGGCGAACAGTTCGCAGATATATTCAATGTTATCAAAAGCGTAGCCGGTTTCCTCCAACAATTCCCTGCGGGCGGCGAGCTCCGGATCTTCCCCCGGTTCGACCACACCTGCTGGCAATTCGACCATGATTTCATTTGCACCATGTCGGTATTGCCGCACGAAAAGGATTTCCTGGTCTTCGGTAATTCCTACCATATTTACCCAGGTAGGGTATTCCAGCACATAATATTCTTCTTTGATATTCCCATTGGGCATCTCCAGCTTATCAATGCGAAGGGTAGCCCAAGGCCGTTGGATGATATAATCACTTGATAAAACTTTCCACTTTTCCATCTGATCGGTTTAATCTTTTACAATATCGGCCATCATCTGCCTTACCTTATCGTCTAATCGGTTAGAAATCTGACCATAATCCTCGGTAAATTCCAAGGTTTCTCTTACGGAGCAATAGAATTTTATCTTAGGCTCGGTGCCGGAAGGTCTTGCTGAAATAACATCCCCATCCATAGTGATGAACTGCAGCACATCAGATTTTGGAAGATCAATCTTGCTTTTCTGTCCGGTCTTCATATCTGTAGCCTCGCTTTTTTCATAATCACGGACTTCCGAAACGGCGATTCCACCCAGTTCTTTAGGAAGATCTGCCCGTAGATCGGACATCATCTGTTTGATCTCATCAGCTCCTGCTTTCCCTTTTTTCGTTAAGGAGATCAGCTTCTCTTTGTAGTAGCCATATTTCATGTATAGGGAGATCAGTACATCAAAGAGCGATTTCCCTTGGTTCTTGAAATAGGCCGTCATTTCGGCGATGAAAGCACAGGCATTTACCGCATCTTTATCGCGTACCAGGTCGCCGACCAAAAAGCCATAGCTCTCTTCGCCGCCTACCAGGTAATTTTCCTTGTCCTGTACCTTAGTCATTACCTCCCCGATAAACTTGAATCCGGTTAAGGTCTCGTAATATTTCACATCAAAACTTTCGGCAATATCCGAGAAGAGGTTTGATGTAACAATGGTTTTGACGATGTAATCGTTTGATTTTAGCTGTCCAAGATCCTTTTTGCTGGAAAGTACATAATAGGTCAACAGGGAACCGATCTGGTTTCCATTGATCAATTGGTATGCTCCTGACGGCAATTTGATGGCTACACCAACACGGTCAGCGTCAGGGTCTGTGGCCATAACCACATCGGCATCCAGTTCCTGGCCTTTCTGCATGGCTTTGGACATGGCTTCTTCTTCCTCCGGATTTGGATAAACCACGGTTGGGAAGTTTCCATCCGGCTGGGCTTGTTCGTCGACCACAACCACCTGCTCAAATCCCCAAGCGTTCAACATCTTTGGAACGATGGTGATACCTGTTCCATGGATCGGCGAATAAACTATTTTTAGATCTTTCTGAGCTTTGACCGCTTTCGGATGTATGCTCAAGGCCAGATTGGCATCGATATAGATCTGATCAAAATCTGCATCGATCAATTCGATGTTGGAATCTTTACGCTCAAATTTTATTTCTGATACCGATTTGATCGCATTGACTTCGGTAATGACATTCTTATCATGTGGAGCCACCAATTGGCCACCATCATTCCAGTAGGCTTTATAGCCATTGTATTCTTTGGGGTTGTGGGATGCGGTCAGCATCACACCGCCTTGGCATCCGAAATGCCGCACGGCAAAGGACAACATCGGTGTAGGACGTAATTCCTTGAACAGGTAAACCTTGATGTCATTGGCAGAGAATACATCCGCCACCAGATGGCCAAAGGACTGGGAGTTATTACGGCTATCGTAAGAAACGGCTACACTGATCTGTTGGTCTGGGAATTGTTTTTTGAGGTAGTTGGCCAAGCCCTGTGTTGCTTTTCCGATGGTGTATTTGTTCATCCTATTGGATCCTACCCCCATAATACCACGCAATCCTCCTGTTCCGAATTCCAATTCTTTATAGAAGGAATCCAACAGTTCGGTTTCCTCGTTCTGGTCTACCAATTGTTGGATTTTGGAAACGGTTTCCTGATCGTACTCACTGCTCAACCATTGGTTGATTCTGTCTTGTGTTTCTTTATCTAAAGTGCTCATAAAGCGTATTTTGGCAATATTAATAAGTTTTTGTGTGTTTAATGGTTCCTGTGGTGAATTTTTTAGTTGTTGTGTTTAGGCGTCGCAGCCGGCATAGGCACGATCTAAAATGGTCACAAACCAACCCTTATCAAATTTCTTCACATGGAAAATAAGGTGGTCATCTTCTTGGGCCAGAATAACGCGATAAGCACCATCTTCTAAGGCTGCTATTTCTTTTTTCTCCGCATCATCAAATTTGGTATCCTCGAATTCTTCCAAGAATTTGGCGATGGTTTCCAAAGGTTTATTTACAGTTGTTGCTGTTGTATCGCAAAAGAAACCGATTTTGTCCCATTTCATGGTTCCGCAATCATAGCTTGGAAGGGATTCGAATTTCAACACCTGTTTATTGACAAAAACAGGATAGGCATAATAATGGGGCATCGGGTTTTTAAAATCGATGCTGTCGATGATGGTATAGGTGTCTGCTGCACCTGGGCGATGGATAATCGCAATACCATGTTCCGGATGGATCAAGGCATTGATCTTTCCATTGTCCTCACTCAGGTAAGCCCTTGCGAAACGCGTAATCACCTCGGAAATCTGTTGTATTTCTTCGGGATTGTTCATTTCTACACGTTGTGTGCTATCTTGATGGGCTTCCACTTTTTTGCCCGAATTGTTACATGCCGTAACGAATAATAATAGTAGGCCAAGTAGGCCTAGCAAATTCTTTTTGATCATGTTATTTGTTGTTTTTACGGATCATCTCCTCAATGGAATCCCACATGTCATTTGGGATGGCTTCCAGCCCGCTCAACTGACCGGCTCCTTGCAACCATTCGCCCCCATCGATACTGATGATCTCTCCATTAATATATCCGGCAAAATCTGAAATCAAAAACGCAGCCAAATTCGCCAATTCTTGATGCTCACCAACACGTTTTAATGGAACACGTGTTTTGAAGTCGAATTTCTTGGCGAGATCGCCAGGCAATAGCCTATCCCAAGCCCCTTTTGTAGGGAAAGGGCCAGGAGCGATGGCGTTGTGACGGATTCCATATTTCCCCCATTCTACCGCCAAAGAACGGGTCAATGTTAAGACCCCACCTTTGGAAACGGCCGAAGGTACAACATATCCAGAACCTGTGAAAGCATAGGTCGTAATTATGTTCAGCACGTTTGCGGCCTGTTTTTTCGCAATCCATTCTTTACCAAATTCTAGCGTACAATTGATGGTCCCTTTCAGTACAATGTCAATAATGGTTGAAAAGGCATTCGCCGACAACCGCTCGGTTGGGGAAATGAAGTTTCCCGCGGCGTTGTTGACCAAAACATCCACTGCTCCGAAGGCTTCTTCCGCCTTTAGGCGTAATTGTTTTACGTCCTCCACATCGCGGATATCGCAGGCAACAGGTAAAACGGGGTTTCCTGTCTTGTCCGAGATTTCCCTTGCAGTAGCTTCAAGGACATCGAGTTTTCGGCTACTGATGACCAGGTTGGCCCCCAGTTCAGAAAAATAGGTAGACATGGCTTTTCCAAGTCCGGTTCCTCCGCCCGTAACCACGACGGTTTTCCCTTTTAGGGCATCCTTTTGTAGTGCTCCTTGTACTGCCATATTATTTTTTCGTTAAGTTATCGATGATAGTCTGTAGGATGGACCGAGTAGATGGGGCCCACCATTGTTTCAATACCTGTTCAATGGCATCGCCTTTTGTTTCCATCACCTGGGACAAGAGGTTCTTTCGGATGTTCAGTTTGGAAGCCTGCCAGGCTTTCTTGTCGTACTGCATATATTGCTTGGCTTTTCGGCCTGCTGCGGTCTGAATCCGATCAAAGGAAACAACCTCATCGATAAGCCCTACTTTCAGGGCTTCTGCAGGAGGCAATAGTTTACCTTCCAACAAAAAGCGCGCGGCATTGGCAGAACCTATCCAGAAGCTATATAGTTCGAAGATGCTGCTCGGCACGATGATGCCTACAGGAACCTCGTTCAATCCGATGATGTATTCGCCTTCGGCCATGATCCGATGGTCGCAGCATAAAGCGAGCACACAACCTCCTGCTGGGCTATGGCCGGTAATTGCAGCGATGCTTGGCTTCGGAAGGGAAGCTAATTCGTAGATCAGGTTGATGAACTTTTCCCAAAAGGTACGCATCTGTCCTTCATCGTATTGAAAAAGCGTGATCAGGTCCAATCCGGAGGTGAAGAAAGCTTCCTTGCCCTGAAGAACGATGGCTTCTATGGCTGCATCTTCCCTTTGGGCAATCAAAGTAGCTGTCAACTCCTCGATCATCTCCAAATGCATGGCATTGGTTTTCCCACGATCCAGCTGTATATAACAAATATGATCGGTAACTTGCGTTTTTATGAATGTTCCCATATATACTGTAAACGTTGTTTTAGGGTAATTTACATAAAAATTTTATTTTACTTCAAAATCCAAGACTTTCCTGACCAATCGGCCGTCGATATCCACGCCTTCCACGATCATGCGGTAGGTGCCGATTTCATCAGAAGTATAGAAGTCAAAGCTGGTTTTCCCATCCTGTTTCGTTACGATTCCCGGTTCCCAGTGTATGGTTGTGCGGAGATCCTGATCGAACTGGTTTTTGGAATCCGCTTCATATGCTGGTTTAAAGTATTCTTTCATGAGGGAGATTCCTTTAGGGGTGATCGCCAATAGGCCTCGAGGTTGGAAATTGCTGCGGCTGGCATCGCGACCGGTTTTACTGGTGATGATGATCAATCCGTTTCCACCATAAGAGCCATAGATACTGGTATGGTTAATATTTCTTAATACCTCTNNGTGGAAAGCATGTCGGATTCCACATACATGCCGTCCAATACGATCTGCATTTCTACCATTCCTCGGGTGTTCATGGCTTTACCCCCTTGGAACATGACCCCGAGTAATCGGCCGTTAAGACACATTTCTAGGGTCGTACAGGTGGAAAGGTCATCCGCGGTCAAGATCTGATCTGCACGTCCAGGACCATTCAGGTTGGAGGAGTTTTCAGGCACCTTTGGTCTTTCAGCGCGAACCACGATCTCCTCGATTTCTGTTACTTTATCCATCAGGCCACGATTTTCCAATTGGCTGTAGAATAATTTTCCGGCCAGAAGCTGTTCGCGGAATGCGGCGTTGACATCATTGAGCATGTTTGGCTCGTTCTTCGCCATGTTCAACGGTGGGTTTTCAAATCGTTCTACCGAAATATCGATGTTCTTTTTCCCTTTTTCATCCTTGGCACTTACCAAGAACTTCACGCTATCCGGGAAAATCAGGTTGTCGAATACAAATTCTCCTTCCGCATTGGCGGTGGTATCGATATAATCCATGAAATTTTTCGTGGAGATCAATTGCATCTGCGCGTTGGGAACAGGAGCTTTTCGGCCGAGTTTTTTCGCTTGACCAACAATACGGAGGCCTTTTTCTGCCTCGTATTTTACCGGATTATTCAGGGAATCCAATTGTTTCCAATCGATCTTCCGCCAACCCTGGGTCAAAAGGAGGTTGTCCAGTTCAAATTCTTTGATACTGCCGTCCTCGTTAAAATAGTAAGCTGGATTTTCGAGGTATCCTTTCAGATCTCCGTTTAAGTATAGGCTACTGAGGATACTCACCTCATCCTTTGCATCCTTGCCATATTTTGTCAGGTTCAATACGGATGCCGAAAGGCTGGCGATCCTTATGGAATCATTTGTATTTCCCACCTCGACCTGGGTAGTCACTTTACTTCGTTTGCCATAGCTGTCCTTATCCAAATTAAGTTTCAACGGCAGGTTGCGGTTAGGGTTGAAGTTAAACACCACCCGCTCTACCAAAGGGGTAAAGTTGCTGTTGAGGATACTGATGGTAAAAAGGCCGGTTGGCAACCTGTCCTTAGCCAAGCTGAAAAGCACGTTTTTGCTGGATGCTTTTTGTTTAGCGATGTAGAATACATTTCCAAGATGTTGTATGGCGATGTAAATTTCCTCATTGTTTACTTTGTCTTCCGAAAGATTGACCTGGGCAAAGAGTTTGGAGGAACTGCTCTGATTAACAGAAATAGAGTAGCCGCTTTTGGTGATTGCCGGTAGGTTGATGGTCTTTTCGGTATTATCGTCGAATTTGACATGGACGGTATAGGTCTCAGCATTCGAAATGTAACAAGGAACGGATGCCATCCCTAATATATTGGTCTCCACCTGTGCGGCGGTATCTTTCGAGCTCGTTAGTAAAAGGATCTTTGCCTTGATGCCTTTTCCTTGTGGGTTAAGGGTTTTAAAAGCCATTCTGTTCAGCTCATCGCCGAGGATATAACCTCCTTCAGGAAATACCTGAATACTGTTTTCGGAAAAGTAAGCTTTGGTATTGATGGTTTTCTTTACCCTTCTTTTTTCGGGGTTCAGGAAACTCAATAGTAGAAGTTTCCCTCTGTTTTTATCGGTGACTTTGATCTTGAGTTGACCGTTCGGATCGATGGATTCCCTTCCTTTATCCACCGTTTTTTCACCATCTATGAATTCATAATTGATGGATGTTTTTGGCATGGCTGCGCCATTGATATTGTTCAGTTGGACCAGGTAATAATCTACGCCATTCTCTTGAATCACTGTGCTTTTCGTCTCTACATTATCAGAGCGGACATTTCCGATATTGATGACTTTTTCGAAGAAATAGTCGGGATCATCGTTGCGCATCCAATTGGTGTAGGCGCGAAGTCGGTAGGAACCTTCGACCAGAGAGTCCACGAGTTCTATATTTCCGACACCCACGCCGGAGAATAGTCCATTTATTTTTTGATTGACGATCTTTCCTGTTGGGCTTACTAACTCTACATAACCGATATTGGATAGGACGGATAGTTTATTTTCCAGACCGATGACGCTGTAGATCTTGTACCAGATGGTTTCTCCAACTCCGTAGAAGTTTCGGTCTGTCTGTAGGTGTAATTTTTCTTGGGGTCTTTTGGCAACATACTCGCTGAGGATTTCTTGTGCTTTTTCAACCCGTTGTGCCATCAGGGAATGGGTCGTGCAGCAGGCAATTAAAGTGAGAAGAAAGATCGATAGTCTCTTCATAATCAATTTGGCTAATTTCCCATAATGTTACGAAAAAATAGACGTATTTCAATAGAACNNATAATCCAATCTAGATAAATTGTGAGATGCTTATTTTGGAAGGTAAGGGAAATTATTATTTATTTTTTAGGCTAGTAATTATTTGTTTCATGTTTTTTATTTTTCTTTCGCTGGCAGAATCGCTTAAATATGTTATAAAATAAACACTGTTGTCAATCGTACTTTTATATAAAATAAAATTAAAATCGCCGTATCTCTTGGTTTTTTCAAAAAATATTACTGATATATAATTTTTTGTATTTACCCTTTCAATATATCTTTCTTGACCAACAACATCTATTGGGGTAAATGTTTCTATATAACTCAATGTACTTTTTTCCCAATCATTAATTAGGCTAGGATTCTGAAGTTGTGATATTTGAATGACATCATCTGTTCCAACTAATTTAAATAACTTATTATTTTCATCAATTTTAAATTTAACTGATGCTAATTGTTTCTTGGATTTTTTGATTTTATTCACTCTGTAATCCTGAATTTCTTTCAAAGTTGATTTTCTAACCTCTTTAAATTGATTACCTTTCAGATAAACCTTGTTAATAGCTTGTTGAGCGCTCGCTATTGATATTAAAAAAAGGTATAGAATTATGGATATTGATGTTTTCATAATTTGTTAAATATTAAAATAGGTTTTTTTATCACTAAAAATGTGATAATTCAACGAATATAAGAACTGATTAATTAAGATTATACGCTTATGAAATAAGCTCAATTAATGATGTCTATTATTTAAATTAAGTAATTGACCTTGAAAATTTTTGTAAAGGTTCAAGTTTTCAACTGCAGATAGGTTTTGATCGTTTAAAAGATTTGTTTATAAAAGGTAACTCTTATAAATTTGCGCTATGAATATTCTGATCATCGGTTCTGGAGGTAGAGAGTCTGCCTTTGCCTATAAAATCTCTAAAAGCCCAAAACTTAATCAATTGTTTATTGCTCCAGGAAACGCGGGTACTTCACAATATGGACAAAATGTTGCCCTTAAGGTGACCGATTTCCAAGCAATCGGTGAGTTTGTTTTGGCTAACCAGATTGAAATGGTTGTGGTAGGACCGGAAGAACCATTAGTAAAAGGTATTCATGATTATTTTCTTGCTGATGAGGCTTTGAAAGGTGTTGCGGTTATCGGCCCTCAACAAGAAGGCGCTCAACTGGAAGGATCAAAGGATTTTTCGAAAGAGTTTATGATCCGTCATCAGGTTCCAACGGCTGCTTTCCAATCTTTTGATAAGGATTCCTTGGAGGCGGGACTAGCATATTTGGATACACAGAAACTACCGATCGTGCTGAAAGCAGATGGTCTTGCTCAGGGTAAAGGGGTATTGATCTGTGAAACGTATGAGGATGCCAAAGCGGAGCTGAAGGCGATGATTGCTGATGCAAAATTTGGGGATGCGAGTAGTGTTGTTGTGGTTGAAGAATTTTTGAAAGGTATCGAGCTTTCGGTCTTTGTATTGACTGATGGCGAAAATTATAAAGTATTGCCTTCTGCAAAGGATTACAAGCGGATTGGTGAAGGGGATACGGGCTTGAACACCGGTGGTATGGGTTCAGTTTCACCAGTTCCATTTGCTGATCAGGCATTTTTGGATAAGGTGGAGGAGCGTATCATCAAGCCTACCGTGGATGGCTTGAAAAAGGATAACATTCCTTATAAGGGTTTTATTTTTATCGGATTAATGAATGTGGATGGGGAGCCTTATGTGATTGAATACAATGTGCGAATGGGCGATCCGGAAACGGAATCGGTGTTGGTGCGTATTGAGTCGGATTTGGTGGATCTATTGGAAGGGGTAGCGAAGGGGGATCTGGATAAACGGAATTATACGGTTACTCCAAAGACAGCTGCTACGGTGATGATTGTTTCAGGAGGATATCCTGGAGCCTATGAAACCGGAAAAGTGATCACAAATATGGAGAATGTGAAGGAGTCGATTGTTTTCCATGCAGGGACCAAGCAGGAAGGTGGAGATGTGTTGACGGCTGGTGGTCGAGTATTGGCGGTTACGGCTTTGGAGGATGATCTTTTCTCGGCCTTGCAACAGGCAACAGCGGATGCAGGACGTATATTTTTCCAAGGAAAATACTTCAGAACGGACATCGGATTCGATTTGATCTAAAAATATCGGTTTAAAAGCCAATGAGTTATATTTTTGCGGTGTAAAATATTTTGGGAGTATGGATAAAGAGGCTATATTTGCATCACCAAAGCAAAAAGGCCCGTTCGTCTAGGGGTTAGGACGCAAGATTTTCATTCTTGAAACAGGGGTTCGATTCCCCTACGGGCTACGGAGAAATGCTCAGCGAAAGCTGAGCATTTTTAGTATGTAGTAGTTAGTATTTAGACCCATGGCGGATTTTTAGGCTTTAATTTACCAATGTATCAACTGAGTCTATAAATTTTAGGGTCAAATTATTCAGAAATCTATTGGATGTTACGGAAGTTATTTGTCCTCACTGATGACTTGCAACATCGTTTTCTGAAACTTTATCAATGCAGACAGTTCTTCTGCGGTAGAAGAGGTCGGAACCAATAGGTCGGATTCCTGTTTGCGGATGAAAGAAAGTATCCAATTGATCCCACTGGAGAGCTCTTTCTTCAGCAGTTCGTCATTCAAATCGGATGGATCTTTCTTGCTATTGTGGAAGTAGTCCACCTTCTGTGTAAAGAGCAGACATTTGGTATGGCCGAGTTTTCCTGCCAGCAAAGACTGTCTTTTGTTCAGCTGTTTTGGAAAACGAACAGATTTTGTGTTCTCATCGATCCTTTAATTCATCTTGATTCTTGGTTTAGGATAAAGAGAAATTTGCTGGCTTTTTTGGGGTGGTAGGAAGGGATATATTCCAGATAGCAAAGACGAACCAGATCCGACAGACATTTATGGTAGGTCGATATTGATCGAATTCCCGAGAAACGCATAAGCAGTCTTCAGCTGGCACGAAAGTAGTTCATTGGGTTATCAGCATGATGGTAATGAACATGCCCATAATGAGGCTTATGTGCGTAGGCCGTAGAACCCTGTCTTCAGCGATCTTTTCAAAGCAGTTGCTGAACAGGTATTCGTTTAAAATCAGACACTTTGACCGTCCTTCAATCATTTTAAGAATATCCGCCCTTTTATAGAACATGGTTTCTCCGATCTTTCGATAGGGCAGTGTTCCCTTGATCCTCAGGTTCTGCAAGGTGTCAGGGGAAATGTTGAGCATCTTCCTTACCTCAGCGCTTCGATACCAATGTCGGCTGTCTACTTGATTTATCATTGATACCCAATAACTGTTTGATCTCGGACAAGATCTCGTGTTTGAGTTCCATGAGGTCTTCCATCGTGACGATATTAATCTCCATTTCATTATCATTTGGAAATCAATTTACACCAATATGTAATGTCCGAATGCAGAAAGGTTTTTGGAGGTTGGGTTTGTCATAGATTGGCGAGAAGTTTTCATAAAATGCCTTTGAAGGTATACCGAAATCATGGAATAAGGATAAATCAGCTTAGGAAGGTATCCCTGAAGGATACTCAAAATGTAGAATGTGGGTCGGAAAGCAAGCGGAAGTTGGGCAGAGCCCTACTTCCGCTTGCTTAACTGATTCGCTTAACTGACTTGTCTGGAAATAAGTTTACACACATTTCTGCTAAAAGTTAGTCATTTTCCTAGTTTCATACGAAACCTCTGAAAGTTGAATAATTTCTGGCATATAAATCGTGTCGCTATAGATTATCACCTCTGAACCTTTTGTAGAGTTTACTGCACTATAGTTCAATGAATATTCAAATTTATTGAAATTTGAATATAACTTTTTTATCTCCGGAGCATTATCATAAGAAACGATCCATTTTTCATTAATCATTCCAGTTATCATTTTGGCAACCTCATCATGGTCCTCATGCTTATAGTGATTTACATAAAGGTCTTTACCCTTTACATAATATGGTGGATCAAAATAATATAAAGTGTTTTCGGGCAGTTCACTTGAAATGGTGTGGACTAATTCACAAGCATCCATATTGTAGATGCTAATTCTATCTGCATATTTGGCTATTCTTTGAATTCGGTTTATTAAATCACATTTGTTATATCTTGCGTCTATTTTATATGTTCCTTCTTGATTATTTCCTCCAATTACTCCTGCTTTTATGATTCCCGACCTGTTAGTCCTGTTTAAGAAAAACGTTGAAAAGCCCAAAGCGTCAAGTCCAACTTCAAGCTTTTGTTTTTGGATTTCTTTTTGTAGTTTCCATGTATTAATGTTTACAGGAGTGTCATTAATTAAACGANNGAACCAAAAAGCATATATTGACCTATCAAAATCGTTAATTACGATATTAGAAGCATATTCATCTATCAACAATGACAGTGCGACGGATGCACCACCAGCATATGGTTCAACATAGCATCCATCCATTAATAAATTCTCTTCAAAAATAGACTTTATAAAAGTCGCAACTTTCCCTTTTCCTCCTGGATATCTTAACGGCGAATAAAAATTCATTACTTAATATTTTCCCATAATTTTTCAATAAATACTTGTATTATATCCCAACTTCGTTTCAAATGAAGTTCATTTGGGGAATAGTGTCGATTATGAACATATGCATTAAAAGTATCAATTGAAAGGATATCATGGGTGTCAGTTATCGAGACTCTAATGCCCTTTAGTTCGTGGTCGGTAAGAATATTAGCAGCTTGAAAATAATCCGCCACCTTTTCAACCTTCTCTTTCAAAGGTGTCAATTTCTTCACACCTTTAAATGATCCATTTTTGCTAGCAATAAAAGCATCAACACTTAATTCTACAAACACCCGAAATATGACGGCACTTGCATTAGTAAAATCAGCTACAACTAAGTCCTTTAATTCATGATAAATTACATTCACTCTTGAATCTGAAATTTTCATAACGCACTCTCTCGGAATTAGATACTTCCGTTCAGACGATGGTGGATTACTTTTTTTTGGAGAACTTCTTGGTGCTTGTGAACCTTTATCCTCAGTTTTAAGTGAAGATGAAATTAACTGCCATGGCGAGGAGGACTTTTGGCTTTTATTGGGCAATGTGTTTTTTGAAAACTCTTCCAAATATAGTTTTCGGTCTTTCTTACTCCTGATGTTATTTACAGTGTAGTTATTGTAAAGAAAATCACTAGCAATCTTTGTTAAACCTTTCACAACCTCAGACTCTTCCAATTCAGATCCTAGTATTTTATTTTGATATTTTATACCAAGAGTTTGTCTTACATCGGGATCGGTCAGAAGCCTTTCCATATTAGTATAAGATAATTTCGAAAGGTCAGCTTTTAACTTATCGTCTGTATAACTAGAGCGTTCTAGAAATTCTATTGCTTGTAGTGCGATTGGATTATGTCCTTTAACTTTCTTATTAAACCGAGCTTGTTGTGTACTATCCCATGAAACTGTACCAATACCAGAATTTTCACCGGTATGTTTAAGTTCTATCCATTTATCAGCATCGGAAGCATCTTCATATACTGTACACTCAACGTTTATAATTGGGTTTTTCTTAAATGCTTCGATGTAGGGTGTTAACTTGTTTAGAAATGAAATGCTTTTACTATCAACGATTTCGGGAGAATTTAATATTTTTAGGATGCTAATTCGTCTATTGCCTTCTAAAACAATGTATCGATTGGGGATTGAGTCATCAGGTGTAACATAAACAGGATCGTTAGGATTTAATCCTGAATCCAAAATATCTTTGGCAAGCTTAACCAATTTTTCAGGTTGATCTGCAACCATCATCTGTATTGCTTCCCTTTGATTTGTAACCATTTCAAATCGAGGATTTTCAATACTTACTGAAAGGTTAGTTAACTTCAATGTTTTCTTTGTTATTTCTCCCATATATTTTAAAAGCTAAATAATCTAAACGTATTAGAACAAACAATCCTTTACAAAATCGTTAATTGTAAATTAAAAGTTATAACATAGCCAAAATTATAGAAAAAATCAAGACATTTTAATATTTAGTTCCATTTACCAAATATGTTTAAAAAAACAAAAGCTGAGACTTTAAAAATTATTTAATTTTATTGAATATAATTTATGAGACAATGGCGGGGAGTAAAAAACAATTTAATAGGTGGACAACTTTAATGAAATCTACGTGGGCATTTCAGGTATTTAATAAGTATAACGACGAATTAAATGAAATGCTATGGGCAAATTTAGCAACTACTAAGTTGACGTATAGACAATTAAGCCTTAACAAAGCTACATGGAACGATTCCGCTTCAGATCATCTAAAATTTGAAGTCCCACGCGGTGAAGAAGTATTTAAAAACCTAAAAGAGTGGTCTGCAACATATAATCAATTCGAAAACTGGATAAATTTGAATGCTCTACTAACTATTTCTTCAAATTTTGAAATATATCTTTCAACAATCGTTTCTCTTGCCTTAGAATCTGATCCAGGTGTTCTTTTTAGTTCTCCGAAGTCAATTGATGGAATTAGTTTATTAAAGAATGGAGCTAATAAAAGTAAGATTGAAGAAGATATTATTAAAGCTATTACCAAGGGCGATTGGAACTCTAGAAGCTCAGCCTTTATCAGAGTTTTCGGCTCGGCTCCAGAAGTCTTGAAAAATAATATTAGGGAACTTGACAAAATTAGGAATATTCGAAATAAGGTAGGCCACGCATTCGGAAGAGATATTGATGAGTCAAGGAATCACGAGGTTAAAGATATCTTGCCAATTGAAAATCTCACACCAAAAAAACTTAAAACATGTCAATATACAATCTTGAACGTTGTCAAGTCAATAGATGCATATCTTTTAAATAACCACATTGGGGAATTTCAAGCGATTGCCTTTTACCATAGAATGTTTCCCGGATTGCGCAAAGATGTTCATCAGAACCAAAGAGCCGTCACTCTTAAAAAAGCTTTGGGAAAGTATGGAGACACGTCTGGAAAGGAGTTTTGCAAAGGATTGGTTTCGTACTATGAAGCGCTATAAATGTTTTAAAGGTTATTGTCATTTACAATATTTAAGAAAATAATTTGATAATCTTCAAATTCTAAATTATACATTTTAAATAAATTTTGATGAAGAAATAATTTTAAATGATTTAGAACTAAAATAAAGCCGCAATAGGTGTTGAAAACCTCAAAATGTATTTTATTTTTATAAATATCAATTGCAGCTAAAATATAAAATATATCACTGAGTAATTCGGTGAGTGAAGATGTATTATTTTTGTAAAATTCTGATAAAGAACTTAATGAGCGATGGGTATTATTCCCATACGGGCTACGGAAAAATGCTCAGCGAAAGCTGAGCCTTTTTAGTATATAGTAGGTAGTATTTAGTATTAAGACGGCTGCAGCAGTGCCGGGGTTAACTATATTTTTCTGTATTTTTGAGGTAGTGGCATATAAAATGCTGGATATGGAAAATCTAATCAATAGCATTCGTGATTATATTCATCTTTCTGAAGAGGAAACTGAATTGACTCAAAGATTATTTACCTATAAATTCGTGAAAAAGGGAGATAACATCCTTGAACAAGGAAAAATCTGTAAATCGTTATTCTTTGTCTCAAGTGGTTTGTTGAGGCAATATATCAATCATAATGGAAAGGAATTGACTATTCATTTTAACGAAGAGAAGACATTTGCCTGTGATTTTGACAGTTTTATCAGCCAAACTCCGTCAAAGAAAACAATTGAAGCGTTGGAAGACACCGAACTGAATATTATTTCATTTGATAATCTCCAAAAATTCTACGCACAAATAAATAAAGGGGACTGTTTTGGAAGACTCTTGTTGGAAAAAATATTTTCCTCTGCCATTCAACATATTATATCGGTTTATACAGATACTGCCGAACAACGGTATCTAGGTTTCTTAAATACCTTTAAGCATTTGCAACAACGCGTACCACAATTTTATATCGCTTCTTTTATAGGTGTTACACCCCAATCTTTAAGCAGGATACGAAGAAGAATTGCCCAAAAATAATTAGTTATCCGAAGGTAACTTCTTTATTGTTTTTACCCGCTTCCTTTGTATAAAAACATACAATGGAAATTTTAAACACACTCTCATTTTTAAAAACAGCTAAAACCTTAATAATAGTAGGTTTTTCATTATGTTTGGGCAGTATAGCATCACTCATTGCAATAAATATCATTGCAGGGGATAGCCCGACAATTGAGTTTTTATATTGGCAAAGGCATTTTGTCAATCCGATTATGAACTATGTAACAATGCCTTCAATCTGGTTTTTTCTAGTTGGAAATATTGGATTGTTTTTGGCATTAAAAAAGAATAGAAAATGGAAGGATATCGTTCTGTTGGTATTGCCTGTGCTCATAGTAATCAACGGACAATTTATCATCATACCGTTGGCAAAATCCGTTAGTAGTTCTGCTATCCAACAACTTCAAACCGCCCAGTTTATCCCAGAGTTTGCGAAACAAAAATCCATAGAGGATACTTGCGGAGGATTAAATCTGTTATTTCTGATCAGTTATTTAGTTGTTCATGTAGCGACTAACGGTAATCCAAAAACAAACAAATTATAGTGAAATATCAGCATTGGGTAATTATCAGAATAATTTTAAAAGTTTTAATCTTTTTACCCACTAACATATTTTCCATAAGGCAATTTCCGAATTAAAAACGTAATACCAATGGAAACAATGATCGTGCTGATGGTCGCTAAAGGAATCACCCAGGCAGTGCTGAAAAATTTGGAGATCAGTGGATGCAGGAAGTTCAGCGGAATAATATGGCTAAGGTAAATTCCGAAGCTATATTTATCAATTGTTGCTATCCAAGCTGGAACTCGAAGGTGTTGCGTCCATTCCTTAACCCAAAGAAAGAGTGATCCAGCGGCGATGGCTGTAGTTACAAATACATAATTATAAAAGAAGGGATCCAGCTTTTTAGCGCCTTGGTTAAGGATGTTTGTTCCGACAGCACCGATGACCACCATCAATAAATAAAGAAAAGCAAATACCAACCAACTCTTTTTAAAATCAAAATTTTTAACGCTTAGGTAGTATCCCAGAACCAGGTAACCAACATATCCCGAAAAAAAGGTCAGATCAAATTTGGGCATCACTTTATACAATGATTTGTTACTAAAGCACATCGACAATAACCAAAGGACCAAAAACACTTCCATTTCTCTAGTGGAAGAGTGTATCAAAATTTTTCTTAGAAAGGGTATGGCCAAGTAAAGCCCGATGATCATGTATAAATACCATAGGTGGGCATTTGCTCCATGTAAAATCTTATCCAGACTGATGGACCATATTTTTTCAGTGGATAATGCCTCAAAATTTGTGTATCGGTAGAAATAGTAGATCAGGTAGATTATGGTCCAGAAGGCAAAGGGGTAAAACAACTTTGGGATACGTTTTTTGTAAAAGGTCCAGGTATCTTCATCCTTAGGGATCAATAAAAACCCAGAAATGATCACAAAGATAGGTACGGAACATCTTGTAGCAGCATTGATCCAGTTGGCATAATTCCAATCAAATCCTGTTGTATTGATTCGGTAAAGAAATCCCGTTGAGGCATGAATCAAAACCACGAAGATGGTTGCAATAACACGTAGATAGACTAGGTAATTATTTTTTTCTGCCATGCCCTAAATTACGGCTATTTTTTTCAATAACTTGGAATATTCAATCCTAAAATCAAATCTCGTTCAATGGTCAACATACCATACTGCCTTATTGGCTTTACAATTCCTGAACCCCCTCGGTTCTGAAGCCTTTTCTTAAACTTATCCGTAAAAAGTGGATCATCACTGAAATAAAATTCATCCAGATAATATTCATTTTTATCGGGTTCTTTGATGGTAATATGAATATGTTCTGCTTCTGAACCATCGGGGTAAGCTCCTGGGCGAAAAGTATAAAACGTATAATGTCCATTCCCGTCTGTTTTTGCCCAACCTCGATGTAAGCCATGCCGTTTAGCCCATCCTTTTTCGTCTCCCTTAGTTTCATAGATTCCTTTTCGATTCGTGTGATAGATATAGATGATTACATTAGGGGCAGGAGTTTTTCCGTCTTTTTTAAAGACATTACCTGTAATTTTTAGCTGAGGCTGGTTCAAATCAAAACCCGGTAGGGTATCGATTGATTTTAAGGGTTTGTTTCCATACTCATAAATGGCTTCACAGCCTTCGCAAGGTCCTCCAACAATTTTATCAGCTGGCGGATTTTTTTCATGCTGCGCATGGCAGGCTGAAAAGGAGGTTAAAATGCTAAATAGCAAAAGGCATTTTAAAGGTTTTTTTGTGCTCATGATCTAAGAAATTAAGAAGTGGTGAAAATAATCATGATCAAATGAAGACCATGGGTTTCTCAGGTCGAAACTAATTTAGGAATGCGCACAAAGCAAATCAAAATGGCCAATAGGAGTGATTTCCTAGCCAAGACGTGTCTTGAATGCTGCAGCATATGTTCTGCTTAGTCGGATGACCTCGCCATTTCGAAGTGTTAAATCATAATCCCCATTGGATCGAGATCGAAAGGAAACAACCATCGTAAGATTTACTAGATAGGATTTATGGACACGCACAAATGAGGCGGGATCAAGCTTTTTCTCCATGCTGTACAGCGTATCCAGATATAAGTAATTCTTGTCGTAGAGATGAATATTGATATAAGGTTTCTCCGTTGAGAAATAGCAAATTTCTTTTGTTCGAAGTATGATGAATTCTTTTCCGGTATGTACGCGGATTTGAGAAAGATATTCAATTTCTGATTCAATGGTTAACTTATCATCAGAACTTGCATCATCTGAAATCACATTAAAATAACTGAAAACGAAAATAAAGATAACATTCAGTGAAATGATCAATAGAAAATCATGAGAAAAGGTATAGGCTATGAACTTGAAAAAAGAATAGTTCGATTGAAAATAGATAGCAGAAATAACCGTAGAAAGAACAGCTGAAAGCAGAATATAGATTATTGAAGAAGCCAAAACAAATCCTAAATAATCTAATATTGCTAATGGTTGGCCTTTATTTTGGAAGCCATTACTAATCGATTCAAATAACTGGGGTTTTAGATTTAATCGGTATAACAATCGGCGCATTAATAATAAAAATGGAATGAAAAATATCCAAATGGTTTTAAAGAGTAAGGATTCTGATAAATGAAAATCATAGGATTCCCGTTGTGCCACTAAAAAATCCTGAAAAGTAAGATAGGGAATGATACTGAGACCGCTGAACAACAAGATCAGCCTAATTTTTAGCTCATCTATTTTGTTTGATTTTTCTGATGCTGTAGGAAAGGATATTTTCATATTACTATAGGCTGTTAATAAATTGGTTAATAGTAATGCTTCTCTTTTTTCTGTAATTTATTATCCTAATTTACAGAAAAAGAGCGGCTTAAAAGCCGCTCTCGATCAAAAAAACAATTATTAAATTGAGAAGGTATTATTTTATGATTTCCGTTCTTAATTCCTCTTGAATCACTGTTTTCTTCGCTTTTTTACCCTTTAATGTAAATTCATATTTCAATGAAAATACATGGAATCTTTTCCCAAAGGATTCTTCCACTTTATAGGTGTTCGGGTATCTATCATCTCCATCCAATTGGGTTACCTCCAAATCCTTAAAGGGCTTGATGCTAACCTTATTATCATCACCGATCTCCAAAAGAATGGAAGTCTGATCGATATATTCCCTATTATTCACTACAGGCGTCATTCCAGCGATCAAACGAACTTTATTCTTCGAAATCGGAAAGAGCTTTTTGTTTCCGGCATTCTGGATTCCATCAGCGAAGCCAGATACCGTATACAGACTATTCGTTGCCTGGGATGCATAATCGTTCTTGATCTGCACCTGGTAGAGAATTGTACTCTTCTTGGGATTCAATTCTGAACTTTCCGTTTCTGTGGCTTTTAGAGAAATAAAATAGGTGGAATCTGGATTTAAACCATCAACCTTCAGTTTTACTTTTGTTCTACCTGTTCTTTCGCCAGAATTGACCTGTATCTTGTAATCTTCAATCAGGTACTTATCTTTCGGAAGCATCTTTGCATATAGGTTTTCAGCTTCATCGTACAAGGAGCGATTATACCTTTGCAGAGGTGCAGGGTCTTCCTCCAGATTGATGACCATATTCTTGGTGGGGGCATGGTTTCCTCCCACGGAAGCGGCGATATAACCTTCTTCTTCCTCACCTGTCAATGGCACCAATTCCTGGAAGGTATTATGGTAATTGCTACTGATCAGGGCAATGACGTTCTTGTACATTTCCTTTTCAAAAATCTCGTTGTCCTTACAGGAAGTTAAGAGCAATGGAAAGGCTAGCCAAGCGATATGTTTTAGTTTCATGTTTTATTTATTTTAATGCGCTTAATAACCAGGGTTTTGATCCAATGAAGGAAGCCTTCTCATCTCTGCTCGAGGGATCGGTACCCAAACCAATTTTTTGTCCACCACACGGGTCAGGAACGAAGAGGTTCCTGGGATAACACGACGGTAATATGTTTCCTTGGTAGCACCATCCGGATTCATCCCGATGATCGGTTCACGTTCGGTTTCCTCCATGATTCCCCAACGACGAACATCGTAGTAACGACGGTTTTCCCAAAGAAATTCCACCATACGTTCGCGCTCGATCTGTTTCTGCATTTCCGATACATTGGAAAGCTGCATGCTGGTCAATCCCGGTAGTCCGGCTCGGTACCTTACTTGGTTGAATGCATTCTTCATGCTTTCCTCATCCCTGCTGATGGTGTAGGTTTGGTCTCCCATTTGTACCGTATGGCTACCTTTTAAATTGTTGAGCGCCTCGGCGTAGGATAACAGGATCTCCGCATATCGGATAATGGAGTAAGATTTTTTGATGTGACGTGCACCAGTTCCTTGCCAAGCATCCATGGCGTGGTTGAACTTCTTGATCACATAACCCGTGATCGGGTAGTCTGGCGATGTTGCCGTAACTCCACCACGTCCGTCTGCATCCTGGTAATAATATTTAGCAGTATAATTGTTCAAGGTTGAACTGGAACCTGCCTGCCAAACCGCTTCATTGAAACCAATAGAAGCATAGAAACGCATTTCGCGGTTGGCATACATGTTATAGACCCCGGAATTTAGCGGGTATCCAGAAAAGTTTCTGGCCTGGGTGGTAAATCCGCTTTCGGAATAATAGCCATCAACGGTAGCCTCTTCTTTGGTCCGGCCATCATCCATTAAGTAGGCATCGACCACTTTCTGTGTTACACAGAACCTTCCCCATCCGCCCAAAGAAGGCGGGAATGAACCTTTACTGATGAACTGATTGATGTAATTGGTATTCCTCCCCCAGATCACCTCCGGGTTTATGGATGGAACAGCCTCTCCGGTAAAGATATCCGAATAAGATTTGAAGGCATCAATCCCTGCTGCTCCATTCGGGAATTGTCCGTAAAAAGCAGGGTCAGATTTCACGCCTTCGGGAAGGGCAGGTGTGTTTGCATCTGCTTGAACCGTATAGAGCTTGTATCGGCCAAGATCCATCACGCGTTTAGCTGCTGCAGCGGCTATGGCCCAGCGTTTATCGTCGTATTGTTGATTGACGTAATGCTGATTATCCGTTGATCGGGTCCAAGAACCAAAATAGGCATTGGCAACTGGTCCGCCATTGAATAATGGGCTCGCGTGGATCAATCTTAAACGGGCTATTAAGGCATAGGCAGCCCCTTGTGTCGGTCTTCCAAAATCCAATATTGAAATATCCCGAGGCATCAGTTGTGCCGCTTTTTCGAATTCTGAACAGGTATATTCCATAGTCTCGTCGTAGGTTGCACGCGGACGGTCGTAATAGGAAATCTGTTCGTTGGTCTTTACCACTTCATCACCAAGCAATATGGCCGGACCATAATCCATGATGATGTTATAATAAGCGTAGGCTCGGATAAAACGGGTATAACTTTCTATCCTTAGGCGATCGTAATTGCTCAGGTCTTTTGGCCTGTCCAGGTTTTCCAGGATACTGTTACATTTACGGATGATCTTGTAATATCGGCCCCATTGGTTCAGGTTATAGGCGCCACTGGTCACCCCATAGTAATCAGGTGAGATGTTCCCTGTTACATAGTCCATTCCGAAATAAACATTGTTTACACCTGTTCCTGTCAAACCATTGAATCCTTCGTCAGTCGCCATCGGGCCAGGGGTATAGCTAAAACGGATGGTATTCGACTCGTCAGGGAACATGGAGGCTGCCCCCCACATATAGGCCTCCATATTACGGGTATTACTAAAGGCTGAATCGATATTGAATTCATCATCAAAATACCGATCGATATTAAGATAATCTTTACAGGAGCTTGCCGAAAAAAGCATAGCAATCGCGAATCCTACCTGTAAAAATCTGTTTTTTATGATATTGTACATGTGTTTAAGCATTAAAAATTAACATACATTTGGAAGGTATAGGTGGAAGGGATCGGGTATTTCCGACCATTCCAAGCGGCTTGTTCCGGGTCAAAGAGCTTGACCTTATCCCATACGTGCAGGTTGTTCCCTACGACTTGTAGGTCCATGGATTTTATGCCGATCCTGCGCATGAAGTTCGGATTTACATGATAGCTCAAAGAGATCTCGTCCAAACGCAAATAGCGGGAATCCCCTTGCCAGAAAGAAGATAATTGGCTGTTATTACTGTTACGGCCATAAGTCAATCGTGGAAATAAGGCATTCGGGTTTTCGGCCAAGGAAGGGTCGATGCCGTTGGCTTCGGCGTATTCCTTAGGTATCCAGCGTTTGGCTGGGTCTGCAGCCAAACTAAGTACATTGCCTAAATTACCATCAAAGAAAGGCATATAGCCCATGCCATTGGTTTCCCAAACATTATTTACTTGCATACGCTGACCCACATAGAAGAAATTGGTCCTTCCGGTCCCTTTGAATAATACCCCTAGGGTGAGGTTTTTATAGCGGAATTCTCCACCAAATCCGAACATGGTCAATGGGTAATTGCTATGCGTCAAGGGAACCCTATCTAAAGCATCGATGATACCATCTCCGTTCACATCCTTGTATTTGATATCTCCAGGCATCACCCTGCCAAATGTCTGTTTAGGACTGTAATTGATATCGTCCTGGTCCTTGAAGAAACCTAGTGCTTGGTAACCACGGATCGAATTGTGCGGGAAGCCGTTGAATTCCAAATAAGGGTATTCTAAATAGGCCTGCTCCCAATTCTGCACCACGTTTTTGGAATAGGTGAAATTTCCGCGTAGGGTGAATCCCATATCTTTGTTGAAATCTTCCTTGTAGCTTAAGCTTCCATCCATTCCGGAGCTTCTCATCCTACCAACATTGGCAAATGGGTTGGAAATAACCCCTACATATTCTGGAACTTGGACCCGACGTTGGAAGATTCCATTCCTTTGATCGGCAAAAAGATCGATCACGAAGTCCAATTTATTCTTGAAGAGTTTTCCTTCAAAACCGATGTTGGATTTGATCGCTCGTTCCCAGGCCAGGTTATCTGCCCCGATTCGGGTCTCTTGGATGGTTTCAATACCTGTAACACCCCACACATCTTCATCCTTTTGATCAACTTTGGTCAGGTAAGGGAATCTGATGTCGGAAATCCGATCGTTACCCACTGAACCATAGGATGCTCTGATCTTAAAGTAATTCAACCAAGGCGCTTTCTCCTGTACAAACTTATATCCCGTTGGCACCCATCCAAAGGCAACAGATGGGAAAAAACCATATTGCCTTCCTGGCTGGAAGTTTTCCGAACCGGTATAACCAAAGTTCACATCCAACAAATACGTGTCACGGAATCCGTAGGTTAACCTGCTTGATACCCCTTGATAACGAAGTGGGATAGCAGACATATTATTGGTGGCATCTTGCGTATCTTTGGAATCACTAAGGTAATAATACACCAGCGCAGAAGTACGATGATCGGAGCCGAACAACTTATCGTAGTTCATAACCGATTCAAAATGGTATTTACGGTACTGTCTGATTCCTTTGGTATAGCTTGCTTTCCGTTCTTGAACTACTTCCTGCATCACCAAAGAACCATCAAAACCACGACTTAACGCGCGATGTAATGCCGGTTGAACGCTTCTACGCTCATTAAAATAACTGTAGATATCATAGGCTCCCTGCGCACGCACCTTCAGCCCTTCCAATATTTTATTCAGGTCTTGGTTTACCGCTAATGTTACTTTTCCTTTGAAAACCTGATTGGAGGCTTTTCCTGTTCTGTTGATCATGACATAAGGAGAAGAACGATCTTCCGAGCCGATCCCAGGCAATAAGCCATTGGAATATTTGGTTGGGATGGCCAAAGGGGTTAAGCGCGATTGTGTTCTCCAGATATATTCTGTATTGCCCAGACCTGGCTGATCCAATTTGGAAAGGAATCCATCCGAACCAAGGAATATTTTGGTAGTCTTGGTCAGGTTCAGATCCAGGTTCATGCGGTAATTGTAGGTGTTGAACCCAACATTTGAGCTGTATACACTATTCTTATCCACTTTATAGGCTGCTGTTTCTCCACGGCCACCAAGACTTAGGAAATAACGGGCAACCTCAGATCCTCCACGCCCGGAGACATAATAACTCTGTCTCCAGAATTCCTTATTAAGGATTTCGTTCTGCCAATCTACATCAGGATACATATCCTTGTCCAAACCATCTCGGATGATCCCCATTTCTGTCTGGTCGTATAAAGGACTTTGCCCGCGTATGATATTGGCTTCATTGGCTAGGCTGGCATAATCATATGCCCGAAGGTATTTGGGTAGCCTTTTGAGCTGGGACATGGTGGTATTTGCTCTAGCGGTTAATTGGATGCGGTCTACCATACCTCTTTTGGTCGTCACCATCACCACCCCATTAGCTCCCCGAACTCCATATACAGCGGTTGCTGAGGCATCTTTCAAGATGGAAAAGCTCTCCACATCGGCAGGGTCAATACTGTTCAGGTCGCCTTCCAATCCATCGATCAAAACCAATGCACTGTTGTTCGCTCCGAAAGTACCAATACCACGCACCCAGAACTCTGAAATGTTCTTACCGGGTTCTCCGCTGGATTGTAGGGAAATCACCCCTGCAGCTCGACCACCCAATAAATTGGCAATGGATGGAGCTGGAGTTTGTAGGGTTTTAACTTCTACGGTGGTAATTGCCCCAACCGAGCTGATCTTGCGCTGCGTGTTGTTCAGTCCCACTACGATGACCTCATCGATGTCTGCACTTTTTTCAGCAAGGATGATGCGAAGTTCGGTCGTATCGGATACAGCTACGTATTCCTGCACATCAAAACCGGTGTGGGTAAATACGATTTTGTCTCCATAACTTGCTTTAATGGTAAATTTACCGTCGTTTTTTGTAGAAGTTCCTCCAGTAGGCTTATTTTTTATAAAGATGGATACACTGGGTATCGGGCGATCCGTTTCATCAACCACGACACCGGAAATAATAAATTCTTTTTTGTCCTGTGCCGGTGCAATGCTGATATGCATACAGGCCAGCAACAGGAAAATCACATGAAATATTTTCATTTTTTGTTGTGCTAAAATTGCTATTCAATAACTAGTTTACGGATGCGGGCATTTCCCCAGTCGGCGATATAAATATCTCCTTGTTCATTGACGGCTACACCCCAAGGTTGTCTGAATTGTGATTCAACAGGGCCACCATCTTTGTAACCTGCTTTGCCGGGTTGGCCAGCTACTGTTTTTACCACATTATCGGCGCTTACCATACGGATACAATGGTTGTTATAATCTGCTACGAACATGTTTCCGTCGTTATCAAACTTGATGTCCTTTGGGAAGTTGAAAAGCGCATCTTGCAAAGGGCCATCTCGGAATCCGCTTCCTCCAGGAGCATTCAATCGCTTGAATCCAGCCTTGGGATTTCGTAGGTCGAGCACGGAAATTCCTTGTCGGAATTCAATGGGGCGGGCATTACTATGAAGAGTAATGTATAATAGCCAAGGTTTTTTAGGATTGATGGCCTGTCCATACTGGGATCCATAAGGGCCTTGCACCACAATTTCTGCTTGCATGGTTTCAGGATTGATCTTGGCCACCTTTCCATCACGGTACCTGGTGTAGAGATGGTTATCCCAAGGACTATGCGTGATGAAGTTTTTAAAGCGATCACCATCTACGATAGCGTTTAGATCGGCCGTGGAGAATTTGGCATTCCGTTGACGAGGGTACCAAGCTTCCTTGGGGTCAAATGTAAAGATCACCTCTTTAACAGATTCATGTGCAGCGGTCAACATGCCGGATTTGCGGTCTACGGTAAGTCCATTGGCAAATAGGATCCGACCAGCAGCTGGCGATTCGATCAATGGCGTTACAATGTTCTGTTTTTCATTGATCCGAGCAATTCCGAAGGTGACCGGAGAGCCGCCATCCCGCCAGGACATGAAGATATTTCCTTCCGCGTCGAGTTCTAGGTATTTGCCAAAGACCTCGGATTCAGATAATCGCCCTGGTTTGAAATTTTTCTTTCCATTCCCGGCTACCGTACTGACCTGGGCTTGGGTATAATAATTGAATTTCTCCTGGTACGCGATGGTATCTGTGCCTACGACAACGGTTATCTTCGGGTTTTCTCCCGGTAGACGGGGTACAATGGCATAGATTCGATTGCCGGTACTAGAAACAACAGAAGCTTTGGCATTGTTGAAGAACACCCTGATCTTGGAAGTGTCGGTTCCAAAGTTCTCCCCGTCTAAAAGGATTTTTGATCTGGCCCCTCCTTCAAGGGGATAGAAGGAACTCAAAACGACCGGTTTGCTGGGGTCGTGGTCCCTCTTTTTTGTCTCCAAGTCTTTTTTACATGCTGCAAACAGCAGGACAAGAGACATGGACAAACCTAAAAGTTTAATGGTTTTCATTAGTTTGACAGTTAAAATATAGTTTAATTAATTTCATATTTCATCTGTTTTTAAGGAAGCATTAGAAAGTTTCTTTGGGTTTGAGAAACTTCTCGTTGGAGCAATTTTTGTTGTTGCTGAGTTTAGATATGCTTTTTTTGCTTTAAAAACGTAGCAAAACTAAAAAATCCCCCTCTTTTTTATGGTTAGAGGGGGATTATAATATCGTTAAATTTGTATTAACTAATAGGAAATATTTAATTTAATCGTGGTCATCCACTTTATTTGGATTTGGAGGAAGGGGATTGGTATCTTTTTCTGGCCGTTTCCCTGTATTGTCTTCCACGTTGGTTTTCATTTCGTCTGGAGTGGGGTATTTCTTGTTTTTATCCGTTTCCTTTATTTGTTCTGTTTCTCTGTTTGGATCTTTTTCCTGTTTGTTCATGATAGTTTTTTCTTTTAGAACAATAAGGGGAAGGGAAAGTTCTGCTAATTGCAAAATTGGCTTGTAAAGGCTTCATCAAAAAAAAAAAGCGACCCACGGGTCGCTTCATCGTTTGTTTTATTATTTATTTAGTGACTTCTAACCTTAATTCCTCCTGCATGCGTGTTTTCACCTTATTCAACGTGAATTCATAACAAATTTGAAAAACATGGAACTTCCTTCCAAATGCTTCTTCTAAGTGATAGGTGTTGGGATACCTTGGATCATTATTGATTTGAGTAACCTGAAGATTTTTATACGGTTTGATAGTTACTTTTTTATCCTCACCAATTTCTAAAATCATCGAAGTATTTGCAATATGTGTCTCATTGCTTTCGAAAGACGTGTTGCCTGCGATGATACGAACTTTGTTTTTATCCAAAGGAAACATCTTTTTGTTCCCAGCGGTAACTAAATCATTGGCAGTACCGGTCATGTTATATAATGAAGCAGTGGCTTGTGAGGCATAATCATTCTTGATTTGAACCTGGTATAAGATCGTGTTTTTCTTAGGGTTCAACTCAACACCCGCTGTCTCTGTCGCTTTTAAGGAAATAAAGTAAGTTGAATCCGGTGATAAGCCATCAGCATACAATTTTACCATTGTTTTTCCCGTTCTTTCCCCTGCATTGATTTGCACTTTATAGTCTTCAATAGTATACTTGCTGGAAGGCAAGAGTTTTGCATAAAGCCTCTCGTCCGCATCAAAAGAAATACGGTTATATTTATCTAAAGGAGCCTTGTCTGGTTCTAAGAGAATAGTCATATTTTGATCTGGGGCATGGGTCCCTCCAGCAGATGCAGCAATATATCCAACATATTCTTCGCCTGTTAAAGGAACCACTTCCTGGAAAATATTTTGGTTACCAGCACTGATTAATGCCACAACATTTTTGTACATCTCCTTTTCGAATATTTCATTGTCTTTACAGGCACTGAGCGCAAATGGGATAGCCAAAATCATTAAATATTTACGTTTCATTTTCTTGGATTTAAAGTGGATTAATAACCTGGGTTTTGATCTAATGAAGGTAATCTTCTCATTTCGGTTCGTGGAATAGGAACCCAAACAAGTTTCTTATCCACCACTCTTGTTAAGAACGAAGAAGTTCCAGGAATGACACGTTGGTAGTAAGTCGCTTTTGTTGCCCCATCTGGATTCATTCCACGGATTGGCTCACGCTCAGTTTCCTCCATAATACCCCAACGACGTACATCATAGTAACGTCTGTTTTCCCATAAGAATTCAACCATGCGTTCTCGAACGATTTGTTTTTGAATTTCTGATTGACTTCCCAATTGTGTGCTGCTCAATCCAGGTAATCCTGCGCGATAGCGAACGAGGTTGAAGGATTTGGCAATTTCTTGCTCATCACGGCCGATCGTATAGGTTTTGTCGCCCAATTGAACCGTATGTGTTCCCGTTAAATTGTTCACAGCTTCTGCGTAAGATAATAAGATTTCAGCATAACGAATAATGGAATAAGCTTTTTTAATCCGTCTTGCCCCTGTTCCTGAAAAGGCATCCATAGGATGATTATATTTCTTGATTACATAGCCTGTAATAGGGTAATTTGGAGATGTAGCTGTAACACCGCCACGTCCATCGGCATCCTGGTAATAATATTTAGCAGTATAATTATTCAAGGTTGTGCTGGAACCTGCTTGCCATACCGCCTCATTAAATCCAACGGATGCATAAAAACGCATTTCACGGTTCGCATACATCTTGTAAATACCTGAATTCAACGGATAACCCGAGAAATTCCTTGCCGAGGTTGTAAAACCGGTTTCTGAATAATAACCACTTGGAGTTGCTTCCTCTTTCGTGCGACCATCATCCATTAAATAAGCATCAACCACTTTTTGAGTCACACAGAACCTACCCCAACCACCAAGGGTCGGAGGGAATGAGCCAAGATTGATATAGGCATTTAAGTATTCTGTATTCCTTCCCCAGATGATCTCCGGATTAATTCCTGGAGCTGCTTCTCCTGTAAAAATATCCGAATAGGATTTGAAGGCATCAATACCACCTGCTCCATTTGGATAGGAGCTATAGAAGTTGGGATCAGAATTTACATTTTTTGGAAGTGAAGGAGTACTGGCGTCTGCAACAACAGTATATAACCTGTATTTGTTCAAATCCATCACACGCTTGGCAGCAGCGGCTGCGATAGCCCAACGTTTTTCATCATATTGTTGTGATACATAATGTACATTATCTGTCGACCTTGTCCATGCTCCAAAATAAGAACTTGCAACTGGTCCGCCATTAAATAATGGACTCGCGTGAATCAATCTTAAACGTGCTATTAATGCGTAAGCTGCACCTTGACTTGGACGACCAAAATCTAATATGGAAATCTCTTTTGGCATTAATTGGGCCGCTTTTTCCAGCTCTGAACAGGTGTATTCCATGGTTTCATCATACGTTGCCCTAGGACGATCGTAATATTCAATTGGCTCATTCGTGTTCACCACCTCGTCTCCTAAAAGAATAGCCGGGCCGTAATCCACTAGGAGATTATAATAAGCATAGGCACGGATAAAACGTGTGTATCCTTCAATCCGCAAGCGATCTTCATTTGTCAGATCCCTTGGCTTGTCAAGATTGGCTAAGATGCTATTTGTTTTGCGAATAATCTTATAATAACGGTTCCATTGGTTTAAGTTATAACTATTATCATTATTACCCGAGCCATAGTAATCCGGAGTGATGTTACCTGTTACAAAGTCCATTCCGTAATACACATTGGTAGTTCCTGTTCCTGTTAAACCGTTAAAACCTTCATCTGTTGCCATTGGTCCAGGGGTATATCCAAGCCTTACTGTATTTGATTCATCTGGAAACATACTTGCTGCGCCCCACATGTAGGCTTCAAGGTTTCTGGTATTGCTAAAAGCAGAATCAATATTGAATTCATCATCAAAATAATTGTCGATGTTTAAATAATCCTTACATGAAGTAGTCATGATGATGGCTGTCATAATTAATCCTACTTGTACTATCCTTTTTATGATTAAGTTTTTCATGTTCTTTTACTAGTTTTTGGGATTAAAAATTCAGGTATAACTGAACAGAATAGGTTGTTGGAATTGGATACTTACGTCCGTTCCAAGCCGCTTGCTCAGGGTCAAAAATTTTCACTTTATCCCATACATATAAATTGTTTCCAACGAATTGAATATCCATCGATGACATACCAACGCGTCTTAGGAAAGATGGGTTAACATTGTAATTCAAGGTAATTTCATCCAAGCGTATATATCTTGAATCTCCCTGCCAGAAGTCGGAGATCTGACTGTTGTTCTGGTTGTTACCATATTGTAGGCGTGGAAAACGTGCGTTAGGGTTTTCTGCCAAAGAGGGATCAATACCGTTCGCGATGGCATAATCTCTAGGAATCCATCGGTTATTAGGGTCTGCAGCAATATCGAGCACATTTCCTAAACTACCCTCAAAGAATGGCATATAACCCATACCATTTGTTTCCCAAACATTATTTACTTGCATTCGCTGGCCCACATAGAAGAAATTGGTTTTGCCTGTTCCTTTGAACAATACACCTAATGTTATGGCTTTATACCGGAATTCACCACCAAAACCAAACATGGTCAATGGGTAATTACTGTGTGTCAAAGGAACCATATCTAATTTATCCACTAATCCATCGCCATTAATGTCTTTGTATTTGATGTCTCCCGGCAAAACTGCTCCGAAGGTTTGTTTTGGACTATACTTAATGTCATCGTCGTTAGCAAATAAGCCGATGGACTGAAGGCCGCGGATAGAATTGTATGGGTATCCATTGAATTCCAAATAAGGATATTCCAAATATGCTTGCTCCCAGTTCTGTACCACATTCTTCGAATAGGTGAAGTTTCCTCTTAAAGTAAAGCCTATGTCCTTCGAAAAATTGTTGGTGTAACTGATGCTTCCATCCATTCCGGAGCTTTTCATACGGCCAACATTGGCAAATGGGTTGGAAATTACCCCCACATATTCAGGAACCTGAACACGTTGTTGAAAGATACCATTACGTTGATCGCTGAAAAAGTCGATTACGAAATCGATCTTATTATTAAATAGTTTACCTTCAAAACCTAAGTTGGATTTAACCGCACGTTCCCAAGCTAAGTTATCTGCACCAATTCTCGATTCTTTGATAGTTTCGATATCATCGATCCCCCACACCGTGTTTGTTGGATTAAGAATAGCATTTGTTTCACCAACAGTTACTTTGGTTAGGTATGGAAAACGGATATCTGTAATCCGGTCGTTACCCACAGCTCCATAAGATGCTCTGATTTTAAAGTAATCCAACCATGGCGCAGCCTCTTTTACGGCCTTATATCCTGTTGGTACCCATCCTATAGCAACCGAAGGGAAGAAACCGTATTGTCTTCCCGGTTGGAAGTTTTCAGAACCAGTATAACCGAAGTTGACATCTAATAGGTAGGTGTCTCGGAATCCGTAAGTAAATCTACTGGATACCCCTTGGTAGCGAAGTGGGATAGCTGACAAATTGTTTGTCGCATCATCTGTATCCTTCGAATCGCTGATGTAATAATACACCAAAGCAGAAGTTCGATGGTCTGTGCCGAATTGGCGATCGTAATTGATCGTAGATTCCAAATGGAATTTGCGATACTGACTGATGGATTTAGTATATATTGCTTTCTGCTCTTGCACCACTTGGTTCATCACTAAGGAACCATCGGCAGCACGGCTTAATGCCTTATAGAGTGCAGGTTGAACCCTTCTGCGTTCCTTAAAGAAACTGTGGATATCATATGCACCCTGTACACGTGCTTTTAGGCCTTTCACCCAAGGATTCAAATCCTGGTTGACGGCTAATGTTACTTTCCCTTTGTAGGCTTGATCCGAAGCGCGCCCCGTACGGTTGATCATCACATACGGAGAGGAACGGTCTTCACCACCTAGACCTGGTAATAGGTTGTTTGAATATTGGGTAGGAATAGAAAGTGGGGTCAATCGGGACTGTGTTCTCCAGATGTAATCTGTATTAGCCACACCAGGTTGATCCAATTTAGATAAGAAACCATCTGAACCAAGGAAGACCATGGTTGATTTGGTTAGGTTCAGATCCAAGTTGATGCGGTAATTGTAGGTATCGAATCCAACATTAGAACTATATACACTATTCTTATCTACTTTATAGGCTGCGGTTTCGCTTTTTCCACCAAGACTCAAGAAATACTTTGCTACTTCCGAACCACCACGTCCAGAAACATAATAGCTCTGCCTCCAGAAGTTCTTGTTCAGGATTTCATCCTGCCAATTTACATCCGGGTACATGTCAGGATCTAATCCATCACGGATAATTCCCATTTCTGTTTGATCATATAATGGACTTCCTCCGCGGATTTCAGCGGCTTCATTGGCTAATTTTGCATACTCATAAGCGCCTAAATAATTAGGTAATTTATTGAGTGCAGATAAGGTAGAGTTTGCTCTAGCGGTGATCTGAATACGATCTACTAAACCTCTTTTGGTAGTCACCAATACCACACCATTTGCTCCCCTTACACCATATACTGCTGTTGCAGAAGCATCCTTCAGAATAGAGAAACTTTCTACATCGGCAGGATCTATGGTATTCAAATCTCCCTCAAGTCCATCAATAAGAACCAAGGCCTTGCTATTGGCTCCAAATGTCCCGATACCACGAACCCAGAATTCGGAGATGTTTTTTCCAGGCTCACCGCTTGATTGTAAAGAGATGACACCTGCAGCACGACCACCTAAAAGGTTGGCAATGGATGGCGCCGGAGTTTGTAAAGACTTCACATCAACCGAAGTGATGGCGCCCACCGAGCTGATCTTTCGTTGTTTATTTCCAAGTCCTACTACGATAACTTCATCGATGTCCGCGCTTTTTTCAGCGATTTGGATGCGTAGGTTATTGGACGATTCCGTAGCGAGGTGCTCTACATTTTCAAAGCCAGTATGGCTGAAAACTACCTTATCACCAAACAACGCTTTTATAGTAAATTTTCCGTCATTCCCAGTCGATGTTCCTGCGGAAGGTCTGTCTTTTATAAAGATGGTAACACTTGGCATAGGGTTACCTTTGTCATTAACCACAGTTCCTGAAAGGGTTAATTCCTTTGTTTCCTGTGCATAGCTCGGCGAAATTGCCAAACATAAGATCAGCAAACAGATGGTATGAAAAAACTTCATATAGATTTAAGCTAATTTAATTATTGATTTATAGGTTTTATAGGTATGGTTCTATTCAATAACCAGTTTACGGATCCGAGCATTGTTCCAATCCGCGATATAAATATCGCCTTGTTCATTTACAGCAACTCCCCAAGGTTGATTGAACATGGATTCTACAGGTCCACCATCTTTGTATCCGGCAGTTCCGGGTTGTCCGGCAACCGTAGTTACGATGTTGTCAGCAGATACCATGCGAATACAATGATTTCCATAATCAGCTACGAACATATTCCCATCATTGTC
The DNA here is from genome assembly GCA_002322865.1 of Sphingobacterium sp. UBA1575. GTDB lineage: Bacteria > Bacteroidota > Bacteroidia > Sphingobacteriales > Sphingobacteriaceae > Sphingobacterium. Next base: position 78,349 of record DCOH01000002.1, on the reverse strand, counting down.
AAATTTTATGTCTTTAGGGAAGTTGAACAATGCATCAGCAATTGGGCCATCACGGAAAGCACTTCCTCCAGGAGCATTCATTCTTTTGAAACCTCCTGTGCCGTTCGGATCACGTAAGTCTAATACCGAAATACCTTGTCTAAACTCAATAGGTGTGGCATTGGAGTGTAGCGTAATATATAATAACCAAGGTTTTTTAGGATTAATGGCTTGTCCATATTGAGAACCATAAGGACCTTGATGAACGATTTTAGCCTCCATGGTTTCAGGATTGATTTTGGCAATCTTTCCATCACGATACCTAGTATATAGGTGACCATCATAGGGGCAAAAAGTTATGAAGTTTTTATATCGGTCTGCATCGACAATGGAATTCAGGTCGGCAGTAGAGTATTTAACATTTCTTTGGCGAGGATACCAAGCTTCCCTAGGGTCAAAAGTGAAGATTACTTCCTTGGTCGATTCATGACCTGCTGTGAGCATGCCTGTTTTTCGATCAACTGTTAATCCATTTGCAAATAAAATCCGGGTGGCCGCTTCAGCTTCAATAATTGGGGTAACGATATTTTGCTTTTCATTGATTCTCGCAATTCCAAAAGTTGCTGGAGAACCGCCATCACGCCAAGACATGAATATATTGCCTTCAGCATCCAGCTCAAGGTATTTTCCATATACTTCAGCTTCTGAAAGGACTCCTGGTTTGAAGTTTTTCTTTCCATTACCAGTCACCGTACTTACTTGAGCTTGGGTATGATAAGTAAAGGAATTTTCATATACTAAAGAATCTTTTCCTACCACCACGGAGATTTTTGGATCATCTCCTGGTAGACGAGGTACAATTGCATAAATGCGTTCGCCACTACTGGAAACCACCGATGCTTGCGCATTATTGAAATAAACTTTGATTTTTGTTGGATCGGAACCGAAGTTTTCCCCATCTAATAAAATTTTTGTTCGGGCGCCTCCTTCCAATGGAAAAAATGATTTGAGCACGACTGGTTTGCTAGGATCATGCTCACTCTTTTGGAAATTTTCCGTGTCTTTACATCCGTTAAACAGCAGTAAAGAGCATAGTGAAACTGTTAATAATGGTAGAAGTTTCATATTTGGTTAGTTAATAAGTAAACAATTCATTGCTTATAGTTTGTATTATGTTTTTCATATGTACATATAAAAAGAAACAGAATGTAAGTTTACTTGACATCCAAAACAAGGTAGAAATCTGTTTTTTAGTTTCTTAAAATACTTCGCAAAGCTATTGAATCCCCCTCTAAAGGGTATTTAGGTTTTATTATGTTTATATTAAAGTTATATTAAATATTTTAAAAAACGTTAATTTAATTTTAATATTTATCGATTTTTTGGTATAAACACGGAAATAAGTAAGAAAAAGAAAGAAAAATAAAGGGCTAGGGTGGGAATAGATCGAAGGAAGTCATTTCAAGATAAAAAATGCCAGAAGCTTATGGAATTTCGCAAAAATTAACCAACTTAGGCGGTTGCACAACATAATATAGAGGACCAAATCATATATAAACCAATAATGAGGGAAAATATGCAGTATAAGCTTATGTGGGAAAGAATACGTTCTGGAGAAGAAGAAGCGTATTTTGATCTCTATGCAAAACTGTATCCCGAACTGGTTCGATTTGCCATTAAAACTTTCGGCGATTCGGAACTGGCCAACGATGCCACAGATGATGTTTTTCTTTCCATCTGGGAACGAAGAGATCACCTGGATCGAGTGGAGAACGTTCCATCCTACCTGATTACCATCCTGAAAAGAAAGATTATCCGCCTCTTGGAACGCCGAGAGAAACTTTCCAATGCCGTAAAATTATTGGTCGAGCAGGATGAGTGGACAGAAATGCCCTACGATGAATTTATCATTCGGGTACAATCGGATGAAATCGTACAATTAAAATTGAAAGCCGCCCTCGCTAAGCTCACCTTTCGACAAAAGCAGGTCGTTCAATTAAAGTTTTTTGAGAATCTGGGCTATGAAAAGATTGCTGAAATGACGAATATGTCCGTCAAGACCTGTTATAATACCTTGTATGATGCACTAAAGATCATGCGACAGGAATTCTATGATTATTGATGATCTAAAATGCAGTTTTTTTGCTAAGCTAAATAGCTGATATCCAGCGGTAATGAAAAAACTTTAAATTTCTCTTAGGCAATATGATGCTTTTCCGGCACTATATAATAAACGCCTAAAGAATGAAAGAACATAAATTTGTGGAGATCGAAGATTTCTTGATAGATCCTACTTTCCAACAGTATTGTGGAGAAGAGAATGATCTTAGCATTCAATATTGGGAAAATTACCTGAAGAACAATCCCCACCAAGCGGAAACCATGGGAAGGGCCAAACGCCTTTATCAGATATTAAGTGCCAACCGAAGACCAATCCAAAAACAGCTTCATCAATTTAAGCAAACAGTAGCAGATAAAACCACCTATCAAAAACAGACGCCAATCATTAATTATTGGAAATGGGCATCCATAGCCGCAGTTCTACTGGCGGTATTGAGTGTTGGTTATTATTTTCTGAATCTGGATAAAGAGGGAAAAGCTTCTTCAGCTGTCGTGTATAGTCAGAAAAACCTCAGCACTAAAAAAGGAGAGAAAAAGGAATTCACCTTGCCCGATGGAACGGTTGTTAAATTAAATGCAGCGAGCCAATTGCAGCTTTCCGAAGATTTCAATCAAAAAGAACGTCGGGTAAAATTAATTGGTGAAGGCTTTTTTGAAGTGAAGAAGGATGCCGAAAAACCATTTTTAGTGGAAACGGAAGATTTTGATATTAAGGTGCTAGGTACTGTGTTCAATCTGAAAACCTATCCAGAAGCCAGTGAATCGGAAGCTTTTCTGTTGGAAGGCTTGATTGAGATGCACAGTAAAGGTAAAAATGGCAATGCCATTTTGATCAAACCGAACCAAAGGGTATCCATCCAACGGTCCTCCAAGTTAATTCCGATGGAAGAGCAAAAGTTATCTTCCCCAAAACAACAGGCCGCAAAAGAGATCGTTATCCATGAACTGGAGGAAAATCTTACTGCGGAGGAGATCAACGACATTGCCTGGAAGAACGGGCGATTGGTGATGGCCGATCAAGATTTTGAAGAAGTAAAATATATGTTGGAAAGATGGTATGATGTGGAAATTGAATTGTCTGGCGAAAAAATCAAAGACTATCGTTTCACCGCCACCTTCAGCAGCGAAAATATTCAACAGGCTTTGGAAGCCCTTCAAAATGTTCAACCTTTTAATTTCAAGATTTATGGTAAGAAAATAACTATTTCAGAAAACTAAAAAAGGATAGTGCGCTAACACTATCCTTTGAATCGATTAAAGTAGGCAGCCACATCTGACCATGTGTCTGCCAAGTATAAAATTAACCAAGTACTAAAATATGATTAAAAATGACTTGTTGCAAGTGCATTCTAACCGGCGCTTGTACTTTAGATTCATTATCCGAATGAAACTAACCTTGATTATGATTTTATTGTTTCTGCTCAATGTGAAAGGGAATGTATATTCCCAGCAGAAAGTAACCCTCGATGTACAGAAAACAAAACTGAGCCGAATCCTCAAATTAATCGAGGATCAGAGCGACTATTACTTTGTTTTCAATCCGGGGATTAAGAATTTTTCCAAAGAAATGAACCTTTCCGTAGAAAACGAATTGGTGTTGGACCTGCTTCCTAAACTGTTCAAAAAGAATGGCTTGGCGTATAGTGTCTCCGAATCGGGATTGGTCGTTGTCAATCAGCAAAAATTGCAGATAGTCAAAGGTTTGGTAACAGATCTGGAAGGTCATCCATTGGCTGGAGCAACCATCCGTTTGAAAGGTTCTTCCATCGCTAAAGCTACAGACTTGAACGGACAGTTTGAAATAGAAGCTACTTCAGGAGCTGTTTTGGTGATTTCCTATACCGGATTTACCTCTAAGGAGGTCACCTTGGGTGCTGAAACCAACTTAAAAATTGAATTGGTGCCCGATCAGATGATGTTGAACGAAGTGGTAGTCACAGCATTGGGCATTACTCGCGAAAAAAGAACATTGGGTTATTCCGTAACTCAGGTGAACGGGGAAAGCCTGACCCAAGCTCGTGAAAACAATGTGGCGAACGCCTTGGTTGGTAAAGTGGCAGGTTTGGATGTTACTTCTACCGCTGGGGGTGTTGGCTCGGCGACCAGTGTGATCATCCGGGGCGCATCCAGTTTAAGCCAAACCAACCAACCCTTATATGTAATCAATGGGGTGCCAATGGAGAACTCTCCATCCGGCATCATCAATACCAATCCGAATGGGAATAAAGGTAGCCAATGGGATAATGCACCAGATATGGGAGATGCCATCGGGAATATCAATCCTGATGATATTGAGAGCATTTCGGTACTGAAAGGTGCGGCAGCATCCGCATTGTATGGTTCACGCGCAAAAGCAGGGGTAATATTGATCAGCACTAAATCCGGCAAAGGATCCGGCATTGAGTTCAGCAGTAACTTCGTCCTGGAGCAGGTGATGGACCGCACGGATTGGCAATATGTGTATGGCCAGGGAACCAATGGCGAAAAACCGGCGGATGGCGCAGCAGCAGCCCAAGTTGGCGGATCAAGTTGGGGAGCCAAATTGGATGGTTCCAGTGTCCCGCAGTTTGATGGCATCTCCAGACCCTACATCGCCCAAAAAGACAATATTGAAAATTTCTATGATAACGGGCATACCTGGACCAATTCATTGGCTTTGAATAAATCCTTCGAAGGTGGAGCATTGCGACTGTCCATTAGTGACCTGAGGAATAAATCCATCATGCCAAATTCAGGCTTGGATAGACAATCCTATAGTTTGACGGGTACTTTTGAACCCATCAACCGATTGAAGATAGATGCTCGGGCCAACTATATCATCGAAGATGCCAAAAACCGGCCTATGCTTTCCGATGGGGCAGGTAGTGCCAATTATAATGCGGTATTTTTACCAACCAGCGTGGATATCCGCGATCTGAAACCTTGGAAAACCGATGCAGGACAAGAAATACCTTATAATAAAGGAAACCCTTGGGATACCAATCCCTATTTCGCGGCCTATGAGATCGTGAATAATACCGACAGAAACCGTCTGATCAGTTCACTTTCGGCCCGTTATACCCTGGATAATGGACTGTTCATCCAAGGACGTGCAGGACAGGACTATTACACAAACAGTTATTTTAGCGTGTTCCCGGAAGGATTGGCCTATTCAGCACCGAACAATCTTGTATCGCAAAAGATGCGTTTCTCCGATGTCAATGCGGATATGTTGATCGGTAAATCCTTCTCCTTGGCAGAAGATTTTGGCTTAACACCGAATATAGGTGCGAGTTACCGCAATACCAAATCAGACATCACCACCAACCAAGGTACGCGTTTCTTGGTTCCGGGTGTACATACCATTGTAGGCTTAAAGAATAAATCGGTTGCCTATGCAGAATCCGAGCAGGAAATGCAATCCGTATATGGCACGATGGAATTGGCCTATAAAGATTACCTGTATCTAACCGGAAGTGTCCGGTCTGATTGGTTCTCTACATTGGCTGCCCCTGGGTTGAACAATAAACTGAACGTGGTGTACCCATCTTTAAGTGGATCATTTGTATTCTCCGAATTATTGGAGTCGAACTCGATCAGTTTTGGGAAACTTCGTGCGGGATATGCGGTGGTAGGTCAAGCAACCGATCCTTATCAAACCGCATTGACCTATAATTTCAAAAGCGAATCCTTAAATGGAGCGCCTCTTGGTCAGATCTCTTATGATTACATCCCTAACTCCAGTTTAAAACCTTCCAAGGCATCAGAATTGGAGATCGGAACGGATATTCGTTTTTTTAATGATCGCTTAAGTCTGGACTTGACCTGGTATAAAAAACGCTCTGAAGATGAGATCATCAGGGTCACTATCCCTACTTCTGTGGGCTATGCCCAATCGGTTTTGAATTCTGGTTCCATCGAAAACAAAGGTGTTGAAGCGTTGATTACAGGGACTCCTGTTAAGAGCGGCCAATTTTCATGGACCAGTTCCTTNNTTCCTTGAACATGACCTTCAATGATAATAAAGTGATCTCTTTGGCAGATGGTTTGGATGAACAATTGGTTGCCACCTCCCGCTCAGGGGTTGGGTTCCTAAAGAATATTCCAGGAATGGCCATGGGACAGATTGTCGCCTTTGATTATGCTTATGACGATCAAGGACAGATCGTAAAAAATGCGGATGGAACGCCAAAACAAGGCGAATTGAAAGCTTTTGGGTCTGCCTATAACAAGTGGTTTGCCGGATGGAACAATGAATTCAGTTATAAAAATATAAACCTTGGATTTTTGATCGATGGCAAGTTCGGAGGTAAATTATTCTCCGGAACAGATTACCTGGGTTATATCAAGGGTTTGCACAAAGCAACCTTGGAAAACAGGGAAGAATTGGGCAACCTTGCACCAAAATTCTATGAGAATACCGCCAATAATGCTTCCCATTTATTTGTCAATGATGCTAGTTTCATCAAGTTTAGGCAATTGACTTTAGGATATAGTTTTCCTGGAAAGTTGTTCAATGACCGGATCAAAGCATTGAATGTTAGTTTCGTGGGTAGGAACCTGTTTATTCTAATGAAGAAAACAGATAATATCGACCCTGAATCGAGTTACAATGCTACTTTCCCTGGTCTTGAACTCGGAGGGATGCCTCCGGCAAGAACCTTCGGCCTTAACCTCAATGTTAAATTTTAATTCCTGAATGAAAATGAAAACGAAATCACTAAAAATAATGGGCCTAATCCTGTTTGCAGGTGCTGCGATATTCCAGAGCTGTACGAAGGATTTTGAACAGATAAATACGGATCCGGTGGCTTATGGTCCAACCAATTTCGATCCTAATTTTACCTTTAGCACCGCGCAATTGACCTATACCGGAAGTATAGATTTTGCTTACGAAACTTGGCGGGCAAACCTAATTTATGCCGGGACGATGATGCAGGGACTATCCTCGGTAGTGAGTTATTGGGCTGGCGATAAATACCTCAATACCCCTTGGTATACTTCCGCATATTGGGAAAGAGCTTATGCCGAGCAGGTCAAGCCTATAGTCGATGTGGTGGAAGTTACCAAGACCAATCCAAAATATAAAAACCTCCATCAGGTTGCGCGTATCTGGAAGGCGTTGGTCTTTGCCCGTTTGACAGATTTATATGGAGATATTCCCTATTCAGAGGCTGGACAGGGCTACTACATGAAAAACTTGTCCACAAAGTATGACAAGCAACAGGATATCTATATGGATATGCTCAAGGAACTCGAAGATGCAGTTTCTAAATTGGATGCAGGAGCGGATCAGGTAAGGGGCGATGTGATCTATGATGGTAATATAGACAAATGGAAGCGGTTTGGAAATTCCTTGATCCTACGATTGGCCATGCGATTGACCAAAGTGGATGAAGCGACTGCCAAGGCGTATGCAACCAAGGTCATCGGAAAAACCTTACAGGGTAATGGTGAAAATGCTTTTTTAAAGCATGATGAATCCGGTGCCCGTGTTACCCAGAATAGAAATAGTCAGGTATTATTGGGTGATGGTGGGCAAGAGCATTATTACGTAAAATGGTCTGATACCTTTATCAATGCACTCAAAAGCAAAAATGACCCGCGCATTAATGTTGCTGTGAGCAAGTTGTGGATGAGCGATGGGGTTAAAGAGATGAACCCAAATTATGTAAGCGATCCGGCCCAACAAAAAGGAATGCCCAATGGTAAGGATTTTGGGAATAATCCAGCTTATCGAATAGGTTCACACCCTTCTTATACGACCATGCCAGATTACTCTTCCCCGCATCCGGGTATGATCAAAAGAAATGGAATAACGTTTATCTTGACTTATAGTGAATCGGAGCTCTTGTCTGCCGAAGCTTCCCAACGTTGGGGAATAGGTGCTGCGGCGAGTACTTACTATAAAAACGGCATAAAATCGGGGATTACCTTTCTCGGACAATATGATCCTGCATTGGCCATTACAGATGCGGCAGCTGAAGCGTATGCCAATGCGCATCCTTTAACCGAAGGATTAAAACAGATCGGCATACAATATTGGCTGCACCAAAATACCGCCTTAAATTTTTATGAATCTTGGGCAAATTGGCGTAGGACTGGATTTCCAGAATTGGTACCGATCGTATACTCCACAAGTGATACACAGGGTCAGATCCCTAGACGCTTCCCTTATCCTGTTTCTGAAGCAGCCAACTCCAATGCGGAATATTACAAAGCCGCTGGAGCCGCCATCCCAGGAGGAGATAACCTGACCGGTAGGGTTTGGTGGGATAAACAATAAAATAAGTTTAATAGTATAGGTGAATTAGGCGTTTTTTCCTTTGTGAAGAAACGCCTTTTTTATTTTTTAAATAATTAGATTAACTAGGGAGTATCGTATTCCATCTACAAATAGCTAAAATTCTTACCAACTAACTTTATTGAGTTTCGGCAAAATGTTAATATTGATCATTATTTAACAGATCATTTATTGACCAAAACAATGAAAAAAGGAATGAAATCTGCAGTAGCTATGCTGTTTTTTGCTATCTGCACCTTACAGGTTCATGCCCAAATGCAAAAACCTGCCTCCAATCAAACAGTAAAATCAACCAACAATGCCGGAATAACTACAGAAAATGCTGCGGAATTAAAAGCGGCTGCTGCAAAGGCAAAAGAAGAAGCTAAGATGATTAAAGCTGCTGAAAAAGCGGAAAAAAAGAGAATCAAGGCCGAAAAGGATGCCCTAAAGCGTTTAGAAAAGATAAAGAAGGAAGAGAAGAAAATAGCCAAAGCTAAGAGAGAGAAAGAAAAGGCTTTGAAAAATGTGGCCGATCTGGAGGAGAAATTAAGCAAAACCCACAAAAACATCGAGAAGATCGGAGAGAAATTGGAAAAATTAGACCGCAAAGGGGAAGTGCCTGATACGGAACAGGAGAAAGCGATGAAGAAAATTTCGAAAGAAATGCTGAAGATCAAAAAAATAGAGCTTGAACTGGAAAAGGCCAGAAGGAAGGCCTATAAGCTTTAAGCACTTCGTTGCTTTCTAAGTATTTGCAGCAGGCTGAGTACTATAATGCCCGATGCTAGAAACAGTCCTTCATGTGTGTAGGGATAGGCATGTCGTATCAGGCCGCCTATTCCCTGCAACATTAATAGGAATTCATTTAAAAAGATACCCAACAACAGCCCATATATGCCGAGTTGAATATGCTTTCTGATCATCAACAGACCTTTTTGAATAGCATAGGCCAAAATAAATAGCGAAATAATCACCAAAAGGACGAGGTGAAGATAGGCAATAACAATTGGCCTAAAACCATAAACCAATTGGCTTAAGGATGGGATGATGGAAACGGCCTGCAAGACCAATTTTACACATACCGCTAAGGCCACACAAGTCCAAATTACCCGTACTTCTTTTCCGATACCTGTCTCTTCCGACTTAGCTTTTCCTTTTATTGCCCGCATTAAAAAGATGGTCCATAAGATCAACTGAACAATAACGGTTACAATCAATAGCCCGTATAACCAAACCGGAAAACCTTTCCACCATAATACGGAAAGAAAATAGGCCGGAACTACCGTTATACTATATATTATGGCAAATCTTTCAGAGATGATGTTTCTTCCTAACCTTACAGAAAGCCACTGATTGATCAAGGCAAAACAGCCAAAGAAAAACCAGCCATTATACTGAAAATGTAAATAGAAATACACAGAGGCCAATTGTTTCAAGGGATCCAATTGATGGGTCACTTTCAGATAAACTAAAGCATAGGTGCCTATCGAACTGAGTACATGAAACAGCAGGGCGGCTTTTATAAGAATAATGATCGGTTTTGTAAGGCTACTTGATCGAAGATCCTTCCAGAGTATGAAACAAAAGCCATAAGAAGCCACGACTACCAAAAAGGAAAAGGCTATTGAAAAGAAGGCATATCCTGTCATTGAAAAAGCAATCAACATACCGAAGGAACTTAATAGGTTAAGCCATAATACAGACTGGTATTTTTTAGGAACCTTATCGGTGGATCCTAAGCGGAGTACAGCTAGTATCAAAAATACCATCAATGCTTGAGAAACCCAACCCGCAAAAGCAAAATGGGAATGCGCATGCATGATGTTTTTCTGATCGATCCAAGGCAAGGAAAAGAGGAATTTCATGCGCATCAAAAAACCCCACAATCCTACGATCAAAAAATTGAATACACTCAATTGTATCCAATTTCTAAAACTCATATTTCCCAAAGGTTTTAACATACAAAGACTTTCCCCCGCACGATATTCAACTTTTCTTCCTTTTCCATGATTTTCATGGTTCTTATGATGGTTTCCACCCTTAAGCCAGTCATGTTGGCCAATTGCTGTCGGGTCAACATTAAGCGGTTGCATTCTGGGCAGATCAATCTCCTTTCCTCGTTCAACTTCTGTAATAATCCAGAAATGATTTCTTCTGGGCTATGGTTACAGATCAGTTTGGTGATAAAATGTTTAAATCGAAGATCTTTAGCAATCTGTTTGGTAATCATAAGCTGAATACTTCCATAGTCCTTTAATATCTCTAAAAATGCCGCTGTACTGATCTTTAATATAGTGCAGCTGCTATCTGCAATGGCGGTAACCACATGCACCCCCTCGTCCAGAATGGCCACTTCACCAAAACCCTCATTGGCACAGACCATTTTGTGTAGGACTTCTTTTCCATCTTCCAAAAAGTTACTGATCCGAACTCGACCACTCTCCAATTGGTAGTAGTAATTTGAAGGACTGTTCTCCCGATAAATAATCTCCCCAGCGTTCCATTTTTTGCTGCTGGCTCCTTTTTCGATTAATAGTTCCACAGGGATCATAAATATCTTATTAGGTAAAATTCATATTAAGACAAATTTATCCACAATATGCTGTTCCCCTACTGACATTGGTCACCCCAAATAGTGATTAAAATCAATTTAATTTATAACGTATTGAAATAAAGTAGATTATAATATAAAAAACGAGATTTTGAAAGAAGCCGAAACCATTTTATGATTCCACGCATAAAATCCTGGCGGAACTTGAGGATAACTTTGTGGAAAACAAAATACACAAACATTGTAAAAACAAAAACCAACGAAGCTATGAAAAAACTAATTGTATTCTGTTTGATGAGTGTGTTCATATATGCATGTTCCTCAAACAACAAGGAGAAAAAAGAAGAGCGTACTTACGCCGAAGAGAGTGCTCCCGCAGCAAGTGATGCCAGTACATATGATCCACACCGAGGTGAAGGAAAGTTTGATAAAGTAGAAGTTGGCGAAAAATTGGACGTGGCTATGGCCAATGATGGAAAAGTGATTGCTGATCTGAAATGTGCTTCCTGCCATAAGATGACCGATGAGAAATTGGTAGGACCAGGCTGGAAAGGCGTTTCAGAACGTAGAAAACCAGAATGGATCATGAATTTCATCACAAATCCAGATGCCATGATCGATAAGGATCCGGAATTGCAGGCACAATTGGAAATATGTCTTGTGCGTATGCCTAATCAAAACCTGACCGATGATGATGCTCGCAAAATCTATGAATACATGCGCCAAAATGATGGTGTAAAATAATATCAAACGAGTGTTTTATTAACCTCAAAAATCATAAAACAATGGAATTAAAAAAATATTTATTAACAGGTTTAGCAGTCGCAACGCTGTTATCAACTTTCCAAGCCTGTAAGCCAAAAGGCGCAGGTGAAGCCGTGAGCGGTGGTGCTGCCGAGAAGGCATACGTAGCTCCTGGAAAATACGACGAATTCTACAATTTCGTTTCTGGAGGATTTAGTGGTCAGTTATCTTTCTACGGTTTGCCTTCAGGTAGATTGCTACGTGTAATTCCGGTTTTCTCCCTTGACCCTGAAAAAGGATGGGGTTTCAGTGAAGAAACAAAACCCATGTTGGAAACTTCACATGGTAATGTGCCATGGGATGATTTGCACCACGTGCAATTATCTAAAACAGATGGTGAATACGATGGTAAATGGGTATTTGTCAATGCAAACAACACCCCTCGGTTAGCGCGTGTGGATCTGACTACCTTCCGTACAGCAGAGATCTTGGAACTTCCAAACAGCGGTGGTAACCACTCCTCACCTTTCATTACCGAGAACACCGAATATGTGGTGGCTGGAACGCGGTTCTCCGTGCCTGTAGACGGAGAGTCTGGTGATGTGCCGATCAATACCTACAAACAAAACTTCCGTGGTACATTGAGTTTTGTGAGTGTGAATAAGGATAATGGAAACATGGATTTAGCCTTCCAGATTGAAACACCAGGTGTCAATTACGACTTAAGTCGCGCTGGTAAAGGGGTTTCCCACGGTTGGTTCTTCTTCTCTACCTACAATACCGAACAGGCAAATACTTTATTAGAGGTAAATGCTTCCAAAAACGACAAAGACTTTGTCTTGGCGGTAAACTGGAAAAAAGCAGAAGAATACCTGAAAGCTGGAAAGGGTAAGAAAGTAACCGGATTGAAGTATGCTCACAATAAATACGATGAGAAATCGCATACCTCCAAAACCGAATTCAAAACAGAAACCATTGTCTTGAATGCCGAAGAGTTAGAAGGATTATGTTATTACATCCCATGTCCTAAATCTCCACACGGCGTGGATGTCGATCCTTCAGGTGAATACATCGTAGGTTCAGGAAAATTAGCCGCTTTGATTCCGGTATTCTCTTTCAGCAAAATTCAAAAAGCGATCGAAGGGAAACAATTTGAAGGAAAATTTGGTGGTATTCCAATCATTAAATATGATGCTGCTCTGTATGGTGAAGTTGAAAAACCAGGTTTAGGACCATTACACACCGAGTTTGACGGTAAAGGAAATGCGATTACTTCCTTCTTCGTTTCTTCTGAGTTAGTGAAATGGAACATCAAAGACCTTAAAGTTCTTGACCGCGTTCCTACTTATTATTCTACTGGACACTTAATGATCCCAGGTGGTGATACCAAAAGCCCAGATGGAAAATACGTAGTGGCATATAACAAGATTACCAAAGACCGTTTCTTGCCAACAGGACCAGAACTTTCTCAAAGTGCGCAGATCTTTGACATCTCTGGCGATAAGATGCAACTGATCCTTGACTTCCCAACCATTGGTGAACCTCACTATGCACAAGCGATCCGCGCAGAAAAGGTGAAGGATAAGAGTGTGAAAATCTTCAAGATCGAAGAAAACACCAACCCTTATGCTACAAAAGGTGAAAAAGATGCACGCGTAGAACGTAAAGGAAATCAAGTGCATGTGTACTTAACATCCATCCGTTCTCACTTTGCTCCAGACAATATCGAAGGGGTACAATTGGGCGATGAGGTTTACTTCCACGTCACCAACATCGAACAGGATTGGGATATGCCACATGGTTTTGCAGTGAAAGGTGCCAGAAATGGTGAGCTGTTGATCATGCCAGGTGAAACCCAAACATTGAAATGGGTACCAGATCGTATAGGCGTGTTCCCATTCTATTGTACAGACTTCTGTAGTGCGTTGCACCAAGAAATGCAGGGATATATCCGTATCTCTAAGAAAGGAAGCAATGTGCCTATTTCTTACAGTGTGGGAACAAACTTACCTAAAGAAGGTACTAATTAAACACCATAAAGATGGAAACTACAAACAAAATGTCAGCCTTACACAGAGTTTTATTGGTTCTTTGTAGCCTGGCTTTAGTAGCCGTCATCTTCCTTCCTATTTGGCGTATTGAGCTGGATGCAGCTCAATACCCCGAAGGGTTGGAATTGCAGATATACAGCCATAAACTGGCCGGTCAAGTGGAGATCATCAACGGTCTTAACCACTATATCGGTATGAAAACCTTGCATGCAGACGATTTCATTGAATTTACCGTGCTGCCATATATCATTGGATTTTTTGCCTTGGTCTTTTTGGCCGTAGGATTAGCCAATAAGCCAAAATGGGTGTATGTACTGTTTGGAGCCTTCCTGCTTTTTGGAATCGTAGCGATGGTCGATTTCTACATTTGGGAATACGATTATGGTCACAACCTTGACCCCAACGCTCCGATCAAAGTGCCGGGAATGGCCTATCAGCCACCATTGATTGGTTACAAACAACTTTTAAATTTCGGGGCATACTCCATTCCTGATATTGGCGGTTGGATTTTTATAGGATGCGGGATCCTATTAGCCTACTGCGCTGTCCAAGAATGGCGGAAAGCCAAACAATAAACAAAAAAACAAACTCGATAATCATGAAAAATTTTAGAATAATATGTATTTGCTTGAGCAGTTTGATGCTCATGATGTTAGGATTGCAAGCTTGTCAAGGAAACAATGGGCCAAAACCGATCAAATACGGGACTGATCAATGTGCTTATTGTAAGATGACCGTCAGCGATCAACGGTTTGGAACCCAATTGCAAACCAAAAAAGGAAGGGTATACAACTTTGATGATGTATCCTGTATGGTTGCCTTTGTGAAAGAGAGTAAGGTGAAGAAAGAAGAGGTGGCCAGTTATTATCTGCCGGATTATACCAATAACAAATTGATGCCTGCAGACAAAATGTTCTACCTCAAAAGCGAGGAATTGAAAAGTCCAATGCGTGGTAATGTCGCTGCATTTGGCAAAAAAGCAGATTTAGAGAAAACGAAAGCATCCTTGGGAGGAACGATCCTTACTTGGGATGATTTGTGGAAATAATCTGAACAGTATGAGAAGCTCAGCTTTGCATATAGTTGGTACAATGATTTGTTTATTTATGGTAGTGGACATGCTACATGCCACTACCATTAAAATAGGCAAGGACCAAACTGTAAAAACCATCAAACAAGGTATTGAGATGGCAAAGGCCGGAGATACCGTTTTGGTCAAAGCAGGATTGTACAAAGAAGGTAACATCATCGTGGATAAAGCCATAACCCTGTGGGGCGAAGGCAGACCAACGTTAGATGCCGAGAAAAAGCATGAACCCCTATCTGTAAAATCCCCACACGTAACCATTAAAGGTTTTGAGATCAAGAATTCCGGTCATTCTTCCATGAACGATATTGCGGGTATAAAAATCTACAATACCCATCATGTCAAAGTGATCGATAATATACTGATTGATAATTTCTTTGGGATCTATTCGCAGAACTCCAAGCACCTGGAAATCCAGGATAATAAAATCGAGGCTTATGGAACGGCGGAACAATTGATCGGCAATGGAATACATGGTTGGAAATCAGATAGTCTGCATATTGAGAGAAATACGGTCACTGGCCATCGGGATGGCATCTACCTGGAGTTTGTAACCCATACCCACGTGTTGAATACCATCTCTGAAAAAAACCTTCGATATGGTCTGCATTTTATGTTCTCACACGATAACAGTTATGTAGGCAATACCTTCCGTGCAAATGGAGCCGGGGTGGCCGTCATGTACACCAAAAATGTACATATGGAAAACAACCTGTTCGAAGAAAACTGGGGCGATGCCTCCTACGGAATTCTTTTGAAGGACATTTCAGATAGCCAGATCATCAACAATAAATTTGATCGAAATACCACTGGGATCTTTATGGAAGGATCCAATAGGATACATATAGACAACAACAATTTCATAGGAAACGGTTGGGGGATCAAAATCCAAGCAAGTTGTATGGACAATACATTCAGGGACAATAATTTTATGCAGAATACCTTTGATGTAGCCACCAATGGAACCTTGACCCTAAACCATTTCACCCAGAATTATTGGGATAAATATGAAGGTTATGATCTGGATAGGGATGGGATTGGCGATGTGCCTTTCAGACCGGTCAGCTTGTTTTCCATGTTGGTAGAACGATATCCTTCCGTGATGTTACTGTTCAGGAGTTTTATGGTCACCTTATTTGACCGTTCGGAGAAGTTATTACCAAGTTTAACACCAGAGGGGCTCAAAGATGAGCAACCTCGCATGAAATCAGTGAAGGTATGATCAAGATTCAACATATTTCCAAAGACTTTGGCAAGTTCAAGGTGCTAAAGGATATCAATCTAGATTTGGAGGGCGGGGAATGTATTGCCTTGATCGGGCCAAATGGAAGCGGTAAANNAAACCACCTTGATCAAATCGATCTTGGGCATGGTCGTTCCAACAGCTGGTGATATCCTGTTCGATGGGCAAAACATCCAACAGAAATGGACCTACAGGAACGAAATCGGATATATGCCCCAGATTGGGCAATATCCTGAAAACATGACCATCGGTCAGGTGTTGGATATGATGAAGGACATCCGTAAGATGCCGGAAAATAATCTTGACCTCGATCTTTTCCACTCCTTTAATCTTCCTGCTTTATTGGAAAAAAGAATGGGAACCCTATCTGGTGGGACCAGACAAAANNCCTTGTCCACCGAGATCTTAAAAGATAAGATCAAGAAAGAAATGGGGAACAATAAATTGATCATCATTAGCTCCCATGTCCTCAGTGATTTGGACGACATGGTTTCTCAGATCATTTATCTACAGGATGGAAATCTGATCTTTCATAAATCACTTCATCAATTAAAAATGGATACCGGAACAGATAAGCTATCCAAAGCGATAGCCCATATCATGTCTGTTTCCAGTCCTTCTAAATAAGGTTCCCATGAATAAAGTAATAAGATATGTCCTGGCAGATTTGTTAAGGAACAAAACCATCATATGCTATACCATACTCCTATTTGCACTTTCTATTAGTGTTTATAGCATGGAAGATAACTATGAAAAGGGCTTGATCAGCTTATTAAATATCGTCCTTTTTGTGGTGCCTTTAATGAGTATCGTGTTTTCAAGCATATACCTGTACAACAGTTCGGAATTCATCAACCTATTGGTGAGCCAACCACTCAAAAGGACCAATATCTGGTTAAGCCTTTTTGCTGGGCTGGCCGGTTCCTTGAGTCTTTCATTTTTTATCGGTGTAGGTGTGCCTACATTGATGTATGCCTTCAGTAATTCGGGCCTGATCTTGATCGGATGCGGTCTATTGCTGTCCCTGATCTTTGTTTCCATTGCCATGTGGACCTCGGTATTGATCCGGGATAAGTCCAAAGGAATTGGGCTTGCCATCTTATTATGGCTGTATTTCGGCTTATTGTTCGATGCATTGGTCTTGTTCCTCTTGTTCCAGTTCTCCGATTATCCGATCGAGAATATGATGGTGGCCTTATCCATGTTCAATCCCATTGATATCAGTAGGATATTGATCCTCTTGCAGCTGGATCTCTCCGCCATGATGGGCTATACCGGAGCAATTTTCAGGGATTTTTTCGGAACAGGATTAGGAATGGGGATTACCTTGGGTGTGATGTTGCTGTGGTGTATGATCCCCCTTTGGTTATCCGTAAGGCATTTCCGGAAAAAAGATTTATAAAGAGATATTTTTCAAATGAGCATATCGAGTGCTGTTTTTAAATGTGGCCATGAGGATAAACCAACATACAAAGATATCCGCGCTAATAAAAGCCAACGAATCTAGCATTGATGCTATCGCATCTATAGCCAAGCCTTTGCGTAAAATAAAAATCCCGTTATTGCGTAAATTCTTAACCCCTAGGGTTTCTATAGTCGAAGCAGCCAGTATCGCGGGTTGTGAAGTGCTGGATTTCAAACGTGTGTTGGTGCCTCTTGGTTTTATTTGGGAAGAGGAAGAGTTTGCTGAAAATACACAACAGGAAGTCAATAAACCTGAAAAACCAGCTTGGTTAGATCATGCAATCATTGAGAAAGAATTGGATGTCCGACCTATTTTATTGGGTGGGCAGGATCCATTGAAAGAAATCCTTCAAGCCTATCATCAAGTGACACCAGGTTCGGTTTTCTTGCTTATCAATTCCTTTATACCCTATCCATTGATCCCTATACTGGAAAAGAAAGGGGCACGATGTTTTGTGAAAGAAATGGAAACGGGAGAGAATCCTGTCTACCATTGTTATTTTTTGAAAGTGGAGCCGCTGCAAGAGTTGGCTGAACCCATTTCTTTTATCGCTATCCATGAACTTGAGGAAATATTAAAAAATTATACCCCGGAAAAGATCCTATTCCTGGATGTACGTGGATTACCCATGCCTCAACCGATGGAACAGATCCTGATAAAATTGAATAATCTCCAAGCTCATGAAGTATTGTATGTACAGCATCAAAAAGTGCCACTGTATTTGATGGAGGATTTAAAAAAGGAAAAATATATTATGCGCCTTGTCGAAGTGGGAGAAGGAGATGTAAGGATATTATTTTATCTAAAATAAAAGAGTATGTACAGAATAGAAATCAATAAAGCTCCAGAAGCCTATGTAGTTGTTCCATGTTATGTAACTGCTGCACTGTTCTTTGTGCTTGCTTCTATTTTGTTGGGGATTACCGGTAAAGAAATCTTAGGCCATTATTTCCAACCCAAGGTGTTGGCCATCGTGCATACACTTGCCTTAGGCTGGGGAAGCATGATTATATTAGGCGCTGCCTATCAGTTGATTCCCGTCATTTTTGGAAAGAAACTCTTTTCAGCTCCGATGGCTTTTGGGAGTTACCTGCTGTTGATGATGGGATCTTTGCTATTGATCTATTGTTTTTGGCATTTCAAAACCGATCATTGGATGATCATTGCTGGATCACTGGTCTGTTTGAGCTCCTACATGTACTTCCTCAACCTTTGGATGACCATTAAAGATGTTACCCATGGTTTTGAACTGAATCTGTTCTTTTCATTTTCTGCTTTCTGGTTTTGTTTCACCACGACCATTGGCTTGCTCTTGGCGATCAATCTTTACCATGGTTTCTTATCTAAAAACCATTTGGATATCTTAAAATTGCATGCACACGCCGGAATCGTAGGTTGGTTTCTGCAATTGATCCTAGGTGCTGGGGCTAAGATGCTGCCGATGTTCCTGTTGGGTAAAAGCAATAAAACCAGATTCCTATACGCCGCTGTGGTTTTAATTAACCTGGGGCTGTGTGTATTCTTAGCAGATGGGTATCTAAATAGTGTAGGGTTGAACTCCCTTTGGAGCGCTGGTTTAGTTTTCTTAGGATTTATTTCTTGGGCAATCTATATCCTAGATTGTATAAAGAACAGGGCCAGGAAAAAAATAGACATCCCCATGAAGCATGCGCTATTATCTTTTATCTGCTTGCTCTTGGCTTTTGCTATGCTTCCAATCGTCGTACAAACGCAAGCTGGAAATTGGATCAGCCTATATGCCTTCCTCATTTTTATGGGCTGGATCACTGGAATTGTGCTTGGGATGACCTTTAAAACCTTGCCATTCATCATTTGGAACCTAAAATTCAAAGACCTGAATGGCAAAGAAAAGATTCCCATGCCCAAGGATTTGTATAGCCAGCAATTACTAAAAGGTCAATTCTTCCTTTTCATTGGGAATCTCCTATTATCCTTATTGGGTATCAGCTTGAAGATTTCTTGGTTACTGGAAGGAGCTACTTACCTATGGACCTTTTTGTCCATCCTTTTCCTATGGAATGTCTTGATGGTGGTCTTTTATAAAAGAAGGAGGAGTGATGGAGATTAAGCTAAGCGATCCATATGCCGCTGAAAAGATTAAAGCTCTACAGGCTTTATCGCAGGTTATCGACCCTGAATTAGGGATCAATATCATAGATATGGGTTTGGTCTACGACCTGGATTTTTCCGAACTGACCAAAATAAAGGTAGAAATGACGCTTTCAACTCCAAATTGCCCGATGGGTGATGCCATTATACAGGGAGTTGAAAATAGACTGTTAACCGCTTTTCCAGCACTGAAAATCGAAATAAACTTGGTTTGGGAACCTGTTTGGTCGATAGACCAAATGAGCGATGAAGGAAGAGCACAATTGAATATGTGAATATCAAATCAAAAAAATCATGAAAAAGATGTTATACCTCCTCATGATGAGCATCGGAATGTTGTTCATGGGATCATGTCAAAAAGATGAAGTATTGGATTTGCCGATGGATGGAAAGATTAAATTGACAGAAACAAGCTTGCCTACCGGGGAACAGCTCAGTGTTTTTGCGGATAAAGCTTTACAAGTAGGTTATCAGAACCTATATTTTCAGATCAAAAAGAATGGGTTAGCGGTGAAAGATCAGCCATTAACTTTTGCGCCAATCATGGATATGGGCAGCATGGCCCACGGGGCGCCATCAGGAACCCTGACCTATCAATCCAATTTAGAAGCTTACCAAGGCTTTGCCGTATTTACCATGCCTTCAGGAGAATCTGGAACTTGGAGCTTAAAAGTATCTTACCAAGGTAAAGACATCGAAATCCCTGTTGCCGTAACAGCAGCGGCTACTGGAAATACCCCTGTAAAAACCATTTCTGGAAATGATGGTAAGAAATATGTGTTGGCTTTGGTAGACCCTTCCAAACCAAAGATGGGCATGAATGATTTATTGCTGATGGTCTTTTTGCGGGAAAACATGTTCTCCTTTTCACCGGTAGAAGGATTAACCCTAGGTTTCCATCCGGAGATGACTTCGATGAACCATGGTTCCCCAAATAATGTTATCCCTGTTTCTATAGGCAAGGGCCAATATCAAGGCAAGGTGAATTTTACCATGACGGGCGATTGGCGCTTGTTCTTTGACTTGAAATCGGGAGAAACTGAAATAGCGAAAGACATCTATTTGGATTTACTTTTTTAATATAGGTAGCATATGAAAGCTGTAGCAATAGGTTTGGGACTGGCTGCCATCTTTCTTGGGCATTCCAGTTTTGCACAACATCATGAAAACCACGATACACTTCGGAATGTAGAAATCGAAGAGGTTGTCGTGGTCAGCCAAGTTGGGTTCAATAAACTGTTAGAAAAGGAACAGCGTGCTTCAAAGCAGGCCAATATTGATCAGATCCTGGATCGGGTAGCCGGCGTGCAGATGATCCGTCGCGGTAACTACGCCTGGGAACCCAGCATCCGAAGCTTGAATGCTGCCCAGATAAACCTGAGTATAGACGGCATGGCCATATTTGGTGCTTGCACCGATCGGATGGATCCCATCAGTTCATATATCGAACCGAGCAACCTGCAACAGATCAATGTGAATTTGGGGTCTTACATCCAAAACTATGGTGGTGGATTGGCCGGAGGAATAGACTTCAAATTGGCTGTTCCGGATTTTACCGATCAATCAAGCTTTAAGGGCATGCTGGGAACTGGATATGAAACTAATGCTAAGGCGCTACAAACACTGGGGTCCCTTCAATATAGTACCGATAGATATGGATTAATGATCAATGGGATCTTTCGAAAATCAGAAAATTACAGGGCCGGAAACCAGGCCGTCATTTCCAATTCCCAATTCCAAAAATGGAATGCATCCGCGGCTTTCCATTACAAGTTGAATGATAAAAACAACTTGCTTGCCCAATACCTGGCCGATTATGGGCAGGATATTGGTTATCCGGCCTTGACTATGGATGTAGCATTTGCGAATGCAAACATTGCTTCCCTCACACATACCTATACCTCCACTATTTCAGGGATGTCGCCCATCCGGTCCAAGCTCTATTTCAATCATATCGACCATGCGATGGATGATACCAAGCGACCTATTGAAACGGTGCCGATGCATATGGATATGCCGGGATTGTCATGGACAGCGGGTCTCTATTCTGAAACGGGTTTAACCAAAGGGAATCATTTCTTTCAAGCCAGGGTCAGTGCATATATGAACCGATTAACCGCCAATATGACCATGTATCCAAAGGATGCAAATCCTATGTTCATGTATACCCTGCCCGATGTACAGCGCCAATTTTACAGTTTGGATATTTCCGATCACTACGTGTTCAACGAAAGATGGGGCTTGGATGTGATGGGGACCTATAGTCTTTCCCAATCTGATGTATTTAGTACCGAAGGAAAGGAACAGCTTTCCAGTTTTCAAAGAGCTCACTTCAATAGGAATAATCATTTGGGGAATGTGAACCTGACAGGACATTATCATCCAAATAGCAATTGGCATGTTATGGCCAAAATAGGATATGCAAATCGAGCCGCTAGTCTGCAGGAATATTATGGTTTTTACCTGTTCAATAGAATGGATAATTATGATTATCTGGGTAATATGGATCTTCAAACCGAGAAATCCTTACAGGCCAGTTTAGGGTTAAGCTTCCAGAAAGAATGGTTGCGATTGGAGGCCACGGCCTATCATTATGCCTTCAAAGACTATATTGTAGGCTCCATTCTTCCCGATTACCAGGTGATGACAATCGGAGCAACTGGCGTCAAGCAATACCAGAACATTCCGGATGCACAGCTTTCGGGAGCAGAACTGTCCTTCAGGATACAAGCCCTGAAAAACCTCGAATGGATCAGTACAAGTTCCTATACTTATGGTAAAGACAACTGGGGAAATGCCTTGCCATTGATCGCCCCATTTACGAATAACAACACCTTCCTTTGGAAAATAAAGGATTGGGTTGCACAAATGGAAGTCGCTTATTATGCCAAACAGCAGCACGTCAGCCCTCAGGTTTATGGGGACACGCAGACAGCATCTGCTACCCTGCTCCATGCTGGTATCCGTAAAAGCTTTCTTTTCAAAAAGAATCGCATAACAGCTAATATGCGTGTAGAGAATATGCTCGACAGCTATTATTACAGGCATCAGGACATCATGAAAATTGCACGCCCAGGACGGAATTTTATAGCGCAACTCAACATTTCCTTTTAATATTTTTTCAAATAATTTAGGCTTATGTTTAGCCTCATAAAATAATCGTTTTTTAGTTCATAGCTTTAGGTAATTCCTTAAAAATCAAATAATAAGTAATTTCTAAAGCTATGATAAATGTGATTAAACGTGATGGGCGAATTACGGCCTTTCAAGCCTTCAAAATTGAAGATGCGATCCGGAAAGCTTTTCAGAGTGTCAGTCTCCCTTATGATGAAAATATCCTGGAATCAGTTCTTGCAGAAATCGATTCGACCAGTCTAATCGATGTGGAGGATATCCAAGATATGATCGAAACAAAACTCTATTCCCGAGGACATTTCCAGGTGATGCGATCCTTCATGTTATTTAGGCATACCCGAAAACTCCAACGGGAACACATTGATCGCTTCATAGATTCCAGTACCTATGTAGACAGTAGCCACGCGGTAGAAGAATATATCTACCAGAACGATTGGCGGATCCAAGCTAACGCGAACAATTCCTTCTCAAACGCCGGATTGGTGAATAATACCGCTGGAAAGATCATTGCCAATTACTGGTTGGACAAAGTATATAACCGCTTGGAGGGACATGCCCACCGAAATGCCGATATCCATATCCATGACCTTGACTGCCTGACCGGTTATTGTGCCGGTTGGAGCCTACGTGTTTTATTGGATGAAGGGTTCAATGGAGTTCGAGGAAGGGTAGACAGCCGGCCAGCATCGCATTTTAGGGAAGCACTTGGGCAAATGGCCAATTTCTTGGGCATTTTGCAGAGTGAATGGGCCGGCGCACAAGCGTTCAGCTCCTTTGATACCTACCTGGCACCCTATGTGTTCAAAGATCAATTATCAGCGGTAGAAGTTAAAAAAGCCATTCGAAGCTTTGTCTATAATTTGAATGTACCTGCGCGTTGGGGTCAGTCGCCTTTCACCAATATCACCTTAGACTGGAATGTGCCCCAAGATCTTCAGGACCAGATCCCTACCAAAGCCAGCCAACATCTTTTCCAGGGGCTTTCCAATCCGATTCTCGAAGACCTGGCCAAGGAAAGAGGTGTAGCCTCCTTGTTGGATCTGTGTTATAAGCATTTCCAAAAGGAGATGAACATGATCAATAAGGCCTATTATGAGGTGATGACAGAAGGGGATGCGAACGGGCAACCTTTTACCTTTCCCATTCCGACGGTGAATATTACCGAAGATTT
The DNA here is from genome assembly GCA_002322865.1 of Sphingobacterium sp. UBA1575. GTDB lineage: Bacteria > Bacteroidota > Bacteroidia > Sphingobacteriales > Sphingobacteriaceae > Sphingobacterium. The sequence continues at coordinate 54,407 of DCOH01000002.1, read as the reverse complement.
TGATTGGGAGGGCGAAAATGTGGAAGTGCTTTTTGAGAATACCGCCAAGATAGGTTCTTCCTACTTTCAGAATTTTGTGGGTAGCCAATACCTGATCGATGCGGAGGGAAATAGGGTGGAAAATCCGGATGCTTACAAACCGAATGCGGTTCGGAGTATGTGCTGTCGGCTTCAGCTTGATCTGCGAGAATTGCTCAAAAGAGGCAATGGCTTGTTCGGCAGCGCCGAAATGACCGGAAGTATTGGGGTGGTGACCTTGAATATGGCGCGTCTGGGCTATTTGTTCCAAGGAAATAAGGCCGGTCTTTTCGAACGTATCGATGAATTGTTGCTTTTGGCAAAATCCACCTTGGAAAAGAAAAGAAAATTCATCCAAACCATGTATGATAATGGGCTTTATCCTTATACAAAACGGTATTTACCGCATTTCAGAAACCATTTTTCTACGATTGGCGTCAATGGCATGAACGAAATGATCCGGAATTATACCGCGGATGAGGAAACCATCATCAGCGATTGGGGAATTTCCTTTGCGAGTGAAATCCTGGATTATATCCGGACACGGTTAAGAACATTTCAGGAGGAGACGGGAAATCTCTATAACCTGGAAGCGACGCCAGCCGAAGGGACTACCTATCGATTTGCGAAAGAGGATAAAAAAAGGTTCCCTGATATTTTGCAGGCCGGTATAGACGATAAGATCTATTATACCAATAGTTCCCAGATTCCGGTGGACCACACGGAAGACCCTTTTGAAGCCCTGTTGTTGCAGGATAAATTGCAGTGTAAATATACCGGCGGAACGGTACTCCACCTATATATGCGCGAGAAGATCAGCACAGCCGAAGCCTGCAAAGAATTTGTGAAAACGGTGATTTCCAATTTCAGGTTGCCCTATATAACCGTAACCCCCGTTTTCAGTATCTGTCCGAAACATGGCTATTTGAATGGCGAGCATGAATATTGCCCAAAATGTGACGAAGAAATCCTTATGAATCATAAATTAACAAATGCAGATGGAAACATGTAAAAATGAAATCTTGCAGGTGTTGGAGCAACATCAGCAAGAAAGAAGTAAATGTTTGGTGTATACCCGTGTGATGGGGTATCATCGGCCAATCGAGAGTTTCAATATCGGAAAGCAGGGAGAACATAAGCAGCGCACGCTTTTTAAGGAAAGAAATGACAAAACCGATCTATGATATCAGCCCATTTACTTTATTAGATTATCCGAATAAATCAGCCTGTATCCTTTGGTTTACAGGCTGTAACATGCGTTGTTTATACTGCTATAATCCCGATATCGTGTTGGGGAAAGGTAAGATGAGTATAGAAGATGCGCTGCATTTTCTTCGGAAAAGGAAGAACCTCTTACAGGCGGTGGTTTTCAGTGGCGGAGAATGCACAATGCACCCCGCATTGTTGGAATTGGCGCAGGAAGCTAAGGCGATGGGTTATCTGATTAAGGTCGATACTAACGGAAGTCGACCAACTATTATCCAGGAATTAATCCGACGAAACATATTGGATTATGTCGCCTTGGATTTCAAAGGATTGGGCGAACGATTCAAACACATTACGGTAAGTAATTTGTTTGGCGGATTTGAAGAAACTTATGCACTCTTACAGGCGAATAAAATTCCTTTTGAAGTTCGAACGACTGTCCATTCGGAATTATTGAGCTTGGAGGATTTGCAGAAAATGATTTCGTATCTAGAGAATAAAAAATACAGTGGAACCTACTTTTTACAATCGGCTTTAAATGATGTGAAAACATTGGTCGATTTACCGAGGTCGAGCTACCCCTTGCAACTTGAAAGATTAGTGTCCGATAATTTCAACATAGTGAGTAGATGATGAGACATGTCACTTAAACCCCACTTGGAGTACGAAGATAAATGGTACTAAACCAGCTCCTGAAGAAAGTTCTCCAGGTCTGATTCTTTCGGCAAACCAAACTTTTGTTTCAATCGATATTTGAACATACGTACCGATTGGGGTTCCACATGCAAGACCTGTGCGATCTGTTTTGTTGAAAGCTGTAAATAGATATAAGCACAGTATTTGAGATCCAATTGGGTCAATTTCTGGGTGGATTTATCCATTAATTGCTGAAAGAAATTAGGATGTAACTGCTGTATCTGCCATTTAATGTCTTCAAAATCGGCACTCAAAAGATTCTCCTCCTTCAACAGTTTTTTCAATTGAGAGGAATCGCCTTCTTGAATTTTAGTTTTGATCTGTTTGAGCATATCGTTTTTATGCTCGATGATCAGGTTATTAGCCAAAGCCTCCTTCTGCAGCTGTTGATGTTTCAGTTCCATGATCTCCTGTTCGGCCTCCTTCTGTTTGGCCAATTGAATTTCTCGTGATTTAGCGTATTGGAGTTTGAACTTGTAGGATCTTAACATAAAAATCAATACCAGTACGGCAAGAACGGCCGCTCCACCATACACGTAATTCAACTTCTTCTGCAGCGCTGCGGTCTCTTCCAAAAGTTTCAGTTGCTGATCCTTTCTTTCCGTTTCATATTGGATATCCAATTTTTGAGTATTGAACAGCTGTACCTGGTCGAAATTCTGTTTCAATACCATTTCGGCTTTTTTGTGGTAGGCCAAGGCCGAAGCCAAGTCGTTCTTTTTTTCAGACAGCGAAGATAATTCCTGATACAGTTTATATTCCAATTTTAACAGGCTATTGTCCTTTCGGTCATTCAACAGGTTACTAGCCGCGATAAGATATTGTTCAGCGAGTGGAATATTCCCTTCCAATTGGGCAAAGGAGCTCTTGATACCATAAATATTCACCCACCTTCCAAATTGTCCATTGTTATTCTTTAATTCTTCCTCTGCCTTTGCCAAATACCCATAAGCCTTCTTTTTTCGGACCAAAACTGGACCTTCTGCAAATTCCAAATAATAATTTGCCAGATTGACTGCGGTGACTACCTTGGTATTTCCACTGATCAGATCGGGATGTAATTCGTTTATATTATAAGATTGTAGGAGATGATGGTAACTGCTGTCCAGGTCGGCTTTCTTTTTGTGTTTCCTATACCGGGCCAGGTAAAGACTGGAATAACCGATCTGTACATTGGATTGCTGGTTATAATTCTTCCCCAAATTGGCATTCAACTCACATTTCCTAATGTTCTCCTCCATTTTTTCACTATCGTTCCAGCCACTATAGGTGGAATACAAAAGATAATAAAGGGCATATTTCAGGGAATAGGCTTTTGGAACTTGTTGGAGTATGTTTAACCCTTCATTCGCTTCTTTTACGACCTCATCAGATAGGTTCAGAAAACTTTTCAGGTAGGCCGAAGAACGATAGGTAGCCGCCAAGGCTTCGGCAGTCAAAGCTGAACTCCTTTGGGCAACACTGAGGTCATGGTATTTTTTGCCTTGTTGTAGACTATCTTTGCTTAAATATATGGAACTCAACTGTCCATAATAAATAGCAAGCGCATCTGCCGACTTCGTTTTATTGACCTCACCCAGCAATAGATCAATCGCCTCCTCATTTTGGGAATTTAAGACCATTTTCTCTACCTTTAAGAGAATACTTTTGATAGAAGGGTCTATTTCTTTCGAATTACCTTGGGCTCGAAATAGGCTAAACAATAATAAGATCAATACAATTGCGTTCTTCATAGTATACTGCGTTCGAAACCTAATTTATGAGCAATTCTTATTTTATGCTAATCCTATGTTAATTTATGTATATAATTTTGTTAACCTATAAGATTGCTAATTATTGATTATCAACTATATACGAAAAATGTAGACATTCTGTATATGTAACATCGATTGTCTTAAAATAATTATGGTATAAGATGTGTGATGATTAGAATCAAGAAATTAAACAAATCATAAACTAATAAAAAACATATTATGGATTCAAAAGTTCAATCAATCTTAAGCTATTTAGGGATTTTATGGCTAGTTGCCTATTTTGTAGGAAAGGATAATAGAGATCAGTTCAGTCGCTTCCACCTTAAACAAGGGTTGGGATTGATCATTACCTCATTCATCTTTTCGATCGCTATCGGGATTATTGTAAGTATCATTCCTTCCTTAGGCATAATTGGAAATATAGTCGGTCTATTGTTTTTGGTATTGATGATCATTGGTATTATCAATGCAGCAAACAACAAGATGGCCGTACTTCCTGTTATCGGAAATTATTTTAACAATGCATTTAGCTTCCTAGATCGTGATTAAAAGCGAGTTCAATCTTTATAAATAATAGGTTATGTCAGAATTAAGTTCCTTATATGTCAAAGTGCCCATCAGTAAAGAACAATTGCAGAAGTTCAAGAAAAGCCGCCCAGTGGCTCCTGCCTTAAACAGCAATTGGACAAATTGGTGGGATTCCCGTGAAATGTACAATAAACAGCCCCTACAGGTTGTTCAATCCTACCATGCAGATAGCTATGGACAAGTGATTGAAGAGATTATTGATGAACGGTTTACAGGCGCACAGGAAACTTATGATGAACAAACCAATACCTGGTATTTCATGGTGTTGCAGTTCAGCGAGAACTATCAGGAAATTATCCCGATGATATCCATGCTGAAAGATCTGGCCAATTACCTCGAGCCAAATGCTAAGGGATTGGCCATTTTATATGATTATATGTGGGATAGGAAGGAACTTATGTTCCAGATCAGCTATCAGGATAAAGAGGCAAAATTAACTACTGCCCATCGGATCGGGGAAGTGGATGCTCAGGAGATGGAGGAAGCGAATCGATTATTGGAAAGCTGGCAACAGTTCCTGGCATCGCAATATGATTGAGATTAAACTGATATTCTTGTTGATTGGGAGCTTCTTTATGTTGGAGCAACCAAGCCTATTTGCGACCAAAGCGGTGGTAACGGTCGATCCGATAAAAAAAACGGTACAGATTGATCAGTTTGGAATGATTTCCACGGATATGGAGTCTGACGTTATTAAAAATCCCGATTATGAAAAGATCAAGGAAAAGCGGGTGAAATGGGCTGCAGAAACGGATGCTTTTAGCAATAAGGAGGTGATCTGGGAGGTAGAAGGCAATAAATTGTCTTCCAGTATCCGAATGAAGTATACGGATGAGCATGATCTATGGGCCATGGGGATTTTTTATGAAGAGGATAAGTTTTCCATCATAACAGATCAAAACATCACGCCATTAAAAGGGAAGTCAAAACAGGAAGGCGATTATTTACATTTTGAGGTCAATGAACCTTTTTCGTTTGAAGTGAATATGGATCCCAAAGGGATGGAAATTTTTGAAGGGAATGGTGCGGATCTTCGACTGAAAGAAAATTTGAGGGGTTTCCCGCTTTTCGGAAAGAAATCCAACGAACTTCGCGAACAGACTTTTCAACGTGCAGAAATTATCAACGAGGTTTTTGAAACCATGGATGCAGGGCCATCTTTTTCTGTGGATATGGTCGGTAATAAAGCGTTGGTTAACGGAGATGTGGAAGCGGAATTTGATTTTATGGATAATAATGAGCTGCGTATTAAATTGTCTAAAAATATTCCAAATTCCCTTATTTGGAGTACATCAGCAAGAAAATTCCGATATAGCTATAACAGTGGGCATCGCGTATTGACTTTGGTGCCACTTTGGTATGCTGGAGAAGGAACCAATGAAAAAGAAAAGGCCCTTTATTTTAAGGGTATAGAGTAACGATTTTAATAACCCTAATTCTAGATTCTACGCGCATCCGTGCGCGATTTAATCTCTGTATTGATCTCTCCCAAGCGCTTATAAGCAGGCAGAAGTGTAAAAAGTGCAGCTGCTAACATGACCGGAAAACTGATCATGTCACTTTTGAAAAAGTAAAGGTGAAGAATGGTCAACATCATGGTTAATACCAAGGCACCGATCAATAAGATCATTTGTAAGAATTTCCGCTTTTTAACTAACTCCCCTAAAGAGTTTGCTCTTAAACTTAGCTGTTTCATAGATGTTGCCGTTAATGGTCTGGCTATTGAAGCTTTTCTAACTTGTGGTTGCTTGGCTACAATATAATGCTAACATAGGAATATTTTTAGAAATATTTCAACCTAATTTTTTAAAATTTAATTAAGGGCAGATGGTCAAACAGCTAATGGGTTTAAAGAGCCTTAAAAAAGACGTTAAAATTCACATACGTAAAATATATCCAAGTGAAAATAAATAGGATATGAATGCCGGTTTCTACTCGTTTTCCTCGCCATAACAAGGAAGAATAACCAAAAAATTGTATCCCTAGTCTTAATAACCAAAAGATGCCCATACCCAAGCAAATCCGTTTTCCAAGCTCTGTGTTGATCAGCAGTTCGGCAGAACTAAGATTCAATATGCCCATCAAAAAAACAGTCAATGCGATAAAAAAAGTATGCACCTGCATCATCTGTTGGTTCAGCAGACTTAATTTATGTAGCTCATTTTTCCAATCGAATTTTCTTGGAAAAAAAAGATGGATAATGGCCAATAGGATTTGAACTATCCCAACTATTTTAAGCTGTACTTCCATTTTTTTTAAATTTATAAGCTGTAATCAATTGATGGATTCCTTGCTTCTCTTCGAGCTTAAATCCTGCTTGCTTAAAGTTGTTTAGCCATTCTTTTTCCGAATAGAAATGAAAGAAACCTACGTTATAGACCAAAAAGTTCTTCCAATCTCTACGATGTTCCAAGAGGAGAACTTCGCCATCAGGATGAAGAATGCGTAGCAGTTCTTTTAAAAATGTTTTCCTTTCTTCCCGATCCCGGATTTCATGTGCTGAAAATATTAAAAATACCCGATCAAAATAATTTTTTTCGAAGGGAAACTGATTGCTTTTTATTGGAATACATTCATCGCTGTTTGGGTAACACTTTCGAGCTCTTTTAATAGAGATTTCGGTATGTTTTTGGGGATCATAAAAATCAGCAATGGCTAATGTGGAGGGAGATTTTTCTTTTAGGATAGCACTGCTTTCATCAAAACCTGCATGTATGTTTAAAACCTGGAGTCCTTTCAGATCTTTAATAAAATGGAATTGATAAAGATCAGATACGTCATAAACTAGCCAAGAAACAATCAAAGAAATCAAAGTCGATAAGGTGGATATATATAAAACAACCTCTAAATAGCCAGCGTAAGGGGGTGGGATGATAGGCAGGATACTTATTCCACCAATTACTAGGAGCAGGAAAATAATATAAAAATGCCAATTGAAATAGATGATGTTTTTTATCCCTTGAAATCGTCCTCTTTTTACCCCCATTTTTCAACCCTTCCTTTCTTCCAATAATAGGGGATATTGGTAATGCTGAACGCACTGGCCAATATCTTTTTTCCGGAAATGTAATCATCTAGAAATCCGATTTCATAATGCTGGATGTGGATGGGATTTGGAATCCAATCTGTTCTTTTTCCTTCTACGATATGGATCTCCTTATTTTCTTTGTTTATATAAAAAGTGAAGGGGAGAGGGCCAGCATAACGTCTTGCTGTTTTCCAATCGGGAAAGGGAGAGTCCGTAGGCAGCTTCGGATCATGGATATGCGTTGGAAATTCAATCTGTAGACGTTGTTTGGAGGAATATACAACCGTTTGATGCGCTTGTTCTTCCCATTGTATGTCCATGTGCTGATAATGATAATTGGTCAATAGGTTTCCCATGATTTCCATTAAGCGACTATCTGTCGCTGATCCAAGGATATAAAGCCCGCGGAGGCTTTTCCCTTCATGCGTGTTATACCGGACAAAAACTCGATAACCTACTAAGATAAAATTCCTTCCAAGGAATTTTGGAAATCCCTTTGGCCTTAAGTGCTTGGTTCTTACTAAAGCCACCGCCATAAAAGCCCATTTATTATCGTAAATATCCAAAGTCAGCGGTTCTGGAATGTAGTTAAGAAGCTCTTCGGCCGGAACGGCAAAGGTGAGCACAAGGGTCTGTTCCAAATTGGCCTGCATGGCAATTTGCTGATTATTGAAGTTTCCCATAGTTTTTCTGATGTGGGGGAGACGATAGTACAAAAGCTTCCAAAAATATCAAACCTGCAAAAAGTATGGCAAAAACCAAATTGAACCTACCCCATAACAGCAAATTCGGCACAAGGAAAAATTCAATAACATTCATACTGAGGACCAAAATGATTTGAAAGATGGCTGTGGGTTTAGGATATCTTCTGAAAAAAATCCAAACTCCCAGTAGGATTTCCATTAAGCCAATAATAATGGTTAAAGTCCTTGCATGTTCCTTGGATAAGATCTCTCCAACGATCTCCTGATGTCGCGGCACCTGGTTAAATACTTTACAATATAGACCATTGATTAACCAAACCAGTACAATGAAATAATGCAGGAGTTTTGCCATAGTAAGGTGATTAATGCCATCTTAATGGTTTCATTTGTTTAAATATAATAAAAATGCGGTTAACCTTCGACAAGCTCATTTAAGAGATTATTTTCCCGTTTTAACATTTATTGGCATAATGATTGGAAAGTATGGCATGGAGTAATAGATAAATGTTAGAAAATAGCAGCATAATTATGAAAAAGTTAATGATATTGGGTTTAGTGGCTTTTGGTTTAGCTTCTTGTAGTGAAGATACTATTGATAATATCGGCCGAGATACCGCTCAGAACATCATCCGTTCCAACCAATGGGAGGACGTAGTAAGAACAGAATTTGTGGACGGTAAAGAGGTCTTTAGAGATACTTTGGTAAAGAAGCCACAGTATATGAATTTCAATAAGGATGGATATACCTACATCATGTTGGGTCAAGATGGAGCGAAATCTTATCCATATGAGATGCCAAACTCGAAAACTATGATTTTTGATGGAGTTACTTATACCATCAAGGAAAATATTATCACCACCATTGTGAAATTCAGCATGGAAAACGTAACGAATGGTAAAACCACGAGATACGAATTTAAAAGACGTTAAGATTAAACTTAATATGAGAACGTAAGCCGTATCATTTTAACATGATACGGCTTCATTTTTTCTTGTCGTTTTTGGCTTCGATCCAAAGGGACATGTATTTGCTGGAAGCAAATTGATTGCTCCAAAGGATCTGCCCTACAAAATTCTTTAGCCGATGGACTTCCAGATTATCCTTGATAGGAAACAACATGTGAAATAATCGGTTCCGATCTTGCTTGGCTTTCCATAACTGACTTAAATGCTGTCCTCGATCCTGCGCGCTTCTCCAAGTTTCCTCCTGACTATACAATTGTATAGATCGTTCAACAAATTCATCATCTTCCTCACAGATAAACCCAGGCCAATTCCCCTCGATTAACATGCCTTCCGCACCAATCGCACTCGTAACAATAGGCGTCTGGGTAGCCAATGCATCCATGAACTTTCCTTTTTGCCCAGCCCCAAATGGAATCGGAGCTAACAAGACCCGATAATTTTTCATGGTTTCTAAAGCAGATTCTGCCCTTCCCTTAATAATAAAACCTGAGTTTGGCTTATTTAGTTCCCAAACCTTTTGGCTGGGATATGCCCCGTAAATATGCAGTTCGGCCTGAGGAAGTCGGTTCCTGATCGATGGCCATATCCGCTTTAATTCCAATACCGTTCGCCAATTCGGCTCATGGATGAAATTCCCTATAAACATAAAATCCTTCCTTTCCTCGAATGTTGGGAGTTCATTGTCCTGGATGAAATCGCGGTTTAATAAGGGGAGATAGACCAGTAAGGATTCCTGAATATGGAACTGCTGAACCAACAGGTTCATTTCGTATTCCGAAATGATAATCGAAAGATCCGAACGATAAATACTGGCGATCTCTCGCTTGGCAAGATCGGAATATAAAGATAGCTCATCCAATTCCTTTCCTTTTTTGAAAGCGTCCTGCCTCGCCTGTCTTAAAAAGTGAAGATCTTCTGTATCCAGTATATGGATCGCTTGCGGACAATTTTCCCGTACTCGCCAACTGTACTGTTCTTCCACCATAAAGCGATCGAACATCACGTAATCCGGTTTCAAATCTCGTATATACGCATCAAAGGAATCGTCGTTCAAGAGGATTTCCTTTTCCTGTATTCCCAGTTTTTCCAATGGATAGGAATGTTCGCTTTTACTGGCCGCAGCGGCAAAATGGATCTCAAATCCCTGCTCCAGGAATATTTCGATCAATTGGAGGATCCTCCAACCAGCAGCAGAAGAGTCTGGTTCTGGCCATACCAGACCAATAACGAGCAAACGATTTTCCATTCTACAAAAATGAGTAAATTAATTCTATAAAGCTTAATTTACTACCTTTGTAATTTATATTGAACAGGCTATGTTAGGACTTAAACTATTAACAGATCCCCGTTGGGCAAATATTGCAGAATCCAATCTAAGCGAAATATTGACAGATCATGCTTGGTGTGAACAGAAGGCGGCATCCAATGCCATCACCCTGATCACCCAGAACCCTGAATTTGAAGATCTGGTGCATGAACTGACGGCGATTGCCATCGAAGAAATGGAACATTTCAAAATGGTGATCGAAATCATTCAAGCCAGGGGCTATACCTTGGGCCGCGAGCGTAAAGACGATTATGTGGGTCAACTGATGAAATTTGCCAAAAAGGATGGATCCAGAAACATGGCTTTTATTGATCGCTTATTGTTTGCCGCCATGATCGAAGCACGCAGCTGCGAGCGGTTTCGGGTGTTATCCAAAAATATTGAAGACCAGGAATTGGCAACCTTCTATCATGAACTGATGGTTTCCGAGGCCAACCATTATACGACTTTCCTCAACTTTGCCCGAAAATACAGCACGGATGTTGATGTGGACAAACGTTGGAAGGAATGGTTGGACTTTGAAGGGGAGCTGATCCAATCCTATGGAACCAAAGAATATATCCACGGGTAATCTTTCTTTCCTAAGGGTATTCTTTCTTATCATACATCAAGGAATAGGGAGTTTATGCTCCCTATTTTTGTAGTATAAAATAGGAGCAAATTATGTTAGAATTAGGAATAGGAATGTTTGGGGATTTGCAAATAGATCCACAGACAGGAAAAATACAAGCTGCGCAAGATCGCATGCAGGAAATAATCGAAGAGATCAAATTGATGGATGAAGTTGGTTTGGATTTCTTTGGAATGGGCGAACATCACCGTTCCGATTATGCGGTGGCATCTCCCGAAATCATTTTGGCAGCGGCAGCTTCCGTGACCAAAAAAATCAAACTGGGAAGTGCTGTTTCGGTATTGAGCTCAGCCGATCCTGTGAAATTGTTCCAAGATTTCGCAACGGTGGATCTGATCTCTAATGGCCGTGCTGAAATTATGGCGGGACGCGGATCTTTTATTGAATCATTTCCGCTTTATGGATATGATCTGAAAGATTACAGTTCCTTGTTTGAAGAAAAATTGGAACTTTTGCTTCGTCTGAATAAATCGGAAACGGTTAATTGGACCGGAAAACACCGCGCAAGTTTGGTGAACCAGACCATATACCCAAGACCGGTGAACAACAGCATGCCGATCTGGGTGGCCGTAGGAGGTACTACAGAATCTGTTATCCGTGCCGGACGCTTAGGTCTTCCTGTTATGTTTGCCATCATCGGTGGTTCGCCGATCAATTTCAAACCTTTGTTTGAAGTGTATGAACAAGCATATCGGGATAATGGCCATGATATGGCGAATTTCCAGGTAGGTGTGCATATGCATTCTTTCTTTGGAGAAGACAGCAAGGAGATTGCCGATTGGTATTACCCTTTCTATTCCGCACAAATGAATAGGATCGGTGCTTCTAGGGGATGGCCTGCTTACCAAAAATCACAATACGATTATGGTCGTTCAAGACATGGCCACCTGATCGTAAGCGATGTGAATGAGTCGGTGGAGAAGATCCTACAGATGCAGGAAACCTTCGGTTTGACCAGGTTCTCTGCCCATATGGATGTGGGTAGCCCTGACCATAGCAAAATGATGAAAGCCATTGAATTCTATGGCAATCAGATTGCACCAAAGGTTAGAGCTGCGGTAAATAAATAAACAAATCACATTGTTATATCCATGCCCTCTAGGATGAAAATGCCTAGAGGGCTTTTTTATTTTAGGATTCTTTATGGAATCGCGGGAAGAAATGCATCCTAGCCTAAACACTTAGCCATGAAAAAAGTATTTTTAATCTTACCCTTGAGCATGCTGCTTTTTGCAGTAGGCTGTAATAAAAGCATGGAGCATTCGGAAGAGGCGCTCGTTTCGGAAGTCTCGACAAGTAAACAGGCTAAATATGCAGTGTCCCCAGATGCTGTTGCGGCTGATGTGGCTGCAGGTGCAGCGGTAAATGCTGCCACAGAACCAGTAAACCCTGTTAACCAGCAGCTTAAAATCATACGTAAAGGGGATCTATCCATTGAATCCAAAGATATTCAAACAAGTAAAAAGAACCTGGATGCTTTATTGAAGAAGATGGGGGGCTATTATGAGCAGGAATCCTCCACATCCAATCGGGATGAATTGACGACCTATAACCTGGTGGTCCGCGTTCCTTCCAAACAATTGGATGCCTTTATGGGCAACCTGGAAAATGGGAAGGACAAAATCACCTCCAAGAGCATGACCTCTGAGGATGTTTCCATCCAGTATTATGATGTGGAATCCCGCTTGAAAAGCAAACGGGCATACCTAGCACGGTATCAAGGAATGGTAGCATCGGCAAAGTCGGTAAAGGACCTGTTGGAAATACAGGAACAGATCCGTTTGTTACAAGAAGAGATCGATAGTTCCGAAGGATTACTAAGGAATCTGGCTGGTCAGGTCGATTATTCCAGCATCAACATCAATCTATTTGAATATAATGCCAATCTGCCCATGGGTAGTAACTCTTTCTGGTCGAGATTGAAGGATTCCTTTGTTTTTGGATGGAATCTGATCGAAACCTTAGCCTTGGGAATTGTAGGGTTATGGCCTGTATTAATCGTAGTTGGCTTAGTCGTTGTCTTGATAAAAAAGTTCCGCAGGAACAGAAAAAACAAGTTTTTGAATAAGGAATAATTTTTGACGTATCTTTGTAGCGTGGAAAAAGCAATTAAATTGGTAGATATTAGAAGTTTGAGTTTGGCACAACTCAAAGATGCACTGGTGGAAATGGGGGAGCAGGGCTTTCGTGCAAAGCAGATTTATGAATGGCTTTGGCAAAAATCCTGTACCGATTTTGATGACATGAGCAATTTGAGCAAGCCTTTGCGGGATAAATTGAAGGAACGATTCGCCATCAATGCCGTAAAAGTTCGCCAATCACAAATCAGTTCTGATAAAACCATTAAAAGCAGCTTTACCTTGTATGATAACAATGTTATCGAAGGAGTTCTTATTCCTGCAGATGATCGGATGACCGCCTGTGTGAGCTCCCAAGTAGGCTGTAGCTTAACCTGCAAATTCTGCGCTACGGGATATATGGATCGCAAAAGAAACCTCAATGCAGATGAAATTTACGATCAGGTGGTATTGATTGCCAAACAAGCGGAGGAGAAATATAACCACCCATTGACGAATATCGTGTATATGGGGATGGGTGAACCTTTGTTGAACTACAGCAATATGATGAAGTCGGTAGAGCGGATTACAGCTCCCGATGGACTGAACATGGCAGCTAAACGCATTACCGTATCCACAGCTGGTATTGCAAAAATGATCAAGAAATTGGGCGATGATGAAGTACGCTTCAATTTGGCACTCTCCCTACATGCGGCCAACGATAAGAAACGCAACGAGATCATGCCGATAAACGAGCAGAACAGTTTGGCGGCCTTGGCAGATGCGCTCAAGTACTTCTATGCGAAGACCAAAAACCCTATCACTTTTGAATACATCGTTTTCAACAATTTTAACGATGAACTGGAAGATGCCAAAGAGTTAGCGAAATTCTGTAAGCATGTTCCTTGTAAAGTGAATATCATTGAATACAACCCTATCGCCTTGGCAGACTTCTTAAATGCTGAAGCCGATAAGATCGATCAATTCGCTGAATACCTTAGAAAACAGGGCATCATCACCAATGTGCGCCGTAGTCGTGGTAAGGATATTGATGCCGCTTGTGGCCAGTTGGCGATCAAGGAAAAAGAAAATACAGAAGCGGTTAATTAAGCTTAAAAATAAGTTAATACCTGTTCAATTGGGATTTTATAATAGATTCCTAGCTTTCTGAAAAGATAGCGCATGCAGGTGTTAACAAACTATTTCCAGGCATTTTTCCATTTATTCTTCCCTGAACAGTGTCATGCATGCTCGGCTTTATTGGTCTTTCAGGAAGAGTTTATTTGTACAAAATGTTTATTCCACCTCCCTTTTACACAATTCCACAAAGATCCTAACAATCCCTGTATACAACAGTTAAAGGGCCGAGCGCCGGTAATCAAGGCGGCTGCCATGCTGCATTTGAATGCTTCTAGCCGCGTAGAAGTATTACTCTATCACCTGAAATACGGGAATAAGCCCAAGGTAGGATTGTTTTTGGGAAAACGTTATGCTGAAATGCTGATNNACCCAAAAAAAAGAAAATGGCGTGGGTATAATCAAACTGAAGAATTTGCCAAGGGTTTGCATCAAATAAGCGGGATTCCAATTTACGCAAACATCCTAAAAAGGAAAGTCCATACCAAAACACAAACCTTACTTTCTAGATACGAACGCATGAAAAATGTAGAGGGGGTATTTGAAGTTCTACCCAATAAGCTGCTTTCCGATAAGGAATATATCCTCTTGGATGATGTATTGACCACAGGAGCTACGCTTAGTTCTGCTTTAGAAACCCTTCAAACCACCTATCCAGATGCTAAATTCTCGGTGTTATGTATCGCCAAGGCTTAATCGTACTGCGCCCGTCGGTTGTATAGTAATAAATAGCTGAATAGAGCCATCCCAATTCCTACATAATCCGCAAAAATATCCCACCATTCTGCATGTCTGCTATTGGTGAAATACATCTGCGCACCTTCTGTTAAGAACGCAAAGAAAGAAGCGGATATCAAAGCGATGAAAAAGGTTTTCCATTTTCCAGCTCGTCGTTTCGTGTCTATGACTCTTCCAAATAGGATTAATGTTGTCAATAAATAAAAACAGCCAGTATGTACCAATTTGTCAAAACCTGGGAAGTAATTGCCTGATGGTAGGTTGTCGGGTGGCAACAAGAGCAATGTCATCATGATTATTGCCCAAAGAATTGCCCATGCGTAATTTATAAGCCAGTTCATTATGCCTAAAATCGGATTAATATCTCGTAATAAAAAGGCTTTTCAGGTATTTTTTATAATGATTACATTTTCTTAATCTTTTTATTAAAAAATTATTCTATTGAAAATCAGCTAATTAAAAATTTATTTTAAATTTTTATAGTACTATGTATTGCAAAGTACCATCCAAAGGATATATCTTTGTATTGTTATGATAGCAGAAAATACACAAACCCAAATGAGGAAAGGAATACTGGAGTACTGTATTCTATCCATAATTTCTCGGGGAGAAATATATGCCTCAGACATCATTGCCGAATTGAAGAAGGCAGAGTTGTTGGTGGTTGAAGGGACGCTCTATCCACTATTGACGAGGTTGAAGAACAATGGCTTGTTGAGTTATAGTTGGCAGGAGTCTACATCAGGTCCACCAAGAAAGTACTACCAGATTACTTCCGAAGGATTGGAAGTGTTGAAGAAACTGGATATCACCTGGAAGGAATTACTGTTTGCCGTGGAGATATCGATTGCTAACCGTGAAATATAATCTAAACTATTAACTAAATACTGTCATGAACAAGACCATCATCATTAATATAAATAGTATCGTTTTCCACATTGAGGAGGATGCATACGAGACCCTAAGGGCCTACATGATCGAGATCAAAAGGCACTTTGGAAAATCAGAGGATAGCCGAGAAATCTTGGAAGATATTGAAAACCGTATTGCTGAAATGTTTTCTGAGCGCATCCATAGCGGGCGTAAGGAGGTCATCAATATGGAGGATGTCAATGAAGTAATCGCCCAAATGGGACGCGTAAGTGATTTCGATGCGGAATTAGAAGATGAAATCCAAAGCGAAAACCGTTCGGATGCACGTACTGAAGGGAACACATTCCAAGCAGAGGGAGAGTCTGGTTTTACGGAAGAGCCGAATGCTACACAAGGAGAGCCCGTTGATAACGAATCGAGCTTTGCGAACTATACCATGTCGAAAAGATTGATGCGCGACATGGACGATAAGGTTTTCGGTGGGGTATGTAGCGGTTTGGCGCAATATTTCAACATCGAATCGAAATGGGTAAGGATCATCTTCATTCTGTTTTTCCTTTTTGGGGGATCAGGGGTGTTATTATACTTTGTGCTATGGGCGGTCATGCCGAAAGCATTAACGCGGGCTGATAAATTGGCGATGCGTG
Source organism: Sphingobacterium sp. UBA1575 (assembly GCA_002322865.1). GTDB lineage: Bacteria > Bacteroidota > Bacteroidia > Sphingobacteriales > Sphingobacteriaceae > Sphingobacterium. The sequence continues at coordinate 38,037 of DCOH01000002.1, read as the reverse complement.
GGGAGCAGGCAAACCTACATAACTTCAAAAAATCCTTCGATGAGGAGATGAAGAATGTGCGCGAAAATTTTTCGGGCGCCGGCGAGCAGTTTAATCGAGGAGCACGTTCGGCAGGTGATGTGATAGGCAGATCCTTCTCGCTTTTAGGTAAGATATTTGCATCCATTGGGTTGTTTGTATCTGGAGCAACTGTTGTTGGTCTGTTCATCTTTTGGGTGTTCAATGTATTGAACATCATGGGATATGATAATGACATCTACTTTCCACCGTTGGAAATATTGGAGCCAACTTCCGCATTCATTGCCATAACAGCAGGGTTCTTAGCCATTGGCATTCCGTTTTTGGCCTTTTTCTTCCTGATGCTGAGGGTATTGTTCAAAGGAAGTCCATTGAATAATTATGCAAGTGTTTCCATGTTTGCCGCTTGGGTAGGTTCCATCATCGTGATCCTATACATGGTGATCGTTACGAATCAGGAATTTAAAGAGGAAAGCACGATCAGTGTGGAAAAACCGATGGAGAAAAAAGCCCAGTACATCATTTCCTTAAATGATGTTCGAGTGATCAAAGCTTCGGATGAGGATTTCAGATCCAACAAATTTGAGGTGACGAGGAATGGAAAAACCATATCTGGGGTATTAAGGGACAATATCGGGATTCGTTTTGAAGCCATTGATTCCTTAAAGGCTCCTTATATGCAGTACAATTATTTTTCAAGAGGAAACAGCTATGGTGATGCATCAGCACGTGCTTCCCAGATCAAATACCAGGTACAGCAGAACGGAGAAAATATCCTTTTCGATAGCCATTTCTCCATCCTTAAACAACCGATCATTAGGGATCAACACGTGAGCATCAAAATGTTCTTACCAATCGGTACTAAAGTGATGATCAACGACAATGTAGAAAACAAGGTGCAGGATATTTGGGCTTATGATTGTCCGAACAATGAAGGCGAGAAACTTTCCGAATGGATCATGACCAAAGCGGGATTGCGTTGTGTGAAGAAAATGGAAGAAGAGCGTTTAAAAGCTTTAGAAGACGCTAAAGAAGAGGCGGAAGAAGCGGAGAAAGATGCCAAAGAAGAAGCAGAAGATGCCGTAAAAGAGGCACAGCGAGAAGCTAAAGAAGCCTTGAAGGAAGCGCAGAAAGAAGCAAAAGAAGCGCAGAGAGAGGCCTTAAAACAGATTAAAGAAGCGCAGGATGAGGTTAAGAAACAGATCCGGGACGCTCAGCGTAACAGTTAATCAAAAATATAACATAGACGAAGCAACCTATAGAAGGGAAGCTTCGTCTATTAAATAAAACCAAACCTTAGAAAACATATAAAAACTAACCATGGGAAGAATAATTACCCTCTTTATTTTGATGCTTGTCGGGATGATAGGCCAATCATTTGCGGGCATGCAGGATGCGGATGTAAAGGGCAAAGTCATTAACGCAAGCAATCAACCAGTAGCCTCCGCTTCGGTTTACCTAATGTCGTCATCAGCTAACGTGCTGATCAAAACGGCAGTAACCGATGAGAATGGCGATTACAGTATTTTAAAAGCCCCTAAAGGAAGCTATTACATCCAAGTGACCTCGGTAGGTTTTGCTGTGGCAAAATCGGCCGTATTTGAATTGGGCGATAAGAATATCCAGGTGCCTACTATCCAATTGAGCCCACAGAGCCTAGCCATTGAGGCCGTAACGGTTCAGGGGCAAGTTCCCATGGTGCAAAGTAAAAATGGAAAACTGATCCTTAACGTGGAGAATTCCACCGTTGCTGCAGGGAACAATGCCTTGGAGGTCTTGAAGAGAGCGCCAGGGGTAAGCGTTGATAAGGACGATAATCTGCAATTAATGGGACAGCAAGGTGTAACAATTACCATCGATGGGCGACAAACCTTTATGACGGGAGAACAATTGGCTACTTTCCTGAAATCTACCGATGGTAGTATGATCAAAAGTGTGGAAGTAAGTACCACACGTTCCGCTAAAGATGATGCGGAAGGTGCAGTAGGCTCTATCAATATCGTGATGAAAAAGAACAACCTAGAAGGATTTAATGGAACATTCTTGGTGAGTGGCGCCAAAGGCGAACACTACCGGGGAAACTCCAGTTTAAACCTCAACTATAAAAAGAACAATACGACCTTGTTCGGTTCTTATGCCTATACCCAGAACAAACGCCAATTTGATCTCGATCTGGAACGCACCATTGCCAATGGCAATGTTTCTACAGACTTTAATCAGGAAGCTTTCTTGGTGGAAACCGAAAAGAACCACAATTATAGATTCGGCGTGGAGCAGAAGACTTCCAACAGGAATACCATGATGCTCCAGTTCACAGGAAACAATAACGAGGAGATCAGTGAGAATATTTCCAATACCGATATTTCCAAAAACCCTTCGGTCGTTGATTCTATCCTAAGAACCACTGCCATCAGTGATAACCGTTTCAACAGATACTCGACCAACTTTAACAACGAGTATAAATTGGATACATTAGGTAGTCGGTTGGTATTTGATTTGGATTGGAGCATGTTCAAAAACAGCAACGACAATGATTATATCTATAGAACTGAAAGACCAGATGGCAGTCTTTATTATCCAGTTCAAAAAGAACGTTCGGCCATGCCATCAACCATCGATATCTATGTAGCCAAATTAGATTTGGAGAAAATCGTTGGAAAGGGTAAAATAGAAACCGGACTGAAATACAGTAATGTAAAATCTGATAATAACCTGCAATTTGATTCTTTAACGCAGGCGGGGGACTGGGTAGACATCGCCAATCGCTCGAACCTGTTCATCTATACCGAACAGATTGCAGCCGCCTATGCGGATTACAGCAGGGCCATCGGAAAATGGTCGTTGAAAGCAGGTTTACGCGGAGAATATACCATTTCGGATGGTAATTCCGTAACCAAGAACAACCGCGTAAAACGGGATTATTTTGACCTGTTCCCTTCTGCAAATGTGGGCTATAACATCAGTCAGAACCATATCCTGAATTTTGGCTATGCGAAAAAGATCACCAGACCGAATTATAGGTTCTTGAATCCTTTCCGTTATTACATCGATAAGTTGACTTTCCAAGAAGGTAACCCTTATGTAAAACCGCAATATACCCATGGATTGACCTTGACTTATACCTTGATGCAGATGTTCAACGTTACGTTAGGAACCGATATCACTAACGATGCGATGGTGGAAAGTTTAGGGCAGGATTCCATTAGCAACGAAACCTGGATTACCAGAGAAAACTTAGCGAAAACAAGCACATCCTATATCAATATCAATGCCCCTTATCGAATAGGTAAATTCTGGACGATGAACAATAACTTTACCGGTATTTACATGCACTTTAAAGGACCGATTGCCGGGCATTTTGCAGACCTTGGTTCCTTCTTTATCCAAGCAAACAGTATGCATACCTTTAAGATCAACAGTGCCCTATCGGCAGAATTGAGCTTTAACGGTAGCACACCATTCCTATACAATGTGTACAAGATTCATGGTAGATGGAACATCGATGCTGGGATGAACTATAATTTCAAGGATCAACGCAGCTCTTTGAAATTGGCAGTGACCGATATTTTCCGGACAAATAAAAATACCGTAAGTACTGATTTCAATGAATTCCAATCCACTTTTAGGCAATATAATGATAACCAGACAGTGCGATTGACATATACCTATAAATTTGGTAACCTAAAACAACAATTCCGCAAGAAGGAATCGAACAACGAGGAAACCAATAGGGCGAATTAAGATTTTGTTTCAATGTTTAGTTAATAAAGGTCGTTGGCTCCCCGCCTCCGGCCTTTTATTTTGATAAAATTGCTAGATTGCAGCATGAAATTAAAACAGATTGTGGTGTTCTGTGCCTCTAGTCCAGGCCACGAAAAAGTATATATGGAATCTGCCCGTATGGTGGGGAAGGTATTTGCCGAAAAGGGCATTCAACTGGTTTACGGCGGTGGAAGAGTAGGTTTGATGGGTGGAATAGCGGATAGCGTGATGGAGAATGGCGGCCAGGTGGTCGGTGTGATCCCAAAATTCTTGAACAGCAAGGAGATAGGACATACCGGAATCAGCCAACTGATTGAAGTGGATACCATGCACGAACGTAAAGCTAAGATGAACAACTTGTGCGATGCGGTTATTGCGCTGCCCGGAGGATTCGGTACCATGGAAGAACTCTTCGAAATGTTGACCTGGAGCCAATTGGGCCTGCATCAAAAACCCATCGGGCTATTGAACGTGGATGGTTTCTACGATCATCTTATCCAGTTCATCAAGCATATGGTAGATGCAGGACTCTTGAAAAAGGAAAATCAGGACATGCTGCTCTATGCCAACAATATCCATGATCTTCTGGATAAAATGGATGCTTATATTGCCCCGGAAGTGCCTAAATGGCTCAACCTGGAAAAATCCTAACCCTGGAAAGGGAAATAGGATTTGGCATTATAATAACAGATATCTTGGATCATTTTTCCGATCCATGGCATATCATGCGGCAATTCGCCATTTTTGATGTCCTCCGCAAAGATATTGCAGAGCAAACGTCTGAAATATTCATGTCGAGGGAAGGAAAGGAAACTTCTGGAATCTGTCAGCATACCCACAAAGCGGCTCAATAGGCCAATATTGGAAAGGGCATTGATCTGTCTGGTCATTCCATCTTTTTGGTCGTTGTACCACCAACCGGATCCGAACTGCATTTTTCCGATGATCTCGCCATCATTGAAGTTCCCAGCCATCGCTGCAAACAGCTCATTATCGGATGGATTCAGGTTATAGATGATGGTTTTTCCGAGCTGCTCCCGGGCAGCC
>DCOH01000002.1:0-33200 GCA_002322865.1 Sphingobacterium sp. UBA1575 | reverse complement strand
TCGTCGTGCATCAAGTGTGATCCGCCCCTTACTTTTTGGAATATCTTGGCGATTTCCTCCTCCGTATAATCCTCCGCATAGAGGTGGCTCAAGCCATGGTCGGATAAGCAACAGCCATTGGCTGCAAAATAATCATGCCTTGCCTTTAGGGCATCCAGGAATTCCTGGAAATTCTGTATCTCCAGGTTGCAAACCTCGCCCAAGCGGTCGACATATTGGTTAAAGTTTTCCGTATGCTCCGGGCTCATCGCCTTGTCCGGTCGGAAAGCAGGAAACATCTTGAAGGAAGATGGATGCTGGGCATAAGCTTGATGGAATTCCAGGCTATCGATAGGGTCATCCGTGGTACAGATTACCTCCACATTCATCTTATTCAACAAGCCGTGCACATTATAGGCCGGATCTCTTAATTTTTCATTGCAAGCATGGAAGATGCTTTCCGCATTGTTGGCGCGTAAATTTTCCTGCACATCAAAATAGCGCTGTAGTTCCAGATGGGTCCAATGGTATAAAGGGTTCCGCATGGTATAGGGAACCGTGTCTGCCCATTTCTGGAATTTTTCTATATCCGAAGCTTCACCGGTAATATAATGTTCATTGACCCCATTCGCACGCATCGCCCGCCATTTATAATGATCGCCATAAAGCCAAGCCTGGGTGATGTTTTCAAACTGATGGGCTCCCGAAACCTGATCGGGTGGTAGGTGGTTATGGTAATCTATGATGGGTAGATCCTTGGCATACTGATGATATAGTTCTTCTGCAATGCTGCTCTGTAATAGAAAATGATCGTCTAAGAAAGGTTTTATGCTCTCCATTAAGTTTAGGATGAATGGGTAAATTATAAGGAATGAAATTAATAAATAATCTTTATTTATTGATGTTTACCTTATAATTTTTTGAACTGGTTATGAAATTGAGGCCAATTATCTTCCAGCTTTTCAATACATTCAATTCAATGTGGTCTGGGTATAATGTTGCGCTTTCGATTTCATAATCCAATCCAGGGACTAATCCATTCTTAGAAAGCCGGAGTTCAGTTTGGCCATCTGCACTACTTACACGCAGAATAACCTTTGTAACCAAATTGTTTTCTAGTAGTTGCTCCTGGTTTTTAATGCTGAATGTAGGATTATTGATTACGTATTTTTCATCTTCACTTTTGATTTTTGAAGCAGAGAGAGACAATATGTATATCCCTAGAACTATAGCAGGAAAAATACCTTTCTCTTTATAGAGATAGCCAATTGATTTTATCGTAAGGTAAAATCCATAAATAACTAAGGCTAAGTTAATGAGGATCCAAAGTGCTTCAAGCATAGTATAATAATTAGAGTTTAATAATTAGTTAGTAAGTGTAAAAATAAGAATTTATCTGAATTTTCTTGCGTTAATGGAATATTAATTTTCGATTGGGTTAAAGTGAAATAGGAGGTTGAACTTTTCTTGCATTAATTTGTTAATTTAGTGAAAACAAACATTTTAACTATGAGATCTTTATTTCTTTCCGCTGCTTTACTATGTTCTTCTTTACTAGGTTCTTCCATGCTTTCTTATGGACAGGCTAAACTGTCTCCGTTATGGGAGTCTAAAGAACAATTACCTGTGCCAGAATCTGTACTATATGTTCCGGAACGTAATGAACTTTTTGTTTCCTTGATTGATGGTGATGGTTCTGCTGCGGATGGAAAAGGTGGGATTGCGATTTTGAACATGGATGGCAGCCTGAAAAATGCAACTTGGGTGGAAGGTTTGAATGCACCAAAAGGAATGGCATTGTATAAGGATCAATTATATGTGGCGGATATCAATGAGGTGGTGGTGATAGATATTATTACCGGGAATGTGATCAACCAGATAAAAATCGATGGGGCGGTGTTTTTAAATGATGTTACCGTGGATGCGACAGGAAAGGTGTTTGTGTCGGATACCAGGGAAGGAAAAATCCACATGCTTCAGAATAATAGACCTAGTCTTTATATGAGTGATGTGCCTAGCGTGAATGGGTTGAAAGTGATCAATGGGAGTTTATATGCGATGGCAGGGCCAGAATTATGGAAAATTGATAATAAAAAGAAAACGGTTATTGCGAAGGGATTGAAACTTGGTGGTGATGGATTGGAACCTGTGGGTGATGGAAGTTTCTTGGTGACTTGTTGGGGTGGATTGATTTATCATATCTCTGCAAAGGGGGAAGTGAAGGAGTTGTTGGATGTGCAAGGGAAAATGAATACCGCAGATTTTGGGTATAATGCAAAGGATAAGATTTTATATGTGCCTACTTTTTTGAATAACTCGGTGATTGCTTATCAGTTGAGTTTGTAGAAATGCGTCATTGCGAGGAGTTTATTNNGGCACGACGAAGCAATCTTTCTATTTGTATAAAAGATTGCTTCGTTCCTCGCAATGACGCGGCCTTCGCAATGACGCGACCCCAAATACAAATCCCAATTACAAATCCCCTTCCTTACTTCAACACCTCCGCCAAGAAAGCATTCAAATCCTCCCCGTGCAAATTCCTTCCAATAATAATCCCATTCGGATCCACCAACACATTCTGCGGTATTGCCCGAACCCCATAAGTCTGCCCTGCAGAATTATTCATGTTCTGCAAATCCGAAACATGTTTCCAGGCCAAATTCTGCTCTTTCACATACTTTGCCCAAGGCTCATACTCCCGATCAAAAGAAACCCCTAAGATCTCAAAATTCTTATCCTTAAACCTCCCGTAAGTCTCCAACAAAGCCGGAACCTGCTTCCTACAATCCGGACACCAGGACGCCCAGAAATCGATCAATACATATTTCCCCTTCAGATCCGACAAAGAATAAGGGTCTCCCTCTAAATTCAACTGCGTAATACTCGGTGCCTTCTTCCCGATCTGCGTGCTCTTCAACGCCTTCAGATACCTTTCAAACAACAATCCATCGTTCGATTTCTTTACCTTCTTATCCAATTTCTTAAACAGATTGTTCAATTCTACATATTCTGGATTATACCCACCAATCCTTTGGATCAACCGTAACGAATTCGCATCTTTCGGATTTGCCTTCACCTGCGCGATCATCTCCTCCTTGCTCTGCCCAAATACCAAACATGGCACCAACATCAGCAAAAACCATATACTTTTCATATATCTACAAATTTTATCTATCAAAAATAAAGATAAGCCTTTCATTTCAACGCATTAACATGTAATAATTATAACATATTTTCAATAAATGTGAAAAAGAAATTGCATTTTTTGCGTTTGAGGGATTTTAAATTGTTAAATTTGAAACTCACTAAGGTATTTTTTAATTTAAATGGCAAGATTAAATTTATTAGAAGAAACCCGATTTGAGAAAGTACCTGTTACGGTATACCCCACTCAAGAGGAAGCTTCTATTCAAGTCGCTCAACGCATCGCAAACCTCATCAGAGGCAAGCAGGCAAAAGGGGAGCAGGCTGTACTTGGACTAGCCACAGGTGCTACTCCAGTAAAGGTTTACAAGGAATTGGTGAGATTGCACAAAGAAGAAGGTTTAAGTTTCAGTAACGTCGTTACCTTCAACTTGGATGAATACTATCCAATGCAACCTACAGCAGAGCAAAGTTATGTGGTGTTCATGAACAGAAACCTGTTCGACCACATCGACATCCCAAAAGAAAATATTAACATTCCTGATGGCACTTTGGCTCCAGAAGACGTACAGGCGTTCTGTATGGCCTATGAGCAAAAGATTTCCAGCCTGGGAGGTTTAGACATCCAGATTTTAGGTATTGGACGTACAGGTCACATCGGTTTCAACGAACCGGGTTCTGCACCTAACTCCGGTACGCGCTTGGTAACCTTAGATGACCTTACCCGTAGAGATGCTTCACGCGATTTCGGTGGTAAGGAAAATGTACCAACGAAAGCGATTACCATGGGGGTTGGAACAATTTTCAAAGCAAAGGAAATTGTGTTGATGGCTTGGAACGAGAAAAAAGCCGAAATCGTTAAAAAAGCAGTCGAAGGCGAGATATCTTCGGATATCCCGGCGACTTACCTGCAGATGTCTGACAGTGTAGAATTTATCCTTGACCAAGATGCGGCTTCCGCTCTTACACGTTTCAACCTTCCTTGGTTGGCGCACGATGTGGAATGGGATGATACTTTGGTGAAGAAAGCGGTGGTTTGGTTGTCCCTGCATTTGGACAAGGCCATCCTTAAATTGACCGACGACGATTATAACAATAATGGTATGGCGCAGTTGATTACGGAACAAGGTACTGCTTACAGTATCAACATCCGTATCTTCAACGAGCTGCAACGTACCATCACGGGTTGGCCAGGTGGTAAACCAGGCGTTGATGATTCCAACCGCCCAGAACGCGCAGAACCTGCCCATAAAAATGTGATCCTTTTCTCGCCACACCCTGATGATGACGTGATCTCCATGGGAGGTACCTTCATCCGTTTGGCCGATCAAGGGCATAATGTACATGTTGCGTATCAAACTTCCGGTAATACCGCCGTTTGGGACGATGATGTATTGCGTTATTTAGAATTTGTTCAGGATTTCGCTGTTGCCGTGGATGATGATAATGGGGTTACCCGTAAAATCTACGATGAATCCCGCGAGTTTTTCAAAGTTAAGAAACCAAATCAGGTAGATCCTGAAATCGTACGTACCATTAAAGGGCTGATCCGCAAAGGGGAGGCGATTGCCGGTGCTCGTTTCGTAGGCCTTCCGGATGAAAACATCCACTTCATGGACCTTCCGTTCTATGATCGTGGAAAATTCTCCAAAGAGATCGACTTTGAGGACGATATTCAGCAGACCATGGAATTATTGCGCCAAGTAAAACCTCAACAGGTATTTGCTGCCGGTGATTTCGCGGATCCGCATGGAACGCATAAGGTTTGTTTCGATATTATTTTAGAAGCCTTGAAACGTCTTCGCGAAACAGACGAATGGACCAAAGACTGTTGGTTATGGTTATACCGTGGTGCATGGCATGAATACCCAATCCACGAGATTGAAATGGCGGTTCCTTTGTCGCCACAAGAGGTTAAACGTAAGCGTTTGGCGATCTTCAAGCACCAATCGCAGAAAGATCTTCCGGTCTTCCCTGGGGATGATCCAAGAGAATTCTGGGTGCGTGCAGAAGACCGTACAAGTGAAACCGCTGGCCTTTACCATCAATTGGGATTGGCAAATTACGAAGCCATCGAAGCTTTTGTTCGCTGGAATTTCGATAAGTAGGCGTTAAGAATTACTTTAGAAGTAAGATTACATAACGAAGCCGGATCAGACAGGAATGTTTGATCTGGCTTTTTTGTTGCTTTCCATGTAATCCATTTTTTTCTGTATTTAGAAAATCCATGTTTTTCCTATGTAAATGGGGTGTTTTCGAGGTAAAAACAAGGTTAAAGCATGCTTAAAGCATGTTTTTAGTATACTGCATATAGGAAAAGCATACTTTTACATTACTTTCAGTATGCTTTCACTACGAACCTAAACACTATCGCAGACTAAAAAATTTCGGATTTTGAAGCTTTTTGTCGGATTCTTTATTTTTTGGTAGCGCGCTGGAGCTTACTTTTGCCTACTATTTAGATTTAGTACAAATAAAGATGAAGCTCACGAAACTATTTATCCTCTTAGCAGCAATGGCAATTGCGCAGGAAGTGGATGCCCAAACAACCGTAAAGGGAAAGGTTCTTAACCAAAAAGGGGAATCCTTAGCGGGTATCAGTGTTCATGGATCGAACAAGCATACAAAAACCAATGATCAAGGCGAGTATGAACTCTATATCCCAATTGCAGGATCATTTCAATTGCAATTTACGGGCATTGGATTTCAAAAACAAGAATTAGCTGTTGTTCCACAGGGAACAATCACGGAATTATCAGCGCTGGTCTTGCAACAAAAGAACCACCAAATCGAGCAGATTGATGTAAAAGGCTACAATTCGGTGAACCATCGTTCTTTGGAGGTTAGTAAATCGGGGGTGAAGGATCTAGACCTTCCGCAAGCGGTACAGGTGATCAACAGCCAAGTGATTGCGGATCAACAGATCAATGTGTTGAGCGATGCGTTGAAGAATGCCAATGGAGTGGCTTTGGGTGCCAATCGGGGCGGTGTTAATGAGAATTTCTATGCGAGAGGGTATAGCTTAGGAACCAATAATATCTTTAAGAATGGGGCGAGGACCAATAATGGAGGATCCATTGAGGCGAGTACCCTGGAGTCTGTTCAGATCTTAAAAGGAAGTGCGGCATTGCTGTATGGCGGGGTGACCGGCGGAGCAGTGGTGAACCTGATCAGCAAGAAACCAAAGTTTGAACATGGTGGCGAGGTGGCCATGCGAATCGGTAGTTATAACCAATACAAGCCGATGGTTGATGTTTATGGCCCATTATCCCAAAAATTGGCTTTCCGGATTGTGGGGACAGGTGGCTACGCAGAAAGTTACCGCGATCAGGTAGAATCCAAAAGATTGTATGTAAACCCTTCTTTATTATACAAAATATCGGATAAATCGGACATCAATGTGATGTTTGATTACCTGAAAAGTGATTTTACCCCCGATTTTGGAATAGGATCCGTAGAAGGAAAAATAAATAAAGAAGTAGGTAGAAATAGTTTTATCAATGTGCCTTGGGCTTACAATAAAACCAATTCTTCCAATGCGCAGGTAGATTTTGGCCATCAATTTTCCGACGATTGGAAATTAAATGTGCTGGCCAGCTATCAAAAATACCTTCGGGATTATTATGGTTCAGAACGTATTCAGGCGAATGCGCAAGGGATTGCTCCTCGTGCACTGAACCGCTCGGAACAGGACGAGCTGACCTTCAACCAACAATTTAACCTGACCGGGAAATTGCAGACGGGCATCTTCCAACATCAGGTGTTGGTGGGTGCTGATGCGGATCAGTCGAAGGTGAAAAACTATGCCTTCAACATCTTCGCCAATGGAACCGGCGAGAATGTGGCGCCAAGTACCGCCTATGATAACATCAATGTTTTTGATCCATATGCAAGCGGCATGCGCTCGGATATGCCTACGGCAGACCTGAAAACAAGAACGAACACCAATGTCAGCAGATATGGGGTTTTTGTTCAGGATTTACTGTCGATTACAGATCAGTTTAAGGTTTTGGCGGGTATCCGATATACCTATCAGAAAACCGGAAGAAGTGAGGTGTATGATTATAAAACCAATACAACCAGTGTGACGGAAAACCCGGGAAAAGATAAAGTGGATATGGGCGATAAGATCGATAAAGCCTGGTCACCTAAATTTGCTTTAATCTATCAACCATTGAAGGCGACTAGTCTGTATGTAAGTTATGCCAATAATTTTATCTCCAATTCGGGCTATGATGTGAACTACCAACCGATGGGGCCATCGTTATTGGATCAATACGAGGCAGGGATCAAGAATGATTTTTTCCAAGGACGTTTATCGACCAATGTGACCTGGTATAAGATCATCAATAATCGGTATGCACAGACCATCATTGGAGATGATGGTAAAGTGGCCGACAGTAATATGAAAGAGTTTACAGGAAGATCTGCTTCGGATGGGGTGGAAGTGGATATCGCAGGGGAATTGGCCAAAGGACTTGACGTGCTTGCTGGATATGCCTATAACTACATGCGCTATTTGGAGACCAATGATAATGGTATCCTAGAGGATATGCGTTTGGTGGGAACCACTGCCCATACGGCCAACGGAACAGTGTTCTATACCCTTCAGGAAAGAACCGCCAAAGGGCTGAAACTGGGAGCGTCTGTATTCTACACCGGAAAAAGAAACGCAGGTTGGAATACCACCAAGGCCAATCAACGCGATGGTCTGGACAGGATTATTCCGATCGGAGCTTTTACCACTTTTGATTTCTCTGCAGGTTATCAATATGGAAAATGGAATATATTGGCTAAAGTGAGCAATATCGGAAATACCTTCAACTATTATGTGCATGAAAACTATAGTGTGAACCCTATTCCTCCGCGAAGTTTTACGACGACATTAAGCTACAGGTTTTAAACGATAGATTTTGGTTATTATTAGCGGATAAAATATTCAACCAAATCAATTATTAATTGTTTGAGAGCGGTTCTATAGCAATATAGGCCGCTTTGAACATTTGTTAAAAATTAGCTATATTTACCCTATAAAAAGATTATTTTTTTGAACATGAATCTATTAGAGAGAGTTGAGCAGGCATTAGATACCATTAGGCCTTATTTGGAAACAGATGGAGGAAATGTATCTATAGAGGAGATTACCCCCGACAATGTTGTTAAATTGAAGCTGTTGGGCACATGCGCTAATTGCTCCATGAGTATCATGACTTTTAAAGCCGGTTTGGAACAAGCGATCAAAAAGGCCGTTCCCGAGATTGTAGCGGTGGAAGCCATCAATTTAACGGACATGAACGACCCTAACGCCATTACCCCGAACCAATTGTAATAAAATTTTTAGATACGGTTAACACAATTTAACAACGGTCTATGAATTAATGTGTTAGTTTTGTGGGAAAGATGAAAACCTGGATGAAATATATTTTATTGGCTACCCTATTTGTTTTTTGTTTGCAGGCAAATGCACAACAGCGAAAAATAGTGCAGCTTTCTGGGTTTACCTATGCGCAGGGCACTGAAATCGCAGTCCCTTTTGTTACCGTTAAAAATTCTAGCTACCTGAACGAAACCTATGCGGCCAACCATGAGGGTTATTTCTCTTTTGTTGCCCATGTAGGCGATGTGATCGAATTCTCCTCCATTGGATATGCACCCGTTAAATTCACCATCCCAAATGTGAGTTCGGATAAATATACCGCAAGGATCGAATTGGAGCCTTTGGTAGAAGAACTACCGGTGATCACGCTTGGCAGACCTTTGCCTTGGGCGAGTATTGAGGAATTCAATAGGGAGTTCCTGGCCATGAATGTGTACAGCGATGACCTGATGTCGGCCAAAAGGAATACCTCCGCAGAGTCTATTGCTTCGCTATCTCGCATTTTACCACGTAGCGCTGGAGAAATCCAGGCTTTTAACAGCATGCAAAGACATCTGAATATGTCGAATAGAAACATCAATCAGAATTTCAACAATCCGTTGTTGAACCCATTTGCTTGGGGACAATTGATCAACCAGATCAAGCGTGGTGATTATAGCCGCGAACGATTGAAATACTAAATCTTTTCTTTTAAAATTTTTAGCCTTGGGAATGCTGTTATTAGGATTCCAACATGGTTCTTTTGTTGAAACCTTTGATGTTCAATCTGGATGCTAGGTAGGACACCAAGGTAGATACGACCATCACCGTCAATAGGATCAGGAAGATATCGCTGTATCTGACGTCTACTGGGTAAGCATCAAAAAGGGATCCCTCATTGGTGGTAACCAAGCCATAACGTTCCTGAAGCCAACAGAAGATCAATCCTATCGCTGCGCCGACAAGGCTTCCGATCAAAGCGATCATGATCCCCTGGTAGAAGAAGATGTTCTGGATCAGTCCATCATTTGCTCCCAGACTTTTCAGTACGACCACATCCTGCTTCTTGTCGATCACCAACATGGTCAAGGAACCAATGATATTGAAGATGGCAATAATGCCGATGATGGTGACGATAAAAAAGACGATCCATTTCTCGGATCTGACCGTTTTATATAGCGTTGGATTTTGTTGTTCCCTGTTTTTGACCAGAAATTCATCACCTAATAAATGCTGGATCTCGGATTTTAATTTCGGATCGTTATCATTCTTCCCAAAGAGCTCAATGGCTGAGATATGCTGATGTTCGTTCAAAAGGTCTTTCGCGAAATCTATAGGAACAATGATGAGGTCATCGAATCCGGGTTGGAACCGGAGGATGGCATTCGGGGTGATCGGTCTGGAACGGATATCTTCCAAAGGATTTATATTGTTGGGAGAGGCATGTTTGTCCGGGATGTGGAGAAGCAGCTGATCGTCTGCCCCACGTAAGGGCACTTGCAGATTGGCCTGTACCTGCGCCCCCAATATCCCAAAATTTATACTGTCGCCCTGTATGGAAAGATTCCCGGCAAACAACATATCCTGCGTTGCGTGGCTTTTAATGCTCTCGGGTTCAATTCCTTTGATCTTTCCAATGAATTGTTGATGGTTGTATTCTGCGAGTACTTTATCCTCCAAAACCTCACTATAAGAGGAGATATTTGGGTTTTCGCGAAGTTGCTTGAACTTTTCGCCCTGGCTGGAAAAGACTTTCCCTTTGGCCGGTTCTATGCGCAGCTCGGGTGAGAATATGCTGTATTGCGACAGGATAAACTTCTCCAAGCCGTTGTAGAAGGAAAGCACGATGACCAAGGCCGCCGTACTGACCAAAACGCCAACCACACTGATTCCGGAGATAATGTTGATGGCATTAACTGATTTTTTGGAAAATAGATAGCGCTTGGCGAAGAATACAGGTAACCTCATGGTTTATGCGCGGATAAAAGGGTTCATCTGTTTCTCTTCTCCAACCGTGGTGGATGGACCATGGCCAGGATAGACTACCGTCTCCTCTGGCAGGCTGTAGATATTTTGGGTAATGCTGTTCAATAGCTGCTGATGATTGCCTCCTGGAAGGTCTGTGCGGCCGATACTGCGATGGAACAACACATCTCCACCGATCAGAAAGCCGTGATCTTTACTGTATAGACATAAATGACCAGGGGAATGCCCTGGAGCGAAAATCAAGGATAGGGTTTCATCACCAATTTTCAATTGATCGGTTTCCTTTAAAAAGGTTTCCGGGATTGGCGATGGCTCATATCGGATGCCCATCTGAGGGGCGTAATTCTGTACTTGAACTACCAAGGGAAGCTCCAGCTCATGGAATTGTGGCATTAAGCCATAGGTTTCATAGATAAATCTATTGCCCAATACGTGGTCGATATGGCCATGGGTATTGATCAGGGCAATGGGTTTAAGGTTTTGCTGTTCTACATAGGATTTGAAGACTTCTTCTTCCTGATAATTATGCATGCCAGGGTCTACAATGATGCATTCTTTTTCATCATTATAGATGATATAGGTATTCTCCTGATAGGGATTAAATGTGAACGTTTTGATATGTAGCATATCCAAAAATAGGAATTATTATTGATTCCAGACTTCCCAGTTTTTCTCCGCCTGCAATACCAGCATCTCAAATCCATTCTTGATGGCAGCTCCCTGCGCCTTTCCCTTTTGGAGGAACAAGGTTTCTTCGGGATTATATATCAGGTCATAAAGCAGATGATCTGGTCCAATACCTTCATAGGGGATATCCGGGCATTGATCGATGTTGGGATAAGTGCCCACAGGCGAGCAGTTGATAATGAGCTGATGTTGTGCAATGATGCTGTCGGTAAGATCAGCATAAATGATGTTTTCTGCGTCTTTGATCCTGCTCACAACTTGGTAGGGGATTTGGAGTTTATCCAATACATACTTAACAGCCTTGGTCGCTCCTCCATTGCCCAATATCAGTGCTTTTTTGTGCTCAGGTTTGAGGAAGGGAAGTAGAGATTGCTCGAAGCCATAGGCATCGGTATTATATCCTTTTAAATAGGGCTTGCCATCCTGCCGTTTGATCTGAATGCAATTGACCGCGCCGATTACCTTGGCTTCTTCCGATAGCTCATCCAAATAAGGGATGACATCCTGTTTATAAGGAATAGTTACATTGACACCGTAGAAATCAGGATTGGAGGTGTAAAGTTCTGGGAATTTTTCAATAGAAGAAATAGGGTATAGATCGTAGTCTATACCCTGTATGTTTTCTTTATCAAATTTATCTAAATAATATTTTTTGGAAAAGGAATGTCCCAAAGGATATCCTATTAATCCTAAGTATTTCATTTTCCTTCGGAGTACTTTTTGATGATATCTAAAATTATCGGATTACCCTGTAACTGCGGTAAGTATTCAAATAAGATGTAATGTTTTTCAGGGTCGCTGTTCAAGGCGATTTCCAGATAATTCAATGCATCGTTATATTTTCCTGCTGCAAAAAGATAGGCAACCATGCGGTAATATAGCACCGCTTCATCCGGATTGCATTTGATGGCCTCAGCAATAACTTCGGTAGCTTCCTGCAATTTTCCCAATTCGTACAATAAAGATGAAAAGTCTAACCAGGCTTCGATATCGGTACTGTTCAATTCCACTACCTTGGTATAAGCCTCGATGGATTCATCGTATTGTTTTAATTTATATCGCGCATCAGCAATAGCAAACCAATAATCTGGGTTCTCATCATCGATATCCAATGCTTTTTTATAGAAATGCAGGGATTCGAAATAGCGTTCTTCAAAGTCCAGTGTTACGCCGATTCCAAACCAGGCATCGCTTTGATTGCTATCCAGTTTTACCGCCTTCTTGTAATACGAACGGGCTTCATCCATTTGTTCTAGCTTCTCATAGCATTCTCCTATAGCACAATAGGTATCTGCAGTTGGAGGTTCGTATTCAAAAGTATGTTTATATACTTCGATGGCTTCCGCATATCGATCTAGATTGACTAATGCATTACCTTTATTATAATAGGCCGATGAGAAATTATCCTTAATAAGGATTGCATAATCGTATGCATCTATCGCTGCCGCATATTGTTCTAATTTATGATGCGCATTGCCCAGGTTGTACCAAGCAGCATAAGAATAAGGATCGGTATCTATATATTGCTTATAGAATGCGATACTTTCTTCCTGTTGCTCCAAAACATCATAGCAAAAAGCTATTTCGTATAGGGCATCCTGGTTTTCATTATTAATTTTTAAACATTTCTTTAAATAATGAATGGCTTTGGCATAATGCCCCTGCATCTGGTATAGACCGGCTATCTGATAGTAGATTTCGTCTTTGGCGTCGCTCAATGATAATGCCTTAAAGAAGTTTTCTTCCGCAAGTTCATGATCCTGCATGGCGGAGAAAATTGTACCCCTGATTAGATAGATGTCGGCTTCCGAAGGCTCTAAGAATTCCACTTTGGTCAAAGCTTCCAATGCCTGCTCATACTGCATGGTACTCGCTAATAGTTGGGCTTTTTTTAATAAGAATGTTGTTTCAAATGGGTGCTGAGCCGCGGCGAATTCAATAACTTGTAGAGCTTTTACGGGGTCATTTTTCGTTATGTAATAGTCAATGATGCTTTCAAAAGCCTTGGCATCGAAAAAGTATTGATCTTCATTCCTCAGCATCTCTTCATAACGATCAACTGAGAATTTTTGCTCTTCAGGTGATTCAAATTCAAAGTCTTCTTCCATTATTCTCCTCCTTTAAAATTATCGATTAACTTCTTTCCCTTGTTGAAAATAGCAAATTAAAATTCGGAACGTATCATATTATTTTCAACATATCCACAATCCTATGACTGTCAGTGGGTAGAAAAGTAAAATTTATGCATAAAAAAAGTGCCGGTTGTTGAACCGGCACCTCTTTATGTGTTAATTATTATTGCTAATAATTATTTTTTGATTTCAACACGACGGTTTTGGATTCTTCCTTCTTCAGTAGCGTTAGATGCAACTGGGTTAGCTTCTCCGTAACCTGTAGCAGTGATGCTTGATGCAGAAACACCAGCATTTACTAAGTATTGTTTAACTGCGTTTGCACGGTCGTTAGAAAGGTTCATGTTGTAAGCTTCAGTACCTTCTGCAGATGCATATCCGTCTAAAGTTACGCTAGAGTTGTTAGCTTTCAATTCTTGAGCTAATTTATCTAAAGTAGCGTAAGATTCAGTTTTCAATACAGAGCTATCAAATTCGAATTGAATTGGAGCGTAGTATCCTGAAGATACAGTACCGTTAGTTAATTGTTGCTCTGGGAATTTGATTGGACATCCTGAACCATCAACTACAGTACCTGCAGGAGTTCCTGGACATTTATCAAATTTATCAGATACACCGTCACCATCAGAGTCTTTGCTCAATTGATCAACAGTACCTTCTAAAGTAGATACGCGTTGTTTCAATGCTTCAACTTCGTTACGTAATGAAGGGTCTTTCAACTCATCATATAAAGTAGCAACTGGGTTAGTGAATGTTAAGTTCTCTTTATCACGAGATCCTAAAGTAAATTCTAATCCACCGTATAGGTTAGAGAATTTTTGTTTTCCGTCGTAACGAACTGGTCCGTATAAGTAGTTATCATCAGTGAAGTTCATAGTGTAACCTAAGTTCAAGGCAACAACTTCAGATAATTTGAATTTAACACCTACACCTACAGGGATAAATCCTGTTAAACGGTTGTCACGGTCTCCAGTAGCTGTACGGTCACCGAATATTTCGTCACCCCAGTTTCCTTCGTTGTTGTAAACAGGATTTCCAGAGAAATCAGTAGTAGAGTATTGTACTGGGTTATGAGCCATAACTCCCATACCTACTTTAGCGTAGAAGTTAACAGCATTTTCTCTTCTCATGAAGTCGATAGTTCCTAATTGGAATACACCATTTAAGCTAGCAGCCCAGTTAACTGAAGTCTCAGCAGATCTTGCACCATTAGCAGTTTCTGGAGCAGTTACCATTTCATGGTTGTAAGTTTTGATACGACCACGGTTACCTTCTAATTCTAAACCGAATAAGTGTGAGAATTGTTTACGGATAGTTAAACCATAGTACTCACCTACTTTATTTTGGAAGTAACCTACTTTTTGACCAAAACCGTTTTGACCACCTAAGATAGTGTTAGGAGTAGTAATACCACCTTGAACACCGATAGACCAAGTTCTGTATTGACCTCTACCACCAAATACTGTTGGGGTTTGTGCTTGTGCAGTCTCAGCGAAACCTAAAGCGGCTACTAAAGAAGCTGCAACAGCTGTTTTTTTAATTGTAGAATAGTTCATACTCTTTTTTTTAAGGTTATTAAAATTTTTAATTGTTTCTAGTTGTAAATCAATTTAACATAACTTAACAATAACGATGCCAAAAAATGTTAAAACTTAAAAAGCGTATTTTCAATACTAAAAACGGTGCTTTTTCTGCGTAAAAATAGTTATTAACAATTTATAACGCAAATTTTTTGATAAAACTTTGTTTCAATTCAATAAAATTGATACTACGTTACTACCCTTGTAGCCTTTTTGCTACAAGATGTAATGGATAACAGCCAGGGTTAAACCACCTAATAAGGCACTTACCGGTATGGTAAGAATCCATGCCCATAATAAACTAATGGTAACTCCCCATCTCACAGCTGATACTCTTTTCACTACACCTACCCCAATGATCGCACCGGTAATGGTGTGTGTTGTAGAAACCGGAATACCAAAATGTTCCGTAATACCTAAGGTAATCGCACCTGCAGTTTCCGCACTTACCCCTTCCAAAGGCGTTACTTTTGTAATCTTGGTTCCCATGGTCTTCACGATTTTCCAACCGCCACTCATGGTTCCAGCAGCGATGGCTGCATAACAAGCCAATGGTACCCACTCAGGCATTTCTTCAAATGTACCTATAACGCCTTGAGCAATTAATGCCGTAGCAATGATACCCATTACTTTTTGTGCATCATTACCACCATGCGCAAAACTCAACCCCGCCGATGAAATCAATTGCAGGATCTTGAACCAACGTTCAGCAACTGCCGGACGAGCTTTTTTACAGATGTTGATAATAATTAAAGTGATGATGATCGAAATCGTCATACCTACTAAAGGCGCTAGGATAATAAAAGATAAGATCTTTAATGTAGCACTCAAGTTAATCGCTTCAATTGGATTTACTCCTTGGAAAACAGCGAAAGCCATCCCCGAACCGGCAAAACCGCCGATCAATGTATGGCTCGAACTGGATGGAATTCCATAATACCAGGTAAATAAGTTCCAGGAAATGGCCGCGACGAGGCCGGCGAAAATCACCTCGAGGGTGATGTACTCTTCAATTACCGTCTTGGCGATCGTATTGGCAACCTTATGGTCTGTAAATACAAAGTAAGCAACGAAATTGAAAATTGCCGCCCAAAGAACGGCCATAAATGGCGTAAGCACTTTGGTCGATACGATGGTCGCGATGGAGTTTGCGGCATCATGAAAACCATTGATATAATCAAAGGCAATCGCCAAAACAATCACGACAACTAATAATGTGGTTATCCCCATGATAAAATTTTGTAATGAAATAAAGGTTAAAAAACGATTACGCGTTTTTCACTAGGATACTTTCTAATACGTTGGCAACGTCTTCACATTTATCGGTAGCATCTTCCATAGCCGATAATACCTCTTTGTTCTTGATCAAATTGATCGCATCCTTTTCATATTCGAAAAGATCAGCTACAGCTTTATCAAAGATGTAATCTGCTTTGTTTTCTACACTGTTGATACGAACGCATGAATCCGTAATATTTCTGATGTTTTTCAGGTCTTTTAATTCGAACAATGCTTTAGCAACATGTTCAGTAGCTTCCACGATCAGATCAGAGATCTCTTTCATCGCATCACTCGGGTTTTCTACCTTATATAATTCCATACGGTTAGAAGCACCATGGATAAAGTCAGCAACATCATCCAATGAGCTCGCTAGCGCGTGGATATCTTCACGGTCAAAAGGTGTGATAAAGTTNNATCTGGTGGGTTAGGTTATCCCCTTTGTGTTCTAGGTCTTCCAACAATTTGGAATTGTTTTTTCTAAGTTGTAGATCAGAGGTGTGAACACTCTCTTTTAATAACTTAGCCATTTCGATCAAATTCGAGCCAGCTTGCTCAAATAAAGGGAAGAATTTTTTGTCCTTCGGAACGAAGTATTGAAAAATGCTATTCAACGACATATTTTGAATTTTAGTAGCGCAAAAATATGGACTTAATGTTAAGTTAATGTTAAGTTTTTATAAATACCCCCAATTAGGCCTTTTCCAATGTAAAAGAAAAGGTGGTCCCAATACCCTCGGTACTACGCACATGCACATTTTGACGATGAGCTTCAATGATATGCTTCACAATCGCTAAGCCCAAACCTGAACCGCCAATGTCCCTCGATCGACTCTTATCCGTCCTAAAAAACCGCTCAAAAACCCTTGGCAGGTTCTTTTCCTCTATCCCAAGTCCATTATCCGTAATCTCGATCAATATCTGATCTATTAAAGGATGAGTCTTAATGCTCGTTTTTCCGTTTCTCTTTCCATATTTGATGGAATTGTCGATCAGGTTCACCAAAACCTGCTGTATCTTCTTCCGATCAGCTTTTACAAAAATCGGATGATTACTTTTTGAATTAAAATCTAAAACAATGTTCTGCTCGTTGGCTTTATATTCCAAATCATCGATCGTTTCCTTGATCAAGACCTGTAGATCAAACTTTTCCTTTTCAATCAGCACAGCTCCTGATTCCAATTTAGCGATTTCATCCAGGTCATGGATCAAATAGCTTAACCTGTCCAGGTTCCGGGAAGCTTTATTCAGAAAATTAACAGCCATTTCCGGATTATCCTCCATCATCCCATCCTGCAAGGTTTCGATATAACCCTGAATAGCGAACAAAGGAGTCTTAAATTCGTGTGAAATATTGGAAAGAAATTCTTTACGGAATTTCTCTTGTGCTTTAAGTTGATCGATTTCGGAAGCTTTCTGTTTTGCCCAATCCCTAACCTCTTTCTCCGCATCCCCGATAGGGTCGTCAGATTTATGGTCACCTAAGGCATCTTTTAGCTCTTTTCCCAATTTCAGGTTGTGGATCAATTTATAGACAGATTTTATCCTTTCGTATACAAATTTCTGAAAAACATAGTTCAGCAAAGAAAACGAAAGAATAAAACTCAGGATGAGAATAAAGATGAAAGTAGGGAAATCCCGTTCATAATAAAAGTTCATGCCCGCCAGGATCAGCGAGAACACAAAACTGATGATCAATATGAGGGATCTGAAATTCATGGATTATACGCGGGCTATAACCGTTTTTCCACCTACCACTTTATCGTTGATTTTAACATTGATTTCGGCATTCAAAGGCAAGAATAAATCCACACGGGAACCGAATTTGATAAATCCGAATTCATCGCCCTGTTTTACTTCCTGACCTTCCTTTACATACCATACGATCCTCCGAGCTAAGGCTCCGGCAATCTGGCGGAACAATACCTCCACACCATCTGCTCGTTTAACCACTACCGTCGTACGCTCATTATCAGTGGAAGACTTCGGATGCCAAGCCACCAAAAATTTACCAGGATGATATTTGAAGAAGCTTACCATTCCAGAAACAGGATTTCTATTCACATGCACATTCACAGGTGACATAAAGATCGAAACCTGCAATCTTCTTTCCTTGAAATATTCGGTTTCCTCCGCTTCCTCAATAACCACTACTTTTCCATCCGCCGGACAAAGGATCGCACCATCATCAATGCTGATCTTTTTGATAGGGCTCCTGAAGAACTGCACAATCGTAATAAATAGGAATGCAGATATAATATAAAGTATCCAAGTAACTACCTTGCCCGCATCAAAATAATGCGCGATGGCCAAGATCACGAATATGAATAAAACAACAAGTGCTAAACTGGTATATCCTTCTTTATGGAATTTCATGATTAAAAATTTCTCCAAATATAATTAAACTTAGGAAATCCTAAGGGTTCTCTGCTTTTCTAAAGATTTTAACCGAATGAAAGAGCAACGAACCATCCCCAGCTTTTTGCGCTATAAGATTCACTGTCAATTCATCATCCACATATTCTCCATTTACAAAGGATGGAATATAATTTCCGATTTCCCCTAGGGCAGAAGCGAAAATACGGTCAAAATCCGGATTAAATTTTGTCGATACCTTTGCTTTTTTAGGAATTCCTCTCTTATCCACCTCCACGGTATAACTGATTTCATATTTGGATAAATCAGGAATTTCCGCGCCTTCAAAATAATCGCTGAAGGTTTTTCCTAAATACATGGTGTATCCCGTAAAGTCATCGAATGTACAATCTTTGGACACAAAATGTTCGCCACGCACAAAAGGTTCTATAGGCCAAAGGGAATACCGCGCCTCTTTATATACCTCTTGTGTATAGTAATCGTAGCCCTCCCTCAACGAGCCATTAGGTGCATAAAACTCTTCACCGGCATCAACCGTGCCCTTGTCATCCTCAAATAATACCTGCCATTTACCAACAGCAAATCCATCCCTAATATTTCCGCGCAAACGCACAAAAGGAAATCCATAGGGGTTATAGCCTTCATATGGCACCTTGAAATTATACTTTCCATTGCCATCCATCACCAAACGACGACCACGGTCATCCATCAACGTCATCAATTTCACGGTTTCACCCTGATACAGCACCGTCATCAAGAGATTGCCATCAGGATAGAAGAAATTCAATTCCCCCACAGGAACACCCTGTTGATAGGTCATCTGCCATTTTAATTGTCCATTCGGATGATAGGCTTTAAAAACACCATCCTTGATGCCTTGACGATAATTCCCTTCCAGCAATAACTTGCCATCCAGCGAATAGTCCTTGAACTCCCCAATAAAAAAGCTTGTTTTGGCATTAAATTCGGCAATCCGTTCAATGGAATGGAACTCACAGTTTTTATCCACCAAAAAATAGTTTTTGTCGTAATAAAAACGGACCAGGTTACTATCTGCCCTTTCCATAAATACAGGTTTCGGTTCCTGAGCCTGGGCATTCCACCCCAGCACAAAAAGCATGATACCTACTAAGATTGCCTTGAATATCTTCATTTTTAAAATCCTTCCAACACAGTAGATTAATGTGCCTCTAACCAGTTCCTTCCTTGACCAATTTCGATCTCAATTGGAACCTCCATCTTGATCGCCGATTTCATACGGTCCGAAATGATCGCTTTAAAAGTCTCAATTTCGTGATTCGGAACATCAAACACAAGCTCATCATGCACCTGCATGATCATTTTTCCAGCCAATCCCTTTTCCTCGATACCCTCTTGGATATTGATCATCGCAATTTTGATCAGATCTGCCGCAGAACCTTGAATAGGCGCATTGATCGCATTTCGCTCCGCAAAACCACGGACCGTCATATTGGCCGAATTGATATCCCTTAAATATCGACGTCTTTTTAATATGGTTTCCACATAGCCATTCTCCTTCGCAAATTCGATCACTTCACTCATGTATTGGCGAATGCCGGTATATTGTAAGAAATATTGGTCGATGATCTCCGCCGCTTCTTTTCTTGGAATTCCCAAACTTTGCGATAGTCCGAAGGCCGATTGCCCATAGATAATCCCAAAGTTTACCGCCTTGGCATTCCTACGCATATCTGAGGTCACCTCATCCAAGGCTACCCCATAAACCCTTGCCGCTGTCGCGCGGTGAATATCCAAACCTTGATGGAAAGCATCCTGCATATTTTTGTCCTTGCTCAATTCGGCCATGATACGCAGCTCAATCTGCGAATAATCCGCCGATAACAAGGTCCAATTCTCATCCCTACTGATAAAAGCTTTTCGAACCTCCCTGCCTTTTTCCGTACGGATAGGGATATTCTGAAGGTTAGGATTTGTCGAACTCAAACGGCCCGTTGCGGCTACTGCTTGATTATAGGAAGTATGGATCAAGCCAGTCTGCTGGTTGACCAAGGTTGGCAACGCATCCACATAAGTTGATTTTAATTTCTGTAATTGCCTAAAGGAAAGAATATCCTGAACAATATCCGACTTATTAGCCAGCGCCAGCAATACATCCTCTCCGGTTTTATATTGTCCGGTCTTTGTTTTCTTTGCCTTCGGATCCAACTGAAGTTTATCGAACAACACTTCGCCCAATTGTTTTGGAGAAGCGATGTTAAAGGTACAGCCAGCCTTCTCATAGATCTGCTGTTCCAATAACTTCACATCCTTTTCGATCTCTTTCGAGAAATTCTGTAAAGTAAGCTCATCGATCTTTACCCCATTGCGTTCTACGGAAGCCAACACCCTTAATAACGGAAATTCCACATCCTCCGCCAATTGCAAGGTCGAAGTCTCCTGCAATAAAGGTTCAAATTTATGTTTCAGTTGCAGGGTGATGTCTGCATCTTCACCCGCATATTCCTTAATCTTCGCCAGTTCCACATCCCGCATGTTCCCTTGATTCTTTCCCTTGGCGCCAATCAGTTCTGTGATAGAAACCGGACTATATTTCAGGTACGTCTCGGCCAGATAATCCATATTATGGCGCGTATCCGGATCGATCAGGTAATGGGCCAACATCGTATCAAATAATTTTCCTTTTACCTGTACATCATAGCGGGAAAGGATAAGCATATCGTATTTGATGTTCTGCCCGATTTTCTGAATCTCCTCATTCTCAAAAACTGGTTTGAATAGATTAACAGTTTCCTGTGCCTGAAGCGGATCCGAGGATACCGGTACATAATAAGCTGTTCCAGGTTCAAAACTGAAAGACATCCCAACAATCTCTGCATTTAGGGCATCCAATCCCGTCGATTCCGTATCAAAAGAAAAAGAAGGTTGCGAAGATAAAAGCTTCACCAGCTTTTCCTGTTCAGCCAATTCATCGGCCAAAATATAGGTATGCGTGGTGTTTTCAATGGTATTCAATGGGGAAGAATCCTCTATTTCTTCCGCTACAATACCAACACCAGCATCCGTCGGAATGGCAAATAGATCCATCTGTCCGCCTTTCGGCACCACATTTTCGGCCATATTAAATCCATCGCCGAAAATCCGTTTTCCTAAGGTTTTGAATTCCAGTTCCACAAAAAGTGGTTCCAAAACGTCTTTATTAGGCTCTTCCAATTCCAAGCTCTTTTCGTCCAATTCAACAGGTACATCCAATAAAATGGTCGCCAATTTTTTGGAGATCAACCCTTGATCCGCAAAATTCTCCACATTTTCCTTCAGCTTTCCCTTCAATTTGTCGGTATTCTGGATCAGGTTCTCCACCGAGCCAAATTCTTGGACCAATTTTTTTGCTGTCTTCTCACCAACTCCAGGGATGCCTGGGATATTATCCACCGCATCACCCCATAGACCCAATATATCAATAACTTCATGTACGTTATTGATTTCCCATTTCTCCAAGATTTCCGGAACTCCCAACACCTCCGCGCCATTGCCCATACGAGCAGGTTTGTAGATGAAGATGTTTTCCGACACCAATTGCCCGAAATCCTTATCAGGCGTCATACAATAAACAGTATACCCCTCTTTCTCCCCCTTTTTCGCTAAGGTACCAATGATATCATCGGCCTCATAACCATCCATGGTGATGATCGGGATATTAAATCCTTCGATCAACCGAAAAATATAAGGAATCGAAGCAGCTAGATCTTCCGGCATTTTTTCCCGTTGTGCCTTATAGGTTTCAAACTCCAGATGCCTGTTGGTAGGGGCATCTGTATCGAATACAACGGCAATATGAGATGGTTTTTGGTTTTTTAATACATCCAATAGGGTATTGGTAAATCCCATAATGGCACCTGTATTTAAACCGTATGAAGTTAACCGTGGGGTCTTGCTCAAGGCAAAGTAGGCACGGTAGATCAATGCCATCCCGTCGAGAAGAAATAACTTTTTCAAATTTTTAATATTTACGATATAAACAAAGTTAACAAAATCATTAGACCCAAAGATTAACAAAAATTTTCCATTTTTGCGAAAGGATATGCGGATTCATCTGTTAATGAAATAGAAAATGAGAGGAATAGTAACAAAATCTACAGGAAGCTGGTACCAGGTCATGGACGATGATGGGCAGAACTACGAATGCCGTATCAAAGGGAAGTTCAGAACCCAAGGCATAAAAACAACCAATCCCATTGCGGTAGGCGATTTTGTGGAGTTTGAACTCGAACCTGGTCAACAATCCGGTGTCATCAATACCTTGCTGCCGAGAAGAAACTATATCATCCGCCGATCGGTGAACCTATCTAAACAGACCCAGATCATTGGTGCTAATTTAGATCAAGCGTTATTGGTCGTTACATTAGCATCTCCGGCCACCTCCACCGGTTTTATCGACCGCTTCTTGGTTACGGCCGAGGCGTATAGCATTCCTGCCATACTGGTTTTCAACAAATTGGATCTCTTTTCTGATGAAGGATTGGAAATCCTGGCAGAGTACATGGGCTTATACGAAGGATTAGGCTATCCTTGTTATGCCGTTTCCGCCTTGAAAGGCGAGCATATACAAGAACTTCGCGAACTATTAAAGGACAAGACCACCTTGGTTTCCGGACATTCAGGCGTAGGCAAATCCACCTTGATCAATGCCGTGGTGCCTGGTTTGGAACTCAAAACAGGGATTATCTCCGAGTGGTCTGACAAAGGAAAACATACCACCACCTTTGCCGAAATGATCATGCTTCCGTTTGGAGGAAAACTCATCGATACCCCTGGAATACGCGAATTGGGGATCGTTGATATCGAACCGCAGGAACTATCCCATTATTTCCCAGAAATGAGGGCTTTGATGAACCAATGTAAATTCCACAATTGCCGCCATATCAACGAACCTGGATGTGCTGTGTTGGAAGCTTTGGAGAATGGCGGGATTGATCCTTCCCGCTACGACAGCTACCTGAGTATCTACAATAACGAAAATAATCGTAACTAACTAAACATATTGGCCATAAATTTGTTTCGTATTATTGAACGACAATAAACCATCGTTTACAGAATCGTATGAAACCAGTTTGGAAATGGATTATAGGGGTATTAGTAGTTATTATTATCGCCGTTATCGGGGTGGGATGGTATTTTAACCGAAACTGGAAACCTTTATTGGAAGAGCGTTTGAAGGAAGTGGTGCATAAGTCCACTAATGGTCTCTATTCCCTGCGGTATGATGATTTAGATCTTAATATCACCCTCGGAAATGTGACTTTAAAAAATGCGGAATTAATACCCGATTCCGCTGTTTACCAAAAGATGGTCCTGGCCAAGGAAGCACCGAACAGCCGTTTTCATATCAAATTGACCAATCTGAAAGTGCGCAGCTTCAATCTTTGGGATGTGATCCGGAAAAGGAAATTGTNNCATGCCTATAACGATACGATCAAACCGAAGGAAACAAAAACCTTATACGACAATATCAAGGATGTCTTCAGTTCTGTGAATGTAAGGGATATCAAAATTGATAATGTCAAATTTAAGTTCTCCAAAATTGAAGAGGGGAAATCTTCCGATATTCAATTGGATAGTGTCGGGATCAAGGTGCATGATGTACTCTTGGATGAAACATCCATCAAGGATACCACCCGCTTGTTCTACACAAAAATGGTGGAAATCGATGTGCCTGGTTTCGAATATGACCTTTCTAACGGGTTATATGTGGCCAAATTCGACCGCTTGACCATCAATACGCAAGAACAGAATGTGTTATTGACCAAGGTGGTATATAAACCCAAAATGAGCAAAGGGAACTATTTTAAGACAAGGGGCCAGAATGTAACCATGGCGGATCTCCGCTTTGATACCCTTCGTTTTGAAAAATTGGACTTCAAACGGGTGATCGATGACCAACAGACCATTGCCAGAAATGTGCAGATCAAAAATGGATCGATCTCCTTATACAACGATAAACGATATCCAAAGAAGAGTTCCAATAAAATCGGGAAATCACCACACCAACAATTGTTGAAACTGAAGCAATTGATCCATATTGATACCGTTTTCTTGAGCAATGTAGATGTCCTATATGGAGAATTCTCCGCGAAATTCCATCAAGAGGGGGTTATTACCTTCAACAATGCTTCGGGTATCATCACCAATGTCACCAACGATAGCCTTCACCTCAAAAAAGAACCTTGGATGCGGGCAGACCTGAGCGCGAAAATTATGAACCAAGGATTGTTAAAGATCAATTTTGGATTCAATATGATGAGCAAGGCCGGTGAACATACTTATAAGGGAACCTTGGGAAGGATGCAGGCTACTGCTTTCAATAAAATATTGAAACCTTTGCTGAACGTAGAAATCGGCGAAGGAAATATCCGTGGAATCAGCTTCAACATGCAGGCGAATGACCGACGTAACTGGGGTGATTTCCGTTTCGATTACGACCATTTGAAAATCAACCTGCTCAACAAACCAGGGGAAGATATGAGTAAGACCAAAAAAGGCATTTTATCCTTTGTGGTCAATAATGTCCTGATCAACGATAGTAACCCCGATGCCAATGAGGTATACCATGTTGGAAAAGTCAATTATACCCGCGTTCCGGAACATACCTTCTTCAAAACCATGTGGCAAAGTCTTTTGGAAGGAATTAAGCAATGTGCAGGAATCAGTAAGGAACGGGAGGCGAAACTTTTAGGTGCCGCGGAAAATGTGAAGGAAATAACCGAAGGCTCTAAAAACGTCATCAAAAAAACCGGTAATTTCTTTAAAGGACTGTTCAAGAAGAAAGATAACGAAGATAAAGAAGAAAAAAAGGAGAAGTAATCCTATGTTTGTAGAATGGATTCATTTTTCAGCTTCCTAAAATTCATATTCAGGTACCATAATAAAGTGGTGGATCAGGTGCTGTTCTACATCAGCTTGATCTGTACCATCACCATGGTCCTGCATGTGGGTTATATTACGGATCCAGAATTAGCGCGTTATACGGAAACGACGGTTGTTTTCATGTATTACGGGCTATTTTTATTTGAGGCCATCCGTACGATTTCCTCCATTCTGGTGGCCCGCAGGATCAATGTTTCCCATTATTCGGGTGTCGTTGTAACAGCCTACTTTTTGCTGATCACCCTCGCGCGTTTTACCGGTGGATTCCTTGAAAACTTCGCGAAAGATGAATGGCTTTACCTGGGGATTTTCATCATGTTTATCTCAGAACTATCCCGAAGCAGCCTCTTTTTTGATAACTTCTACTTCAATCCGACCATTTTATTCGTCGTTTCCTTCCTGGGACTGATCGTCTTGGGATCCTTTTTATTGATGCTCCCTAGAACGACCATTGAAGCTCCACTCAGTTTTGTAGATGCCTTTTTCATGGCCACAAGTGCCGTCTGTATCACCGGGCTAACTGTAACAGATATATCGACCAATTTCTCCGTATTCGGGCAATCGGTGATCATGGCTTTGATTCAGATCGGTGGTTTAGGGATCATGACCTTTACCGGCTTTTTCGGATATTTCTTTTCCGGCGGTTTCTCCTTTAAGAACCAATTAATGTTCGGGGAAATCTTGGGCGAGGATAAATTGAATTCCGTTATTTCGACCCTATTGACCATCATTTTTATCACTTTCCTCTTTGAGTTTATCGGTGGTATATTGATCTTCTTTTCCTTGGATCCCAAATTATTCGAATCCATTGGAGAACAGATTTTCTTCTCCGCATTCCATGCCATATCCGGATTCTGTAACTCCGGATTTACCATCATTAAAGATGGGGTAACCAATGAAAATTACCGATTCAATTATAATTTTCAATTGGCCGTATCTTCCATGTTCATACTTGGTAGTTTAGGTTTTGGAACCATCTTTAATTTCTATACCCTGGTAAAGGAAAAAATCACTTCCTTTTGGTGTAAATTTATCCAAAAAGGAAACTATCGACATAAGCCCATGGTCTTTTCCTTCAATTCGCGCTTTATTGTACTGTGCAATATTGTGGTGATCATCTTGGCTACCATCTCCTTTTTTTTCCTGGAGAGAAATCATACCCTGATGGAAGATAAGTCTACGTACGGGCAATGGGTATCTTCCATATTTATGGCCAACTCCTCCCGATCTGCTGGATTCAACAGTGTGGATCTGAACTTTGTGAATATTCCAACTTTGATCATGATCGTGACCTTGATGTGGATAGGGGTATCTCCAGGCTCTACGGGTGGGGGTGTGAAGGTAACAACGGTGGCTATTTCCCTGATGAACATCGTCGCATTGGCAAAAGGAAAGGAATCCATTGAAATCTACAAAAGAAAAATTGCCTCCGAATCGGTCAATAAAGCTTTTGCCATTATCCTCTTATCGATCTTGACCATTTCGTTGAGCTTTATCTTATTGAACTTTTCCGATCCCAACCAGGACATGATGTCCCTGCTTTTTGAATCGGTATCGGCCTATACCACTTGTGGACTTTCATTAGGCATTACACCATCTTTGAGTTCCACCAGTAAGATTATCCTGATGGTCACCATGTTCGTTGGTCGTGTCGGGATGTTGACCCTTTTGGTGGCCTTCATCAAGAATACCAAGAACAAAAGTTATATTTATCCAACTGAAAAAATTCTGTTTTAAGCGCTATGAAATATATTGTATTAGGATTAGGACATTTTGGGAGATCCCTGGCGATCCACTTAACGGAGTCGGGACATGAAGTCATTGCGGCGGACATTAACATGAATCTGGTCGAGCAGAACAAAGATAAGATTACCCATACCGTCTGCTTGGATAGTACGGATAAAGAAGCGGTGAGTTCGCTCCCTCTTCGGGATAGCAATGCGGTAATCGTGGCGATCGGTGAAGATGAAGGCGCATCCCTATTGACCATCGCGCTGCTGAAACAGCTCAAAGTAAAGCGGATCATCGGTCGGGTAGTCTCCGACCTGCAAAAAACCGTCTTGGAAGCGATGAATATTGAGGAATACATCATGCCGGAAGAGGAAGCCGCAGAACGATTGGCCATGCGCTTGGACAATATCGATATCGTGGATTCCTTCAAGGTTTCCGAAAAATATAGCATCATCGAAACCAAGGTTCCTGCCAAATATATCGGCATGACCTTGAAAGAAGCTGACCTGACCAATAAATATAAGGTTATCGTCCTGACTACCGTTCAGGTAGAAACAGAAACCTCAGGGGATGGAGTGACCCGAACCTCCAAAGAAGCATCCGGTATTGCCAAAGCCGATATGGTACTGCGGGAAAATGATCTTCTGGTCCTCTTCGGGGAACTGTCCAATATTAAGAACTTGATTCAAAAAGCATAAATATTAAAATCATTTCTATATTTTTGGGCGTATATCATTAATAACCCTTTATTACAATTCATGAAAAATTGGTTTAAGGAAAATCAGACACATTTGTTTATCATCGGGATTTTCCTCCTTATCGTTGTATTTTACTTTACGCCTGTATGGCAGGGTAAAACCTTGTTGCAGAGTGATGTAATGCAAGCCAGAGGAAGTCAGAAAGAGATTTTTGATTTCAGAGAAAAAGACGGTAATACGCCCTTGTGGACCAACTCCATGTTCGGCGGAATGCCAACCTACCAAATATGGTACGACCATGCCAACAACGTGGCAAGTTATATAGGTCCAGCTTTGCGTAAAGCTTTCCCTCCACCGGCAGATGTGCTTTTATTGTTCTTATTAGGGGGTTATTTCCTGTTTTCGGTATTAAAGATTCGACCTTGGTTGGCCGCTATCGGTGCGGTGGCCCTGGCGTTCTCCTCGTATAATTTTATGTACATTGAGGCAGGGCATATCAATAAAGCTTATGCCATTGCCTATATGGCGCCCATCATCGGGGCGGTGATTCTCTGTTATCGGGGGAGCCGACTCTGGGGACCTGCTATCTTAGCCTTATTCCTGGCCTTAGAGATCCGTTCAAACCATATTCAGATGACCTATTATCTGTTTATTGCCTTACTGGTATTAGTGGGATTTGAACTGTACTATGCGATAAGAGACAAGAAACTGAAAAACTTTTTGCAGGCTACGTCCATGCAGTTGATCGGGGTATTGGTCGCTGTTCTGGTCAATGCTTCGGTATTATTCCCAACCTACGAATATTCCAAACTGACCATCCGTGGAAAGGCGAATATCACGAAAGTGACAGAGCCAGGCAAAGATGCACATGGCTTGGATAAGGAATATGCCTATGCTTGGAGCCAGGGTATTGGCGAGACCATTACTTTCTTGATTCCGCATGCTTACGGCGGTAAAACATCGGGTCTATTGGATGAGGAATCCAATGTGGTAAAAACATTCTCCAAGATGGGTCTACCTGCAGATCAGGCCCTGCAATATGCCAACGGACTAACACCAACCTATTGGGGTGAAAAAAGCTTTACCCAAGGGACCTGGTATTTTGGTGCCGGAATTATCTTCCTGTTTATCCTGGGTTTGGTGATCGTAAAGGATCGATTGAAATGGTGGATCCTTGCCGCAACCTTATTGACCATCTTCTTATCCTTCGGGCGCCATTTCCCACTGATATCGGATCTATTCTTCGATTATATCCCGATGTACAACAAGTTTAGGGCTGTTGAGTCGATTTTGGTGATTCCTTCGGTGTTGATTCCTTTATTGGCGATCATGGCGGTTCATGAAATCATTACTAGGGGATCTGAAATCGTGGATCTGGATAAAAAAGTGTTGTATACGGGTGGAGCAGTTGCTGCTATCTGTTTACTGATTGCTTTGATGCCTAGTTTATTGAATCTGAGGACCTCTACCCATCAGGAATATGTTTCCATGCTTCAAGAACGTACCGGGGATCAGGCTTTGACGACTGAGATTGTCAATGCATTGATCAAGGACCGTTCGGCAATGGCATCTGCGGATGCTTGGCGCTCCTTCTTCATTGTTGCTTTGACCTTTGGGTTTGTATGGGCATTTATTAAGAAGAAGGCGAATGTAGCCATTATGTTGGCCGGAATCGGGCTGATTACTTTGGTTGACCTTTGGTCTTTTGATAAACGCTATTTAAACAACACTTCTTTTGTAGATAAGGATATATATGAACGTCCGATCCCGGAGCGTGAGGTAGATCAGTTGATCCATATGGATAAGGATCTTTCTTACCGGGTGCTGGACCTGACGACCAGTCCTTTCCAAGATGCATCGGCCTCTTATTTCCATAAGAGCTTTGGTGGATACCATGCGGCGAAATTGATGCGTTTCCAAGAGGTTATCGAGAATCTGTTTGATAATGGATTGAACGAGGATGTATTGGATATGATGAATGTTCGTTACTTGATTGGGAAAAATCCAGAGAATGGTTCAGAGAATATTCAGCGTCGTAGCTCGGCATTAGGAAATGCGTGGTTTGTGAACAATGTGAAGTTTGTGAATGGCAGCAATGCGGAGATGGAAGCGATGAAAACCTTCGATCCTAAGAAAGAGGCGATCGTGAATGAAGGCTTAAAGGATTTGTTTGGAACAGTTTCTATTGGTCAGCCGGTAAATTCAGATATCAAATTGGTTTCTTACCACCCTGATACCATGAAATATGAGTATTCTGCGCCTAATCAGGTGTTTGCAGTGTTCTCGGAAGTGTTTTATGATAAAGGTTGGAAAGCTTATGTGGATGGCGAGGAAGTGCCAATTATCCGTACGGATTATCTGTTGCGTGGATTGTCATTACCAGGCGGTAACCATAAAGTGGAATTTGTCTTTTCTCCGAATAGTATGAAGGTTTCTAATGTTATTTCGTTGATCGCTTCTATTATTTTGGTGCTGGGATTTGCTGGGGCGATTTATATATCGCTGAAGCATAGAGGGAAATCACCGCAGGTAAGTAAGGCGCCGCAGGTAGTGAAATAATATTCTCGTCATTGCGAGGAACTCTACCGTCATTGCGAGGAGGNNTTCGTTCCTCGCAATGACGTGTTTTTTACAAAACCAACTTCAACTGCGGATCCGTCACCCTGAAAGTCTTTCGATGATGTGGCGTTATCCCCAGCTCCAAAACCGCCTGCCTATGCTTAATAGTTGGATATCCCTTATTACTCCGCCAATCATATTCCGGAAAATCTCCAGCAATACCCTCCATATACTCATCCCTATACGTTTTTGCCAATATAGAAGCCGCTGCAATCGACAAATACTTCCCATCTCCCTTTACTATACAGCTATACGGCAACTCCCCATAAGGAATAAACTTATTCCCATCAATAATCAAATACTCCGCCTTCACCTGCAACATATCCAATGCCCTATGCATCGCCAAATACGAAGCCTTATGAATATTAATCCGATCAATCTCTTCCGCCGAAACACTTGCCACCGCAAATGCCAAGGCCTCCTGTTCAATAATCGGCCTTAATTCCATCCTTTTCTTCTCCGAAAGCTTCTTGGAATCGTTCAAAACCGGATTACAATACCCCGCCGGAAAAATAACCGCCGCAGCAAAAACAGGCCCTGCCAAACATCCTCTTCCAGCCTCATCACAGCCCGCCTCCAAAAATTCCTCCTGAAAAAACGACAACAAATCCATGAAACAAAGATAGTAAAGATAGTATTTAGTAGTTAGTATTTAGTATTAAGACCTCAGCGCCATTCGGCTAACTACTAACTACTAACTACTNNTATTTACATTAATTTACACTTCTTATTATTTTCTTTGCAGGAGATTCATGATAAGTAAACTTTTTTACTTATACTGTTGTCAATAAGAAGGTTATCAAAGTAAACATGAAAAGAATTATCATTTTTAGTTGTTTAATTTTTGCTTGTTCTAGCTTATTGGCTCAGAAAAAGAAAGAAAATTACCAGATCCTGCCCAGCTTTCCGGTGAAAGTGGATGCAGAATTGACAGAGTGGAACGGAAAGTTAAATCTGATCGATGCAGATAGCAGTTGGATGTTTGGGGTCAGCAATGATGCCGAATACATCTATGTGGCGATGCGGATCAAAGATGCGGTATTACAGCAGGATGCGGTTCGCAATGGGATTATCATCAATGTGAACACCGATGGGAAGAAGCGGGATGGTGCGCAGTTGATTTTTCCGGTACCCGACAGTGAGACCCTACGGGCAATGGCCAATGATGAGAATCTTCCGAACATGAATGTACGCGAAGAACTGATCAAGAGAAGTAGAGGTTATGGGGTGAAAGGATTCTCCAGGATTGTGGATGGTCGTTTGTCTTTCGACAATACCTACGGGGTGCAGGCCGTTGCGAAACTGGAAGGTAATGAAATGTTGAGCTATGAATCAAAAATTCCTATCAGTGCATTAGGGTTGAAAGATCCTAAGCAAGCGTTGGGTATACAGGTGATGATCAACAATCGTTTTGCCCAGTTGCAGAAGATGTTGAAGAACCAACCTAATCAGACGGGAAGGTATGGAGGGATGTACGGTCGGCCGGCACCATCCATTAAGAATCCTTACAAGATGAAGACGGATGTCTGGATTGTAGGGAAGCTGAATGAGCAATAAAATTAATTTATGGATAGAATTAGAAAATANNTTTGCATCTTAGCGCTGAGCATGAGTGTTCATGCACAAGCAAATCGAGTGGTCGAGGGTATGCTGCGAGACACGGAATCTAGACCTATTTCTGGGGCTACGGTTTACTTAATGTCAGCTACAGACACCCTTAAAACAAGTTCAACGAATGCGGGTTTCTTTACGTTTACCAACGTAGCTGCAACGAAATTCACCATTCGGGTAAGTAGTTTAGGCTTCCAAGCGGTAGAAAAGGAAGTGGAATTTCCGGAAGGGCAAAAGGAAATCCGCGTACCTAGCTTCGCATTGGCGGTAAATGCCAATCAAATAGAAGAAGTTGTGGTTGCAGGGGTCTTGACCGTACAGGTAAAAGGCGACACCGTAGAGTACAGCACGAAAGACTTAAAATTACGCCAGGGAGCAGTGGCCGAAGACGCTTTGAAACGTCTTCAGGGTGTGGAGGTTGATAAGGATGGTAATGTAACTGCACAAGGGGAGAATGTTACCCGTGTACGCATTAATGGTAAGGATTTCTTTGGTGGTGATGTGAAAACTGCTACGCAGAACCTACCTGCCAATATCATCGAAAAGATCCAGGTGGTAGATGATTTCGGCGATATGGCCAACATCACCGGTAATAAATCGGGTGATTCCGAAAAGGTATTGAACATCCAGATCGATCCGAAATATAACAAAGGTTTTATGACCACCCTCCGGGCGGGTTATGTNNACCAGGCTACCGGTATGTGGATGGGCATGACCGATAAGACCCAAGTGTCGGTTTTAGGAAACCTTAATAACATCAATGCCCCTCTATTTGATTTCAACACTTCCGGTGGAGGTGCCAGAAGAAGAATGGGTGGCGGTGGCCGTCCAGGTGGAGGTATGTTCGGTAACCCAAGTGGTATTACAGATGTAGGTTCCATCGGGGTGAATATCCGTCATGATTTCTCTGAAAAACTAAAAGTATATGGTAACTATTCTTTCGGAAGGGATGATAATAACACTTTTACAAAGAGTTTGATCGAATATACACTTCCTGAATTGAAGCAGGTGGAAAACACCGAAGATAATGGCAATAGAATTACGACCAGTCATCGTATGGAAGCCAATCTAGAATGGAACATTACCGATAGGGATTATATCAAACTTACTCCACAGTTCG